>CAWFFJ010000022.1:0-477975 GCA_963814875.1 uncultured Acidobacteriota bacterium
CCGGCCCGCTCCCCCAGGCCGGGCGGTCCGAGCTACAATCCGTGCGCCCCGAGGAGCCGGAAATCCCGGGGTCCTCACCCGCGTTGAGGCACGCGAGGGGCTCGAAAGGAGCGCCACCATGGGCGTCGCCAAACGGATCTTCCTGTTCTTTTCGGTCAACCTGCTGATCCTGGTCACGATCAGCGTGACCATGAGCTTGCTCGGCCTGCGCCCCTATCTCACCGCGCAGGGCATCGACTACCGCTCGCTGATGGTCTTCTGCGTGCTGTGGGGTATGGGTGCCTCGCTGATCTCGCTCGCGTTGTCGCGCAAGATGGCGAAGTGGACCATGGGCGTCAAGGTCATCGACCCGAACACCCCCGATCCGATCGCGCGGCAGCTCGTCGCCGACGTGCACAACCTGGCGCGCGCCGCCGGCCTGCCCAAGATGCCCGAGGTCGGCGTCTACGACTCCCAGGAGGTCAACGCCTTCGCCACCGGCCCGACCCGCTCGCGTGCGCTGGTCGCGGTGTCGGCCGGCATTCTGCGTCGCATGGACCGGCGCGAGCTGGAGGGCGTCCTCGGTCACGAAATCACCCACATCGCCAACGGAGACATGGTCACGATGACGCTGATCCAGGGCATCATCAACGCCTTCGTGATGTTCTTCGCGCGCGTCATCGCCTTCGCGGTCGCGCAGTTCCTGCGCCGCGACGACAGCGGCCCGTCGTTCGCGATCCAGTGGATGCTCACGATGGTGCTCGAGATCGCACTCTCCATCCTCGGCTTCATCGTGGTCGCGTTCTTCTCGCGCATCCGCGAGTTCCGGGCCGACGCCGGCGGCGCTCGGCTCGCCGGTCGCGACAGCATGGTCTCGGCGCTCGAGGCCCTCAAGCGCACCACCGGCCTGGTCGACAACCGCAAGGAGGCCCTCGCCACCTTGAAGATCGCCGGAGGGCGCGGACGCGGCCTGCGCATGCTCTTCGCAACCCATCCACCGCTCGACGAGCGCATCGCGCGCCTGCGCGACGCCGCCTGAGCCCGCTATTTCAGCGCGGGCCCGATCGCCTCCGGGCCCGCGATATACGCACCCGGGAGAGCCATGCAGTCTCTGCTCATCGTCAAGACCGGCCACGCCGACGCGATCGTGTCCGCTCGCTGCGGCGACTTCGAGGACTGGATCGCGGACGGCCTCGGGCCCGCAGCGCCGCCGATCGAGGTCTGCGACGTGCGAGAAGGACGCCTCCTCCCCGAGCCCAGCGGGTTGGCGGGAGCGATCGTCACCGGCTCCTCCGCGATGGTCACTGCACGCGAGCCGTGGAGCGAACGGGCGGCCGCGTGGCTCGCTCGTGCAGTCTCGGAGGGGCTCCCGGTGCTCGGCATCTGCTACGGACACCAACTCCTGGCTCACGCCCTCGGCGGTCGTGTCGCCGCGAACCCGAGCGGACATGAGATCGGTACCGTCCCCCTGACCTTGACCCACCTTGCTGCCGATGACCCGCTCCTCGGCGGCAGCCCGTCCCCGACCCCGGTCCAGACCACCCACCTCGAGAGCGTTCTCGAGCTGCCCCGCGGCGTCGCGGCGCTGGCGACGAGCGCACTCGACCCTCACCACGCGTTTCGCGTCGGGTCCGCATGGGGCGTCCAGTTCCACCCAGAGTTCAGCGCCAAGGTGATGCGGGGCTACCTGGAGGCGCGGCGCGAGCGCCTCACCGACGAAGGACTCGATGTGGACCACCTGATCGCGCAGGTCGTGCCCTCGAGCCTCGGAACTCAGGTCCTGCGCCGGTTCGGCGCGCTCGCGGCAGACTCGAAGGTCGCCCGCTGAGTCGCCGCGGAGGCCTACGGCTCACCGACTGACGCCGCCCAGCCAACCGAGGTACGCCGCTCCGAACCCGTCGAGGGCAGCCCGCGCCTCCGCGCTCGGGTCGCCATCGACGGACGGAGAGGTCGGTTTAAAGCACGCGCGAAAGCGGCCGGCGACCTTGGAGATTCCAAGAAATCGCATTCGACATGATGCTGTCCCCCTCTGGCGAAGTTGCAGCGATTCGGCCGTTTGTGGAAACGATGTTGCGTTTCAGGCCATGGCGGCGACCGCCTCCGGGTCGAGCCCTGCCACCGGGTCGCGCCGCAGTGACTCCGCTAGCGCAGCCGCGTCCAGCTCGACCTCGAGCCGCGGGGCCGGCGTCACCAGCCGCCGCAGCCAGCCCCCGCGCCGAGCAAGCAGGGCCTCCAGGTCGCGGCTGACCGCGGCGATCATCTCGACCGGCTCGTAGAGCCATCGAGCGGGCGGCCCGCCGTTGCGGCCCACCCTCACGCAGCCTCGCTCCACCGCCCAGCTCGCCACCGCGGGAGGCAGCCCGCGCAGCACTCGGCTCACCGCCGAGACCTCGGCCTGGTGGGTTTCGCACAAGTAGCGGTAACCAAACCGCTCGTAAAACACGGCCAAGTGAAAGTGTCGCGGGACATTTACGACTCCGGCCCGGTTGAGCCGCTGCGCCATGAGCAGGATCATGTTGTGCAGCGGACGACCGATGCCCAATCCCGGATAACGCTGGCCCGGCAGCTGTGGGCGCTCTGCGGTGAAGCTGGCGCGTGGGTTCTGAAGGCACAGCCACTCGACGACCAGGATGTCGAAGGGGCGCGTGCCGGCCTCCTCCCCGGTGATCGACGCCTGCCGCACACGTCGGAGCTCGACCACCAGGTCGATGAGGCGGTGGTCGTCGTCCTGTCCCCCGTCGAACAGCACCTGCACGCGGTGCCGTCGGGCCTCGTCGCCGCCGATGGCAACCCGGGTCTCGTCGAACCCGGCGCGCCGGATCACGGCCGTGATGCCGTAGGCGTCCAGCGCCCGCTCGATGCCTGCGCGACTGTAGAAGCCGGCAAAGTGCCCCGTCCGTTCGCCCCCAGCCGCCGGAGACGCCGGCAGTAGCTCCGCGACGAGGTCGGCGTCGTCATCGCCGACCAGCTCCAAGGTGCTCAGGGTGCGCCCGATCCGCTCGTACCGCCGCTCGATGCTCACGAGATCAGTCTACGATGACTCGCCTGCACTTCTCACGGCACCCGGCGCACGACGAACAGTGGGCCCGTGCGCCACTCCGGCGGCAGGTCCACGATTTCCTCAGACACGGTCTCGCCGGCGTCATCGAGAACTGTCAGCTCGACCCAAGCTACCGTCCCCGGCAGGGCCAACCGCACCGCCTGGCAGGTCGCCGGAAGCGTCGACCACTGGCGCAGGTCACCATCGCCGCCGCCACTGCCGAGACGGGCCTCGAGACTCGCCTCGGCGAGCTCGTTCATGTCGGTCAGGACCACCGCGGGATGAACCTCCCCCGTGTCGGTCGCTACCACGCCGATCTCGTTCGCATCCCAATCTGAAGGAATGAAGCGCAGGTGCGACGCCGCCGCGCCCCCAGAAGCGTGCGCCTCGACCGTGACCTTTTCCGGCCTGGCACCGAGCAACAGCAGGACCAGCAGCTCGCGGGACCCTCGTTCCGACCTCGAGGTTTCGGGCCCGGGCAACACCTGGAGGCCCTCCTCCAGGCCAGCCAGACCACCCAAGCGGGCCAGCTCGGTGAGCAGAAACGGTTGATCGGGTGCTGCGCGCAGCGCTTCTCCAAGAGCGGCTCGCGCTTCGTCGATACCACCGGCCTGCTCGAGGGCGAGGGCCGCGGCCCAGCGACTGAAAGCAAAGGCGCAGGCCCCGCAACCGGACGAGTTGATCTCGGCGAGGACGCGCTCGGCGTCCTGGGCTGCGGGCTCCAACTCCTGGAGCGCCAGGGAGTCCAGCATCGCGACGGTGGCGAGCCACACACGCTCGAACGATTCGCCACGGAAGAAGTCCTGGGGCGCGGCACTCACGCCTGTCCCGCCGTCGAGCCAGCCCAGGCCCCGCAAGGCGGCCTCGCGGCTGCGCTGGTAGTCACCCAGCTCGAGCCGGATCATCGCCTCCTCCATGGTGGCCAGAACGGCGTTGCGGTCGGCCACGGGGAGCACGTCGAGCACGGTCAGCGCGGACTCGGGGCCGGCTCCGTAGTAGTTCGCGGTGAGCCACGGGAACGTCATCGACGCGCAACCCACCGCGAGCCCTGCCAGCAGCACAGCGCCGACCAGCCTGAAACCGGTGTTGCGATCGAACGTCACGTCCTGTCCCCTTCGAGCCGCACGTCTGAGATGGTACCGCCGTCTCTCGTTCCAAGCACGGTCGATGTCACCTTTGGAGCGCACTCCGCTTCTCAAAGACACCGCTGCCGAGACTCTCAACCCGCCCGCGATGGTAGGATTCCGGCCGGATGATGAGGATTCCACTGTGACGGACGCAGCGCCGACGTCTTCCATGATGCCGCTGTTCGTCGATCTCGACGGATCGCTGATTGCATCGGACGCGTTGGTCGAGTCGCTGTTCGCGGGGCTCGGACGTGGGATCTTGCTCGCGGTCCTGCGGCGCGCGGCTGCGGGCCGGGCTGCGATCAAGGCCGCCGCGGCCGAGGTTGGCGCGCCGGACCCGTCGCTGCTGCCCTACCGCGCCGAGGTGCTCGCGTTCCTGCGCGAGGAGCATGGACGGGGCCGACCCCTGGTGCTCGCCACCGCCGCCACGGCGGCAGTCGCGCACCGGATCGCGGACCACCTCGGTCTGTTCACAGAGGTCCTCGCCAGCGACCCCCGGACCAACCTCAAGGGCCGCACCAAGCTCGCGGCGATCCGCGAGCTGTGCGTCGCACGCGGGTGGACACGGTTCGCCTACCTTGGCGACTCAAGGGCGGACATCCCCGTGTGGCGGGAGGCCG
Organism: uncultured Acidobacteriota bacterium; assembly: GCA_963814875.1. Lineage (GTDB taxonomy): Bacteria > Acidobacteriota > Thermoanaerobaculia > Thermoanaerobaculales > Sulfomarinibacteraceae > CAVSIS01. The sequence continues at coordinate 4,767 of CAWFFJ010000022.1, forward strand.
ACGAGGCCTACTCGGTCGCCCCGGGACGCCGCGTGCGTACGGTGCTCCAACGGAGCGGAAAGCTGGTGCGCTCGTTCTCGCGGTCCGCCGTCCGGCCCGCCGCTCTGCTCGCCGCAGTGCGCCCTCACCACTGGCTCAAGAACGGCCTCCTGTTGCTGCCGGTCCTGCTCGCCCACCGGATCACGGAGCTTCCTCTCCTCGCCGAGGCCGCGCGCGCCGTCGTGGCGTTCTCCCTCGCGGCCTCCGCGGTCTACGTCCTCAACGACCTGGTCGACATCGACGCCGATCGCCGCCATCCGGTCAAGCGCCGCAGGCCGTTCGCCGCCGCCACCCTCCCCCTCGCCTCCGGCCCGTTCCTCGCCGTGGCCCTCCTGGCGGCAGCCTTCGCCCTGTCGTGGTTCAGCCTGCCGCGGGCTTTCACCGCGGTGCTCGCCCTCTACCTCGGCGCCACCACCGCCTACTCCCTCGCCCTGAAGCGGATTCCGATCCTCGACGTCATCACCCTCGCCGGCCTCTATGCCTTGCGCATCTTCGCCGGAAGCGCAGCGACGTCCGTCCCGGTGTCGGAGTGGCTGATGGTGTTCTCGATCTTCATCTTCACCTCGCTCGCCCTGTGCAAGCGGTACTCGGAGCTCGCGCGCCTCGCCGGCGGGACCGGTGAGCGCGCTCACGGCCGCGGCTACACAGTGAGCGACGTCTCGCTTGTCGCATCTGCGGGCCAGACCACCGGACTGCTCGCGGTCCTGGTGCTCGCTCTGTACCTGTCGAGTCCGCAGGTGCAGGTGCTCTACCGCCGCGCGGATTTCCTGTGGGCGCTGATCCCGCTGGCCATGTATTGGGTCCTCCGGCTGTGGTTGCTCGCCCGGCGCGGAGTCGTGCTCGAAGACCCGCTGCTGTTCGCGGTCACCGACCGGGCCAGTCTCGCGGTCTGCGCCGTCGCCGGCCTGGTCATGCTCGCGGCGGCCTAGGGGTTGCCAGTGGCGCACTCGACGCCGACCTCGACCGTAGAGCTCAGCGGCTGGGGCAACCTGCCGACTGCACGCTGCCGGGTGGCGCGTCCGGACTCGCGCAGCACATTGTCTCCGATCGTCACCGGCGAGCCGGTCCCGTCGTTGATCCCGCGCGGGCTCGGCCGGGCCTACGGCGACCCCGCTCTCGACGAGCGCGGCCTCGTCGTCGACCTCACCCGGCTCGACGCCATGCTCGACTTCGATGCCGACGGTGGCGTGCTCACCTGCCAGGGCGGGGTGAGTCTGGACGACATCCTCGACACCTTCATTCCGCGGGGCTGGACGCTGTCGGTCATGCCGGGCACCCGCTTCGTAACGGTCGGTGGCGCAATCGCGGCGGACGTGCACGGCAAGAACCACCACCAGGTCGGCTCCTTCGCTGCCAGCCTGGTCGACCTCGATCTCCTCTGCGCCTCGGGTGAGACCCTGCGCTGCTCCCGGGACGTCGAGCCCGATGCGTTCTTGGCGACGGTGGGAGGCATGGGCCTCACTGGCATCGTGACCGAGGCTCGGATCCGGCTCGAGCGGATCGAGACCGCCTATTGCCGCGTCACCGAGCTGCGCACGAGGGATCTCGACGAGACCCTCGAGCGCTTCGAAAGCACCGCCAACGCCTCCCCCTTCTCCGTGGCCTGGGTGGACTGTCTGGCGCGGGGACGCTCTCTCGGTCGTTCGGTACTGATGTTCGGCGACATGGCCACCCGCGACGAGCTGCCGGCGAAGGCGAGGCACGAGCCCCTGCGGGCTTCTTCTGGGCTCAACCTGGCAGTGCCCTTCCCGATGCCCTCGATCGCCCTCAACCCATTGACGGTGAAGGCCTTCAACACCGCCTACTACGCCTCGCACCGCGCCGGGACCAAGCTCGTCGACTCGCGCTCCTTCTTTCACCCCCTCGACGGGATCGCCGACTGGAACCGCGTCTACGGCCGTCGCGGCTTCGTCCAGTACCAGGCGCTGCTGCCCCCGTCGACCTCGCGCCGCGGGCTGGTCGAGCTGCTCGGAGCGATCTCCGAAGCGCGCGCGGCGTCGTTCCTCTCGGTGCTCAAGACCACCGGACCTGCGAGCGGCGGAATGCTGTCCTACCTCGAACCCGGCCACACGCTGGCGCTCGACCTGCCCAACACCGGCGAGCCACTGCGTCGCCTCGCGCGCCGGCTCGACGAGATCCTGCTCCGCCACGGCGGGCGCCTCTACCTCGCCAAGGACGCCCTCACCACTGCCGAGACCTTCGCCGCCATGTACCCGACCCTGCCCGCGTTCCGCGCGGTCAAGGCGCGTCTCGACCCGAACCGCCGCTTCGTCTCGAACCAGGCCCGCCGCCTGGGGATCGTGGAGGAGCCATGAGCGAGACCGTTCTGGTCCTCGGCGCCACCTCTGGCATCGCCCGCGCGCTGTGCCGCCTGCTCGCGATCCGCGGTGACCGCCTGGTGCTCGCCGCACGCGACGACGAGGCGCTCGCCACGCTGGCCGCCGACCTCACGACCCGGACCGCGGCACATCCCGAGACGGTCGCCTTCGACGCCGTCGACCTCGCCGGGGCCGCCGCGTTTTTCGAGCGCTGCCTGGCGGCGGCGGGCGGCGCGTTCGACGGCGTCGTGCTCTGCTTCGGGACGCTGCCAGATCAGGAGGCGGCATTCCGCGACCCGGATGCGGCGCGCGCCGCCCTCGAGGTCAACCTGGTCGCGCCGATCGTACTGCTCGACCTCGCGGCGGCCCATCTCGAGGAGCGGGGACACGGCTGGATCGCGGCCATCTCCTCGGTCGCGGGCGACCGCGGCCGGCAGTCGAACTTCCTCTACGGCAGCGCCAAGTCCGGCCTCTCGGCCTACCTCTCCGGGCTGCGCAACCGGCTCGCCGCCAGGGGCGTCCATGTGCTCACGGTCAAGCCCGGTTTCGTCGACACTGCCATGACCCAGGGCGTGGTCGACCCGCGGTCTCCCCTGCTTGCCTCGCCGGAAAAGGTCGCGCGCGACATCGAGCGCGCCATCCGCCGCCGGCGTGACGTGCTCTACACGCCGTGGTTCTGGCGGGTCGTCATGCTCGTCATCCGCAACATCCCCGAGCGCGTCTTCAAGCGAATGAAGCTCTAGCCCGCACTATTCACCGGGGTCCGACAGCTCCGCCTCTGCTGTCCCTCTGGCACGGGCTCGGCGACGGCGCCAGTGGAGGTAAAGACCCCACCCGAACAGCAGTGGAGACCACAGCAGCACTGCGAACAGGCCGATGCTCGCGTGGTTTGCAAGCGTCCGCAGCGGATTGGCAGCAAAGGCGGTGTCGCTGATCAGGTAGGTCCAGGTCGCGGACGGACCGCGAAGGCCATGGGCCTCCCAGTCCACGCCGTCGCCAGTGATCTCCATCGCGTCGAAGAGCTCGACGACCGCGTCGTCGATCCGGTCGGGAAGGCGCTCGAACGCGGCGATGGCGGCACGTGTGAACTCGACGACCGGTGTGCGACCGTCGAGCGCGACGAGGTGGATCTCGTCGCGGAGCATCCGCAGCTCGTCAAGGTGCTCGGCCCAGCACCGGTCGATCACGCTCAGCGTCAGCCGCCGCTCGATCGTTTGCAGGACGGACTCGCCGGCCATCGGAATCAGCCTCGACCAGCGCTCGTGACACCTCGACTCGAGCAGTGCCGGGACAAGGCGTCGTTCGAGCAACGCTTGTCGGCGGTCCTGGATCTGGTGCTGCTGGCGCTCGATCACCTCGGCATACTCGTAGATGCGCTTGCGCGCGTCGAAGCACTCGCCTTCGGCGACCCGCTGTGCGTGCTCGATCGCCCGCTGGACGAAGCGGGAATCCAAGGCGCCGTCGATAGCCTGCAGCTCGTGCTCCCGCGGCACGAGACGGTCGATGCCCGCGCGCCTCACGAGAGGATCCTCGAGGCTGATGAAGAAACGTGTCGATCCCGGATCGCCCTGGCGTCCGGCGCGTCCCCGCAGCTGCAGGTCAATGCGAAGGCTCTCGTGCCGGTTGGTACCGATGACATAGAGTCCCCCGAGCGCCAGGACCCGGTCGCGGTTGCGCTCACCGAGGCCGCCCAGACGGATGTCCGTGCCGCGGCCCGCCATGTTGGTGGAGATCGTCACTCGCCCGAGATCACCGGCCTCGGCGACGACGGCCGCCTCGCGCTCGTCGTTGCGCGCATTGAGGACGTCACATTCCACGCCCTCCCGCTGGAGCATCGCGGCAAGGTGATCGGACTCCTCGACGCTGGCCGTGCCGACCAGCACCGGCCTGGCGGTCCGGTGGACCCGTGCAATCTCCGCGACGAGCGCGCGATCGCGTGCGTCGCGACCAGCGAAGACGAGGTCTGCCTCGTCGACCCGGATGCAGGGGCGGTTGGGAGGCACTGCGACCACCCGAAGGCCGTAGACGTCCCACAGCTCGTCGGCAGCGCTCACGGCCGTCGCTGTCATCCCACAGATTAGCGGATACCGGCGCAGCAGGTGTTGCAGGGTGATCGAGCCGAGGATCGTGCCACCAGAGCCCACGCGGAGGCCCTCTTTCGCCTCCACCGCCGCCTGCAGCCCGTCCGGCCAGTGCCGGTTCTCTGCGACGCGGCCGGTCAGCTCGTCGACCAGCTCGACACAGCCGTGGCGGACGATGTAGTCGACATCGCGGCGGAGCAGATGCTCCGCGTGGAGAGCGTTGCGCAGCGCCGCCTGGGAGACCACGCCATCGCCGGCAAAGAGGTCGCATGCGAGCTCGCGCTCGACCCGCACGATCCCTCCCTCCGTGAGGAAGATGTTGCGCTCGCCGGGATCGATGTCGAAGTCAGCGCCCGGGCTCAGGCGATGCGCCAAATCCGCTATGTGAGCGAGACCGTCGGGAGCATCTTCTGCGGCTCCCGCGATCACCAGCGGGATCCGCGCCTCATCGACCAGGATCGAGTCCGCCTCATCGACCAGGGCCAGATGCAAGGGCCGGTGGACCTGATGCTCGGGTTCGAGGCACACGCCGTCCCGCAGCAGGTCGAACCCGGCCTCCTTGGCGGTCAGATAGGTGACGTCGCAACGGTAGGCGGCTCGTCTCTCGGCCGCCGCCATCCCCTCCTGAATGCAGCCCACGGACAGGCCGAGCATGCGGTACACGGGCCCCATCCAGGCTGCATCGCGCCGCGCCAGGTAGTCGTTGAAGGTGAGGACGTGGACCCCACGACCCGCGAGCCCGTGCAACGTTGCGGCGAACACCGCCGCCAGCGTCTTCCCTTCGCCGGTCGGCAGCTCGGCGACGCGACCGCGTGCCATCGCGAGGCCGGCGACCACCTGCACGGGGTGCGGGTCGAGTCCGATGGTGCGCCGGGCCGCCTCGCGGACCAGGCTGAACACGTCGGCTCCGACGAGGCGCACACTCTCGATCTCATCGCCGCCCTCCCCGGCGTTGCCGAACGAGTCGATGGTGCGCAGGCTGGCGCCCAGTCGCTGAGCCGAAACGGCGAGGTCGGCGTCGCAAAGGCCCCCGAGGTCGGTCACGAGGATCCTCTCGCTCTCCTCCCAGTACGGCGCGAGGTCGCTTTCCAGCCGGTCCAAATCCATCCAAGACAATGTCCTGGCGAGCCATCCCGGGAACCGTCCGCTCGAGCCCGCTAGTCGAGGCGTGCGCCGATCTTGAGAATCCGTTTCTGTCATGCCCACTGTGAACCCCCTGATCCCGGAGCCGCTGCCCGGTCTCCCAGACGCGCGCGGGGCGGGTCGTCGGACGCAGGGCATGGCGGCTCGATCCGCTGCCATGGTTCGCAAATCGTTCAGTTGTCGGGATCAGGAACGCGGTGGGGCGCGCGGGCTGGTGGGCGGCGACGGCAGCTCGTGGACCGCCGCGACGTCGGGCACACCCGGAGCGAGGCTCGATGCGACGGGAAGCAGAAGGGCACCCACCAGGAGCAGGGCCAGCATGATCGGCGGCAGAAAGACCGCCGCGGACACCGCCAGAGTGATCAGCACCAGGCCGATCGCCGTGGCTGTCCTGCCCTTGAAGTGTGTCCCTGGAACGCTCATGTGGGCCTCTCGCCGCACCGCTTTCGCCGCCACGGTTGTGCACTCCAAAGGTAGGCCCTCCAGGGGACGATGTGCAAGGGGGGCTGCTGCAGCGATCCGTCGGCGTCGTACGGCATGTTCGATGTTCGCACGTGACGTAGTGGGGTCGCAGTTTCTGGCGGCCGGCCAGAGCGATCAGCTCCGCGGTCGGGCCGCCTTGGCCTCGAGCGCGGCCCATCGCCGGTAGAGCGCGTCCACCTGTTCCTGCGCCCGCTTGTGTGCCTCGAACGCCGCGTGGACCCCCTCGGGATCGCTCGCGATCTCCGGGTCGGCGAGCTGCGCCGCGGCGGCCTCCAGCTCCGCCTCGGCCTCGAGGATGGTCGCCTCCATGGCGGCGAACTCAGCTCTCTCGCGGTACGAGAGACCGTCCTTGAGCACGCGCGCCGTGGACCTGCGCGGCGCGACGGGTTTCGGCTCTGGCTTCGCCTCCGCTTCCCGTGCCGCCAACGACCGCTGCCATTGGTGGGTGTCGGCGTAGACGTCGATCCCGCCGCGGCCGTCCAGTCCCAAAAGGGTCGTGCACACCGTGTCCAGCAGCATCCGATCGTGGGTCACCATGACCACCGCGGCGGAGGACTCGAGCAGGCTCTCCTCGAGCACCTCCAGAGTCTGGATGTCGAGGTCGTTCGTCGGCTCGTCGAGCAGCAGGACGTCGGCGGGACGCAGCATCATCCGGGCGACGTGGACACGGGCGCGTTCGCCGCCGGAGAGCTCACCTACCGGCAGGTCGAGCTGGTCGGCTCGGAAGCCAAAGCGCTGCGCCCAGGTCACGACATGAGTCAGGCGATCACGGTAGACCACCGAGTCCGACGAGCCGGCTAGGGCCCGCCGCAGCGGTTGCTCCGGCTCCAAGTGCTCCCGGGCCTGGTCGAAGTACACCACCTGGAGGTGGTCTGCGGTTCGGATGATGCCGGCGTTCTGCTCACGCTCGCCTGCGAGGATCTTGAGGAGCGTCGTCTTGCCGCTGGCGTTGGCGCCCACCACGCCCAGCCGTTGGCCTGGGCTCAGCAACAGGTCGAGGTCCGCGAACAGCTGCCGTCCGCCCACGCTCGCGCCGATCCCCTTGGCTTCCAGCAGCCGCTTCGTCCTGCGACCCGAGCCAACCAGCTCGAGCCCGATCGGATCCGCCGGCCGGCGCTGGTCCAGGTCGGACAGCTCCTCCTGGAGCCTCTCGGCGCGCTCGATCCGTGACTGCGCCTTGGTCGTGCGGGCCTTGGGCCCTCGAGCGAGCCACTCGAGCTCGCGCCGGGCGCGGTTCGCGAGGCCCTCCCGGTAGCGATCGCGGGCCTCGAGATAGGCCTCGCGCTGCTCGAGGAAGTCGCGGTAGGAGCCGTCCACCGCCAGCATCCCGCCGGGATAGGCTGGCGCCACGTCCAGTATCCGGTTCGCGATCTGGCCGAGGAACGCGCGGTCGTGGCTGATGACCGCGTAGGTCAACCGGCTCGACACCAGCAGCTGCTCGAGCCACAGGATCCCCTCGAGATCGAGGTGGTTGGTGGGCTCGTCGAGCAGCAGCACCTCGGGATCCCGGGCCAGCGCGGCGGCGATCGCGACGCGTTTCCGCCATCCCCCTGACAGCTCCCCGGCCGGTTGGTCGAGCTCGGTGAACCCGGCCCGGTCGAGCAGGATCCGCACCCGGACCTCACGCTCGAGGGCAGATTCGACCCGGTTCGGCTCAGCCGCCTCCGCGGCGGCCCGCAGCACGATCTCGAGCACGCTCGCGCCGGGATCGAGTGCCTCTTCCTGTGGAACGTACCCCACCCGGAGCGCCCGCCGGCGGATCACCGTGCCTTGATCTGGAGTCCCCAGGCCCGCGAGGATCTCGAGCAGCGTGGTTTTGCCGGCGCCGTTGGGTCCGATCACGCCAACCCTATCGCCCTCTGCGAGGACGAGGTCAAGGCCCTCGAACAGCGTCCGGCTGCCGAACGACTTGGAAATCCCTGAGGCGTTGATGAGCGGCGTCGGCATGCGATCGGAGAGTATAGCCAAATGGTCCTTCGGCGCCGACTCCGCCCGCACTTCGACACGCCCCGGTTGGGATCCGAAGCTGCACCGTGCCCGCCCTCTCGATCATCACGCTGGGGCTCAGCAGCCGCGCCGCCCCGGCCAAGTCACCAACCGATCCCGTAGTCCTCGCCGAAGTTGCTCGACCCGCCCCACATGGTGCCGTGCTCGCGGTCGAACAGAATCGCATTGATCGGACCCGACGTCCGGTCGGCGAAGACCATGCTGTAGCCCATGTCGTGGAGCTCGCTCCTGACCCACGGCGGGATGTCGTCCCGGAGCAACACCTTGCCAGGGATGGATTCGTGCGCGCCGAATGAGCTCTGCATCTGGTAGCTGTTGAAGTTGGCCGCCTCGGTCGCCTCCTGCACCGTCATCCCGAACTCGACGACGTCGAGGAAGAGCTGCAGCAGGTTCTGGTCCTGAGTGTCGCCTCCTTGGACGGCGAATGCCAGCAACGGCTTGCCAGCTTTGAGCGCCATGGTGGGCGTGAGCGTGACCCGCGGGCGCTTGCCCGACTCGACCACGTTGAAGGGGTTCTCCGCAGGGTCGAGGACGAAGGACTGCATGCGCTGGCTCAGGCCGATACCAGTCCGGCCTGCGACCACCGCGGGGATCCACCCACCGCTCGGGGTGACCGACACCACCCAGCCCTCGGAGTCCGCAGCCTCCACCGAAGTCGTACCCGCGGTGAACGTCTCGCGGAAGCGTGCGAGGTCCGCCGGGCCGAGCGACGCCTCCAGCACACGGCTCCGCGCGTTGGGCGGCTCGGAGGCCGCAGCCTGCCAGCCAGCGAGCAGACCGCTGAACGGGTTGACGCCGTCCTGGAAAGGGTAGGGATCGCCGGGGGTGATACCCGAATTGGCGTGGTCGGGGTCGATGAGCTTGGCCCGCTCGGCCGCGTACGCCTTCGAGAGGAGCCCCCTGACCGGCTCCAAGGGCGGGACGTATGGGTCGCCGTAGTAGAAGTCGCGGTCGGCGAAGGCCAGGCTCATCGCCTGGTAAACCGTGTTGATGTAGCGGGAGGTGTTGTAACCCATGGACTTGAGATCGAAGCCCTCGAGGATGTTGAGTGCCTGGAGCATGGCCGGCCCCTGGGTCCAGACGGTGAGCTTGTAGACGTCGATGCCCTTGTAGCTGGTAGAAACCGGCTCCTCGATCTTCACCTGCCAGCCAGCCAGGTCCTGGGCCGTGATCAGCCCCCCCTGCTCCTGCGTGCTGCGCGCAATCTCCGCCGCGATGTCGCCCTTGTAGAAGCGGTCGTAGGCCGCGTAGATCGCCGCCTTGCGGGACTTGCCAGCCTTCAGCGCCGCCTGCTCGGTGGCCACGAGCTTGCGCAGCGTGGCGGCGAGGTCGGGCTGGCGGAAGATCTCCCCGGGCTCGGGTCCCTCACGCCCGGATGTCGCGACTTCTCCGGCTGCGCGGTCGTGCACGGGTGTTGGCCCGCTGGGGCCCTTCGCGGTACCCGCCGCAGCCTCGCTCCGGAGCTCGGAGTCCTTGCGGTGGACCAGGAACAGGGCGCGGGAGTACGGCCACTTCTCGATCCACGTCTTCTGACGCTCGATGGTGTTCGCGGCCTGGGCCTCGATCGGGTAGCCGTCCGCCATGTCGATGGCCGGTTGGAGGACCTCCGCAAGCGAGAGCCTGCCGTACTCGGCGAGCATTACCAGGATTCCGCCCGGCGTGCCGGGTGTCACCGCCGCGAGCGGACCGTACTCTGGCGGGTAGCTCATACCCTGGCTCCTGAACAGCTCGGGGGTCGCTCCGGTTGGCGCGACGCCCAGGGCGTCGATGCCGATCACCTTGCCGGTCTTCGGGTTGTAGATGAGAGCCTGGGTCTCGCCGCCCCACCCGAGCGTGTCCCACATCGTGCAGCCCGCCGCGATCATCGCCACCGCCGCATCGACGGCGTTGCCGCCCTTCTGGAAGATCATCGCCCCGGCTGTTGCCGACAGCGGTTTGCCGGTGATCGCCAACCAACGCTTGGCGTGCAATGGCGGCTTCTCGGTTCGCACCTGTGCGACGCCCGGGACGGCTATGAGCACGACCAGCGCGACAAGGAACGCTCTTCTCATAGGTGCCTCCACCCCGAGTCTACGCGAGCCGGAACAAGAAGATGAACGCCCCACCACGACAGCAGGAGCGTCTGCGCCCGGGGCGACGGCGACACCCATGGGGCTCACGAAGTCGACGGTGCAGAGGAGCGGGAATTGTCCGGCCCGGCCCCAAAGTAGCGATGGTAGGCGTTCCGCCCCGCCCGCTTGGCCTGGTACATGGCTCTGTCGGCGTTCCTCATCAGGCGGTCACCGCTGTCGCCGTCACCGGGATAGAGGGCGATCCCGACGCTGGTGGTGACTTGGCACTCCACTCCATCGAGCACAAAGACCCTCTCGAAGCCTCCTACGATCTTCTCGGCGGCCTTCACCGCATCCTCGGCGCTGGCCAGTCCCGGCAGGAGCAGGCAGAACTCGTCCCCCCCAATACGGGCAACCGTGTCGCTCTCGCGCACCAGGCTCCTCAGTCGCTCGGCAGCAAGTCGCAGTAGCTCGTCCCCGACGCCGTGGCCCCGTGTGTCGTTGATCTCCTTGAAGCCATCGAGGTCCAGCATGAACAGCGCCAGGCTTTCGTGACCCCGGCGGGCACTCGACATGGCCATATCCAGGCGATCCTTGAGGAGCGACCGATTGGGGAGGCCGGTCAGTGGGTCATGGTACGCCATCTTCTTGATGGTCTCCTCCGCCCGCTTCTGTTCCACGATCTGCCATGTCACGTCGGCCAGATAGGAGACGATTTCTACGTCGTCCTGGGTGTAATCGACCGGCTTGTTGCCGACGCCCAGAATGGCGACGACCTTCTCGTCCCGCATCACCGGCGCGACCAGCTCCCTGATGACCTGGGCATGGCCTTCCGGTAATCCACGCTTGTTCGGCAGCGATTCGTAGTCGTTGTGGACCACCGGCTTTCTTTCGTGGACGCAGTCCGTCCAGACGCCGGCCTGATCGATGTCGTAATGCAGCCCTCGTCCCTCTGCCCTGCAGAACTCCTTGACCGTTCGCGTGGTCCACTGTTGGAGGGAGAGGGTCTTCTGATCCGGCTCTACGAAATGGTAGAAGCCGATGGGGCTCTCTACAAACCCGGCCACCTCGTCCACCGCCCGGGTCAAGAGCTCGTCGTGCGTGTGGCTTGCCGCGTACTCGATGAGCATCAGGCGGGTCTCGGTGAGCCGTCTGTCCAGGCGGTCCTTCGTCTGGTCGTAGAAGACCACGACAACGCCGGTGATGGCTCCCAGATCATTCCGGATTGGTGCGAAGCTCTCGGCGATGGCGACCTCCCGTCCGTCGCGGGCGATGAGGAGCCGGCGGTCGTTCGGGGTGACGGCCGCCTCGCGTCGCAGGACGTGCTCCAGGGGGTCGTGGACGGGACGTCGTGTCCCCTCGTCGACGAGCGTGAAGATCTCGGCGAGCGGTTTGCCCACCGCTTCATTCCTGGGCCACCCCGTCAGACGTTCCGCGGCGGGGTTGATCAGCTCGACCACGCCCCTCGTCGCGTCCGTGACGATTACACCTTCTCCCACGCTCATCAGAGTCGTGTGGTGGCGGTCTTCGCTCGCGCGCAACGCCGCTGCCGCCCTGAACAGCGCCTGGAAGTGCTCCTTCTGGCTCCTCTGCCAGACGACACCGACCGCAGCGACAGCCGCCGCCACCAGCCCCAGCAACAGGGTCAGAATCAGAATGGAGCGGCCGCGCCAGACGGCCAGCGCCTCGCTCCGATCTACCTTGGCCACCATGAACCAGGGCGAGTCGGGCACGCGCTTTAACGCCGCCAGGACGGGGACCCCGCGATAGTCCACCCCCTCGACGATGCCTTGCTGGCCCCTCACTGCCATGACCGCCGGCAGGTCGGTCTGGGACATGGGGATCCGCAAGCTGAGCGCGGTGTTCGACTGGTGACGCAGCTCGTTGAGGAAGAGCACGGAATCGCCGTCGCGCCGAACCAGCAGGGTCTCCGCGCTCGCGCTCGGTCTCGGCCACGACTGGATCAGGGGGTAGAGAAACTGCTCGGCGTTGACTTGCAGAACGAACGCCCCGGCAGGAACGGATGCCTGACTCTCCGCCGAGTACAGCGGCGCGATCACCTCCTCGTCGGGGGGCTGGCCAGGGGCACCCTCATGCAGGTCGACGAGCACAGGCTTGCGCTCACGCCAGGCCTCGGCAAGACCCTGGAGCGCCTGCGCGTGAATCGCGATGGACTGACCGCTCAGACTCAGGCGCACCCGACCGCTCGCGTCAACCAGCTCGATGTCCTGGTAGTGGTCGTGGTCCCGCAGCGACCGGAAACGGGTGAGGAGGTGAGCTGCCTGCTCAGAACCCGCGGCCGCGAGCCAGGTTGCGGCAGTCTCGCAGGAGAACGGGTCTTCCATGAGCACCGCGGCGTCGCCGAGCCGCTCGGCCCGCCATGCGACGATCTGGTCCACCTTCAGGGCGGCGATCGTCAGCAGATCCGCTTCGGCTTCCTGTCGCGCAGCCTGCTTCTGCGCCAGGTAGAACCCGCCGCCTCCGACCAGCAGAGCCGCGATCACCAGCGCCAAGATCACGACCACCCACCGCGGAGAGGCCATCCGTGTCATCCTGCCGGAACCGGTCGAGTCGATCGGAGTCTCGCTTCCTGGCGACACCGTGGGACGCGACGATGCGCGTCTCGAGCCTTGCGGCCACCGTCACGATTACGAGGCTACCGGTTCGACATCGTCGAAGCAACCGGCCGGCGAGGTCCTCGAAGCCTATGCCGAGGAACTCTCCTCCCCGCCGGAGCAGCTCATCCGCGTTGAACCTCGACTTCTCACGTAGACGTCGTTCCTGCACCTCGACCCTGGCGATCCTCCCGGTTTCGTCAGGGTCCTCGCCCTCTGACCGGGGTGGCCGGCCGAGCCACGCGATCAGAACTCGGGTCGCACGCCGACGTACGAGCCGGCGATGTTGGAGGTGTTGCGCTCGTTGCCCGAGTCCTCGGCGAAGCTGCGCTGGAAAAGCTCCTCGGCGTGCTCGCGCTCGCCGTGAAGGTTGTAGTACGAACCGATCTCGGCCAGCCAGTCCTCATCCTCCGGCTTGGCGCGCAGCACCTTGTCGAACATCTCCTTGGCCTTGTCCCACTCGCCGGCCTGCTCGTAGACCCGCCCGATTCGGACCAGGTCGGAAGGGGCCGGCTGCTTGGCGGTGATCCCGTCGAACACCGACCGGCCCTCGGCCTTGTTGCCCGACAGGTAGTACACCCGGGCGACCTTGATCCGCTCCCAGCTGCCCTTGCCGGCCTGCACCATCGCCAGCGCGAGCAGCTGCGAGGCGGCGTCGGCAGGCTGCTGGCCGACGTACAGCCCACTGTCCACCGGCCTCGACTTCGCGAGCACCACGCCGACGGCGGCGCCGACGAGGAACATCACCAGCAGGGCGAGCGTCATCTTCGTACTGCGCATGGAATCCTCCTTGTGTCAGCGGGAAACACGACCGCGGGCCGTAGGAATCCCGCCTCAGCAGTCAGATCCGGCCGATGACGTCCGCCCCTGGCGCTTCGGATCGTCGCGATAGAGGTTGCGATAGCCCCACACGTCGCGCCGCCCTGCGAGCACCACCCGCGCCGCGTCGGCCGGTCGCAGCGACCGGCTCTGGGCCCGCAGCGGCGTCTTGGGTGTGATCAGCAGGATGTGCATCCGACACGCCGATGAGGACTCACAAGCGGCCGGTGCGATCGGCCGTCAGGTCAGGTCGGACGCGGCGGCCTAGCACCCGCTGCGGAGGTGTGGGAAGCTGGCTCCGCCACCTTCCCACAGCTCCCACAGCACGACGACGACCAGATTGTGTTACCTATGTCCCTGGAACAAACCTTCACCCATCTCTCCGACCCGATCAGAGTTTCCAGCCGGCCCGCCCACCTCTCCGCCCCTTCCCCCAGACCCGCGGATCGAGGCAGGCTCCGTCGCGAGGCCCCCGCAGGGTGGTGAGCAGGCCTGAACGTCTCGCCAGGATAGCGGCTGCGGACCGCGCTGCGCAGGCATCTGCCGGCTTTCCGGCGCGCCGGCGTCCTCGACGTAGCTCTGCTACGCCTGCGGGGGTCGACACACCGAGAAAGCCAACATCTGCCAACGCCCCGCGCCCCTCGCATCGCAACCTGACGAGAAGTGCAGACCAGCGCGATGAAACGGTGCCCCGAACCGGAGGCGGAGCTGCTCCTCTTCTGGGACGGGCCCGCGGACATCGGACCGCCGCGTCGCGAGGGACGCGGTGTGGGTCCTGCCGTGGTGATGAGGTAGTACCCCGAGCCGCAGGCGTAGCCCAGCTACGTTGAGGACTCGGGGCGCTGCCGAAGCGCCGCGGAAGGGCCCGCAGCGCGTTCCGCAGCAGCGGCGGGCCGATGCCCGCGGGTCCCAAGGGTTAGAAGCGGTACCCGATCCAGAAGTCCGACCGCCACCCCCCGTACGTGTCCTTGAAGTCCCACAACTTCGAGAAGTCCCAGTGCATCGGCAGCCCGAAGATGTCAAGTGAAAAGCCCCAACCGTAGGACGCGAGTCCATCCACCAAGCGCCCGTTCTCCAGGAACGTGAACCCCGGCTGGCCCTGCCAGTTGAACTCCTTGCCGTTGATCTCGTACCAGGCGACGCCGATATCGGTCCACAGGCGCCCGCGGACGTTTCGCAGCTGCAGGAACGGCAGGCTGAGGTCGTCGATCAGCGGGAACCGCCACTCGATGTTGGTGAACCCGATCCGGTTGCCCGCGATCGACCGCAACGTGTAGCCGCGCATCGTGTCGAGGCCGCCGAAGGCGTAGATGGTCGGCGCAGAGCCCTCGGAGTACGCGGTGTAGAGCCGGAGTGCGATCTCGGACCGCCGCGTCAGGGGCAGGTAGGCCCGACCCTCGAAGTGATACTGGTTGTAAAGCGTCCCGGCACCGCCGATGTCGGGCGCGTAGCCGGCGGAGAGCTCCCAGCGCGCGCCCTTGTGGGGCCCATCGCGCCTCCAGATGGTCGTGTCGCCCACCAGCGCGGCCTCGACAAACGGCACCTGGGATCCGTTCGGCTGGTAGAAGACGCCGCTCCCGCTGCCGAAGATCACCGGCACATCGATGTTGCGGTCGACGTATCCGACCTTACCTTCGAGCCGGTAGTACCGGTTCAGCGGGTAGAAGCCGACCAGCGAGGCCCCCGTCTCGCGGAAGACCTGCTCGCGCTGGCGGTAGGTCTCATCGATCGGGCTGTAGTTCGACAGGTAGTAGCTGCGGTGGTCGAAGACCGAGACCCCCCACTCGAGGCGGCGGTTGAGGTTGACGTAGGCGGCGTCGAAGATCGAGTAGCTCTGTATGGTCTGGAGTTGCACCACGATGCGACGGTCGCCATACTGGTCGCTCAGCGTCAGGTAGGAGCTCGAGATCAGGTCCGAGTTCTGGTCGATGCCAACGTAGGCGCCGACGTCCTCGAGGAAGAACTTCCGCTTCGGCTGGACCACGTTGTGCTCGAGATCGATCGGGATCGACACCGCGGGGACAAACTTGTCGAGGTGCAGCTCGGAGCTCGGACGAGGTGCGATCGCGACCGGCTCGCCCTGGTTCGGGTCGGCGACGTAGAGGTCCCACGAGCCGCTGCCGAATCCCTGAAAGACCACCCGTTCCCCGAGCAGCGTCTGGATCGGGACCGGGTTGACCGCTGCACCGATGACGTGGGTGACCCGGGTCAGCTGGCGGGTCTCTGTGTCGTAGGCGTAAATGTCGAGGATCCTGTCCTGGCGGTCCGAAGCGAAGTAGATCCGCTTGCCGTCCTTGGAGAAGGAGGGCGCCTCGTCGGTGCCGGGTCCGAACGTCAGCTGCTCGCGCTCGGACGGGTTGTCGAGCGAGAGCCGTACCAGCTTGCCGTCCTCGCCGCGCTGTGCGGTGTAAATCAAAGACCTTTCGTCCGGCGAGAACACCGGCGCCGAATCGGCGATCGGATCGTCGGTCAGGTTGACGATCGAGTCGTCGACCAGGCTGAGCACGAAGATGTCGAACTGCCCGTTGCGGATCGCCTTGAAGGCGATCCGACCGCCGTCCGGGGAGAACGCCGGGGACATCGGCTCGTCGATGGGCAGCGGGATCGGGATCATGCGCGCGATGCCGCCGCGGATCGCGTCGAGCAGGAGCAGCGAGCGGCCGCGCTCGGTACGCGCAAAGACTGCGACCAGATTGCCGTCCGGCGATACCGACAGGTCGCCACCACCACCCTCCTCACCGCCCACGGTCAGGTTCTGCGCGACCAGGTACTCGTACTTGGTGGTCAGCCCCTTGGTCAGGTTGCGGTAGATCTTGCGGTCTGGCACTCCGAACAGGACCACGTCCACGTCCTGCTTGTAGGTCGAGAAAGCGACGATCAGGTCGCCCGACGCCGTCGCGGCGGGCGACGCCTCGGCCGAGCGCTCGCCGGTGTAGAAGCGGCGTCCAAACTCCTCCGGGAGGCCGCGATCGGCATAGGGCTGGTAGAGCTTGCGCAGCCAGGCGCGGAAGCGGCCGTCGAACTCGTCGACGCTCATGTTGAAGGTCCGTTTGATCGGCCCCTCCACAGAGGTCCCGAAGCCGCCGCGGAAGGCGAATACGAAGTCGCGTACGCCGTCGTCGCCCCACTCCGACTGAATGAACTGGAAGACCTTGTGTCCGAAACGGTAGGCGAAGTAGCCGTCCAGTGGGTAGGCCACCGAGGGGACGCGCTGCGCCATCGCGGCGTCGCGCATGTAGGCCTCGGCGCGGGCATCCTCGTCGTTGCCGAAGTACGACGCCATGCCCTCCATGAACCAGGTCGGCGGTCTGCGGAAAAGCGCTCTGCCCCGCCAGCCCTGGAACAGGATCTCGTACTGGAAGATGTGGGTCAGCTCATGTTGGATAAGGGCCTGAAGCTGTTCGTCCGGCAGGTCGATGGGGAGCACCATCCGATTGCGGACCGGCGAGGCGAAGGCTCCGACACCCTCCGGGATGAAGCCGACGATGACGTTGTTCTGCTCGAACTCGGCGTGGGTCGCGTAGCAGAGCATCGTCACCGGCTTCAGGATTTGGAAGTTGAGCCGGCGCGCGAGCTCGTCGTATGCGCTCTCCGAGAACGACGCCACCCGCTCGAGCGAACCCTCCTCGCGATCGTAGAAGTTGATCTCGAAGTGGGGCGTTTTGTAAATCTTCCACTCGAACGTGTCGTAGCGGATCTTGTTCTGCCCACCGAGCTGTGCGGCGGCCGGTGCGGCCACCGCGAGCAGGAGCACGAGGCTCGTGAGGGTCCGTCTCATCTTCTCCCCTCTCCCGAGGCAGCAGGCCCCGAACAGGCCGCCCTCAATTCGTATACAGGAATCGCTTGGCCGGTACCATGCGGGGCACGAAAACCCCGGCCAGTCGGCTCTCCAGGTTGTAGACCTCGGAGTACAGGTCGGTGACCTGGTTCAGCTTTCTCTCCGGTCGCTGTTTGAAGGTTGAGATCTGCTCCCGGTAGGCGAGCTCTCCCGTGCGGCCGTTGAAGATCATGAGCAGGATGTTGAACTTGAACCCCGTCTCCTCGACCAGGACCTGCCGGTAGTAGGTCTTGCCGTCCTCGGGAGAGACGTACTCCTCGGTGGTGTAGCCGGATCGGTCCAGGACCTCGACGTCGAGAGATGCGGAGACGATGTAGTCGGCGCCGGTCTCCTCGCCGATCTTCTTGAAGAACTCGGTGTCCTTCCACAGCTCCAGCGGGTTGTCGGTCGGCGGCCGGAGGTCCTGTTCGACGGGCAGTACGTTGAGCCGGGTCGAGCGCCGCAGGAGCCGGTACAGGAACCGCGAGAACTCACGAACCGCGGTGATGTCGACCGGTTCGACCGAACGATCCGACGCCGGCTCGAGCAGGAACGGCCCGAGGAAGACCTTTTCGGTCCCGTCGAGCTGCAGCTCGGGCTTGACCGGCAGGGCGACATTCACCTTCTTGCTGCCCGCTGCGACGATCGAGGCCATGGCGACGAGCAGGAGAACGACGCTAGCTGTTCTTCTTCGCATCCGTCGCTCCCTCCTTGGCCGTGCCGGCCTCGTTCTTCGGCTTGGATTTCTTCAGGTTGCTCGCGGCAAAATCCTTGAAGAGATTGTAGTTCCTGTTCAGGTTGCGGTCGTCCGGAGCGATCGCAAGCCCGGCCTCGTAGGTCGTTCGTGCGGCGTCGAAACGCCCGACCGCCTCGTACGCCACCGCCAGGTTGTTGAGCACGTGGGGGCTGTGGGGTTCGATGGCGTTCGCGTTCTCGAACCGCAGCAACGCCTCCTGCCAGTACCCCCTGCGGGCGGCATCGACCCCGAGGTCGAGCTGGCTCGAAACCCGGCCGTGGACAGAGCCCGAGGACGAGCACGCCGCCGCGAGGAGCAGGGCCGCCCCCACGACCAGGCGGCCGAACGTGTGCTGAGCTGCTTTCACCTGCATGTTCCTCCTTGGGACTTGATCCATGGTAGGGGCGTGGCGCTGTCCCGGCAAGACGCGGCCCACCTTCCTCTGCATCGCTGACACGAGGCCGGCTGGAGTCGTTCGGCTCGCACCGCGCCCTCAGAACCCACCCGGGAAGTAGCCAGCGATGGTCCGAACGCTCACCCCCGGACGGTCGACCTTGACGTCGATCTCCCGGATCACGTCTTTGGGTTTGCCCGAACTCGACGTGAAGGCCAGCAGGTACTGGGTCCGCAGCTCGGTGTCGATGGTGTTGTAGACCTTTTCGAGCTCTGCGCCGCGGGGCAGGAAGAAGGACCGGCCGCCGGTGACCTTGGCGATCTTGTTGAGCTGCCACCGGGTCAAAACGGCGCTGGCGGGCAGGTCGACACCGATCACGTAGATGGTGACGCCGGCCCGTTGGGCGTAGTCGAGCACGTCGCTGATGTTGTGCTTCGAGGTGGTGTCGGCGCCATCCGTCAGCACCACCATGGCCTTGCGCCCGCGGATTCCCGAGAACTGGAACAGACCGAGGATCATGGAGTCGTAAAAGGAGGTGCTTCGGTCCGGATAAAGCGCGAGCAACGCGTTCTCAAGCGTCCCGAAGTCGGCGGTGAAAGGAGCGATGATCTCCGGCCGGTCCGAGAATATCTCGATGAACGCCCGGTCGCGGGGTCGCAGCAGCTTGCGCAGGAAGCCCATCACGACCCGCTGGGCCTCCGGCAGGGTCTCCTCCATCGAACCGGAGGTGTCGATGACGATGCCGAGCCGGACCGGCAGATCGCGGTTGAGCGAGAAATGGGTCAGCTCCTGCAGCACGCCGTCCTCGTAAACCTGGAAGTCGTCGCCGCCCAAGTCTTCGACCGGATGGCCGCCGTGATCGAGGACCATCACCGGTAGCTCGACCGAGGTCACTTCGACCACGCTCCCGAACTGCGCAGCGTTGACGAACTCGATGTCCTCTGCCTGGCTGCCGTCATCGAGCACCGCCAACGCCCTCAGATAGCCGTAGCGATCCGAACCTCGAATCGTCACCCAGGCCTGATAAGGAGGCGCAGTGAACGACGTCAACAGCTCGTCGTTCCAGAACAGGTCGAGGTGTTCGAGCCTGCGTTCCCCCGGGATGTTGACCTCGGTCTCGAGCTCGACGCGGTCGCCCTGCGTCGCCGCCGCGGTGATCGGCTGCAGGCGCACGAAGAAGCGCTCGCGGCCGACGTTGAGGGTGACACCTCGTCGGTCGATCTCCTGGCCGTCGCGGCCGAAGGCGACTGCAGTCACCGTGGTCAGACGCGGCAGCGGCCCGAGGTCGAGGTCCACGTCGAACGGAGCGCGGTTCTTGGTCAGGATCGTGCGCTCGTCGACCAGGAAGGTCACCCTGGCGACTTCGGGACCGACCAGAGCCTCGAAGCGCTGCAGCCCGGTGACGCCCTCCCCGCTCGGCCCGACCAGCATCCGGATGGGACCGCTCGGAATCTCCGGGGTCGCCTCGGGTTCCGCCCCGGACGGCACCTCCGGGACCTCTTCCTCAGCAACCGAGGCACCGTTCGCCGCGGCGAGCTCCTCCGGGGTTGGGGGCCGCGCGCTGAACGGCTGCTCGGAGACGCTGGCCTTGTCCGAGTGAGTGTCCTCGACCTTGAGCCGCAAGGTGTAGTCCCCTGGCCGAATGTAGCGGTCGAACACGAACCCGAGCGGCGCATCCGACGCGGGCACGGTGAACAGGTAGCGGAAACGGTCCACCATCGACGCGTGGTCTGAGACCTCGCCCACGACATCAACCTGGACCACGTCGACGTCACCGACCTTGGCCCGTCCGAGCTGAGTACCGTCGATGTGCAGCGAAAAACCCATCTGGACCATACCGCCGCGAATCTCGCGCGGCCTCTCGTCGACCGTGAAGGCCAGCGGTTCGGCCTTCTTGGAAACCAGCGCCGAGAACTCCATGAATCGCCTCGAGGTCCCTTCGCTGCCCCCTTCGCCGCGGATGATCATGCGGTTCATCGAGGCGAGAAGCTTGGGATCGCGCGCCGCCGCCTGCGCCATGCCGAGAAGATGCATGATCTTGTCGCCGTCTATGCAGCGGTACTCGGGCCGGTCGAAGGACGAGAACACGGGGATCTGAGCCAGGCGCCAACCCTCGAAGGTATACAACACCTGCACGGTCTCGAACGGGCTCCACATGCGGAAGGTCCCGAGTCCGCCCTGTTGGTAGAAAAGTACGACGACATTCTCGCCCAGACCTGGGATGTACCCATAGATCCAGAACTCGAGGGGGTTGAAAATGTCGGTGCACTTGACCGGCACGCGACCGTCCGGCATCCCGTGGATCAGGAGCACCCGGGCACGGTCCTCGAGGGTGTTGCCGAACTCGGAGCGGGCGAACTCCAACCGTTGCTGGTACGCGTACTGGAACTGCGGGCCCAGGCCGGAGTGCTTGCCCCAGATGACCCACAGGCGATCGGCAAAGGCCTGACGCTGCGCGTCGGTCTCGAGGGTGAGGAAGGCGCGCCGCTGCTCGTCGGTGATGAGCGGGTAGACCTCTTCTTCGAGCCAGATCCGCCACGCCTCCGGCAGGTCCTTCACCGAGCGCGCGGTCGGCTCCCTGTCCTTCTCCTTGCCCTGTGACGATCCAGTTGTTGTCGACCCGGCTCCTATCGCGCCGCCCACAACCAGGGCTATCGCCATCAAAGCGATCGAAAGGACCCGAAGACCTTCGCCTCGAGGCCCGATGTCACGACGTTTCCCGCTACGATCCATCAACCCCTCCGGTTCGAAACACGTCTCCCGCTCCCTCTGCCCAAGCCCCTCGTCGTGTCCGACCCTTCTGGAAGCGTCCTTTTCAGAGTGTACTTCACAAGCGACCGGCGCCCTGAGCAGCTTTTGCCGAGCGCTCCTTGTGCGTCACATGCTCGTTCCAGTCCAATCATCGGCTGCCGTTCATCTCGCCACGGCTTCAAGCTCCCGGAGGTGTGATACGGCAATGACCTCTGAAGTACGTCGCCCGCGCATCGAGGTTCACTCTCCGATCGGCTTTTCCCGGCGCGTACCGGCACAGCTCGGGGCGATCTCGAGGCTCTGTAGCACGACGCGGGAGGTGCTGAGACTTGCGGAACGGCCCTCTCCGTAACGGATCAATCGAGACTCTTCGAGGTTTCGGGCGAGGTGCTACCATGGCCCCCAACGCGGACCATGCATCCTGACGAGGCCCACGACGGATCCGACACGGTGCAACGGAGCGAGCAGCTTCCAATGACCACGGCCGCAAAGGGGGCGGAGAGCCGAATGGTAATCTCTGGAGACGGTCCCCGAACCTGGGCGCTCGGTGCCGGAAAGGGAGGGGTCGGCAAGTCAGTGCTGACCGCCAACCTCGGCGTCACCCTTGCGCACCGCGGTCGCAGGGTCATCCTCGTCGATGCCGACTTCGGCGGCGCCAACCTCCATACCTTCTTCGGGCTCACCAGCCCAGCGCGAACGCTTGCAGACTTCGTTGATCGCCGCGTCGACAGCCTCGAAGACATCATTGTTCCGACCGGAACACCCAATCTGTCACTGATCAGCGGGGCTCGTGCCAGGCTCGACGCCGCCAACCTGCACCACGCCAAGAAGGAGCGTCTGCTCCGTGCCATCGCGAAGCTCCCGGCGGACCACGTGCTGCTCGACCTCGGCGCGGGAACCTCGTTCAACGTGCTCGACTTCTTCGTTCCCGTCCACAACCGGATCGTCGTTCTTTCGCCCGAGCCGACGGCAATCGAGAACGCCTACCACTTCCTCAAGGCCGCGTTCTTCCGGATGCTCCGGCGCTCGCCGCACGGGCGCCGTCTGCACGCGGTGACCACGACCGTACAATCGGCTATCCCTGGAGGAAACCTCCGATCACCCCGTGAGCTCATCCGGCGCGTCACCGAGCACGACGCGGAGCTCGGCTTTCGCCTCGCGGCGGCCGCCTGGGCCTTCACGCCGACCCTGTTGCTCAACCGGGTCGAGGACGTTGAGCAGCGAAGACTCGGCGAAGATCTAGAGCTCGCGTGCCGGGACTACTTTGGCGGCGACATCCGCCTCGGCGGCCTGCTCGAGGAGGATGAACGCGTGCGGCGGTCGGTGCTCGCCCGGCGTCCGGTTGTCGACCTCTATCCCGGGTCGCCCTTCGCCCGCGGTGTCGAGGAGATCGCGTCACGGTTCGAAGACCAATGGACGGTCGACAATGGCCGACCGTGAACCTCGTCCCGAGGACTGGGAGGTGATGGGCCTGCCATCCGGGACTCCCATCGACCAGGTGGCCTCGGCCTACCGCCGCCGGCGGGCGCTTTACGCCGACGGAGCACTGGCATCGTACATGCTCCTCGAAGACGACGAGCGGACCGCCCTGCTCGCGCGGCTCGAGGACGCGTGGAAGCGCATCTCGAGCTCCGCAGCGCGGATCTCGGCGAGCGGTCCGGTGGACCTGGAGCCTGAACCCGAGGCCGACCGAGCCGCTCCCGACCCGGCGGAGCGCCCAGGGGCCTACCTTCGTTATCAACGGATACGCCGCGGCCTTTCGCTCGAGGCGGTCGCGGCCGAGACCAAGATCCGCCCGAGTCTGCTCACACAGCTGGAGAGCGACAGTTTCGACCAAATGCCGGCGCCGGTGTATGTGCGCGGCTTCGTCCTCCAAGTCGCCCGGATGCTCGGCCTCCCCGACGCGGACGTTGTCGCAGCAGCCTACCTCGAGCGCCTTCCCCGTCCTTGACATCCGGCAGGGCAGGAGCCCTGCCGGATGCTCTCGATGCCCGTCGCGCATCTTCGGCCGATCGAGCGGCCACGGTCATCCCCCGGTCCGGGCCGGCCCGACGACGGGACTCGCATTGCATGCAGCCGAGGTGGCCGTTGCAGCTCAACTTCCACGACACGGGCACAGATTCGGCTCCCGCACGGTCCTCTCTGACATTCGTCCGATGGTCCGTCCGCGCACGTCGCGTGCAGATCTCACCACATGGCGAAGCGAGGGCCGCGCGACGTTGTCAGATGTCGGCTTTCTCGGTGCGCCGACGCCCGGAGGCGTGGCTGGGCCACGTCGAGGACGGCGGTGCGCCGAAAAGACGGCAGCTGGCGGCGTCCCGCGGTCCGCAGCCGCCATGCTGGTGGGATCTGCACGCGAAAAACGGGGCGCCCGGTCGGGCGCCCCGTGAAAGAAACCTCCTCCGTTCCCCGCGGACTCGCTACTTCTTTGCGGCTGCTTCCTCGAGCATCGCCGTGGTCAGGGACTTGGGCCGCTCGAGCGGGTAGCCGAGGGCACGGTCCCAGGTGATGTTCGTGAGCACGCCGATAGCGCGGCCAATGCCGAACAGGACGGTGTAGAAGTCCCACTCGGTGAGGCCGTAGTACCACTGGATGACGCCGGACTGCGCGTCGACGTTGGGCCACGGGTTCTTGGCCTTGCCCTGCTCCTGGAGCACGCCCGGGGCGACCTTGTAGATCATCGAGATGACCTTGAACAGCGGGTAGTCGGGCAGGTTCTTGAGGCAGAACTCACGCTGCGAGGCGTAGCGCGGATCGGTCTTGCGCAGCACCGCGTGGCCGTAGCCCGGGATCACCTGGCCGCTGTTGAGGGTGTCCCACAGCGCCTTCTTGATGACCTCTTCGGTCGGCTCCTGGCCGCCGAGCGAGTCCATGAACTTCATCGTCCAGCTCAGGACCTCCTGGTTGGCGAGGCCGTGGAGCGGACCGGCGAGGCCGTTGATGCCTGCGGACAGCGAGTAGTAGGCGTCCGACAGCGCCGACGCCACCAGGTGGGTGGTGTGGGCGGAGACGTTGCCCGACTCGTGGTCGGAGTGGAGGATGAAGTACATCCGGGCGACGTCGTCGTAGGGCTCCGGGATGCCCATCATGTGCGCGAAGTTGCCGCCCATGTCGAGCTTGGGGTCGGCCGGGATGTGGACGTCGGCCTTGTACTTCATGCGGTAGATGTACGCGGCCAGCGTCGGGAGCTTGGGCAGCAGGTCGAGGACGTCCTCGAACATCGGCTCCCAGTACTCCATCTTGTTCATGCCCTCGTTGTAGCGCTTGACGAACTTCGACTCGCGCTGCATGGCGAGGATGCCGGCCGAGAACATGGTCATCGGATGGGTGTCGCGCGGCATCGCGCGCAGGATGTCGATCACGTAATGCGGCAGCTCGCGCCGCTTCTTGAACTCGGCGGCGACCTCGAGGGTCTGCTCCATCGTCGGAACGTCGCCGGTCATCAGGAAGTAGAAGAAACCCTCGACGAACGGGTACTCTCTGCCAGGAACCTTGGGCAGGGCCTCGAAGGTCTCGGGGATGGTCTTGCCGCGGAAGCGGATCCCCTCGAACGGGTCGAGGTAGGAAACGTCCGTCACCAGGCAACGTACGCCACGGGCGCCGCCGATCGCCTGCGCGATGGTGACCTCGCCCAGCTTCACGTCGCCGTGCTCCTTGAGCAGCTTGGTCGTACGGGGCCGATGCTCGTCGATCTTCTTCGCCAGGGCCGCCTTCAAGCTCATCATGCTCGCCTCCTTGAGTCCTGCGGTCGAAACGGGTCATGCCTGCCCGCGACGAGCGACATCCCCGTCCGCCTGCTTGATGATCGTTGGAACGACGTAACCGTGCAGGTTTGCACGGCAGAGGATTATACGGCTTGTGAAGAAGAGATACAAGCGCCTCGCGTCACTCAATGTTCGAGGCATTCCGGGGGCTCGCCTCCGGAGTGCGGACGCGATCACCTCGCGCGCCAGTCGCACTCAGCCGTTCGGCCTCTCCGGCTGCGGTCGGATCGACCGGGATCGGCGGGTGGAGGGTCATCACCGCCCGTCCCGGGCGGATGTCGAGGGTGTCCGGCGGCAACACGTCCCGGGTGCCGGAGATCGTCACCGGCAGGATCGGCAGCCCGAGGTCGATCGCCATGCGGAAGGCGCCCTTCTTGAACTGCCGCATGACGACTTCGCGGCTGCGGGTGCCCTCGGGGAAGAACAGCACCGAGGTCCCGTCGACGATCCGGCGCTTCGCCTCCTCGATGGCGCGCATTGCCTCCTCGTGATTGAACCGGTTGATGTAGATGTGGCCGAGCCGCGCACACGCGATCCCGAGCCCCGGGACCTTGCGCAGCTCCTGCTTCATCACCCACTTGAAGTCGACGTCGAGCCAGCCGTAGAGGACGAACACGTCGTAGTGGCTCTGGTGGTTGCTGACGATCACGTAGGACTGCTGCGGATCGACATGCTCGCGGCCCCGGACCTCGACCCGCATCGGCGTGAGGAAGGCGTTGAGCCGCGCCCAGGACACCCCGCACAGCCGGCTCACCGTGCGCGGCTTGAAGAAGAACACGAGGATCGCCGTGAGAAAGCCGATCACCAGCGTCATGACGAACATGACTGGAAGCAGCACGAGCACCCGGTAAAGGCGGTACGGGATTCCGATCTTCCTCGCCACTCGTTCTGGTTCCTCCTGCGCAGATGACGGTGGAGTGCCCCGACGGGCGCCGCGGCGTGAGTGTAGCGCGGCGGGCACGAGGCGGTCGAGACGCACCGCGGCAGGGCTCGAGTCGCGTGGAAGGAAGTGCAAAGTTGATCACCGATCTCAGGGCCGCGGTGACCTCCGGCTTCGGTGACGGCGAAACGGTCGGGGCGGGAGGTCACCCGGAGTTCGAGGCGATCAGGTTTGCGGCCGGTCATGGCTTGCAGCGGTTGGGAGTGAGGGCAGGACCTTCCCCTACGGCAAACCCAGACCTTGGAGTGGCCGGTCGGCGTGAGGAGCTTCTCGACGTGATCGAAGTGGGCGCGGAGGACCTCCTGCTCGTGCTTCAGGATCGAGATGGCCCTGCCGGCGCCCATGGACAGCAAGCGGAGATAGAAGAGCGCCCGCAGGACCGGCTTCGAGGGCACGTCGTGCTCCATCATAAAGAACACGCCGTCCGGCTTGAGAACACGTCGTACCTCGAGCAGCGCAAGCCTCTGCGTCTCCCCCTTCAGCTCGTAGAAGGCGTGCGAGCAGGTGACCGCGTCGAAGCTGCACGCCGCAAAGGGCATGGCGCCCGCGTCGGTCTCCACCAGGACGATGTTGGCGACCATCTTCGTCTTTGCCCTGGCCGCGTTCAGCATGCCGCGGGAGAAGTCTGCCCCCGCCACGAGTCCTCGGGGGCCGGTTCTCTGTCGAGGTTGGACAGGAGAGAGCCCGTGCCGGTGCAGATGTCCAGGATGGCGGAACCCTCGGAAACGACGACGTGTTCGGCCAGGAAGGCACGGGCCGCGCCCCGGCGGTCGGAGGAGTGAACGGCGACGAACCTGTCGTAGAAGCTCGAGAACCAGTCGTAGTAGGCGCGCCGGAAGTTCCTCATCGGGGATCTCCTCAGCCAGGAACCATTGTATCGTCGAGCGCCGGTCCGGCGAGAGGGCGGATACCAGCGCGCCGCCGAGCGCTGTGGGAGACCGCCTTGGTGCCAGGCTCGAAGAAGCTGGGAAGTTGATCCTCGAGTCCCCAACGCCCCAAAAACACAGGCCTCACCCACGTCTCGCGTCTCGCGTCTTACGTTTCAAAGCCCGAGGAACAGAATCGCGAGCCCGGAGGCGGCGATCACGGCGCCGGCGAGGGTGTGGGACCAGCGCTCGAGGGGGCCGAGCGGGAGCATCCGGATCCCGGCGAGGGCGGCGGCAGTGACCGCGACCATGGTGGCGATGGTGACCACGCCGAAGACGATCGCCGTGGTCGCCGCGAGGCCCCACGCTCCGCGGCTGGCGGGAACCACAAACAGCGGAATCAGCGGCTCACACGGTCCGAGCACGAAGATCACGAACAGGGCCCAGAACGTGGTCGCGGCGCGCCGGTCGTGCGCGACCTCGTCGGCGGACGGCGACGGATGGTGATGGTCGTCGGCTCCGTGGGTGTGCAGGTGGACGTGCCCGTGGTGGTGGTGCGGCTCGAGGCCCTTGGCATGGCGCAGCGCGTGCCGGGCTCCCCACAGCGCATACGCGACGCCAAAGGCAACCAACGCCCAGGCGGCGAGGCCGCCGCGCCCGCCCTCGACCCCCTCGATCCTGCCTACCGCGAGCCCGGCCAGCACCCCGAGCCCGCCGAGCACCACCGACGAGGCGACGTGCCCGACCCCGCACACCGAGGTAATGACCAACGTCCGAGTGGTCGACCAACCGCGTGCGCGCGCCAACATCACGAACGGGAGGTAGTGGTCAGGACCCAGCAGAGTGTGGACGAGCGCGACGCCCGCCGCCGCGGTGAGCAGGCTCCAGCCGAGAACGTTCACTCCCCCTCCATCCTGGCCTGCATTTCTCACCAGCTCCCTACTGCGGGCACCGATCCACCAGCCATCGCGGGCGCCCTCGCGACGTGACCTGAAGAGAAGTGCGGGGCCGCCGCCAGCCTACGCTCCGCGCCCCACCCTGTCACGCCGGTTCGGCACCGCCGCGGGAGGGCTCGTCGCCGGTCATGGGTGCGGCCTCGGGGGTGAAAACCCGAACAGGGCGGGAGAAGCCCTTGATCGGGTGCTCGCCGAGATCGCGCACCGGAAGCTCCGCGGGCAGTTGCTCTGCCGTGGCCTCGTCGAGGAGGATCCGCGTGCCCAGCGGCTTATTGAGCGCCTCGAGCCGCGCGGCGAGGTTGACCGCCTCGCCGATCGCGGTGAAGGTCTTGCGTGCACTGCCGCCGACGGTGCCGATCACCACCTCGCCGGAGGCGAGGCCGACGCGGGTGTGCAGGGCCGGCATCCCCTGCCGCTCCCACTCCAGGTTGGCCCGCTCGACGCGCTCCTGAATCGCGATCGCGGCGGTCGCAGCTCGCGCGGCGTGGTCGGGCTGCGCCACTGGGAAGCCGAACACCGCCAGCAACGCGTCGCCGACGTACTTGTCGTGCATGCCTCCGGCGTCGATCACTGCGCCGGTGAGGATTTCAAAGTACGCGTTGAGGTGGCCGACGAGCGCCTCCGGCGGGAGCTGCTCCGTGATCGGGGTGAAGCCCTCGATGTCGGACTCGAGGATCGTGACCGTGTGGCGTCCGCCGGTGAGGTTGACAGCGGTCGGGTTGTCCAGCAGCCACGCCACCACGGAAGGGTCGACATAGGACTCGAAAAGACCGCGGATCTCCCGCCGACGCGAGCGCTCGAGCAGGTAGTTCACGAACGCCACCGACGGGAAGCTCGCGGCGAGGACCCCCATCGGCACGACCGCCGGGACGACCTCACCGGCGAGGAAGCGCTCGACCGTCCACGCCCCCCAACCGGCGAGTGCGCACGCCTGCAGGGCGAGCGCCCACCACGGACGGTCGGCGCCGATCAACCACGCGATCGCGAGCACGACGAGCCCGAGCATCAGCCACGCAGTCTTCGGGCTCGTCTCCACCAGGCGATCTCCGCGCAGGATTGCGCCGGCGACGGTGGCGTGGATCTCGACCCCCGGCGAGTCCGGCAGGTTCACCCGGTGGAACGGCGTCGGGTAGGTGTCGTGGCTGGCCGCGAAGGTCGCCCCGACGAAGCAGATCCTGCCCGCGATGAGCTCGGCCGGAACCTCGCCTGCGAGCACGTCGCCGAGCGAGACAGTCGGGAACGTGCCGGCGCCGCCTCGGTACGGAATCAGGTGGAGCGCGCTCCTCCTGCCAGTCCGGCGGGAGGTAGCCGGCGTAGGCCTCGACCGCGGCGGCGGCGAAGCACGGCCGCCCGGAGCGAGCAGGCGCGATGCGGCGGATCCGTCCGTCGCGCTCGTCAGGGAGGTTGATGAACCCCGTACCCGCGACCGCATCGCGGATCGCTGAGATCGGCGGCTCGGGCACCCGCCCATCCCGCAGCTGCTCAGCCCAGACGATGTTGCCGGCCCGCCGCGCCACCTCGGCGAGGCGCGCGTCCTGGTCCGGAGGGTCGCACTCACGCGTCGGCTCCGAGTACAGGAAGTCGAACGCGATCACCGCGGCGCCCGCCCCGTTCAGCCGCTCGATCAGCTTCGCCCACACCAGCGGCGGGAAAGGGTACTTCAGGCCGAGGCGCGCGAACGACGCCTCATCGACGCCGATCAGGACGATCTCGGGGTCGGGGGCGAGCTCGCCGCGAGCGCGAAACCGGAGGTCGATCGAACGGGCCTCGAGCAGCGCGACCAGCGCCGTCTGCGACGCCGCCCAACCCGCCGCGAGCAGCACCATGGTTGCCGCGACCGCGAGACCCGCGGCACGCCGCCGACGAGCCCGTCGAGCGGCGGATGGCGCGTTCGCACCTGCCACCTAGGAGCCTCCGGCGCCCTCGAAAGCGATCGCCGCGCGGCCGGGATCGAGACCGATCGCGGCCCACAGCACACGTCGCTGCTCCTCAAGCGAGCGGTCGTCGGGCTCCTCGGCGAGGAGGTGTCCGAGCAATCCCGCCGCCTCGAGATAGAGCTCAGCGTCCCGGCACACCTGGTAGCGCAGGTAGGTCGCCGAGCTGTCGCCGCTGGCGGTCTCGAGCCCGGCGGCTGAGATCTCCGACTCCGCCGCTGCGACCCGGCGCCCGGTGTCGCCGTCGAGGACCGCGAAGCTGCCGCTGCCCAGCGAGGCGAGCGAGTCCGGGGAGCGCCCGTCGCGGACCTCCCAGACGTACCCGGCGCCCGGCTCGAGCTTTCCCGCCTCGATCTCGAGGGCGGTCCCCTCCACCCGCGCCTCGAGCACGGAACCGGACGGGCCGAGGACGCGCACGGCGTAGCTGGACACCCCTGGCGCCGGCTCCCAGACCAGACGCACCGGACCGGATCTGACCCGAGTGCGGCGCGGCGCTACGGCGAGGTTCCGGCCCTCCTCCCGGAGCCCGCCGAGGTGCTTGAGGAGCGGCTCCTCGTCGCCGCGGGCGGCGAGGGTTCGGGTCAGGTTGTGCGCGACCTCGCCGAGCGACGGACCGGGGCGCCGAGCAGCCGGCTCGAGCACGCGCCGAGCAGCGGACGGAACCACCATCAGGCCGCCGTCACTGAGCAGGAAGGTGGCGCGGCCGTCCGCTCCGGTCGAGACCTCCGCACCCGCGTCGAGCACGGCGCCGCGCTCGAGCGCGACCGGGGTCTCTCCTGCACGCGTTGCCACGCTCACCGCGCCGCGCACGAACGTCGCCTGCGCCCAGAAGTCGGGTTCGGGCCGCACCCGCGGCGGCCGCCGTCAGGATCATCAATGCCACCACCATCGCGCACATCGCGTCCCCCCTACTTCCAGTCGCCGACCACCTGAAACGCCGCCCAGTGGAACGGGTGCCGGTCGTCTGGGTCATCACCGCTATGGATCATCTCGAGCTGCGCCGCGCGCAAGGAGTCCGCTACCGAACCGCCGCCGCGCAGCGCCCGGTAGAAGCCAGCCATCAGCCGCGCGGTCGACCGGTCGGCCACGCTCCACAGGGAGGCCACCACCGAGCTCGCGCCCGCGTACTGGAACGCCCGGCTCAGGCCCACCAGACCTTCCCCTCCGAGCTCGCGGCCGAGCCCGGTCTGGCACGCGGAGAGGGTCACGACCTCGGCGTCGAGCCGCATGCTCTCGAAGATCTCCCACGCCTGCAGCAGTCCGTTGTCCGCTCCCGGCGTGGGCCGATCCGGGATCGCGAGCGCGAGCCCCGAGTCGAGCGGGAAGTCCTCGTCGAGCAGGCCGTGGCAGGCGAAGTGCAGCACAACGGCGGAGGCGCCCTCCCCTCGCGCGCGTTCCTCGGTGGCGGCAGCGCCGACGAACACTTCCGCGCGGTCGCCCCAGAGCTCGGCGAGCTCGCCGACCTCGGCCCTCGTGGCGGGCAGGGGCTCCAGCGCCAGACCCCGCCCGACGACCGAGCGCACCGCGACATCGCCCTCGTCCCCGGTCAGCGCCTGGGCGCTCGGGTAGGCGGGGTCGCCGAAGCCGACCACATGCCACCCGGCGCGGTCGTCGATTCCCGTCGGGCGCCGTCGCACAAGCTCGTCGAGCACCGTCACCGACAGAGCGACGGCCAGAGGACGGCGCTCGACCAGGAAGTGCGGACGACCGCCGGCATCCACCGTCGCCAGGGCCGCGAACGGCAGCGCATGGAGGGGGCCGTCGGGAATCAGGACGATCCGTTCGGCGGCCTCGACCTCGGCCGCCGCGGGTGCGATCAGGAGATCGTACAGCCGGGTCGCCGGACCGAGGTACGCGGTCAGCGCGAAGCCCTCTCGCCCCCCGGCGACGATCGCCGTGCGCAGATCGCGTACCGCGGCGCGGAGGTCGGCCTCGCCCACGGCCACAGGGTGCACCGTGAGCCCGCCGTCACGGCTGAGGCTGAACAGGGTCGACGTGTCGCGGCCGACACTGAAGGCAAGCACCAGCGTGCCCGGCTCGAGCGAGCGCCTCGCCCCCTCGGCGTCGAGCGGGCGGGGGTCCTGGAGTGAGGCCAGCCGAGGCGAGGCGTTCCGGATCTCCTCGGCGACGGCTTCGCGCTCGCGACGCAGCTCGCCGAGCCGAGCGAGGCTGTCCTCGACCGCCTGCGCGTCGGTTGCCGGATCGAGCTCCCCGAGCCGCTTCTGGACCGCGTCGTACTCCCAGGCCACCCGCTTGCGCCGGCGCTCGAGCTCGTCGGGGACGTCCCCGGAGAAGACCAGGTCGCGCTCGGCGAGCGTGGCCAGGAAGAGCTGGCCGCGGGAGCGCTCGAAGGTGTCGAACGCCGCGTCGGGCCGACCGAGCTCGAGCTGCACTTCGATCAACTCGCGGTAGAGCTCGACGAAGTGCGCGCGAAAGCCGGCGCGGGCCTCCTCGCTGCCGCCGAGCCGCCCGCCCTGGGCCTCCAGCGCCGCCACCGCACGCTCGAGCCGGTCGAGGGCCTCGGACGTCCTGCCGGCGCGCCTCGACACCTGCGCCAGCCGATGCAGGGTCACGGCTTCCTCGGCGCTTCCCGGCGTGAGACGGCTGCGGATCGCCAGAGCGCGGCCGAGGAAGCTCTCGGCAGCCTCCAGGTCGCCGCCTTCGAGAGTCGCGTCGCCGAGGCTGTACAGGCTCGCCGCTACGAACAGGCTGTCCGGAGAGGTGCGCTGGCGCAGTTCCAAGGACCGCCGGTATAGCGCCGTGGCCGCTTCGAGGTCGCCGCGCTTCTGGGCGATCGCGCCGAGGTTGATCAGGTTGCCGGCGATCTCGGCACTGTCCGGCATGATCTTCTCGCGGATCTCAAGCGACTGCCGGTAGAGCGCCTCGGCGCGGTCGAGGTCGCCCCGGTCGAGGGCGACGTCGCCGAGGGTGGCGACGATCATCGCACTGGTCTGGTTCTCCGGGGCGATCCGGTCGAGCATCGCCCGCGACTCGTCGAGCAGGGACTCGGCATCGTCGAGGTCCTTACGCCGCCACGAGACCAGGCCGAGGTTGAGCAGCGCCGTCGCGACGTCCTGGCTTTCCGGCGTCCGCTCGCGCCAGATCTCGAGCGCCTTACGCAAGTCGGCCTCTGCGAGCGCGAGGTCGCCGCGCTGCTCGGCGACCTGCCCGAGGTTGTTGAGGTTGGCGGCGACGTCGATGCTGCGCGGGTCGATCGCCTCGCAGATCGCGAGCGACTCCTTGAACCGCTCCTCGGCGCGATCGAGGTCGCCGCGCTCCCAGACCACCGCTCCGAGGTTCATGAGCGTGATCGCGTGGCTGTCGGTGTTCGGCTCGAGCCGCTCGGTCAGGGCCAGGTCCTGCCCGTAGTAGCGTTCGGCCGCGTCCCAGTCGCCGCGCTCCTTGGCGACCAGTCCGAGGTTGTTGTAGCTCGCCGCCAGTCGGGTGCTATTCGGAACCAGCCGTTCCCGAATCTCGAGGGTCCGGTCGAGCAAGGGCTGCGCATCGTCGAACCGCCCGGCGTAAACCGCCACCAGACCGAGGTTGTTGAGCGACTCCGCAAGCGCCAGCGAGCCCGGTGCAAGCCGCTCGCGTGCCGCCACCGCCCGCTGCAGCACCTCCGCGGCGCCGTCGAGGTCACCGAGCACCAGCATCATGGTGCCAACGTCGTGGACCCCGGCGGCAACCTCGAGCGTGCCCGGCAGGTGTGCCTCGCGTAGCGCGAGGGCCTCCTGGTGGACATCGAGCGCCCGCTCGTACTCGCCTGCCCTGTAGAGGGTCCGGCCCCACTCGTCGCGAACGGCGAGGCGCGCTGCCACGCCGCCGCCCGTGTCCGCCGCGGCGACCGCCTCCGCCATCTCGGCGAGCGCCTCCTCGAGCCGCCCCACGCCGACCAGGGCCGCCGCGATGCGACGGTGCAACCATGCCGTCAGGTCAGGGACGGCCGCGACGCGCCGCCGGGTCAGCATCGCGTGCCACGCGGCCACGGCGCCGTCGACGTCACCCGCTTCGAGCCGGGTCAGGCCGGCGAGATAGCGCCGCTCCAGTTTCCGGCGCAGGACCGGGCGTACCGTGAGGTCCCACAGACTCGGGCCCCGCGTCCCGGGCTGCAGAGCCACCCAAATGCGGACGCCCGCACGTTCGAGCTCGAGCTCGACCGGTCCACGCGGCGCGCGCTCGACCTCGAGCCAGGCCCAGTCGAAGGGGTCGGCGACCTCCCCGGAGGCCTCCTCCCCGCCCGCAGCCTGGCGCCACTTCAGGATCCGGTCCCCGACCTCGAGCCCGGCCCCGTCCGCCCCCAAGCTCTCGACCGCTACCCCGGCCTGCTCCGCCGCGACGGGGAGTGCCAGGCCGATCGAAACGGCGAGCAGTACCGCCTGCACGCATCGACCCGGTGGCGGATAGAGCGGGGTCCGACGCTTCGTCATCCTGTCCTCCCGGGGATTCCGGGACGAGGATACCACCGGCTCAGAACCCGCAACTGAAACACAACCGCTGTCGCGGGACTGTCAGGACGATGGACGCTCGGGCGGGACGACCGCGGTCGAGCCGTCGGTGGACTCCCCGACCAGGTAGAGCGGGCGCCGCTTGACCTCCTCGAAGACCCGCGCGACGTACTCCCCAAGGATCCCGATCATGGTCAGCTGGACGCCGCCGAGGAAGAGGATCGACGCCATCAGCGAGGTGTACCCCGGCCAGTTGATGCCTGCGATCTTGAGGCCGATGACCACGAGAATGTAAAGGAAGGCCACGACCGAGATCGTGAACCCGATCCAGGTCGCAAGGCGCAACGGGAGGAAAGAGAACGACGTGATGCCGTCGAGGGCGAAACGGAGCATCTTCTTGAGCGGATACTTGGTGTCTCCCGCGAGGCGGGCGTGACGGCGGTAGCGTACCGCGACCTGCGGGAAGCCGATCCAGCTCACCAGGCCGCGGATGAAGCGGTTGCGCTCCGGCAGGGAGCGAAAGGCGGCTACCGCCCGCGGCCCCATGAGCCGGAAGTCGCCGGTGTCGACCGGGATGTCCACGTTCGTGATCGAGCGCAGCAGTCGGTAAAAGGCGGCCGCGCTGGTGCGTTTGAACCAGGTCTCCCCTTCCCGGACCTCGCGCTGGGCGAACACCACCTCGTAGCCCTCGCGCCAGCGGGCGACCAGCTCCGGAATCAGCTCAGGTGGGTCCTGGAGGTCGCCATCGATGATCACGACGGCCCTCCCGCGGGCGGCATCCACCCCGGCCGTGAGCGCCGCCTGGTGGCCGAAGTTGCGCGCGAAGCGGACACCTCGGATCCTGGGATCGCCCGCTGCGGCCTGTGTGATCCTCTCCCAGGTCGCGTCGTGCGATCCGTCGTCCACGAACACGACCTCGAAGCCGTCGACGACACCCTCGAGGGCCGCCGTGACGCGCTCGACCATGACCGGAACGCTGTCCTGCTCGTTGAACGCCGGCACGACGACGCTCAGCTCGGGCGCATCAGCCATCGCCCACCTCCAGCACCCAGAGCTTACCCTGAAGGTCGCCAACCACGAGGCGACGGTGCTTCGGGTCCCATGCCAGACCAGTCGGCGCGATCCCGGCGGAGCTCAGCTCCAGCCGGCGCACCCGCCTGCCCTCCACCAGCCACAGCGCTCCCGCCGGGGTGTCGCTCGCGAGCCATCGATCGGGTCCAAGAACCACGACCTGCGGCCGTGAGTAGTAATCGGGCCATGCCTCGGGCAGCTCGACCTCGGTCTGGGTCCCGTCGTCGACATCTACCGACACCAGACGGTGGTGGCCAGTGTCGCAGACCAGCACCCGCCGCCCGTCGAGCCACGCGATCCCAACCGGCTCGTCGAGCCCGCCGGCCACGACCCGAGGATTGGCGAGCTCGGCGTCGTAGACGACCACACGCTTGTTGCCAGTGTCGGTCACCGCCAGCCGGCCGCCGGGCGACAGCGCGACGCCTCGCGGTCCGTACCAGCCGCCCTCGGGCGCCGCAAGGGTCTGCGGTTCGGCCCCGGCCGCGAACGACGCCAGCAGCACGCGCTGGTTCCAGGTGTCGGCGATCACGACCTCGCCCGGACGACGCCAAACGACCGACTCCGGTTGGTTGAGCTCTCCGGTCATCAGGGCAGGTCCAATGGCGCCGTCAACTGACAGCCGCAGAACCTGGCCGAGGCTCGCGTCCGCCACCGCGAGGTCGCCGTCGCGCAGCGCGAGGCCCCGCGGCTCGCTCATGAAACCCTCCCCGATGACCTGTGCACTCTGCACGCCGAGTGCGTCCGCGAGGACCTGCGGAACCTCTGTCTTCTGGGTCGCCGAGATGGCCTTGCCGGAGCCTCGTCGCAGCACGACCACGTCGGTGCTACCGATGCCGCCCCACGGGACCCGCGTCGCGAGGTAGCGCAGGGTCTGGCCAACCGTCGGTCGGGCCTGCTCCATCAGCCACCACGCCCGCAACGGGATGCGCTCGCGGGCGTAGCCAGGGCCGAGGGCACGGCGCGCTTCGGTCTCGGCGGTGAGATCGCAGACCACGATCGCCGGCTTGCGACCGGGGGTCGGGAGCGACCACTGCACGCTGAGGTCGCGCAGGTACCAGGTCAGCGGCCAGGACGCCTCGCCGCTCACCGCGATCGTCGGCTGGGACTCGGCCGCCGCCGCAGCGGCCTCGATCTCCCGCACCAGGGCGCCAACCTCGGGGCAGGTCTGGACGAAGATCAGCGACTCGACGCGGCGCCGCGCCGGAGTGATCTCGTCGAGCACGAAGGACGCGGTCACGGTCGTCACCACCGTCGCCGCCAGCGCGAGTCCCGCCACGACCCGCCCGACCCGGCGTCCATTCGGCCCAAAGGTGTGCGCGAGCTGCGCCCCGGCCAGCGGCACGAACGGCCACACCTGGTGGACCGCGAGCCACGGCACCTTCTCGCCCAACCAGCAGTACATCCCGACCGAGGTCATGCCGAGCAGGAACAGGAACAGCTCCACCGGCCGCAGCCTGCGCCACCGGCGCGCCACCCAGATGACGGCCGCACCGATCACCAGGAACTCGTACTGCGCGAGGCGCGGGAGGTGGAACCACCATGGGCCTCCCACCCTCTGGACCGTGTGCTGGCCCCACCAGTAGCCGATCGCCTTGACCGGGAACAGCCAGTCCCCGGGGCGGGTGAAGCCGACCGTGTAGAGCGGCATGGTCACCGCCACGAAGGTCGCCGCCGCGGTCGCGATACCGGCCCACCGCGCGATGAGCCAGCGCGCCGCCGCCGGCACTGCCTCGATCGCTCCCCGGTCGACCGCCATGAGCACCGCCGTGATACCGAGCAGCGCGATGGTGACGTAGGCGTTCTCCTTGGTCGCGAACGCGAGCCCCGCCCACACGCCCAGTCCCATCCACGCGCCACGCCGCGCGCGCACCGCGTCGCGGAAAGCGAGCAGCGCCCCCGAGGCGAACAGCACCTCGGGCAGGTCCATCCTCTCGAAGCGGCCGAAGTAAAGGAAGATCGGTGAGATCGTGAAAAGCAGGCCGGCCCACCACGCCCCTCGGCCGCCCAGGCTCCGCCGCAGCCGCCACGCCACCCACACCATGCCGATGCCCGCGAGCGCCGCGGGTAGGCGCGCGGTGAAGGCGCTCGCGCCGGCGACAACGTAGGTGAGGGCAGCCGCGAAGTAGAGCAGCGGCCCGTGGTAGGTCGGGTCGTAGTGGTAGCTACCGTGACGCCACAGATCCCACGCCAGCTTGGCGTGGATCGCCTCGTCGTGGTGGAACGTGCGCCCGCCGAGGCCCCACAGATGGAGCGCGGCCGCAAGCGCGGTGAGGGCGAGCCACGGTGCGAGGCGCCGCCACCGCTCCCGCCGCTGCCCGGCGCTCTGGCTGTTCTCAGCCACCGCCACCGTCCCCCTGCTCAGGTGGATTTCCGAAGCGAACCAGCCGGGCGCCCGACAGATCGCTCACGGAGTCCCCAGCCGCGGCGACCGCGTCGAGCTCGGCCGCCGAGAAGTCCTTCGACTCCAGGGACCCGATCGCCACCAGCTCGACGCCGGTTTCGCGGACCAGACGGCGCACCTCGGCGGGTTCGCCGGCGTGGTAGATGGCATTGACCAGTGCGCGCCGCCGGTCGAGCTCGGGTGAGATCGAGTTGCCGCGCCACACGCCCTCGTGGTTGGCCCAACCCTCAAGCGCCGGCACGCCGCTCGCCGCCGACAGGCGTGCATACTCCGTGTACGCGCCGCCCACGGCCTCCACCAGCGTGGTGCCGGTCGGCTCCCGGCGCAGCTTCCTGACCAGCGCACGATCCCCGGCGCTCATCCAGCGCAGTCCGTCGAGGCCGAGCGGCCGACTGCCGAACGGCGCCGCGACCATGCCGCTCAGGTGGGGCAAAGCCGGGACGAGGAGGACGGCGAGCAGCACGTTCCGCGCCCACCGCGACGACGTGGCGGTGCGCAGCAGCACCGGCAGCGACACCGCGAGCAGCACCCAACCCTGGAAATAGGCTTTGAACACAGTGTTCATGCGGTGCAGCGCCTCGCCG
This sequence comes from uncultured Acidobacteriota bacterium, assembly GCA_963814875.1. Lineage (GTDB taxonomy): Bacteria > Acidobacteriota > Thermoanaerobaculia > Thermoanaerobaculales > Sulfomarinibacteraceae > CAVSIS01. The sequence goes on from CAWFFJ010000022.1 coordinate 42,982, forward strand.
TAGGGGTCGCGCACGAACACCACCTCGGGTGCTGCGAGCAGAAACACCCCGAGCGCTGCAAGGGCCAGACCCGGGCGGTCCTCCGGCACCGCGGTCCACAGGATCGCCCCGACCAGCACGGCGGCGGTCCCGACCAGCATCACCAGGCTCGGCCGTCCGCTCGCCGCCGCCGCCACGGTCACCACCGCAACCGACGCCCACATGAAGGCGCGTCCTCGCTCCCCGCCGCCACCCGCCTCGGCGAGCACCGCACACGAGGCGCCAACAGCCGCGACCAGCAGCGAGCCGCCCCACAGCATGAGCTGGATCGGCGGGGACCAGGCGTGGACCAGGCCGAGACCCTCGAACGGCGGATGGTAGGCGAGGTGGAAGGGTGCCGTGACCATCCAGCCCGCGACCGCGACTCCAAGCGAGGCTCCCCAACGGACAGGGGCCTGCCAGGGCCATCGCCAGCGGCCGTCGCCAAGCACGAGCATGAGGCCGACCGCGGCCAGGGTGGGAGGCATCGCCCACGGGTTGGCCGCCCAGGTGACCCCGAACAGCACAGCCGCCAACGCAACGCCGCCGAGCCGCAGCCTCTCGCCAGCGGCGGCGTGCGCGGCGACCAGGACGGCCGCCAGGGCCGTCGGCAGCGACAGCAGGTGCGGGTGCAGGTCGCCGAGCCAGATCGTGAACAGGGGCCACTCGGTGATCGTGTCCGCGACCTGTCGCGAGGAGGCCCAGACGTCGAAGCCGCCGATCGGCTTGCCGGCAAGCAGCTGGCGCAACCCGTCCGGTGTCCCGGCGATGAGGCCGAAGAATGCCGCCAGGAGCCCCGCCGCATGACCCCCGGCGAGTCGGCGCCCGAGCGCCCACAGCAGGCCGGCCGTCGCGCCGCCGAGCAGAACGACCACGAGGTTGTAACCGATCTCGAGCGGGACCCGGGAAACCGCCAGCGGCACCGTCCACAGCAACGACCCGAGGTAGTAGTACGGCAGCGACTCGCCCGCGAGCCACATGTCAGGGGGAGGAAAGCCGGTCGCACGCTGCAGCGTGGCCATGATCCCGAGGTCCATCGGCTTTTCGGTGCCGAGGATTTCGGGGTGATCGAGGCGCAGGACAAGCACCACCAGGCTGGCGACAGTGACGACAGCCTCGGCGGCGACGATCGCACGCCACGCCGTGCGCCGTCGCCACAGTGTCGCCGCACCGACCGCGGCCCCGACGACCAGCAGCACACCCCCGACAACACGCCACGCCGTCACACCTGCTACACCGAGCCACCACGAGGGAAGTGCCACCAGCACGAGTCCGACGATTCGACCGGCCGCCCAGGCTTCAAAGTCGTCGTGGCCGAGGGCGACCAGGAGCGCATAGCCGGCGAGCCCGGCGGCCGCCACCGCCAGCAGGAGGAACAGAATGCCCATGCTCGGCGGCATTGTACCGTTGGACCGCGCGCCGCACAGCCCTCGAACGGGGTGCCTGTGCGAGCGCCGGTCAGGGACTGTGCGGCACGCGCTCCAATGCAGGATGTGCTGCGCACATCCTGTCGGCGGACTTCAGGAGGATGCAGGGCGGCGCGTAAGTATCAGCATGGTCTCGATCTGACGCTGGATTCTCGGTCGACGGGTGTGCGGCGTTGGAGCCCCCTCCGAGATCGACCGGACTCGCGCAGCGAGTCCTCCCTCAGCAGCGCGCGGCGCCAAGCCCCTGGTTCGCTCACCCTCCAGCCGGGCCGCCTAGGGGCTCGGCGGTGTGCGCTGCTTGGAAGATCTGATCGACCGGGACCACCGTGATCGCTTCGCGGGCGATGCCGAGCCGGTAGGCCGCGATCTCCTTGTCCTCGGCGAGCACCTCCTGCGGCTTCGGCGTGGCATAGGTGATCGGGCTCGGCGCCTCGCTCGCGAGGGCCTCGGCGAGCTCGTCGCCACGCTCCGAAACGATCGCGATGACCATGTTCTCGGGATGGAGGTGGCGCCGGATCGCCTGGTTCACCCGGTCGAGCGTCATCGCCCCCATCTCAGCGCGGAAGCGTGCCAGGTGCCCGGGCTCGCCGATTCCGTAAAATCGGTCGTCGAGGGCGTAACCGAGCCTGGCGGAGGTCGTCTCGGCGAAGTGGAGACCGTACTTGGTCAGGAAGGTCCGGGTGAGCTCGAACTGCTCCGGCGTGAGGCCGTCGCGGACCAGCCTGTCGAGCTCGCGCACCGCCGCACGCAGGGCGAAGTGGGCGTCCTGGTTCGGGACCGGACGGATCCAGACCTCGAAGATCTGCTGCCGCCGCGGCACGTTCGGCGGCGGCATCGAGCGCCTTCCGCCCTCGGGGAAGTGCTCGATGTAGGAGTAGTCGCCGTAGTTGAGCCCGCGCGCCTCGCGGATCACCTGGTACAGGCGGGAGGACGAATTGCGGTGCTCGCCGAGCCATGAGTTGGCGACCCACAGCGCGTAGAAGTCGGGGGCGCCACGGTGGACGTCGATCGGAAAGCCGAAGCTGATCGCGGTCGCCGGCCCGGGCTTGGCCGCGATCACGACCCTGCGGCCCTCGACCGGCACCACCTGCGGCGGCGGCGGGACCTCCGGCGATCCCACGGGAAGGGCCTGAAGACCTTGCTCCAGGGTCGCCACCAGTGCCGGGCCCACCGCGCCTCCGACGCCGAGCCTGAAGCGATCGCGGGTGAAATGGATGCGGTAGAACTCGCGCACGTCGTCGAGGGTCAGGCCGCTCAGCGAGGTGACCGTACCCTCGGGCAGGTGGCCGTACGGCGTACCGGCGAAGATCGTGGTCTCGAGCACGGCCTTGCCGAGCTCCTCGTCGGAGGCGTAGCGCAGCTGCTTCTCGATCTCGTCCACTGCGCGGGCGCGCAGGCGTTCGAAGTCCGCCTCGAGGAAGGCGGGTCGCCGCACCGCGTCGAGCAGGAGCCCGGCGAAATGGGACGCGTCGTCGCGGTGCGCCCGACCGCTGAAGGTTGTCTGCTCGACGTCCGTCCGCACGCCGTAGGAGGTCGACATCGGGTAGAGGGCGGCGAGAATCTGGTCGTACGACATTCGGGTGGTCGCACCCTCCGCCATCAACGCGCCCGTGAGGGCCGCGAGGCCCTCCTTGCCGGGAGGGTCGTCCTCAGATCCGACCGAAAACGCGATCCGGATCGCGACCGACGGATCGTCGGGAACCGGGAGCAGAACCAGCTTGGAGGTCACAGTCGAGACACCTTTCGGCGGCGTGCACGCCGCGAGCACGAGACAGGCGAGGCCGACGGCGACAGCAGAAGCGCGGCGCATCACCGGCTCCCGGCGAGGACCACGGTGGTCGACACGTCGGGGCTGAGGTAGCGTCCGGCCGCCTCCTGCACGTCCGCCGGGGTGACGCCAGAGAGCGTGGCGAAGTAGCGGTCGACCCCGTCGAGCCCGCCGGTCAGCGCGATGAAGTGGGCCAGCGACCCGGCAATGTGGTTCGGGGTGTCGAGGCGGAGCAGGAAGCCGTGAAGCTCGCGCTGTTTGAGCGCTTCGAGGCGCTCGGGCGGCACCTCTCGCTCGCGCAGGGTCGCGGCGGCTCCCTCGAGCTGCTCCCGGATCGCCGGCACGGCCTCGAGTGAGGTCGCCACCGCCGTCACCGACCACAGCCCGGGGTCGCGGGTCACGCCGAACTCCGGACCGAGGCGCTGGGCGAGCCTGCGCTCGAGCACCAGGGTCCGGTAGACCTCGCTGGCCTCGCCGAACCCGAGCTCACCGAGCAGGCTGCCGGCGACGGCAATGCGGTCGTCGGGGTCGAACGCGGCGCCCTTCCATCCGATCGAGACCCACGGCAGCGTGCGGCCCGGGTAGCTGACCTCGGTCGAGCGCGCACCCTTCTGGGGCGGCTCCACCGGGACCTCCGGCGGCTGGTAGCCCGGTTTCCAGTCGCCGTAGGCGGCCTTGACCAGGGCCAGGGTCGCGTCGGGGTCGAAGTCGCCGACGATCAGCAGGACGACGTTGTCGGGCCGGTAGAAGCGGGCGAAGAAGGAGCGCGAGTAGTCGAACATCTTCGGCATCGCGGCAATGTCGGCCTCGAAACCGATCGTCGTGTGCTTGTAGGTGTGGACGTCGAAGGCGGTGTCAAGCATCGCCTCCTCGAGCAGCCACGAGGGATCCGTGCGGCCCTTGCGGTACTCGCCGTACACCGCGCCCGACTCGGTTTGGAAGTCGCGTTCGGCATAGGACAGGTTGCGGAACCGGTCGGACTCGATCTCGATGACCTTGGGCAGGTCGGCGTTGGTCAGGCTGAGGTAGTAGCACGTGGAGTCGTCGGTGGTGTAGGCGTTCGCGTCCGCACCCATCAGGGTCACGAGGCGGTCGTACTCCACAGAGGGGTAGCGCTCGGTGCCGCGGAACATCATGTGCTCGAAGAAGTGCGCGAAACCGGTGTGGCCCAGCTCGACCTCGTCGCGGCTGCCGGTCCGGACCACCGAGTAGTAGGCGACGAGGCCGTCGGAGGCGGTCGGGATCATGATCACGCGCAGGCCGTTGTCGAAGGTGTGAACCTGGGATGAAAATGGCAACGCGCCGGCGTGAGCCACCGAGGCGACGGCGAGGCACGCAACCGCGAGCCACCAGTGTGCATGCATGAAATGTCCTCCAGGCGGCGGCAGAATGGTACTACGACCCTCTGCCCGCCTCCGCTGCGATCCTGGCGACCAGTTCCTCTGACAGGCGCTCGCCGAGCACCAGCCACGCCGCGACGCCCGCTGCGTCAACGCCGTCCTCATGGACGCCGGCGGTCACGACCGCCACCCGCCCGAGCCGTGCCGCGAGCCGCTCGGCGATCGGCCTCGCGATCGGCTCCTCCTTGTGCGGCGGCAGGGTCACGACCGACACGCTCGCCGAGTGCTCCCCCGGCCGCCGCCGTGACGGCACCGGCACCGCGACCACGATGCAGCCGACGTGCGGACGCTCACCGCCCCCGACGGCGACTACGAGGTCCTCGCCCGCGAGCGTGACGACCGCCGTCAGCGTCCGTCCGTCCTCCTCGATGCTCACCGTCAGGGCGCGCACGTCACGCACCTTGCGACCGATCAGCTCGGAGACCGCACGTAGACATAGCCCTCCCCTTCCTCGTTCACCGCGACGAAGTCCCGGCGCAGCTGGTCCAGCGGCAGCTTCTTCATCAGCTCCCGGTTCACGACGAGCACCCGCACCCCCCGCTTGTCGAGGAAGAGGGCGGTTCTGTCGACCGTCCGCAACCGGGTCGCGCCGTGGCCGCTGGTCAGGTCCGTCCCGAGCACGTAACCCCTTCGGTCGAGGTAGACCAGGGCCAGGTTCGGCGGTTCCGAGCCCAGCACCCCGACCGGTCCCGCGCACCGCTCGCCGCAGGAGTCGAGGTCGCGCCTCGCGTCCCGGAGCCACTCGTTCTGCGACCGCCACCACCCATCGGTCCGCCGCTGGAAGGCGGGCTCAAGCGGGAGGGCGCTGGCCAGGCTGATCGCGATCAGCGTGAGGTCGAGGCCGACCTGGCCCAGCAGCGCCCCTGTCCACTCGCGCCACTGCCACAGCGTGAGCGCGAGACGGACCACGAGCAGGCCAGCCAGTGGGCCCACGATCGCGATCGCGTAGTAGTCGTGGTAGGCGAGCTGTTGCCCGAAGAGGAGGAAAAGCGCCACCATCACTGTCGCCGCCAGAGCGGACGAGATCGTCAGGTCGTCCGCACGACGTCGCGCGAAGCGCCTTGCGACCACCACCGCGAGAGCCGCTGCGAGGATGACCAGCTGCGGGACCGAGAACAGGTCGCCGAGCCATTCCCGGCGCATGACGTGGATGACTTTCGCGAGTTCGTCCAGCGAGGTGATCGGAACCGGGCCCGCAACGCAGAAGGTCGGCGCGAACGCCGCCTCGCGCACCTTCAGCAGAATCACCTGTACGACCATCACCATCGCTGAGCTCGCCAGCGCAAGCACGGGCGCGAGCGGCAACCCGGAGCGAGGGACACCCGGAGTCCGCTTTCTTCGGCGCCAGAGCAGCACGGCGGGAACCACCAGGTACGGCGCGAACGACATTTTGACCAGGCCCGCCAGAGTCATGAGTGCGACGGCGAACACCTGACGGCGAGGCGACGGCGGCGAAGCCCCAGCGAGCAGCACGGTCAGCCCGGTGAGGCAGAGCCCCAGCGCCGCCGCGTCCGGGAGCGAGCTGGTCGCGTAGTACGTAATGACCGGCGAGCCGGCCAGAAACATCAGCGGCGCGAAGCTCGCGAGGAAGCTGCGCGTACGCGACCACACCAACACGAACAACGCCAGCGGTCCAAGCAGGCTCAGCAGCAGTGTGATCATGCGGAGATCCGCGGCGACATCGCCCTCTCCACCGAGGCGTGCCGCGACCGAGGCGAGCCATGGCGCGAGCGGAAGCTCGAAGTTGATCCGCCCGTCGACCGGGAAACGGCTCAGCACCCGCGGGTCGAGAATGTTCCAGCTCTCGTCCTCGAAGAACCGCTCGGCGACCGCGAGGCAGTCGGACTGCTTCCACTCGTGCGGGCCAAACGGAAGCTCGCCTGCGACGCTCAGGTAGAGCGGTCCGATCAGCAGCACGAGGACGACGACCGCCGCCGAGGCGGCCGCCATGTGCCAACGCCAGGTCATGGTGCCCACGATACGGTCACCGCCAGGCAATGGGAAGAGCGCGACGCTCCTGGACGGGTTGCTACAATCGCTCGCATCGGCGCACCCGCCATCAGGACCCCGGAGGAAGCTCGTGGACTACAGCAGCCGGCATAAGAGTCGCGCACGGCTGCTGTTCGCCGCCGTCCTGCTGCTTGCCTGCGCAGTTCCTGCCGCGCTCGGCGGCCTCGCGATCCGCCACATTCCGATCGCCTTCGACGGCGGCTTCAACGCGCAGACCGCGCGCACCCTGGTCGAAAAGGGCCGCTGGGCGACCACCTATCGCGGCCTCAACGACTTCGACCTCAGGGTCCAGACTGGTCCCGCAGTCATCGTGCCGGTGGCCTACGCCTTTCGCGATCTCGGGGTCAACTCCACCACTGCTCAGATCCCGAACCTGATCTACCTCGTCCTGCTGTTCGCCCTCGCCGCGACCTACGCCAACCGCCACGGAGGCCCGGTCGCCGCGATGCTCGCTGTGCTGCTGCTCCTCGGCGTACCGCGCCTGTTCACGCTCGGCCTCGGGGTTCTCGGTGAGGTGCCCGCCGTGGTCTTCTTCCTCGCCGGGCTGATCTGCCTCGATCTGGTGACCGAGCGTCGCTGGATCGTCGCCGCTCTCGCCGCTGGAGGGTGCTTCGGACTCGCCGTCTCGACCAAGATCATGATGGTGATGGCGGTCGCCGTCGTCCTGCCGGTCGCCGTCGCCGACCGCCTCTCAACGCGCCGTGTCAGCTTTCGCCACTGGATCGCGATGGTCGCCGGTTTCATCCTCGCGCTGCTACCGTTTGAGGTCGTGCGCCTGCGGGCGCTCACGCTCTCCGGGTCCCTCCAGTGGTGGGAGCAGCTGCTGCGGCGCTCGTTCAGCCAGGGCACCTCGGTCGGGTTCGCCGATCCGACTCTCGGCATCGGCAAGTCCGTTCGCCATCTCGCGGTGCTCGCACAGCACCTCTCAAGCCCAGAATGGCTGACCTTCATCGTCCTCGCGTGTCCCTTCCTGCTGTTCGCGGTCCTCATGCTGCGCGACCGCCCTGAGGCCGAAGCCCACCGCCGGGTGAGCCTGAGCGCGGTCGTGCTGGCGGCGGCGACCGCGGTCCTCGTCGGATGGTGGCTGACGATGTCGCCGACCGGTCACACCTGGCTGCGACGCGTCCTCGCCGGCCTCATCCTCCTCGCCGAGCTGAGCTCGATCATCATCGTTGAGGCCGGAAGACACGTGGTGGCGAGTGCTCGAGAGGTGCGAAGCGCTTCCGAGCGCCGGAGCGTCCGACTCGCCGTTGAGGTCGCCGTCACGTTGCTGCTGTGTTGGTTCTGGCTGATTGGAAACGGTGTGGCCTCGCTCGGCGCGGTGGCCGAGATGACGCCGGAACGCGAATGGACCGACGTCATGGTGACCGCGATCAACCGTCTTCCGCCTGACGCCACGATCTACGCCGAGGGCTGGTACGAGGCGCCGACGCTGGCCGCGCTCACCGGGAGAAGCTTCCGTGACCTCGACCAGTTTCCCCTCTCCGAGTACCGGACGCCGCTTCACGAGACCTACTTCGTGGTCGACGACCACATGTCCCGCAACCGCCCCGACATGGTGGAGTCGCTGCTCGCGCGGGCGTCGACCGACCTCGTTCAGGAGGTGGGCGAGTGCTCTTTGTATCGGGTGAACCGGCTCGAGCCCTTCCCACCGATAACGGTTCCCTCCGACATCTCCGAGCTTCCGACGGCGGTGCGTCCCGGGCAGGATGAGGATCCATTCGTCGGAGGTCTCGGGAACACGCCGAAGACGCGGAGCTACTCGCACGCCGTGTCCGGTTTCCTGCTCCGACGCGAGGCAATGGGCTGCCTCGACCTGTCGCTGTGGATCGGCGGCTCGGCACCGCACACCAAGGTCCTCCAGGTGCGCGTCGATGGCCGCCAGCTGCTGACCACGCCGGTGCCCGAGAAGGTGATGTTCCGAACCGTCCTCAAGCTGCCCGGAGCGGTTCCTGCGGCTCCGGCGGCATCGCTTGTTGAGCTCTGGATGTACCGCTGGGGACCAACCCGAGCCTATCAGCTTTGGTTCAACGACCTCGGTGTCTTTACGGTCGGCAAGGTCGGCTTCGTTCGCTGCCCCGAGGATTCCGACACGGCATCGAACGGCGGAGGGAACGACCTCCGAACCGAGGTGGGCCCGACTCCGTGAGGATTCTCAGCGTCGCCACCACCCACCCGAGGTTCGCGGGCGACAGCGAGCCCTCCTACGTGCTCGAGATCAACCGCGAGCTGACTCGCCTCGGCCATCAGGTCACCGCCCTGCTGCCCCACGCCGCCGGAGCCGCGACCCACGAGATCCTCGACGGCGTCGCGATGCGGCGGTTCCGCTACTTCCTGCCATCGGCTCTCCAGCGCCTGTGCTACAACGGCGGCATCCTCCCCAACCTGCGGCGCAGCGGCTGGGCGCGCGCCAACCTGCCGTTCTTCCTCGCCGCACAGGGCATGGCGGTCGCGCGAACGGTCCGCCACACGGCGCCCGACCTCGTTCATTGCCACTGGCTGATCTCGAGCGGGCTGATGGGCGCCTTGTTCGGCGGCGTCCACAAGCGACCGATCGTGGTCAGCGCGCACGGCAGCGACGTCTACCTCGACAACCTCCTCTTCCAGACGGTCAACCGGTTCGTGCTCGCGCGTTGCCACACCTGCACGGTGAACAGCAACGGCACCCGCAGCCGGATTACGCGGATCCACCCGGGCATGCGCTCCGAAGTGGTCCCGATGGGGGTCCACCCCGAGTGCTACGGAAAGCACCTCGCCTCCGCCGAGATTCGCGAACGGCTCGGCGGAGGCGAGCCGCAGCTTCTCTTCATCGGCCGCTTCTCCGAGCACAAGGGCATCCCCCACCTGGTGGCGGCCATGCCCGAGATCTTGAGCCACCTTCCCCGAGCACGTCTTGTCCTGGTCGGGTTCGGCCCTGAGGAGCCGGCGATCCGAAGCGTCGTCGCAGCCTCTGCTCTCAACGAGTACGTCCGGTTCGCGGGCCGGATCTCCCACGCCGAGGTCCCCAGCTTTCTGGCCTCGGCCGACCTGGTGGTGCTGCCGTCGGTCCAGGTCGAAGGGCTCGGGGTCGTACTCCTCGAGGCACTGGCCAGCGGCACTCCGGTCGTGGGGTCCCGGGTCGGAGGCATCCCCGACATCATCCGCGACGGCGAGACGGGTCTGCTCGCTCGCCCAGGGGATCCGGAGGATCTCGCGCGACAGTGCCTGAAGCTGCTCGGCGACGAGGCGCTGCGTCGGCACACCGTCGAGGTCGGGCGCCGGATCGTCGAGACACAGTTCAGCTGGGCGAGCATCGCCGAGCGCTTCGACCGGCTCTTCCGGGCCTGCGTCGCCGATCCGACCGGCGGCGAGAGCCACGGCCGCGGTCCTGCCCGGAGGGTTCCGTGAGGGTCCTCCACCTGACCGACGACGTGATTGGAATGAGCGGCGTCAGGAGCTACCTGCTGCAGCTCGGAGAGGCCCTCGCTCCGCTCGGCGTCGAGTGCGAGCTGTTCACGCCAGCGCGTCCCGGCGGACCGGTCCGGAACCACGTCACGCGCTGGGCCGGCCTCGGCTATGCAAGTGACCTGGCGGAGCTCCTCCGCAACCGCCGTCCGGACGTCGTCCACGCCCACAACCTGTGGATGCGTCTCTCCCCAGTCCCATTGCACGCCGCCCGAGAGGCCGGCATCCCGGTCGCGATGACGGTCCACGACTACCACCTCGTGTGCCCCCGCAAGTGGATGATCACCCCCGACGGCGCCCCGTGCGAGACAGGGTTTGGCGCCCGCTGCCTGGCACTCGACTGCCTCGCCTCGCGCCGGGGCTGGGCGTGGAGGCCCTACAACACCCTGAGGTGGCTCAAGATCGCCACACACCGCCACATGCTGTGCGCTTGGGTCGATCTGTTCATCGCGCCGTCGGCGCATCTCGCGGGCTGGCTGCGACGCAACCTGCACGCCCCTCACGTCGTCCACATCGCGAACTTCGCCCGGGAACCCTCCGGGGCGTTGGAGCCCTTGCGCAACCCCGACCGCGTGCTCTTCGCCGGCCGCCTCGGTCCGGAAAAGGGTGTCGATGTCCTGCTGCGCTCCCTGGCGATGGTCGCCGAGCGTCGTCCGCAGGTGCGCCTCGAGATTGCCGGCGAGGGACCCGAGCAGCCTCGGCTCGTCGACCTTACCAAGCGACTCGGGCTTGAGGGGCGTGTTGTGTGGACCGGTCCGCTCCAAGCCAACGAGCTCGCAGGGCGCTACCGCGAGGCGGGCATCTTCGTCCTGCCGACCCTGTGGATGGAGAACTGTCCGGTCGCCGTGCTCGAGGCCATGGCGCACGGCCTCTCGGTGGTTGCCACTCGGATCGGAGGGCTTCCCGAGCTGGTCGAAGACGGCGTCACCGGCACGCTCGTCGAACGCGCCGACGTGGACGGGCTCGCGGCCGCGTTGCTCAGACTGCTCAATGAGCCCGAGCGGGCTACCGGGATGGGGCGGGCGGCACGCAGGCGTTTTCTCGAACGCTATACGGCTCAGGCCCACGCACAGCGCCTCGCCGATCTCTATGAGACCCTGCGGGCCGCGCCCGGAACCGGCTGATGCTGGCGCGGCTGCTCAACGCGGTCTTCCTCGCCCCTCCGGTGCGGTGGTTGCTGCCGACACCGGAGATCGAAGACCGCCGCGATCCCGAGGCCTTCCTCGCCCGGCGGCTGCCCGCCGCCTCCGCACGGGTCGCAGCGCTGCGTCCTGCGATCACGATGGCGGGCCGCGACGTGGCGGACGTCGGCTGTGGGCTCGGCGACAAGACAGTGGCAGCTGCGGCCGCCGGCGCCCGCGATGTCGTCGGCATCGACCTCGACCCGGAGAAGCTCGTCCGGGCGCGCACCATGGCCCGGCACGCGAGCGTCGGCGGGACTCGCTTCGCGGTCGGCTCGGCTGTGCGGCTGCCGCTGGCGGACGACTCTCGGGACGTCGTGCTACTGCTCGAGACGATCGAGCACGTCGCAGAACCCGCCGCGGTGCTCGCCGAGTGCCGTCGGGTGTTGCGGCCCGGAGGCCGTATCGTCGTGACCTTCCCGCCCTACCGTTCGCCGTGGGGCGCACACCTGTTCCAGCATGTCGCGATCCCGTGGGTACACATGCTGCTGCCCGAGCGAGAGATCCTCGAGTTGTGGCGGGGGCTCCATCGCAGCGCCACAGCCCGAACCGGATCCTGGGTGACTCCCAGCCAGGCCCGCCGGATCGACAGCGCCGGCACGATCGACCAGCTGTGGTCGTTGAACGAAATGACCGTCGCGACGTTTCTCGGCCATTGTGCGCAGTCCGGTTTGAGTATGATCGAGCTCGAGCTCAAGACCATCCGCGGACTCGCCGGCCCCTTATTGGCCTCACCTCGCCTGCGCGAGTACGTGGTCACCCACGTTACCGCTATCATGGAGTTACCATGCGTGTGATCTGGCCGATCCATCAGCTCGAGAGGGAGCACAGCCAGTACCCCGGCGTGATGAACATCGCCGCGGTGCTGCGCCAGCACGGATTCGAGAGCGAGGCCGTCTCGGCGGAGGTCGAGGCCGTCGAGCAGCGGCTCGCCGCCGGCGACGACGTCGTGCTCGCCTACAGCACGATGACCGCCTCCTCGCGCGTCTACCTCGACCTCAACCGGACAATCAAGCAGCGCCACCCCCAGGTCTTCTCCGTATTCGGCGGCCCCCATCCGACGTACTTTCCCGAGATGATCGAGGAGGACGGAGTCGACGCGGTGTGCGTCGGCGAGGGCGAGCACCCGATGCTCGACCTGGTTTCGGCCCGCGCCGAGAGTCGGCCGGCGACCTCGATCGCCAACCTCTGGGTCAAGGACGGCGGCGAGATCCACCGCAATCCTGTCCGGCCCCTGGTCGAAGACCTCGATGAGCTGCCGCCGCCCGACCGCTCACTGTTCAACGGAGCCGGCTTCGCACCGCACCTGTATGCCATCGTGATGACCGGACGGGGCTGCCCCTACTCCTGCACCTACTGCTACAACCACGTCTACCACAAGCTCTACGAGGGCAAGGGCCACGTGGTCCGCCGGCGCAGTGTCGACCACGTCATGATCGAGCTCGCCGAGCTCAAGGCCCAGGGCTGCCGCTTCATCCGTTTCATGGACGATGTCTTCATCCTCTCGCCGGAGTGGGTCAAGGAGTTCGCGGCGCGATACCGTGAGGAGATCGGCCTCCCCTTCACCTGCCTGGTGCGCGCCAACGTGGTCCGCGAGGACGTGGTACGGGCGCTCAAGGACGCCGGCTGCCACCGCATGATGATGGGCATCGAGGCCGGCAACGAGCATCTGCGCAACACGGTCCTGAAGCGCAAGATGAGCGACGAGCAGATCCTCCGAGCGGGGGAGATCATCCGCCGCAGCGGCATACGGCTGGTGACCGCCAACATCCTCGCCCTGCCCGGTGGCGGCCTCAAGGAGGACTGGGAGACTGTCGAGCTCAACCACAAGGTGCGCCCGAGCTACGCCTCGGCCGCGGTCCTGCAGGCCTTCCCCGGCACCGAGATTCACCAGATCGCCAACGAGCTCGGCGTCCTCCAGGAGGACAATCTCGACCGGCTCGCCACCGGAAGCGGCTTCGGCTTCGCCACCGCGCTCCATCATGCCGATGAGTCCGAGAAGCGCCAGATCGAGAACCTGCACAAGTTCTTCCCTCTCGTCGTCTGGTGTCCGTGGCTGAAGCCGCTCGTCCGCCGCCTCATCAAGCTGCCGCCGAATCGCTTCTACGAGCTGATCTACATGGCCTCGGTCAACATCGGCACCCACCTGATCGCCATCCCGGCCGGCATCGGCGCGAGAATGCTCGCGGCGAAGCTCGCCAAACGGCTGGTTCCGTGGCGTCGGGCCCGGCGTCCGCGCGCCTCGACCGCCGAGACATGAGCGAGCGCCGCGGGCTCCGCTCGACGCTCGCCCTCGGCGCGGAAGCTCTCGCGGTCTACCTCCGCTATCGCCTCGTCGAGCCCTTCCGCAACCGGCCGCCGCTGCCGCGCGCGATGCACTACCTGTCCACTCACCGCTGCAACGCCCGCTGCATCATGTGTGGGATCTGGAAGGAAGGGTCCGCGGCCGGCGACGACCTCAGCCCGGACGAGCTGTCCCGGATCCTGTCCGACCGCCTGTTCGCCAAGATGGAGTACGTCGGCATGAGCGGCGGCGAGCCGTTCCTTCGCGACGACCTCCCCGAACTGGTCGCGGCCTTCCCGGCGCGGTGCTCCCGTCTCAAGCGCTTCAGCCTGACCACCAACGGGCTCCTCCACCGACGGGCGGAGGCTATGCTCCCGGTGCTCGCCGACCGGTGCCGTGAGTCCGGTGTGCTGTTCGACGTCTGCGTCTCGGTGCACGGCGCGGGCGAAGAGCTCGACCGGATCTACGGCGTCGATCGCGCCTTCGCCCGCATCGAGCGCACGGTCGAGGCCCTCACGAAGCTGCGCCGCGAGGGTCGCCTGAACTTCTCCTTCAACTGCGTGCTGCTCGCGGACAACCTCGCGACCGTCCGTGACCTGTGCGGCTGGGCGGCCGAGCGACAGATCCCGGTCGCCTTCGTGGTCGGCGAGCAGCGTGAGCGCTTCCGGACCCAGGGCCTCGATGGAGCCTTCATCCCCGAGGCCCGGCAGGGTGAGCTGACCGGCTTCCTGCGCGAGGTCGCCGACGACCCGGCGCAGGGTGCACCGTCGGCGGTCAAGTACCGCGAGCTCGCCGACGTCCTCGAGGGCATCCGCCCGCGCAGCCTGTCGTGCTACTACGCAATGGGCGGGCTGCTGCTCGGCCACGACGGCACGGTCTACTACTGCCCCCACAGCCGCGCCGTCGGGAGCTGCCGGGAGGCGGCGCCGTTCGAGATCTACTTCGAAGATGCCAACCTCGCCTACCGCCGCCGCGACCTCATCGGCGGCCGCTGCGCGACCTGCCCGCCCTACACGCGGACGCGGTGGGAGATCGAGAAGGACCTCCCGAGGATGCTTGCAGCGACCGCGAGGCGGCGATTCAGGCGCCGCGCCGCGAAGCCATGATCGGGGCGGGAGGACGATGACCCGCGTCCTCGTCACCAACGTCTACAGTGCCCGCAACGCTGGCGACGCCGCGATCGTCCTCGGGATGATCGAGTGCCTGCACGGCACGTCAGGCCTCGAGGACGCCGAGATCGCGCTCTCCTCCGCCGACCACTTCGACGACGCTACGGCATACCCGGTCCGGGTCGAGCCGTCGTTCCACTCGCTCAAGGACGCGGGGCCCGGGGGGCCCCGTCTGCGCTGCCTCTACTTCCTGATCGTGCTGGTGCCGCTGAGCTTTCTGTGGGTGAGCGCGTGGCGACTCCTGCGGTGGGACCTACCGGTGCCGGGAGGGCTGCGTCGCCTGCTCCGGGTCTACGCCGCTTCCGACCTCGTCATCGCCGCTGGAGGCGGCTACCTCTACACGACCTCCCGCATTCACGGCAATGTCATGCTGCTCATCCACCTGCACAGCTTTCGGCTGGCGGCATTGCTCGGCAAGCCGGTCTACCTGTGGGCGCAGTCGATCGGACCCTTCGCCGCCGGCTATCAAGCCCGGATAGTCCGTCTCGCACTGAGCGCGGTGCGCCTGGTCGAGGTCCGCGAGGAGGTGTCCCGGGACCTCCTCGCCGGTTGGGAGCTGAAGGTCCCTGTACGGGAGGCGGCGGACGCGGCATTCCTGCTCCCCGCCGCAGAGCCGGACGCGGGTCTCGGGCTGGCGACGAGTAGCGCCTCCCTGCGGGTGGGGATGACCGTCCGGCGCTGGTTCCGCGACCCTGCACAGCAGCTCGACTACCAGCGGACCATGGCCGCGTTCGCGGACCGGCTCGTCCAGGAGTGCGACGGCGAGGTCGTCTTCGTCCCCCAGGTGACGGCGGTCCGCCAGCACGACGACGACCGGCGCGCCGCGCGCGAGGTGGCGGGCCTGATGACCCGCACTGATCGCGCTCGGGTGGTCGAGCACGAGCTCTCCGCACCGCAGGTCAAATGGCTGTGCGGCCGGATGGACTTCTTCGTCGGGACCCGCATGCACTCCAACATCTTCGCCCTGTCGCTCGGGGTGCCGACGCTCGCGATCAGCTACCAGCCCAAGACCGACGGGATTATGGCGCAGCTCGGCCTCGGCGCGTTCGTGCTGCCGATCACCGGGCTCTCGCCGGGCCGCCTGTGGCATGCCTTCGACCACCTCCGGGAGAGTGCCGGTGAGGTGCGCGAACAGCTGCGCCGGGTCATCCCGGAACAAACCGCCCGCTCCGAGGTCGCCGGGCGCCTGATCGCGGACGACTTCGCCGCGCTGGCGCGAGGGCGCGCATGACCGGCGCGGGCGCCCAGGCGCCCCGCGAGCCCGGAGACCAACGTGTCAGCGTGATCGTCGCGACATGCAACGACCTCGGCAACCTCCGCGCCTGCCTCGCCTCGCTCGCCTGCCAGACCTACCCCGCGCCCGCGTTCGAGGTCCTGGTGGTCGACGACGGCAGCACCGACGGCACCTCCGACGCCGTCCGGCGGGAGCACCCCGACGTCCGCCTCGTCACGAAGGCAAACGAGGGCGCCGAGATTGCCCGCAACTGCGGCGTCGACGCCTCCACCGGCGAGGTCGTGGCCTTTCTCGACTCCGACTGCATCGCCCCGCCCGGGTGGCTGGGAGCCGTGGTCGACCGCCTCGCGGTCGACCCTGGGCGGGTCGTCGGCGGCCGCATCATCCACCGCGGCAGCTTCTGGCGGCGCCTGACGGGGATCGCGGACTTCGGCGAGTACCAGGGCCTGGCGCGGCGCGAGGTCCGGACCCTGCCGAGCTGCAACATGGGCCTGCGCAGGGCGCTCTTCGACCAGGTTCGGTTCGACCCGCGCCTCGCGCCCAACGCGGACACCCTGTTCGCCGAGGGGCTCCACCGACGCGGGGCCACCCTGCTCTACGACCCCGAGCTCGCGATCGAGCACCGTCCCGACGTCGACCGGGCGAAGCTCCTCGCCCGGGCGCGGCGGTACGGCCGCAGCTTCGTCGAGGCGCGGCGGCTCGACCCGGACCTGCGCTGGGCCGGCTTCGTGCGCGCCGGCGTGCCAGGCGTGGTCGCGGCGACTCTAGGGCGGACGCTGCTCGACTGGGCGCGGCTGTTGCGCCACCGGCGTGCGGCGGGATTCCGACTCCTCGAGGTGCCGCCGGCGATGGCGATGCTGCTGCTGCGCCGGATCGTCTCCGTCCCCGAGGCCGTCCGCGCCACCCTCGAAAAGCCGAAGAAGACAAACCACAGAGGCACAGAGGCACAGAGAGACACAGAGCCGCCCGCACCATGACGTTCGACCGAGCCGAGCGCAGAGGCGCTCGGCTCGGTCGGAGTTCAACGGGAGGGCGGGGGCTCTGTGCCTCTGTGACTCTGTGGTTCACGATCCGTTTGCGCTTCCGCCAGCTTCGAGATCACCGAGCGGAGCTTCTGTGCAGGGTCGCGGCGAAGCCGCTCGACGACCTCGACCTCGACCCAGACGTTTTCGCCGACCAGCGCACGGATCCCTGCCCGGATCCCGTCCACGTCCGCCGCGCCCGCGTCGCGAGCAACCGTTGTCCGAACGACGACCCGGTCGAGGGACTCCTGGACGACCTGCCATCGACCGACACCCATGGCGTGGTCAAGGACGAGGAAGAACGGGTGGGGGCTGAGCTTGCGGCCCGAGGCAAGCAGGACGTAATCGCCGGAGCGGCCGCGCACCTCCTCGATCAAGGGCAGCCCTCGGCCGCACACCGGGACGCGCTCCGACACCCGCACGACGTCGCCCTGGTCGTAGCGGATGAAGGGCATGGTGAAGTTCGAGAGGTTCGTGACCACCACGTCGGCGTCCTCGCCAGGCCGCGCCGGGCGTCCCTCGTGGAGCAGCTCCGTCACCACCGTGTCGCTGCTGAGGTGGTAGGCCTCGCACTCGGGACACTCCCAGGCGATCACCGAGCCCGCCTCCTCCGAGGCATAGATGTCGACCACCCGGCAGCCCAGCGCCGTCGTCAGCAGCTCGCGGCCGGCCGGATCGAGGATGCCCGAGGTGCTCACCACCAGGGGCACGTGCAGATCCGGGTCGCCGCACACCAAAGCCGCTTCGGCGAGCAACTTGAGGGTCAGCGAGTACCCATGGATGAGGTAGGGTCGCCAGCGTCGGATCGCCTCGACCCAGGTCGCGGGCTTGTCATGGGTGGACAGCATCTGGCGGCGGTACAGGCCGAAGCCCTCGTACCACGAGCGCGCGCCCAACCGCTCCCGCCTGGCCTGGAAGTAGGTCAGGCGGTGCCATGGCTTGAGCCCGGCGCCGAGGTAGACGCGGAAGAAGGACGGGTTGAAGACCGCCCGGTCCGCGGAGCTGGACACGATCTCGAGCGGGACGCCGGTCGAGCCGCTGGTGCTCGAGCGCACGCAGCGCGACAAGTCGGCGTCCCCGGCGAGGAGCTCGGCCCCGAGGAGCTGGATCTGCTCGCGGCGCACGATCGGCAGGCGGGCGAGGTCACCGACCGAAACAATCGAGTCGGGCGAGACCCCCGCTTCGGCATACAGGCGCCGGTAGAACGGGACGTTTTCGCAGGTGTGGTGCAGCAGGCGCCGGAGCCGGCGCAGTCGATAGCGCTCGATCCGGTCGGGCGCCCACCACTGGCGCCGAACCAGTGCAGCCAGCTCGAGCGCCCCCCGCATCAGCGCCGCCCCTTTCGTGCCAACCTGGCCGCCGGCCTGCCCACCAGGTACCCCGGACCGCGTGGCGGTTCTCCCGCCGGGCGTCCCCCCTGCCTGTACCGCGTCATTGGCGTCAGGCTATCACGCAGGACGAGCCGCCCGGCACCTCCCGTGATGCCAGGTACTGCCCGAGTTGAGCCCATTTGCTACCATGTGCGCCAAGGACGGTCCATGTTCAGCGAACACCTTCCAGATATCCTCGAGCTGGCCTCCCGCATCGACACCGGCCCCCGCATCGGGCCGAGGGAAGTATCGGCTCTCCTCGAAAAGGCGGCGGCCGGAGATTCGCTGGCGGATGGCGAGATCCTCTCCCTGGTCAACGGAATCTCGGAGCCGGCCAATGCGAGGGAGGTGACCGAGCTCGCTGCGCGCTACCCGCGACCACACGATGATCGGGTCCTACTGCTGCCGCCGCTCTACTTCTCGAGCATCTGCGAGAACACGTGCGCGTACTGCGACTTTTCGACCGGAAACGGTGTTCGCCTCTCTCCGAGCGGATTCCAGCACGAGGTCGAGACGCTGGTCGGTCTCGGCTACCGCAGCATCGAGCTGGTGTCGAGCCAGGACCCCTGCCTGTACGTCCACGAGGAACCCTTCAGCCTCGCCGACCAGCGCTTTCAGGTAGAAGGCGCCGCCCGCTACTTCGAGATCCTGCGGAACACCCTGTCGAGCAACGGCGGGGGCATGATCACCAGCAACATCCCGCCAGTCGACACGGCCTCATTCCGCCAGCTTCGGGGGGCGGGCCTCGACTGCTTCCTGGCCTGGCTGGAGACCTTCGATTCGACCCAGTACGGCCGCCTGCACACGCGCCGCGGCCCCAAGGGGAACCAGGCCTTCAGGCTCGACTCCTTCGACCGCGCCCGCGAGGCCGGAGTACGCCACGTCGCCGGCGCCTTCCTCAAGGGCCTGTTCGACTGGCGTAAGGAGGAAATCGTCCTCTACCTTCTCGATCGGCACCTCAAGACGACCTGGGGCCACGGCTTTTCGATCATCGGCACACCGCGCGTCAAGGGGCGCTTCCTGGGCTCGAGCGTCATCCAGGAGTCGCGCATGAGCGACGAGGAGTACGAGCTCAACATCGCGCTTGACCGCATCCTGTTCGACGGCATCCTGTGGCTGCAGACCCGGGAGTCCTTCGAGACCAACCGGGAGCTCATCGGACGCTATGGCGGTGGCGTGATCCTGACCTTGACGTCGTCGACCGCGCCCGGCGGCTACTCGGAGCCGACCGAGGCCACGGCGCAGTTCCCGGTCTACAAGCAGGATCTCGACGACGCCGTCGCGACCCTCGCCCGCGACGGGCTCAACGTCCGCTTCGACTGGACCGCGCGCGACCTCGAGGCCTGCCAGCGGATGGTCGGCCGCAGCCTCCCGCCCCGGCTGTTTCCGCCGGAGTAGCTGTTAGTCGTACGTCGCTGCGCCGACCGCCACTCCCAGCACCTCGCGCGCCTCGGCAACGATCCGCGGTCTGACTGCGAGCACCGCAAAGGCGAACGCCGCAATCGCTGGCAGCGGCAGCAGAAGGTGGGTCCATACCGGCCAGGCCGCAGCGGCCTCCAGGAATCGCCCCGCGAGCAGTGCGACCGCGCAGAACGCCGCCAGTCCGGCGGCCGGAACGGCTGCCGCTCGGCCGAGCTCGCGCCGGCTGATCGGGACCATCCGCGACACCAGGTAGAGGTTGACCGGCACGAACACCGCCGCCGCAGCCGACTCCACCGCACACACCGCGACCAGGCCGACCTGCGCCGCGGCGAGCAGGCCCGCGACCGTCACCAGCGCACGTACCGCCGTGAAGCGCAGCAGCAGCCCGGTGCGACCGGTCGCGATGTAGATCGGGGCGAGGGACTGCATGGGCATCAGCAGGGCGAGCACCGCGAGGGCTCGGACCGTGCCGACGACAGCCAGCCACCGTTCGCCGAACAGCACCGGCACCAGGGCGTGAGCGTAGAAGAAGAGCGTCGCCGCTGCGAGAGCCGACAGCACCGTCAGAAAGGTCGTCAGCCGAAGCAGCCAACGACCGAGTCGCTCGAGGTCGTCCGCCTCGCGGCAGAACGCCGGCAACGCGATCCTCTCGGCGACTCCAAGCACGCTCTGCAGCGGCACGTGGACCAATCGTGAGGTCACCTCATAGATCCCGAGCTGTGCGACGCCGAGAAAGCGTCCGATCAGCAGCCGGTTCGCAGAGTCGATCGCGTAGGCCAGGTTGGCCGCGGACCAGATCTCGACCGCGGAGTGCACGAGCTGACGGGCGACCCGACGGTCAATCTCGAATCTCACCCGCCACGGCGGCCGGATCCACCACAGGACCGCAGACGCGACCGCGCCCGCCAGCGAGCCTGTGACCAGCGCCCACACCCCCCAGCCAAGGACCGCAAGCACGATCGAGACCGCCGCGGTGACGAGGCCCTCGGCCACCGTGATCAGGGCCTGGAGGCGAAAGTCGAGCCGGCGCACCGCGAGCGTCGACGGCACCGCGGCTGCGGCCTGCGGCAGCAGCCGCAGCGCCATCACCGACAGCACCGAGGCCGCGCGGGGATCGGCAAACCACACCGAGGCCAGTGGTGATGCAATCACGATCACCAGCACCGTCAATACGGTCAGTCCAGCGCTCATCCAGAAGATCGTGTTCGCCGCCGAAACCGGCTGGTCGCGATGCTGTACGAGCGCGGTCTGAAGGCCGAGCGACTTGGCGCGGTTGGCCAAGCTCAGGAACAGGCCCGCGATGGCGACCAAGCCGAAGTCGTCGGGCGAGAGCAGCCGCGCGAGCAAGATCAGAGCCGCGGTCTGAGCCGCCCGCTGGACGCCCATCCCAAACGTCGTCCAGGTCGCCCCCCGCAGGGCCAGGGTCGGGGTGGAGCCCGTCCCCCGTGGTCGCTCGCAGTCGCTGCCGGGGCCCCTCACAGGTAGCCCAGGGCCGCGAGCCGACGTCGGACCTCGGCATCGCCGGCGGCGATTCCCTGCTCACGATCACCCGCGAAATGCTCGCTCCTGAGCTCGATCTCGAGGTCGTGAGCCGAGACCAGCTCGGCCATCGCCGCAGCCCTCTCAGGATCGCGCTCGACCAGGTTGGTGCGCTCTCCGGGGTCGGCCGTGAGGTCGTAGAGCTCGGTGCGGGGGCCTTCATCATCTCGGATGTACTTGAAGCTCGGCGTCCGGCAGGCGACGACACGGTACCGGTCGGGCTCCCCCATCCGGCTCGCCCGCCCGCCGGCGTGCACACTCTCGCTGAACACCCACGGCCGCCCGGTGACCGGCTCGCCACGAACCATCCCGGCGAAGCCCCAGCCTTCGAAGCTGCCCGGCTCCTCGACTCCGACCAGCTCGAGCAGCGTCGGCGCGAGGTCGATCAGGCCGATCTGCTCGTCGACCCTGTGTCCCTGCGCAACACCCGGGCCGGACATGATGAGCGGGACCCTGAGCAGCTCCTCGTAGACGTCCGGGCCGTGTGCGAAGCCGCCGTGCTCGCCGAAGCGTTCGCCGTGGTCGGAGCCGAGCACGACCACGGTCCGCTCGTCGAGCCCCGCCGCGCGCATCCCGTCGAGCAGCTGCCCGATCACCCGGTCGACGTGCTCCACCCGACGGTCGTAGAGTCGGCGTAGCTCAGCGAGCCCACGTGCCGGCCGCCCCGCCGCCATCGCCGCCATCGCCAGCAGCCACCGCACCCGGTCAGAGAGCCGTCGCGTGCCAGGCAGGGGGTGGTAGGGGAAGTGGACGTCCATCAAGTGCAGCCAGAGGAAGAACCGGCCGCGACACCGGCGCGCCCAGGCAAGTCCTCGCTCGACCACCGTCTCGCCGGTCAGGTACTGCCCGCCCTCGGCCTGCACCGCGGCTTGGTAGAGCATCAGCACGCCGAGGCTGCGCCGACCGACCGCGTCGTGCAGCCGCCCTCGCAGCGACCGCAGGCCGCGGCGCTCCCCGCCGTGCCCTCGCCGCGGGTGGACGTCCCAGAAGTCGACGAAGTGCTCGAAACCGCGGTCGTAGCCGGTCTCCCGGGTGAGGAACGGATTCGAGGGGTTGAACCCCGCGGTCGCGAAGCCCGCGTCGCGAAGCGTCTCGGCCAGGGTCGCCGCCCCACGAGGCAGCCCCTCCCGCTCACCGGCCACCAGCGGGTAGAGCGAGCACAAGATCGAAGGGAACGAGGCCTGGGTCCGCGGCCCGTTGGCGATCGCCTGAGTGAAGCGTACCCCGCGGGCCGCGAGACGATCCGCTCGTGGCGTCGCGATCGCCGATGCCCCGTTGCACCCGAGCGCATCGAAGCGCAGCGAGTCGACGGTGACGAGGATGAGGCTCTCCGGCCTCGTCCCCGCCGTCGGTGAAGGCGAGGTCTCGGAAGGGATGGGCACGGCTCCGTCGGCGACCACATTACCTGCCCTGGCCCCCCGAGTGCCACCCCATGCCCGTGTATCCTCTCCTGGACGACGGGCGGACGGCATTTCCGCATGCCGACCGTCGTTTCCAGCTCACGGAGGGTCCCGATGGCGCCTGTGACACGACGCGAGACGATCCCGGTCGAGGTCGGCGGCGTGGTGGTCGGCGGCGGCCGCCCGGTCGTCGTCCAGTCGATGACCAACACCGACACCGCGGACGTCGAGGCGACCACCCGCCAGGTGTTCGAGCTCGCGCGCGCCGGCTCCGAGCTGGTGCGGATCACGGTCAACGTCCCCGAGGCCGCGGCGGCGGTTCCTGAAATCAGGCGCCGGCTCGACGACGCGGGCTGCACGGTCCCGCTGGTCGGCGACTTCCACTACAACGGCCACACTCTGCTCCAGCGCCATCCGGCGTGCGCGTCCGCGCTCGCCAAGTACCGCATCAACCCCGGCAACGTCGGCAAAGGCGACCGCCGCGACGCGAACTTCACCACGATCTGCGCCATCGCTCGCGACAACGGCGCGGCGGTGCGGATCGGGGTCAATGGCGGCTCCCTCGACCAGGACCTCGTGACGGCCAGGATGCAGGAGAACACCGACCGGGAGCTCGGGCGAACCTCCGACGACATCATCGACCAGTGCATGGTGCTCTCCGCCCTGCAGTCCACAGAGCTCGCCCTTGAGGCCGGCCTCACCCCGGACCGCATCGTGATCTCGTGCAAGCTCTCGAAGCCCGAGCACCTGATCACCGTCTATCGCGAGCTCGCCGGACGCACGTCGCAGCCGCTCCACCTCGGGCTCACCGAGGCCGGCATGGGCACCAAGGGCCTGGTGTGGTCGTCGATCGCGATCGGCGTGCTGCTCGCCGAGGGCATCGGCGACACCATCCGTGTTTCGCTCACACCCCGTCCCGGCGGCGACCGCCGCGAGGAGGTCTGGGCCGCCTGTGAGATGCTCCAGGCACTCGGCCTGCGCTCGTTCTCCCCCTCGGTGACCGCCTGCCCGGGCTGCGGGCGTACGACCTCGACGACCTTCCAGGAGCTGGCGGAGCGGGTTGAGGGCCACGTCAAGGCACAGATGCCGTCGTGGCAGCAGCGCTACCCGGGCGTCGAAGACCTCAAGCTCGCCGTCATGGGCTGCATCGTCAACGGCCCCGGAGAGTCGAAATCGGCCGACATCGGGATCAGCCTGCCCGGAACCGGAGAGTCCCCGCGCTGTCCCGTGTTCGTCGACGGCCGCCCGTTCGCGACCCTTCAGGGCACGTCCGAGGAGCTCGCCGGGCGATTCATCGCGCTGCTCGAGGACTATGTCGCCCAGCGCTGGGGCGGCGGGCAGTCCGACTGAACCACAGAGCAGTGCAGGCCGTATGTCTCTGTTCTGCCAACGCTTCAACGAGAGTGAATCCCGAACCGGGCTCCCGCTCGGACCAGAAGCAGCCATCGTCAGGGTCGTCGCCGGAGCGCCGTCTCACTCGCGCCGCTCCGCGATGTACTCTGTGGCGGACATCTCATGAATGGCCCGACGGCATCCCCGTTCGGTCGCGAGCGCCGGCCAGTGGCGCGTGCTGGCGGGCTGCGCCCCGCACTCGTGCTGGCGGTCGCACAGCTCGGCTTCGCACTCTCGATCGCGGCGTGGTTGGGCATCCCCTCCGGCTACCGGCAGGTCATCTTCTCAACGGTGGACAGCCGGGGCTATCTCGCCCTGGCGAACTGGCTGAGTGGTGGAGGCGCCGACGTCAACCTCAGGCTCTTCACCCTTCGACCGTTCATGTACCCGTTGTTCCTGAGCCTGAGGACGATTGTCGGCGACGTCGGCATCGTGGCTCTTCAGCTCGCCCTGAACGGCGTCTCGACCGGCCTCGTGTTCGTCGCCGCTCGAAAGCTCAGCGGCAGCTCGCGGGGAGCCGCGCTCGCGACCGGTCTTCTGGCCACCAACCTCAGCTTCGGACTGATCGCGTTCCACGCTCTGACTGAGACGCTGGCGATTTTTCTGCTTTCGGTCCATCTGGTCCTGCTTGTTCGTGTTCACGCGGCGGGGAGGCGTTCGATCTGGGACGAGCTCGGAGCGGGACTCTCCCTGTCCCTCGCAACGTGCACCAAGCCGGCCTTTCTGCCGTACTGGCTGCTCGTGGTCGCGGCGACATTGTGGTCGTTGGCGAGGAGTGCGGCTCGCCCGACGCTCATCCGTCAGGGCAGCGATGGGAGCCGGCGGACCGTGAGAACGAGGACGATTCTGCTGCTCGCTCTGTGCGGCCCGGTGCTCGGACAGCTGGCCTTGACTCGTGCTGTGACCGGAAAAGCCGTGTTCTCGGTGGCCGTCCGGAACGCTTTCGAGGAACGCGTCTTTCCCGCTGTCTATGGTTTCGCCGCCACACGCGGCTTCATCTCCTACCGCGACAGCAGGGCGCTGAAGGCACGAGAGGAGTACCCCACGCCGTCGGAGGAGCTCCGATTCCTCGCCGAGCATCCCTCAGCGACCATCCGCGCCGCAAAGAAACTCTCCTGGGACATGAACTGGCGGAGTGCCTCGAGCTTCACCCGCTCGCCTGAGTCCGTGGTCCACGAACCGGCGACGGAGAGCCGCCTGACCGCGCTGTCCGGGACGATGAACCGGCTCTACTCGTGGCTCCATCTCTCGTTCTTCCCGCTCACGCTGCTCGCCCTGGCGGCCCCCGCCGACGGAGGACCGGGTCGGAGTGTCCTGCTCCACCTGGCCGTGCTCAACCTCTCCCTGCTGCTCGGCACTGCGGCAAGCTATTTCCAGGGTGACCGTCTGGTCCTCCTGGCCATGCCGGTATGGGTCATCCTCTACCCGGCCGTTCTGGCGAGGCTTCGGGCTTGGCCCGGACCATGGGCCCGATCTGAAGTCCCCGTTTCCGCGAGCACGGGCACCCAGGAAGGGAATCACACTCAACCGTCTCATGAGACCATGACCGCATGCACTGGCGCGTCGCCTCTCCGTGGTTTCGGGCTGTCCGCGTCGACGATCGCCTGACCCGGATCGACGAGCCCTTCGTCGCACCCTTGCTGCGCTGCAACATCTGGCACCTCCGCGGCCGCGACCGCGACCTCGTCGTCGACGGCGGGCTCGGTCTCACGAGCCTGCGAGCCGCGTTCCCTGAGCTGCTGTCGCGAGACGTCGTGGCGGTCGCGACCCATACCCACGTCGATCACGTCGGCGGGCTCCACGAGTTCGAGCGCCGCGCCGTCCACGTTGCGGAAGCGCACGGTGAGACCGCCGCGGCGGTGCCGTGCTCCCTTCGCGGGGACCGATATTCGCCGGAGCTGAGGGCGTCCCTCGAGCGAGCGGGCTACGAGGTTCCCGAGTGGCTGGTATCCGCCGTGCCGCATCCGGGCATCGACCCGGAGCGTTTCGAGCAGCCCGCCTTCGTCCCGACCGAGGTGCTCCGCGAGGGCGACGTGGTCGACCTCGGAGATCTCGCCTTCGAGGTCCTGCACCTCCCGGGGCACTCGCCGGGCAGCCTCGGACTATGGCAGGCCCGCACCCGGATGTTGCTGTCGGGCGACGCGGTCTACGACGGCCCCCTGCTCGACACCCTCCCGGGCTCGAACGTCGACGACTACGTACGCACCATGGAGAGGCTGCGGCAGCTGCCGGCGGAGGTTATCCACGGCGGTCACGACCCGTCCTTCGGGCGTGCGCGGCTGGTCGAGATCGCAGACCGCTACCTCGTCAGAGAGGGCACGTAGACCCCACGCAATGCGGCATCACCTGCGCGCGCGGTGCTGATTCCAACGGGAATGGGATCCACCGCCGACGGGGCAGGTGAGCCCGCACTTCTCACCACGTCACGTCACGAGGGCGCCGAAGTTCCTGTCAGCGCCGAGACATTGAGCGGCGACGCGCCGAGTCGCGAGAGGGCCGTGATGGCTGGCACATCGGCACCCGCAATAGGGAGGTGGTGAATAATGCGGGCTAGCGGACCGAGCCCCGACTCGACTGCAACACTCGTCGCAGCTCCTCGGCGAGGGTCTTCATGCCGAAGGGTTTTTGGAGGAACCGAACGTCTCCCGAACCGATGCCCCGCTTCACGACATCGTCCTCGGTGTAGCCTGACATCATGATCACCCGGAGCTCGGGCCAGCGACCGCACAATCGCTTTGCCAGCTCCGCACCAGAGGCCCCAGGGAGCACGAGATCGGTGAGCAGGACGTCGAAGGCAGCCGTTTCGGCCAGCGCGACCGCCTCCTCGGCACTGCCCACGGCGATGGCCTTGTAGCCGAGAGCGTCGAGCAGCTCCGCCAGCGCCTCACGGGCTGCCGGTTCGTCCTCAACGATCAGGATCTGTTGTCCGGTTCTCGCCTTGAGGTCCTGCCGGTCGTCAACCCTCTCGGCGGAGTTTTCCTGATCCTGCGGCGTCAGGCTCGGGAGCGTCACACGGAAGACACTCCCGCCCCCGCCCCGTTCCTCCACCGCGATGCCGCCGCCGTGCCGGATCACGATGCCGTGCACGACAGAAAGGCCGAGGCCAGTGCCCTTGTCAGCCGGCTTGGTCGTGAAGAAGGGCTCAAAGATTCTGGTGCGCAGGGCAAGCGGCACGCCGGGGCCATCGTCCTCAACGGTCAGCCAGACCCTGCCGTTGTCACCCCAGCCCGAACGGATCGCCACCTCCCCGCCTTGCTCCAGAGCGTCCGAGGCGTTGACGACCAGGTTCATGACCACCTGCTCGAGCTGACCGTGGTCGCCTTCCACCGGGAGAGCCCCTTCGGCAAGGTCGAGCCGAAACGCAATGTTCTCGCGCACGAGATGGCGCAGGAGCTTGGCCTGTCCCCTGATCACATCATTGAGGTCGAGCGGGCGCCGCTGCGCCGCCTCTCGCCGCGAGAACAGGAGCAGCTGGCGCGTCAGGCCGGCGCCACGTTGGACCTGCTGCTCCAGTTCCTCGACGACCTCCGCCAGGCGAGCCGGGTCCGAAATGTACGCGCCGACGAGCTGAGCCTGGGTGAGCATTGCCTGGAGCAGGTTATTGAAGTCGTGGGCAACCCCGCCCGCAAGCTGGCCTATGGCGTCCATCTTCTGCGCATGCCTGAGCTGCGCTTCGAGCTCGCTCTGCGCGGTAATGTCGGTCGTAAAGCCTTCGATCAGGAACGCTCCGTGCTCGTCGCGGCCGGCCGTGCGGGCGTTCACGCTCAAACGAACCGTGCGGCCGTCGATGGTGTAGGCGTCGTACTCGAATCCCTCCACCAGATCCTGTTCTTCAAGCTGGCGCAAGAATTCGCTCCGCCGCGAGGGATCGACGTAGAGCTGCGTTGAGAGATCAATATAGTGCCTCCTGGCTGTCTCCACCGAATCGGCTCCCAGCATCCGCGCCATGGCGGCGTTCACCGCCAGCACCTCGCCCGTTGACCTCGTGGTGAAGATGCCCACAGGTGCGCTCTCGAACAATAGCCGGTACCTCCGCTCGCTGGTGCGGAGCTGGTGCTCGGCGCGTCTGTGTTCGGTGACGTCTTCGCCGATGCTGACACTTCCCGTGACTCGGCCATCGCGGTCGCGGAGAACTGTGTTCGACCACTCGATCAGTCGCTCCTCTCCCGCACGGGTCATGATCGGGTT
Source organism: uncultured Acidobacteriota bacterium (assembly GCA_963814875.1). Lineage (GTDB taxonomy): Bacteria > Acidobacteriota > Thermoanaerobaculia > Thermoanaerobaculales > Sulfomarinibacteraceae > CAVSIS01. The sequence goes on from CAWFFJ010000022.1 coordinate 71,250, forward strand.
CTCGACGTGGGACGGAAGATCATCTCCCTCGGCGGCACGCCGGAACAACTGCCGGATCGCGTCGCGGCGCTCAGCGGGCACGAACCGGTCGAACCAGTCGTAGCCGATCACCTCCTCACGGTTCCATCCGGTGAGCTCAAGGGTGAAGTCGTTGACAAACGCAACCTCGCCTGCGCTATCGAGACCGACCGCGACCAGGCCCACGTTCTCGAGCGTGGTGCGAAAGCGCCGCTCGGACTCCGCGAGGGCCTCCCGGGCCGCCCTGGCTTCGGAGAAGTCGGTGAGCACGCCCCGCAGTCCGGCGACAGCGCCGGCTTCGACGAGGGGTCGGCTCGACGTTCTGACCCAGCGGAAACCCCCGCTGCGGTCGTGCAACCGGTACTCGCGAGGCTTCAGCTCGCCGGCGAGGACCTCGGCAAACGCCACGCGAAGGGCGCCGACGTCATCGGGATGGACCAGGTCGCTGAATGGCCTGCCGACGACCTCCTCGGGCGTGAAACCGAGGACCGCCTCCACTGCGGGGCTGACGTAGGTGATGACGCCATCCAGCCCGACGGCGTACACCACGTCGTTGAGGTTCTCCACCAGCTCGCGGAAGCGGGCTTCCGAGCGGACGAGCGCCTCTTCGGCCTGCCACCGCTCGGTGACGTCTCGCGCCGTGGTGTGCATATACGCCGTCCCGGCAATCGTCACGGCGCGATTGGAAAACTCCGCTTCGACCTTGCGACCGTCTTTGCGGCGAATGGCTGCCCGGGTCAGTGCATCCTCGCCACCCAGGATGCGCGCGTGATACCCGCGGTAGGCCTCCAAGTCGACGTCTTCATGGAGGTCCGGGATGGACATGGCGAGCAGCTCGTCACGGGGAAAACCCGTGAGCTCGCAAGCCGCCCGGTTGACCGCGACGAACCGCGACTGCGCGTCGGAGAGGAAGATGGCATCACGCGAGCCCTCGAACAGAATCTCGCTCCAAGGGTCGATGAGCTGGGAAAGTACTCCCGACGGAGCCTCGACGCCGGGAGAGGTTGCGGTCGAGTTGTCGATCGCGCCCGCCTCGCGGGCGTCCGATTCCGAGCGATGCCCGCCAGAGTCGTTCGCACTCATGCGGCGTGATCCCCGATCAGAGCGCCGCTCTGTTGCAACGAGCACACCGCCCCAGCGCTCTCACCAGGCGGCACCAGTCCGATCCATGCTGCTTCCCGCAACCGGTCCACCCCCAGACCCAAACCCCCGTCGCTCAGGCTCAATCGCCGCGGGGCCTTCCCTTCCTGCGAGCTTCGACCACCACCCACACGTGGGTTACGGGAGACGGGACAGGTTTCCGCCGACGGGGCAATCCTTGTCGAGGATCGTATCGCAGATTAGCGCAGCGTGACGCCTCGCTGGCGGATGGCGCCTCATTCCACCCGGTCCGCCGCTCTCGTGCGAGAGGGGCGCCGCACCCTCGGATGCGGCTGCGCCCGTCACTCGACGATGGATCTGTGGTAGCGTTCTCGGTCCATGATTCCATAAGGTGAGGATAGCGGAGGACACCATGAACCCCAATGTCAAGAAGCTCGCCATCCTCGCCGGGGGCGGACCCGCACCGGGCATCAACAGCGTCATTGGCGCGGCGACCATCCGCGCGGCCCTCGGCGGCTCCGAGGTCATCGGCATCCAAGACGGCTTCCGCTGGATCATGGAGGGCAACGTCGACCACGTGCTGCCGCTCACGATCCGCGACGTCAGCCGGATTCACTTCCGCGGCGGCTCCTTCATCGGCATCAACCGCGCCAACCCAACCAAGAAGGCGGCCCAACTGGAGAGCAGCGTGACGTCGCTGCTGCGCCTGAACGTCGACCGGCTGATCACCATCGGTGGCGACGACACCGCGTTCTCGGCCTACAAGCTCAACGAGAAGAGCGGCGGCCGGATCCGGGTCGTGCACGTTCCCAAGACCATCGACAACGACCTTGACCTGCCGCTCGGCGGGAACACCTTCGGCTTCCAGACCGCCCGCCACAACGGCGTCAGCATCGTCCGCGACCTCATGGTGGACGCCAAAACCACCTCGCGCTGGTACCTCGTGGTGACCATGGGCCGCAAGGTCGGCCACCTCGCGCTCGGGATCGGCAAGGCCGCCGGAGCCGCGCTCACCGTCATCCCCGAAGAGTTCATGGGAACGGTGCGGCTGCAGGAGCTGGTGGACACCATCCTCGGGGCAATGATCAAGCGCCAGAGCATGGGCGTGCCGCACGGCGTGGCCGTGCTCGCCGAAGGCCTGGTCGAGGCAATCGACGCCAAGGACCTCGCCCAGGTCGAGGGCGTGGAGCGCGACGCCCACGGCCACCTCCGTCTCGCCGAGATCAACTTCGCGGACATCATCAAGGAGAAGCTGCTCGAAGGCATGCGCAGGTACAGCCTGGGCACCTCGCTGGTTGCCAAGAATATCGGCTACGAGCTGCGGTGCTCGGACCCGATTCCGATGGACATGGAGTACACCCGCGACCTCGGCTTCTGCGCCGCGCAGTACCTCGACGAGGGCGGCAGCGGGGTGCTGATCACGATCGAGGGCGACCACTTCAAGCCGATCCCTCTGACCGAGATGATCGACCCGAAGACCGGCAAGACGCGGGTGCGCATGGTCGACGTCAGCTCGGAGCGCTACCGGATCGCGCGCAGCTACATGATCCGGCTGACCCGGAACGACTTCGAGGACCTCCACCAGGTCGCCAAGCTGGCCGCAACTGTGGGCGTCTCGATCGACGAGTTCCGCACCACCTTCGGCTACCTGGTCGAGAAGGAGCCGGCGCCGCTGCGGCTGATCGCAGACCAGGTGCCGGTGCCCGAGCCCACCGACCCCGCGCCGGTGGAGCACCTCAAAGCCCACGGCAAGAAGCACCGCAAGGGCAAAAAAGACTGACCCGCACCTCTCACCAGATCGCAATGCGCTCGGGAGCTGCCCGTGCCCCCACCGACAGCGGCGGGCGAGCCCCGCAGCGCAGATCAGGGGATCACTGTGGCACCGTTTCCTCGGGTGCCGCCGACTCCTCGCCGCCTGCCTTCGCCTGCTCCAGTAGGACCGCCAGACGATCGGCGATCTCGGCGGACACCAGATCGCTGCCTCGTTGGTTCAGGTGGACCGTCCCGTAGATGTACTCGCGCTCCTGCGGAACATCACGGGCGAGGTCGATGACCTCGACTCCATTGCGGCCCGCGACGGCCCGAACGGAATCGTTGAAACGCTCATGGAGCCGGCGAAACTGCTCGTAGCTGACACCGTTGCTCGTCGCGAGGAGGCTGGTCCTGGCCAGCACCTCGGGATCGGGATGCTCCTTGAAACGGCTCTCCTGGGTCATCAGCACGGGGATGATCCCGCGCGCCCTGCAGATGTCGACGAAGATCTGCAGATTGGCTTCGAACTGGCCAGTCATCCAGGCCTCGTTCACGTGGACCTTCTTCCCCCGCGCTCGAGCAAACTCGTCCGGCGTGGTGTGACGGAGGGCCCTCAGCTTCTCGTACAGGTTCGGTATCAGCAGGTCCTTGACGGCGCGGAGCACGTGGTAGCCGCCGATGACCTCCATGGGGCCGCGAGTGGGGTTGGTGTTCCAGTAGCTCCCCTCATGGAGCAAGATCACGAGGTCGTTGATGTTGTGCATCATGACGACGATGTTCGGCTGCAGCGGGATGACCTTGTTGAGCAGGGCATCGAGGGAGTGGAGGCTGTTGTTACCGGCCATTCCGCCGTTGTAGGAGTTGACCTTGAGGCCGGTCAGCTTCTCCAGCAGGGCGCCGGCCTGGCAGGGGAACCGATGGTCGTCGTCCATGTGCAGGCACTCGGTGGTGGAACCACCCAGGAACACCACGGTGACGTCCGGTTGGGCGTGTGGTGCGCCCGGCATGAGGAAGCCGTTGGCATCGACCTCGAGCCGGTAGTCGTGGTTGGACTGCTCCGGCGCATCCTTATCGGAGAAGTACGCGTACCGGACGCTGTTGGGGTTGAGCTCCCGCAGTCTGATGGCCCTTTCCAGTCCGACCTTGAAGTCACCGCGAGCCCGCAGGATCCCCTCTGCTGCCGCAATCCCGATCACGAGGCCCAGCAAGGCCAGGACGAATCTCGCCCTCCAAGGATGCCGTTGCAGCCAACCAGCCTGCATTTCCCAGCGCCTCCCTACGTGCAAGTGCCAATCCGCCAGCCAACCGAGTGGACGCTACCTCCGGACTCGGATCGGGTACGGCGGCCGCACGAGCTTTGTCGGCGGGTTCTCCGCGAGGCCCTCGAGGGCGACCTGGATCGCCTTCTCGAGCTGCGGGTCGTGGCCGTCCTCGACCAGGGACGGGTCCTGCTCGACCTCGATGTCCGGCGGCACGCCCCGGCTTTCCACGACCCACCCGTCCTCGGTCCAGATCGCGAGGTTGGGCGCGGTCACGAAGCCGCCGTCCATGAGCTCGGGGAAGCCGAGAATGCCGACCAGGCCGCCCCACGTGCGCCGACCGACGAGCGTCCCGAGCCCGAGCTTGTGGAACATCCACGGCAGCAGGTCGCCACCCGAGCCCGCGGTCTCGTCGATCAGCATCACCTTGGGCCCCTGGATTGAGGCCAGCGGCGTCTTGAGGTCCGCCCCGTAGCGCATCGCCCACATCGCGATGAACGGCCGCCTGAGGATGTCGATGTAGTAGTCGGCGACCTGGCCGCCGGCGTTGTGGCGCTCGTCGACGATGATCGCGTCCTTCTGGGCTTGGGGGAAGAAGTAGCGCTTGAAGTAGGTGTGGCCGAGCCCGGTCGTGTTGGGCACGTAAACGTAGGCGACGCGGCCGTCGGTGGCCTGGTCGACCTTGCGGATGTTGCCCTCGACCCAGGCGCGGTTGCGCAGGTCCGACTCGTCCTTGATCGGCACCACCTTGACCGTGCGCGAGCCGCGCCCGGTCGGGTCGGGGCCGACGGTGAGCTCGACGATACGCCCGGCGGTGTTCTCGAAGCGGGCAAACAGGTTCTCCGGCGGCTTCAGGTCCCGTCCCTCGACCGCGAACAGGTACTCGCCGGCCGTGACCTCGACCCCGGGCTCGGTGAGCGGTGAGCGCAGATCCGGGTCCCAGTTGAGGCCGCCGTAGACCTTGGCGAAGCGGTAGCGTCCGTCGGCAACGTCGTAGTCCGCCCCGAGCAGCCCGCCTGGGATGGCCTCGGGAGCCTCGGGTTCATCGCCACCGCCGAGCCGATGGTGGCCGACCGAGAGCTCGGAGAACATCCACTGCATCACGCGATCGAGGTCCGAGCGGGTCGCGAGGTCGGGCAGGAACTGCGCGTACTTGGTTTGCATGGCCGGCCAGTCGGCGCCGTGCATGCCCGGGTCGTAGAAGTAGTCGCGGTTGATCCGCCACGCCTCGTTGAAGATCTGCGCCCATTCGGCGCGGGGATCGACGCGGACCTGGATCGCCGCCACGTCGAGAGCGCCCTTTGCGGGGTCGACCTTGGCCTTGGTGTCGGCGATGCGCCACGTGTCTTTCTGCTGCAGCAGCGCCTTGGCGCCGTCCGGCGTGACCACGAAACCGTTGACGCCGTCGGCGAGCACGGTCTCCTCACGCTTTTCGAGGTCGAAGCGGCACAGGGTCCCCGCTCCACCACCGAATCGGTTGCCTCCGCCGGTTCGTTTGAGGTAGTAGAGCTGGCCCGCCGCGCCGACCTGGAGGTCGGTGTAGACCGCGGCCGGAAGCGGCAGCGGCACGATCCGCTCGTGGAGCGTCTGGAAGTCGATCGCCACGGTGACGGGCGCCTTCTCCCCCGCTCCGGGAGCCTTCTTCGCCCCGTCGCCCGAGCTCTCGGCCTTCGCGGGCTTGCCCTTCTCCTCATCGCTCTCCTTGGCGAGCGGCGACTCGGTCCCTGCCTTCAGGACCACGAGGTAGAGCTGGTCGGTCAGCTCCATGTCCGCGTTGGACATGGAGAACCAGTCCCGGACCGGGCCGGCGTCGGTGGAAGCGGCCAGAAAGAGATACTTGCCGGATGCGTCGAAGGCCGCATCGCTGACGTCGGCGAGGCCCTCGGTGATCGTGGACATGGTGCCCTTGTCGAGGCTGTACAGGCAGACCTGCTGAAGGTAGCTCGGGGTCAGGCGGGTGTAGACGATCCACTTCGAGTCCGGCGACCAGGCGTGCTTCTGGGTATTGACCGGCCCGTAGAGCGGCTCGGCGTCGATCCGGGTGACCTTCCCGCTGGCGAGGTCGATCCAATACAGCGTCCTCGAGTTGTCGGCGTACGCGATCTTGGTCCCGTCGGGCGAGAACAGAGGCCGCTCGTAAAAGCCGCTGCCACCGAGGGCGTAGGAGCGGGTTTCGCCATGGCCGTCCTGGGGGGCGACTACGAGGTGGTACTCGCCGCCCTGATCGGAGAAGTACGCGATCCTGGTGCCGTCCGGCGACCACGCCGGGGAGCGCTCGTTGGCGCCCGGCGTGTCGGTGATGTCCCGCGGGTCGCCCTTCTCGGCGGGCACGGTGACGATCTCGCCGCGGAAGTCGAACACGGCGCGGGCGCCCGAGGGCGAGATCGCCGCCTCGCGGATCCACTTGGAACCGCTCGCCCAGCGAGGGCGGACCTCGGTGAGGTCAGCCGCGACGCGACCGGGACCCGCTGCGACGAGCCCGCCGACGGGTCCCACAGGTGCAGGGTGCCCGCCTGCTCGTAGATCACCCGACCGCCGCCGGCGCTGGCGTCGATGACCGGGAAGTCCTCGTGCCGGGTGAGCTGCGTGACCCCGTGTGAGGCCGAGTGGTAGGAGAACAGGTTGAACTCGCCGGCGCGGTCGGAGATGAAGTACAGGGTGTCGCCGATCCACATCGGATCGGTGTCGTTGCAGCGGCCCTCGGGCTGCGGAACCTGCTCGACGGCGCGGGTCGCCCGGTCGTAGATCCAGATCCGCGAGGTCTCACCGCCACGGTAGTTCTTCCACTCCCGGAAGGCCTCGCGCAGGGGTACGTAGGCGATATGTGCCCCGTCCGGGCTGATCGCCGCCTTGAATGCGAACGGCAGCGGGATCCGTTCCGGCATGCCGCCTGAAAGTGCGACCGTGAAGAGCTGGACATAGCGCCGGGTGGAGACCGAGCGCGGCGACGTGAAGACCACCGCGGAACCGTCGGGCGTGAAGCCCTGGACGATGTCCGAACCCGGGTGCCAGGTGAGGCGCCGCGGCACGCCGCCCTCGACCGGCACGACGTAGACGTCGACATTTCCCTCGTACGAGCCGCTGAACGCGAGCAGCGAGCCGTCCGGCGAGAAGCGCGGGTTGGTCTCCTCGCCGGGGGTCGCGGTCAGCCGCCTCACGTCGCCGCCGTCCCGGTCGGCGACCCAGAGGTCGCCCGCATAGGCGAAGGCGATGTGGTCCGCGCTCACCGCGGCGTCGTGGACCAGGCGCGTGTCGTGAATGTCCACGGCGCTGACCGCGCCCACCGTCAGAACCAGGATCGCACCCAGGCATGCCGTCACTCGTCGCATCAGCCCTCCTCCTTCCAGTCTCGTCGCACGGCTCCCGCGGCCCCGCCACGGGCAGCCGCCGCCCCGGCACAGCGTACCGGGCGTCACCGCCCGCAAGGGTAGCAGGGACCTCCCTCCATGAGGTCGGTACCTGACGGCCGGCAGTTCGAATCCCGCGAGCACGACGGGTCCTCCGAGCGCATCGCTCCTACAATGCGGTATGCGGTCCTCCCGGCCTTCGCTCGTTGCACTCGGTTTCGCGACCGCGGTCTCCCAGGCGGTGCTGCTGCGCGAGGCGATGGCCGCGGTGGCGGGCTCGGAGCTCGCCTGGGGCGCGGTGCTCGCGGTGTGGCTCGCCGGAATGGCCGCGGGGGCGCGGATCGGGGCCGCTCGCGGCGGGGCACGGCTCGGCGAGGCCGCACCCTCGCTCGTGCTCGTCGCCGCCCTCGGCGGGGCCGTCCTGCTCCGTGCCGCGCCCCTCCTGGCGGGCGTCGAACCCGGCGAGCCCCTGCTCGCGCCGTCGGCCGCGTGGCTGTGGGTCGCCGCAGTACTTCCGGCGGCGACCGCCGGCGGGCTCGGCTTTCCCCTCCTCGCCGGCGCAGGCCGACGTGAAGGGAGCGCCGGCTCCGCCTATGCCCTCGAAGGTGCTGGAGCGCTCGCCGGCGGCCTGGTGTTCAGCTTCGCGCTGGCGCCTCTCGGCGCCGCCGCCTCGCTGCTGCTTGCGCTCGCGGCGACAGTTGCCCAGGCCGGATGGCGCCGCGGGCCGGCCGCTGCCATTGCCTTCGCGGTGCTGCCGATCGCCCTCGCGTTCCCGGCCGGGACCTGGCTCGAGCGCACCGGCTGGCGCTGGAGCCGGCACGATGCGCCACTCGCCGACTGGCGCGAGACCCGCCAGCAGCGGCTCGAGCTCGCTGGCGGCCGACCGGCAGCGCTGTTCGCCGACGGCCGCCTCCTCTCCAGCTACCCCGAGCCCTACCTGACCGGTCCACGGGCCCACCTGCTGATGCTGCTCCACCCGGATCCGCGCCGCGTGCTGGCGGTGGGCGCGCTCGCCGACGGCAGCGTGACCGCGATCCTCCGCCACCCGCTGGAGCGGCTCGACCTGGTCGAGGACGACCCGGCCCTGCTCCGGCTCGTGCCGCAGTGGTTCGGGCCCGAGGTCGCGGCGGCGCTCGCCGACCCTCGAGTCCACCTCCACGCGCACCGACCCCGTGCGGGTGGTCTCCGACGGCGGCCCCTGGGACCTCGTCCTGCTGCTCGACGGGGACCCCACGACGCTGCGCCAGCACCGCACTCGCTCGCGCGACTTCCTCGCCGCCTGCCGCCGGCACATGGCGCCGGGAGGCGTGCTCGCCCTCGCCACCGGCGTCGGCGACACCTACCTCGGGGGCGCCGGCGGGCGCCTGCTCGCGGTCGAGACGGCGACGCTCCGCGCCGTCTTCCCCCGCGTCGCTGCCCTGCCCGGCGAGCGGGTCACACTGGTCGCGGCCCTGCCGCCCTTCGGCCTCGCCACCGATCCCGAGACCCTCGCCGGGCGATGGCGGGAGCTGGGTATCGCCGACCCCGTGATGAGCCCGGAGCTCGTGCGCGTCCTTGCGGACCCCGAGCGCGCGGCGGCGCTCGACGCGGCGCTTTCCGAGACCGCGGCTCCGGTGAGCACGGTGCGCCGCCCGGTCGCGGTGCTCGCCGCGGCAGCCGCGGTCGAGGGCCGCGGACGGCCCGGTCTCGCGGTCCTGCTCGGCCGCCTGCTGCGCGCGCCGCCGTGGCTGCCGGTGGCGGCCGCGCTGGCAGCGGCGGCGCTGCTGGCTCGTCCTTTCCCGCTCCGGCGCACGACTCGGGGAACGCAGTCGCCGCGACCGTGGGCTTCACCTCGATGGCTTGGTGGCTGCTGCTGCTCGCCACCTGGCAGGCGACGGTAGGCTCGGTCTACGCCGAGATCGGCGCCCTCACCGCGGCCTTCATGGCCGGGCTGGTGGTCGGCGCGGCGGTCTCCCAAGGCCGTCGCGACACCGTGCGCGACCTGCCGCTCCTGCTCGGGCTCGGCGTCGTGCTCTCGCTCATCGTTGCCGCGGGCGCCCCGCTCACCTTCCCGCGACTGACCGTGCCGGCTGCTGCTGCTGGCAGGCGGCCTGCTCACTGGCGCCGCGTTTCCGGGCGCTGCGGCGCTGTGCGGGAGCGACATCCGTCGCGGCGCCGGGTTCGCCTTCGCCGCCGACGAGGCCGGCGCCGCCTGCGCCGCCCTCGCGGTCGGCCTGCTCGTGCTGCCCTGGGCCGGCCTCGCCGCGACCGCCCTCGCGACGGCCGTGCTCGGCGCCGGCGCGGCCGCCGCGCTGATCATCCGTCGCGTGGGGTAAGGCGTAGCGATCTCGCCCCAGTCGCCATCGCGTCTCCAACCCAGGCGACCCCGAGATCGTCCTCAACCCCGAACGCGCGAAGCGTGTCAGAGGATCTCGCCGCCCTCCGGGCAGGCGAAACCCTAGCTCCAGACGCCGGGGATCGCGCGCTTGCAGTCCGGGCAGCGGCCCTCGGCGAGGCGGTTCTGGACGATCTCGAAGCCGACCCTCTGGATCAGCATCGCGCCGCAGCCGGGGCAGCAGGTGCTCTCCCCAGGGTGGCCGGGGAGGTTGCCGACGTAGGCGAAGTGGAGGCCCTCGGAGCGCGCGATCTGCCATGCCCGCTCGACCGAAGCGACCGGGGTCGGCGGCAGGTCGGTGAGCCGGTAGGTCGGGTGGAAGCGGGTGAAGTGCACCGGCACGTCGGCGCCCAGGTTCGTCTTCACCCAGCGCGCGAGGTCGCGCACCTCGGCCTCGGAGTCGTTGCGGCCCGGGATCAGCAGGACCACGATCTCGAGCCAGGTGCCGGCCGTGCGGATCCGTTCGAGGGTCTCGAGCACCGGCTTGAGCTCGCCGCGCACGAGCTCGGTGTAGAACTCCTGGCGGAAGGCCTTGAGATCGACCTTGACCGCGGCGAGCAGCGGCAGTACCTCGGCCAGCGGCGTCTCCTGGATGGAGCCGTTGCTCACCACCACGGTGCGCACGCCGGTCTTCTGCGCCGCGCGGGCGGTATCGCGCACGTACTCCCAATACACCACCGGCTCGGAGTAGGTCGCCGCGATGAGCGGCACGTCCGCTCGCTTCGCCGCCGCCGCCATGGAGTCTGGGGGCAGCCAGAGGAAGGGCACCTGCTCCGGGCGGAACTGGGAAATCTCCCAGTTCTGGCAGAACTTGCACTCCACGTTGCAGCCGGCGGTGGCGAACGAGAACGCGCTGCGGCCGGGCAGGACGTGGAAGAAGGGCTTCTTCTCCACCGGGTCGACGTGGACGGCGCAGGCGGCGCCCCACACCAGGGTGTGGTAGGTCCCACCGCGGTTCTCGCGCACGCCGCACGCACCGCGCTCGGCGTCGGCCACCTGGCACTTGCGGGGGCAGAGCCCGCACTCGACCCGGTTCTCGGGCAGCTTCTTGTACCAGGAGGCTTCGCGTGGCGGCGCGGTCTCCCCGGTCACCCGCTGGCCCGGCGTCGGCTCGGCGCCCTTGAGCCAGGCCGGCGCAGCGGCTGCAGCGGCTCCTGCGGCGGCGAGCGCCAGCGCGCGGCGGCGGTCGATGCCCTCGCTCACGCCCTCACCTCCCGCACCGCCTCGGGGTCCCCGACGCCGAGACCGTAGGCCGCAGCGGTCGCGATATAGCGCGGCGGACGGCCGGCCTTTTCCAGGCTCGGCAGGCTGCGCCGCGCCCGTTCCGCCTCGATGATCCGCCACGCCCACGCGTCGAGCGCGACCGGGTCGGTGCTCGCGGCGATCACACCGAGCGGGAAGGTCATGTCGGCGCGGTACGCCGGGACCGCCGTGGCACTGGGCGAGGCCTCCGTCGAGCAGCGACAGACGCAGCTTGCCGGCGACGAAGGGGTGGCGCACCACGTCGGCGACGTAGGGGTCGCAGCCGTGGTCGTGGTACTTGTTGGGGTTGTGGATCACGCCGTAGAAGTTCTTGAGCGTGCCGGAGACGCCGGCGAGGTCGTGGTCCTTGACCACCGCGACCGAAACCAGGGCGGTGCAGGCGCTCGAGACGAGCCGTGCGAAGCACGAGCCGATCTCGCCGGAGACCGTGATCTCCCGGTCCCAGTCGCCGTCGACGCCGACGCAGCGGTACGGACCCGCCGCGCTCGCGCAGGGTGAAGCCGGCGCGGGAGAGCTCGCGGCCGGAGCGCTCGAAGACGATCATCCGGTCGCGCGCCACGCCGGCCGCGGCGAGCAGCTCGACCAGACGCCTCGACCACTTCGACCCGGGGCGACAGCGAGCGCCCGCCGAGGCAGCTCAGCTTGATCCCGACCGTATCGCGCGGCGGAGAAGAGCTGCGCCACCGCCTGCGCGCCGTCATCGAGCCCGGCTGGCAGCGGCGACAGCGAGCGGCGACCGCCTGCCGAGCGGTGGCCGGTTCGAGCGCTCCCACCGCCGCAGGCGCCACGCCGACCCTGCCGGACCCGTGAGCGGGCGTCGGCGGTACCGGCACGGCCGCACCGCGGCGCGCGCCGAGCGCGGCAGCGCCGAGCAGCCCCGCAAGCTCGCGGCGGCTCAGCTTCAATGACTCGCCTCTTCCTCGAAGACCTGGGCGGTGAAGACCTCGAACGACGCCCCCCGCCAGCCGTCCGCGGACAGGCCGGCCTTGCGCGCCAGGTGCTCGAGCGTGGTCTCGACGTCCCAGCCCTGCTCGGGCGCGACCTGGGGCAGGAAGACGGCCAGGCGGCTGCCGCGGCTGAGGATGATCCCGTCGCGTCCGAGCTTGATCTGATCCGGGCCCGAGATCGCCCGCGGCGGGGTCAGCACCGAGACCTCGAGCTCGACGCCCGCAAGCTCGTCGGCGGCGAGGGCCGGAAAACGAGGGTCGTTGGCGGCCGACTCGGCCGAGTGGATCACCGCGTCGACCAGCGGCTCGCGGGGCAGGATCGAGCCGATGCAGCCGCGCAGCTTGCCCTGGGTGAGCGCGCGGGCGCCGGTGTTGTTGATCGTGACGAAGACGCCGGAGGGCGCCCGAAGCGGGCGCCCACCGGGTGCGCGGCGAACCACTCGGCGACGGCGGCGTCGTGGACCAGGTGCGACTCCAGGGTCGCCCGCGCGAGGGCGACCAGGGCGCGGCCCTGCTCGGGCGACAGCGACTCCGGCCGCCGCCGGCTTGAGGTTCGTCCCGCCATCCCCGCCAGGCGCCGGTGGAAGGCGACCCCCGCATAGGCGACGAGCTGGCGCAGGTCGCCGCCAGCGTCGGCCGAGGTGGCCACGCCCGTGATCTCTGCCGGTGGCATCCGCAGCGTGCTTGAGCAGCTCGAGCAGCACCGTGATCGGGCGAGCGCCGCAGATCGTGTCGCCGCTGGTCTCGACCTGGCTCGAAAAGCCGAGAGGATCAACCGCCGCGGCGCGGCCTGCGGTGACGCGCGCCTGCGCTTGAAGACGCTGCGGTAGCGACGCGTCGACCGGAAACGGCGTCCATCCGGTAGCCGGCGAACCATGGTGGGTGAAGTCCGACGACGCCACCACCACCGTCCCGGGACCGAGCAACGGGGCCAGCGCCCTCGCCATGGCGGTCGCGGTCGCGAGGTCTCCTCCCGCGCCCACCAGCACCGGCACCAGACGGGCGCCGGGCGCCGCGACCTGGAGGAAGGGCAGCTCGACCTCCAGCGAGTGCTCCGGACCGTGGGCCGACGCAGGTCCGTCGAACAACCGGGTCCGTGCGAAGGCGCGCCAGCGCCTCCATGTCCAGCGGGATCTCCCCGAGTGGAGTTGCGAAGGCGGACACACTCCCGTCGGGCAGCGCGCCACCCGTGAAGCCTGCATGGTGTGACGGACCGAGGAGGATCACACGGCTCGCCTTCACACCGCGCAGCGCAGCGAAGGCACGCCCGGCCGTGGCACCGGAGAAGACGTAGCCCGCGTGGGGCGCAATCACCGCGATCGCCGGGCCGGTGACAGGCGCCGCCCTGTCGAGGAATCCCTCGACCTCGGCCCTGAGATCCGCCGGGTCCGATGGGTAGAAGGCCCCGGAGACCGCCGGCGGACGCGTACGGCCGCTCGCGGCGAGACCCGAGACGACGAGGAGGGTGAATGCGACGACCGTACCGAGAGCGCCTGGACTGATCATGCTCCTAGGAATAGCTCTCGCCGCACGCGAACGCAAGCGAAAGCTCGGACGACATGGCCCGCGTGGCCGACTCTCCATTGGAGCTTCTGAGTGTCCTGGTCAAAGAGCACGGTGCATTCTCCGCTTGCGTCCTGCAAGGCGCGGAGGCTGCACGTCTCGCCACGTGGCGATGCGACGGCCGAGAGAGGCCGTGGGCTGTGGTGATTTCGCAGCCGATCTTCGCCCCTGCCCTTCTTAGAGCTCTTGAGTGTCCTGGTTGTGGAGCACGGTGCACTCTCCGCGGAGGCATCGTGGCTCCTGGCAAGGCGCGACGACGAAGTCGTAGCTCAGCTACGTCGAGGAGGAGCAACGCAGCCAGGGGCCGCGATGACCCGCGCAGAGTGTGCCGGGATTCCCCGACCAGGGCACTAGGTGCCGTAGAGACGGTCGCCGAAGTCGCCGAGGCCGGGCAGGATGTACTTGCGGTCGTTGAGGCCGCGGTCCAGTGCCGCCGTGTAGACGTCGGTATCCGGCACCTTCGAGGCCAGGAGCGCGACTCCCTCGGGCGCCGCCACGATCGAGACCAGACGTACCGAGCGGGCGCCTCGCGCCCGCAGACCCTCTACCGCCGTCGCGGCCGAGCCGCCGGTGGCGAGCATGGGGTCGAGCAGGAAAGACGACCGAACTGCCCAGCTTCGGCGGCACCTTCTCGTAGTAGCACCGGGCGACCGCGGTGCGCTCGTCGCGCTCGAGCCCGAAGTAGCCGACCTGGGCGTTCGGGCACCAGGTCGAGAAACGCCTGCAGCATGCCGATCCCGGCGCGCAGCACGGGCACGGCAACGACCCGGGCGTCGATCCGCCGTACCTTGGCGGTCTCGAGCGGCGTCTCGACGGTATCGGGGCGGGTCGGCAGATCGCGGGTTGCCTCCGCGGTCAGGAACAGCGAGGCGCGGTAGGCGAGCGATCGGAAGTCGTCCGAGGACGTTTCTCGATCGCGCAGGCGGGCCATGATGTCGTGAAGCAGCGGGTGGTCGACGACGTGCAGTGCCATCAGCGGTGAACGGTATCATGACCGGGAGCCGTCCGCCGCCGCTCCCGCCGTCGACCATCGTCGGAAGGGGTACGATGGCCGCATGCGCTGCCTCACGCACCTCACTGCGATGGTGGTGTTCGCCGCCGTCCTCCCCTCCTCCGCTACCGAGCCCCCGACCCGTGACGAGGTCCGCGCCCTGATGGGCCTTGCCTCCGAGGGCGACATGGTCCGCGGCCAGCTCGACACGGTGGGCTTCCCGGTCACCGCCGCCCAGGCCGAGGACGTCCACCGGGCTGCGCTCACGGTCGCTGGTGCGTCCCTCGCCGCCCAGGACGAGCGGCTCGCGTATGGGTCCGGACGACGGCTTCGTCGCCGGCGTGTGCCCTCACGACGACCACCTCTACGCCGGCTCGGTCGCGATCCACCTGACCGAGCGGATCTCGGCGCCGAGGGTGATCCTGATCGGGGTCTTTCACCGCGCCCGCGACTGGGACCTTTCGGATCGGCTCGTCTTCGACCGCTTCACGGCGTGGCACGGACCGTGGGCGCCCGTCCCGGTCGATCCGCTCCGCGAACAGCTGCTCGCCGCCCTGCCCGCCGACGCGGTGGTGGTCGACGACGCCATGCACGAGCGCGAGCACTCGCTCGAGGCGCTCGTCCCCCTGCTCCAGGCCCACCGCCGCGACGTCACCATCGTTCCCATCCTGGTGCCCTACATGGGCTGGGAGCGACTCTCGCAGCTCGCCGATCTTCTCTCCGGCGCGCTCGCCGCCTCGATCCAGAGCAACGGCTGGCAGCTCGGCCGCGAAGTGGCGATCGTGATCTCGTCCGACGCAGTCCACTATGGACCCGACTTCGACCACGCGCCGTTCAGCACCGACGCCGCCGGGTATCAGCGCGCTGTCGACCGCGACCGGACCATGGCCGAGAGGTTCCTGGCCGGACCGCTGACCGCCGAGGCCGCCCACGAGCTGCTCGCGACCCTGGTCGATGAGCGCGACGTCCGCAGCTACCGCATCCCGTGGTGCGGGCGGTTCTCGATCCCGTTCGGAATGGAGCTGCTGCGCCGGACGTCCGAACGGCTCGGACGAGCGACCCCGACCGGGACGGTGCTCGCCACTGGGACCAGCATCTCCGGGCCCCAGCTCCCGGTCAGCGAGGCGACTCGCGCCGCGGGCCTCGGCACGACCGCACCCTCGAACCTCGCCCACTGGGTCGGATACGTCGCCTCGGGCTGGAGGTAGGGTTCGTGCCGGGACGGCCTCGCCGGGGCGGCTTCGGCCGTGCGTGAAGGGTGAAGGGTCAAGCGTGAAGCGTCGGCCGCAAAGCGTGGCGGGCCGCACGAAGTGTACCGGCCGAACCTGACTCGTCACTCCGCCTTGGCGGCGCAGCCGCCGCCTCACTCCTCACTCCTCACTCCTCACTTCGGGACGCGCAAAGCGCGCCCCGAGCGCAAGAAGCGCGCACGAGGCGACCAGCGCGCAGGTCGCCGGCACCGCGGGGTTGTTGTGGTAGTGGGTAATCCCGCCGTAGTACATGCCGAAATGGACCACCAGGGCGACGCCCGCGGCGGCACCGGCGAGACCGGCACTCGGGCGCCGCCCGAAGATCCCGAACAGGACCGGTCCGAAGGTCGCGGCAAAGAGGCCGTAGACCCCGTTCTGGGCAAAGATCGCGACACTCAGCGAGGGCGCCACGATCTGCTCCCAGGCGAGCGCCAGCGTGACCGGCGCGAGGGCCACCAGAGTCCAGCGCCCCACTCCGAGGACACGGGCGCGGATCGTCTCCTCGGAAGCCCCGAGCAGTCTCGCCACGGTGGCGTAGAGGTCTCCCGCCGAGATTGAGGCGAGGGCGAGGGCGATCCCCTCGAGCGTCGAGAACCCCGCCGCGAGCACACCGAGCATGATCACGGCGCGCAGCGCGGGTGCGAACTGGGTCGCGATGTAGGTCGCCACCACGCGGTCCGGCATCAGGCCGGCGCCGAGATCCAGGCGCGCGTAGAGCCCGACGACCAGCACCGACGAGAACACGGTCCCGGCGATCACCGCCGTTGCCAGATACCAGTTGACGTCGCGCTCGGAGCGCAGATAGAGCGCCTTCGACATGATGTGAGGTTGCATGATGATGGCGATGCCGATCACGAAGTTCGCAACCACCACCTCGAAGAGGTCGCGGAAGAGCAGGCTGTCGGGGTTGGTGACGCTGCCGAAATGGGGCGCCACTGCGCCGAGCCGGGCGAAGAAGGCGCTCAGGCCGCCGGCGAAGAACTGGACGCCCGACCCGACCAGGAGCAGGGCAACTGCGAGCATGGTGCCTGCCTGGAGGGTATTCGACCACACGTGGACGGTCGCCCCGCCGAGCAGGATGTAGCCGAAGGTGAAGACGATGACAGCGATCAGGGTCGGCAGCGCCGGGACGCCGAGCACGGCCACCAGCACGTGGACGATCGCGGCCACGATCAGCACCAGGAACGTCACTTGAAGCAGGCTGATCGCGGCGTAGAGCACGGTCAGCCGACGGTCGCCGTAGCGGCTCCCGATCCACTGGGGGATGGTCACGGCGGCGGCGGTTCCGCCAATCGCGCGGAAGCCCTTCGAGGTCACGGTGAGGCCGAGGAAGATCCCGAGCGGGGCGGCGATGCCGTAGCCAACGACTCCGGACCAGCCATAGGCGTAGACCAGGCCCGGGTTGATGACGAAGGTTGCGGCACTGGTCATGTTGGCGGCCAAGGAGAGCCCGATGATGATCGGCGAGACCGTTCGGCTGCCGACTGCGAACGACTCGAGGGTCGAGGCACGGCGTCGGTTCCACCACGTCAGACCCAGGATCGCGGCGACATACAGCCCGAGCAATCCCCAGGCGAGCGAGGTTTCTCCCATTACTCGATGGCCCCCGACTCGCCCTCTACCGCGCTGAAGACCGCCGAGATGCCATCGACCCGAACCACGACCATCGTCACGTCGTCCGCCTGGTCGACCTCGCCCTTGTAGTCCCACACGTCGCGCAGGATCGCGTCGCGGATCGCGCGCGCATCGCATCCGTCAGCGGCCGCGCGCAGTAGGAGCTCGGCGAGGCGCGGGTAGCCGTACTCGCGGCCGGACGCGTTGACCGCCTCGACGAGGCCGTCGGAGTACAGCAGGAGCGTGTCGCCGGACTCGATGGGGGCGTTCTCGCTGGCGTAGGTGGCGGTCTCCATGGCGCCCAGCGGGAGCGCGCCGTGGCCCACCTCGACCACCTTGCCGTGCCGCTGCCGAACCAGCAGCGGCGGGGGATGCCCGGCGGAGGCGACCGTGACCTCGCCGCGGGCACGGTCGAGCACGGCGACCCCGAGGGTCATGAGCATGCGCGGGGTGGAGGTACGCTTCAGCATCCTGTTGAGCCGGTTGAGGACCTCCGCCGGACGTTCCAGCTCGTCGGACAGCAGATTGAGGCTCGAGCGCACGCCGGACAGCACCAGGCCCGACGCCACCCCGTGGCCGGTGACGTCACCGATGACGATCGCGAGACGGCCGTCGCCGAGCGAGAAGTAGTCGTAGTAGTCGCCGCCGACCTCGGTCGCGGGCAGCGACAGGGCCGCCATGTCGAGACCGCCGACCCGCGGCGCCTCGCGCGGCAGCATGCTGAGCTGGATCTCGCGGGCGTACTCGAGCTCCTGCTTCATCCGCAGCCGTTCGCGCTGGCGCCCGGTCTCCCGTCGCCAGTGGACCAGGAACCGGGTCTCCTGGCGGCGGGTCTGGCGCCACGCCAGCAGGCACACCACGGCGAACCAGGTCCCGTAGCCGACCAGCTGCCCGACCGGCACGCCCTGCTTGGTCAACACGACCTCCACCGTGAGGCGCAGCACGAGCACCGCGAGCAGCGAGCCGAACAGGGCCAGGATCTCGCCTTCGGCGAGGCGGAACCGAGCCGCCAGGATCGGAAACAGGAGAAACCACACCGCGACCCCTCCGGAGGAGTCGAAGTGGAAGAGCTGGAAGATGAAGAAGTGCCCGATCAGGACCGAGGCCACGACCTGGCGGACGTTGGCCGTGAAGAAGGGCGATCGCCGCACCCGCAGGAGCAGCAGGTCGATCAGCCCGAAGGCGAGGGCGACCACCGCGCGGAGTGGCCGTCCTTCGGCGAAGCCCTCGATCGCGTAGCCGACGGCAACGGCCACCAGACCCCACAGCATCAGCTTCAGCCGTCGGGTGTTGATGTCGTCGAAGAAGCGCCGCACCGCCGCGCGCTCACCGAGCATGAGGATCCCGTCCGGGAGCTCCCGCTCGCCGAGAGTCTCGAAAAAGCTCTCCTCCACCGCCTTCGAGCCGGCGGCTCCGTCGGCGAAACGTCGCAGTGAATCGCTCACCCGTTCCTCATCCGTCGCCCATGATAAACGGCGCAGCCGCCCCCCGGTTCGCACCGAGGTGACAACGGCCCCGCCAAGGCGGGGCCGTGAGGGATCGAGAGCTCAAGCGTCAGGCGCGTTCGAGGGTGGCCCGGACCATCGCCTCGATCACACCGGGCTCGACCTCCTCGAGCTCGTAGGTGACGTTGGCGATCGGCTTGTTGGCCTTCAGGATGCGGCTGAGCTGGATCGGCGTCCCCTCGACCACCACGTCCGCCGGGGTGGCGTTGATGGTGGCCTCGAGCTCACGGACCTGATCGTCGCCATAGCCCATCGCCGGCAGGATTGCCGCCGCGTTCGGGTACTTGGCATAGGTGTCCTTGATGGTCCCGACCGCGTATGGCCTGGGGTCGACGATCTCGGCCGCGCCAGCCTGCCGCGCAGCGAACCAGCCCGCACCATAGGTCATCCCGCCGTGGGTCAGGGTCGGACCGTCCTCCACCACCAGCGCGCGCTTGCCGGTGACTAGCTCGGGCTGCTCCAGGGTGATGACCGATCGGCATTTGATCGTACGGGCCTTGGGGTTGGCGGTCCGGCAGTTGTCGAGGACCAGTTCGACCTTGACCGGGTCGGCGGTGTCGACCTTGTTGACGATCAGCAGGTGGGCCATGCGGAGGTTGGTCTCACCCGGGTAGTAGCTGAGCTCGTGGCCGGCCCGGTGCGGGTCGACCAGGGTGATGTGGAGGTCCGGCACATAGAACGGGGTGTCGTTGTTGCCGCCGTCCCACAGGATCACGTCGGCTTCCTTCTCGGCCTCGCGCAGAATGCGCTCGTAGTCGACGCCGGCATAGACCACGAAACCGTTGTCGATGTGCGGCTCGTACTCCTCGCGCTCCTCGATGGTGCACTGGTGCCGGTCGAGGTCCTCGTAGGTCTCGAAGCGCTGGCATGCCTGCTTGACGAGGTCGCCGTAAGGCATCGGGTGCCGGATCGCGACGACCTTTCTGCCCATCGCCTTGAGCATGCGCGAGACGTAGCGTGTGGTCTGCGACTTGCCCACACCGGTGCGCACCGCCGTGATCGCGATGACCGGCTTGGAAGAGGCGACCATGGTCCTGGTCGCCGAGCACAGCCCGAAGCTCGCCCCCCAGGCGATCACCTGGCTGGCCTTGTTCATGACGTAGGTGTGGGACACGTCGGAGTAGCAGAACCAGACCTCGTCCACGTCCTGCTCGCGGACGATCTTCTCGAGGTCCTCCTCGGGGTAGATCGGAATCCCCTCCGGGTACAGCGAGCCGGCGAGTTCGGTCGGGTAGGTCCGCCCCTCGATGTCCGGGATCTGGGTCGCGGTGAAAGCGACCACCTCGATGTCCTCGTTGTCCCGGCAGAGGCAGTTGAAGTTGTGGAAGTCGCGTCCGGCCGCGCCCATGATGACGACCTTCCTGCGGACCATGGTTTCCCCCCTTGGCATGCCGCCACGCGAACGGCGGCGGCGGGCCGCCGGGTGAAAAGCTGAACCGGCGACGCTCGCCATCCTAGCATTTCAGCGTTCGCCCGGAGGCGAAAGCCGAAACGCTCGGAGTGCTTCGCCCTCGCAGCGGGTCAGTTCAGGAACCAAGACCTGGCCTTCAGTCCTGCCTGAAGCCGACAGCATGCGAGACGACAGCGCTGAGGAATCCGGACCTCTGCCCCGGCGCCCTCTGAACGTGAAACAAAGGCTCGCCAGCCTCCTCGCCCTGAAACCCGACGCGGCGGAAGCCGGTAGACCGCGGCTGGCTTCGTCGCGAGGGCCGCGCAGGATGTCGAGATGCCGCGACGACGAGGGATCGACCGACGAAGGCGTAGCCAAGCTACGTTGAGGAGGTCGACCCGAAGGCGGCGGGGCAGGTCGGCGTCCTGCGCGGTCCGCAGCAGAATCCGATCGCGGTTTGTCGGCCCCTCACTCCCACTCGATGGTGCCGGGGGGCTTCGAGGTCACGTCGTAGACCACGCGGTTGATACCCTTGACCTCGTTGACGACCCGACGGGCGATCGTATCCAGGACCTCGGGTGGAAAGCGGAACCAGTCGGCGGTCATGAAGTCGGTGGTGGTCACCGCGCGCACCGCGAGCACCTCCTCGTAGGTCCGCTGGTCGCCCATCACCCCAACCGAGCGGACCGGAAGCAGCACGCTGAGCGCCTGGGAGATCTGGTCGTAAAGGCCGGCGCGGCGGATCTCCTCGATCACGATGGCGTCCGCTGCCTGCAGAGTCGCGACCCGATCGGGCGAGACCGCGCCGAGGATCCGCACCGCCAGACCCGGCCCCGGGAACGGGTGGCGCCAGACGAAGTCGCGGCCGAGCCCGAGCTCCTCGCCGAGCCGCCGCACCTCGTCCTTGAACAGGTCGCGCAGCGGCTCCACGAGCTCGAGGCCGAGCCGCTCGGGCAGCCCACCGACGTTGTGGTGGGTCTTGATCACGGCGGCGGTGCCGCGCACGCCAGATGACTCGATCACGTCCGGGTAGAGGGTCCCCTGAGCAAGAAAGCGGGCGTCCGGAAAACGCCGCGCCTCGGCCTCGAAGACCTCGGCGAACTCGCGCCCGATGATCTTGCGCTTCGCCTCGGGGTCGGCGACGCCCGCGAGAGAGCTGAAAAAGCGCTCGGAGGCGTCGACCAGGTCCAGGGTCAGTCCGTAGGTCGAGAAGCGCTCGCTGACCTCCCGCCCTTCGTCCCGGCGCAGCAGCCCGGTGTCGACGAAGATCGGGACCAGCCGCTCGCCCACCGCCTCACGCAGCAGCACGGCGGTGACGGTCGAGTCGACGCCTCCGGAGACCCCGCAGATCACACGTTGGTCGCCGATCTGCTCGCGCAGGCTCGCCACAGCCTCGCGATGGATCGCTGACGGCTGCCAGTCGCGCGCGGCGCCGATCAGCTCGACGAAGTGCTCGAGCATCGTCGCCCCGTGGGGCGTGTGCCGGACCTCGGGATGGAACTGGAGCCCGACAAAGCGCCGGACCGGGTCGGCCATCGCCCCGACCGCGGTCGAGGCGGTTCGCGCGAGAACGAGGAAACCCGGCGGAACCTGCTCGACCTGGTCGCCGTGGCTCATCCACACCGGCTGTCTGCGCGGTGTCCCGGTCAGGAGAATCGAATCGTCGACCACCTCGAGCTCGGCGAGCCCGTACTCGCGCCGGTCCGAGCCGCGTACCCGCCCGCCGAGGTGCTGGGCCATGAGTTGGAGTCCGTAGCAGATCCCCAGCACCGGCACGCCGAGTCGGAAAACCTCGGGGTCGGGCTGCAGCGCGCCGTCCTCGAACACGCTGGCGGGCCCGCCGGAGAGCACCACCGCCACCGGGTCGATGTCGCGGATCTCGGACGACGACAGGTCGCCGCGCTCGATCGTGGTCCGGATGCCCAGCTCCCGGAGGCGCCGAGCGATGAGCTGAGTGTACTGGGAGCCGTAGTCGAGGATCAGAATCGTCTCGTGCTGCATACCGGGATCTTACATTCACCGGCCGGACTGAACCACAGAGTCACAGAGGCACACATGTTTCCAGGGCGGCGTCGGCGCGTCCGTTTGACGCGCCGACGCCGCCCTGGAAACACCCCCTGTGCTCCTCCGTGTCTCTGTGTCTCTGTGGTCTTCCGCCAGGTCGCCATGTGCACGCGGTGCCGGGAATGCGGTATCCTCCCCGGGCTGCTGATGCAGCGGGGAGCATGGGATTTCGGGGGACGTTGACGCCCCCGTGGGGCGTCGCTAGGATGCCGTTTGTGAAAATGGCCACATGGGGGGGAGAGGTATGGCCTCGCAGTTCCTACCGGTCCTGATCACCTTCGCAGTCGCGGTCGTGATCGCGGCCGCCATGCTCGGCCTCGCCGTCCTCGTCGGCCAGAGGCAACGCGACCACGCGACGATGAAGGGCGAGGCCTACGAGAGCGGCGTCCCTCTTCTCGACCGCGCTCAGAAGCGGATCTCGGTCAAGTTCTACCTCGTCGCGTTGATCTTCGTGGTGCTCGACGTCGAGGTCGCATTCCTCTACCCCTGGGCCGTGACCTATCGCGAGCAGCTCGCCGGCAACGCCTGGGTCCTGCTGCTCGACATGCTGGCATTCATCCTGCTCCTCGCCCTCGTCTACCTCTGGCTGTGGAAGAAGGGCGTGTTCGACTGGTCGCGGCGCGGCGCCGCCCCGACCCTCGGCCGCGACGGAGGCGCGTGATGGCGCTCCCGACCACTCAACCCCTCACGGTCGCGCGACCCGAGAAAATGAAGCGCGTCACCTTCGACGAGGCGCAAGAGGAGGAGATCCGCGAGATCCTCGGTCGCTACCCGAACCAGCAGGCGGCGCTGCTGCCCGTCCTCTGGGTGGCCCAGAGGCGCTGGGGCTGGATTTCGCCGGGCATCGTCCAGGCGATTGCCGACCGTCTCGAGCTGTCGCCTGCCTTCGTCGAAGGCGTGGTGACCTTCTACACCATGTATCAGCGCCGGCCGCCCGGACGGTACCTGCTCCAGGTCTGCACCACCCTGTCCTGTCAGCTGTGCGGCACCAGCGGCCTGGTCAACCACCTCAAGAGCAAGCTCGGGATCGGGTTCGGCGAGACCACGCCGGACGGGCGCTTCACCCTGGTCAGCGTCGAGTGCCTCGGCGCCTGCGGTGAGGCGCCGGTCATCCAGATCAACGACGACTACTACACCGACCTCTCCGTCGAGGCCCTCGATGAGCTCCTCGACGGCCTGACGTAGGCCGGCGGGGGACCGATGGAGCCGATCCTGCTACGTGCCAAGGGCCAGGACAACTCCAGGTCAATCAACACCTACCTCAAGCTCGGCGGCTACAGTGCGATGAAGCGCGCACTCATCTCGAGCCCCGCCGATGTGATCGAGGAGGTCAAGAAGTCCGGGCTGCGCGGGCGCGGCGGCGCGGGCTTCCCGACTGGAGTCAAGTGGGGCTTCATCCCGAAGGACTCGCCGAAGCCCAAGTACCTGATCTGCAACGCCGACGAGTCCGAGCCCGGGACCTTCAAGGACCGCGAGATCATCCACGTCGACCCGCACATGCTGATCGAGGGCATGATCATCGCCTCCTACGCGATCGCCGCAAACGTTGCCTACATCTACATCCGCGGCGAGTTTGTCCGCGAAGCGCAGTTCCTCGAGCAGGCAATCGCCGAGGCATACAAGAAGAGGTACCTCGGCCGCAACATCCTGAAGACCGGCTACGACCTCGACATCTACGTGCACCGCGGCGCCGGCGCCTACATCTGCGGCGAGGAGACGGCGCTCCTCGAGTCGCTCGAGGGCAAGCGGGGACTGCCGCGCCTCAAACCGCCATTCCCGGCCGTGGTCGGCGCCTTCGGCTGTCCGACCATCGTCAACAACGTCGAGACCCTCGCCTGCGTCCCCCACATCATCGAGCGCGGCGGCGACTGGTTCGCCGCCATCGGACGACCACACAACACCGGCCCGAAGCTGTTCTGCGTCTCCGGGCACGTGAACCGGCCTGGCGTCTACGAGCTGCCCCTCGGGGTCACCTTCCGCGAGATCATCGACGAGCACTGCGGCGGCATGCGCGGCGGTCGCGCACTCAAGGCATTCATCCCCGGAGGATCGTCGGCGCCTCCCTTGCCGGCCGAGTTGGTCGACACCGGGGCCGACTTCGACTCGGTGGCGGCCGCGGGCTCGATGCTGGGCTCCGGCGGTGTCATCGTGATGGACGAGACCGTCGACATGGTGTGGGCGCTCGAAAACCTGATGAAGTTCTACGCCCACGAGTCCTGCGGCCAGTGCACCCCGTGCCGCGAAGGCTCGGACTGGGCGCTCGACGTGTTGCGGCGGATTCGGCGCGGCCACGGGCGGCCGGAGGACATCGAGACCCTCCTCCGTATCGCCCGTTTCGCCTCCCAGGGCATGACCATCTGCCCCCTCGGAGACGCCTTCTGCGGGCCGATCGAGGGTTTCATCAAGCACTTTGGGCATGAGTTCGAGGCCGCGATCGCCAAAGCCTCACCTCTGCCCCCCAAAAAACTTCCCGTGCTGCCGGTCCGCTCGGGCCGTGGCGCGTTCGGGATCTAGGAGCGGCGCCGATGGTGACGGTGACGATCGACGGCAACCAGGTCCAGGTCGCTGAGGGGACCAACCTCGTCGAGGCCGCCGGCAAGGTCGGCATCGAGGTCCCGACCTACTGCTACCACCCCGGGCTCTCCGTGGTCGGCCAGTGCCGCATCTGCTTCGTCGAGGTCGAGGGTCTGCCGCGGCTGGTCACGGCCTGCTCGACCCAGGTGCGGGACGGCATGGTCGTGCTCACCGCCAGCGACCGCGTCAAAGAGGCGCGCGCGGCGGTCATGGAGTTCCTGCTCGAGAACCACCCGCTCGACTGCCCGGTGTGCGACCAGGCCGGCGAGTGCTACCTCCAGGACTACTCGGTGGAGCACGGGCTCGACACCACCCACATGGTCGACGAACGGCGCACCTATCCAGGCTTCGAGCGCCGCCTGATCGGCCCGCACGTGGTCCAGAACCAGAACCGCTGCATCCACTGCACCCGCTGCATCCGCTTCACCGAGGAGATCGCGGAGACCGCCGACCTGACCATGAAGTCGCGCGGCAACCACTCCTACATCGACACCTACGACGGCACGCCGCTGGTCAACCCGTGGTCGGCGTGCGCCGCCGACGTGTGCCCGGTGGGCGCGCTGACGACCAAGGAGTTCCGGTTCCGCGCCCGGGTGTGGCACCTCGAGGACACCGACTCCATCTGCCCGGGGTGCTCGATCGGCTGCAACATTCGGATCGGCCACTACAAGGGCGTGGTGCACCGCTTCGTACCGCGCGCCAACACCGAGGTCAACGGCTGGTGGATGTGTGACCACGGACGCTTCCTCGCCGAGAGCTTGAATGCGCGCGAGGTCGAGCAGCCCGCGGTGCTCCGCGACGGTAGACATGAGCCGGTCCCTTGGCAGCACGCGATCGCCGAGTTCGCGACCCTTCTCCAGGGACACCGCGACGCACGCGTCGTGGCGTCGGCAAACCTCTCGAACGAGGCGCTCTACTTGGCCAAGAAGGTGTTTATTGACCAGCTCGGTCTCGAGGTCCTGGTGCCGGTCGACGCCGGCAACCAGCGCACGGTCAAGAACGGCCGTCGCGAGTGGGTCTCGAGCGTTGACGCCCACCCGAACTCGAGCGGCGCGCGCCTCATGGGTCTGCGCCTCGGCGACGCCGCCGCCCTCGAGTCCTTCGTGAAGAGCTCGACCGGTCCGGTCGTCGTCCTCGACGCCCACGCGCACCCGTGGCTCGAGGGCGGGGCCGCGGCCAAGGCATTGGCTCGCCAGCA
Organism: uncultured Acidobacteriota bacterium; assembly: GCA_963814875.1. Taxonomy (GTDB): domain Bacteria; phylum Acidobacteriota; class Thermoanaerobaculia; order Thermoanaerobaculales; family Sulfomarinibacteraceae; genus CAVSIS01. The sequence continues at coordinate 97,460 of CAWFFJ010000022.1, forward strand.
GATCGTCGTTCTCGCTCGCACCCACACGGCACTGACGAAGCAGGCGGCGCTGCTCCTTCCGGCGGCGTCATGGATCGAAACCGAGGGCACCTACACCTCGTCGACCGGACGGGTCCAGCTCGCCGAGCGCGGTCTCTACCCCCGCGCCGGTGCGAAGGCGCCGCGGGAGGTCATTGCGCTGCTCGGCACCACCCTCGGCGCCGGCACCGACCCTGCCGCCACGCCGCGCGCGCTGTTCGAGACCATGGCGGCCGAGGTTCCTGCGTTCGCCGGCATGACCTTCCGCCGGCTCTCCGTCGAGCCGGGCATCCCCGTCCTTGAGGAGGTCCCGAATGTGGGTTGAGCTCGCGACCATCGGCATCAAGCTGGCGATCGTCGTCGGCGTCCTGCTGACGACGGTGCCGATCATGGTGTGGGTGGAGCGCCGCGGATCGGCCCTCATCCAGGACCGGCTTGGCCCCAACCGCGTCGGTCCCTTCGGGCTCTTCCAGCCGGTGGTCGACGCGGTCAAGCTGATCACCAAGGAGAACCTGATCCCGACCGGGGTGAACCCCTTCCTCTATGTGCTCGCCCCTGTGATCGCGCTGACGGTCGCGCTGACCACCTTCATCGTGGTACCGGTCGGCTACGACCCGGGCCTGACCCTGTTCGGGTACCCGGTCCAGGGCTTCCTCGTTGCCCCCTTCCTCAACATCGGCGTGCTCTATATCTTCGCCGTCGCTTCGCTGAGTGTGTACTCGATCGTGCTCGCCGGATGGGCCTCGAACAACAAGTACTCCCTGTTCGGAGGCATCCGGGCTTCGGCGCAAATGATCTCCTACGAGCTCGCGATGACCATCTCGGTGGTCGGGGTACTGATGGCGGCCGGCTCGCTGCGCCTCGACGACGTGGTCCTGCAGCAGTCCGGCACCTGGCTCGGCTTCATCCCGAAGTGGAATGTGATCCTCCAGCTCCCCGGAGCGATCACCTTCATCGTCGCCGCCTTCGCCGAGACCAATCGCCTCCCCTTCGACCTCCCCGAGGCCGACTCGGAGCTGGTCGCCGGCTATCACACCGAGTACTCATCGATGAAGTTCGCCGCGTTCTTCATGAGCGAGTACGTCAACATGGTCACCTCGGCGGCGCTGATCACCCTGCTCTTCTTCGGCGGCTGGACCCTGCCCGGCTTTGCCACGCCCCACGGCTGGCTCGGCGCGATCTTCTCGATTGGGGTGTTCTCCGTGAAGGTCGCGTTCTTTCTCTGGTTCTTCGTCTGGGTGCGGTGGACGCTGCCGCGCTTCCGCTTCGATCAGCTCATGGGCCTCGGATGGAAGGTCATGATTCCGATGTCGGTGCTCAACTTCTTGTGGGTCGGCGTCGCCATGGCCCTCGGCCTGATCTAGGGGGGAGGTCCAGGATGGTGACCTACGCGTTCCTGGTTGCGGCCGCGATGGCGATCGTGTTCTCGATCGTCGCCATCGCCCACCGCAGCCCGGTCATCAACGTGCTGTCGCTGGTGCTTGTGTTCTTCGCCCTGGCTGCGATCTTCGCCATTCTCGGCATGGACTTCCTGGCCGCGATCCAGCTCATTGTCTACTCCGGTGCGATCATGGTGCTGTTCCTGTTCGTGGTCATGTTGCTCAACATCGGCACGGTGGAGCGCCTCGGCAGCGGACGTCCGATGCAGGCCGGGCTCGGTGCGATCACGGCGATCGCTTTCGGCGCGGTCACGGTGTGGGCGGTGTCCCGGCTCGCCCCCGCCCTCGGCTCGGTGGCGCCGGGCTCCGAGGCCGGCACCGCCCGCCCCCTCGGACGGGCCTTGCTCGGCTCCCACCTGTTCGCCTTCGAGTTCATTTCGCTGATCCTGGTGGCCGCCATCGTCGGCGCCGTGTTCCTCGCCCGGAGGGAGTCCCGATGAGCCCGACGGACCTGATTGCGATCCCCTACACCTGGGTCCTGGCCCTCGCGGCGATTCTGTTCATGATCGGCACCATCGGCGTCCTCCTGCGCCGCAACGGCATCGCCATCTTCCTCTCGCTGGAAATCATGCTGAACGCGGCCAACGTCGCCTTCGCGGCCTTCGCGCTCAAGCTCGCCGCGGAGCCCGGTCACGCCGCCGCAGCGATGGCGGGTCAGCTGTTCATCTTCTTCGTCATCGGCATCGCCGCCGCCGAAGCCGCGGTCGGCCTCGCCCTGTTCATCGCCCTGCACCGGGTCAAGGAGTCCATCGACGTGGACCGCCTCAACATCCTTCGCTGGTAGGAGGGCGACGCGATGCTCGGCACCCTCTGGCTGATCCCGATCCTCCCCCTCGCCGGCGCCGTCCTGTGTCTGCTGCTCGGCCTGCGCGGCGCCCGCAAAGCCGTGGTCACCGCAGTCGGCGTCGGCTCGGCCGGCCTCGCCACCGTCGCCACCTTCGTCGCCCTGTGGCAGTACCTGCACCAGGCCGAACCGGTCCTCGTCGAGCGCTACTTCACCTGGATCTCTGCCGGCCGGTTCACCGTCTCGGCCTCCTTCCAGCTCGACGCCCTGTCCGCGATCATGGTCGCGTTCGTCACCTTCGTGGGCTTCCTGATCCACCTCTACTCGGTGGGCTACATGCACCACGAGCCGGACACGGCCTACGGGCGCTACTTCGCCTACCTGAACCTGTTCATGTTCGTCGATGCTGATGCTGGTGCTCGGCGACAACCTGCCGGTGCTGTTCGTCGGCTGGGAGGGCGTCGGGCTCTGCTCGTACCTGCTGATCGGCTTCTGGTTCGACGAAGGACTGGCGCGCCGCGGCCGGCAAGAAGGCCTTCATCGTCAACCGCATCGGCGACTTCGGCTTCCTGCTCGGGATGTTCATCGCATTCACGGCCTTCGGCACGCTCGAGTTCGGCGAGATGTTCGGCGCTGCGGCGGCCCAACCGGCAGCTGTACGCGGGCACGGCGACTGCTCATCGGCCTGCTCCTGTTCGTCGGCGCGACGGGCAAGTCGGCCCAGATCCCGCTCTACGTCTGGCTGCCCGACGCCATGGCCGGCCCGACCCCGGTCTCGGCCCTGATCCACGCCGCCACCATGGTCACCGCCGGCGTCTACATGGTCGCCCGATGCAACGTGTTCTTCCGGCTCAGCCCGGCGGCGATGCTCGTGGTCGGCGATCGTCGGCGGCGCTCACGGCCTGTTCGCGGCGACCATCGGTCTGGCCCAGAACGACATCAAGAAGGTGCTGGCCTACTCGACGGTCTCCCAGCTCGGCTACATGTTCCTCGGCGTGCGGGCGTCGGGCGCCTTCGTCGGCGGCGATCTTCCACGTCGTGACCCACGCCTTCTTCAAGGCCTGCTGTTCCTCGGCTCCGGATCGGTGATCCACGCCATGCAGCGGCGAGCAGGACATGCGCAAGATGGGCGGGCTCAAGAAGCACATGCCGATCACCTACTGGACGTTCCTGATGGCGACCATCGCGATCTCGGGGATCGTCCCGTTGGCTGGCTTCTTCTCCAAGGACGAGATCCTGGCGTCGGCCTTCGAGGCCGGTTTCGCGAACCTCAACGGGTACGGGACCGCCTACCTGGCGCTCTGGGTGCTGGGCGTAGCCGGCGCCGTGCTGACCGCCTTCTACATGTTCCGGCTGGTGCTCATGACCTTCCACGGCGAGTTCCGCGGCGGGCACGAGGCGGAGCACCACCTGCACGAGTCGCCGTGGACGATGACCCTGCCGCTGCTGGTGCTCGGGGTGCTGTCGGTGATCGGCGGCCTGGTCGGGTTGCCGGGCAAGATGTTCGGCCACCCCGAGTGGAACCTGATCGACAGCTTCCTGTCCCGGATCGTGATCCCGATCCAGCACGCGGCCCCGGAAGGCGACGTGACCGAGCACGCGGCGCACCACCTCTCGTTCGGGGTCGAGCTCGGACTGATCCTCCTCTCGCTCGCCGCGGCGGGCTTCGGGATCTGGCTCGCGTTTCGCTTCTATTTCGGCGCCGAGGCCGGCGAGCGCCCGCGCCGCATCGCCGAGCGCTTCCCGCTCGCCTACAGGTCGTGCTCAACAAGTACTACGTGGACGAGCTCTACGACGCGATCGTCGTGCGACCGATCTTCCGCCTCAGTCAGTTCTCGTGGAAGACGGTCGACACGGTGGTGATCGACGGCGTCATGGTCAACGGCACAGCGTTCGCGACCGAGCTCACGGGCGATCTGCTGCGTTTCCTTCAGACCGGCAACGTCCGCAACTACGCCCTGTCCGTGGCCTTGGGCATCCTCGCCCTGGCCCTGATCCTGTGGTAGTCGGAGGCGCCCGTGCTGGATGACCGCCTGCTCTCCGTCGTCACCCTCGCGCCGGCCCTCGCCGCGCTACTGCTGGGGTTGGTGCCGGCGCGCCTGGAGAAGCTCCACCGCTGGCTCGCGCTCGCGATCTCGATTGCCGTGTTCGCGTTCTCGTGCCTGGTGTGGACCGGCTTCGACCCCAACGTGCCCGGCTTCCAGATGGTCGAAGAGGCGTCGTGGATCCCGCAGTTCGGGATCGCCTACCGGCTCGGCGTCGACGGCATCTCGCTGCTGCTGGTGCTGCTCACGACCCTGCTGATCCCGGTCGTCATCCTCGCCTCCTGGACCTCGGTCCACGACCGCGTGAAGGGCTTCCACATCTCGCTGTTGCTGCTGACCACCGGCATGCTCGGGGCGTTCCTGTCGCTCGACATGTTCCTGTTCTATGTCTTCTGGGAGCTGATGCTGATCCCGATGTACTTCATCATCGGGATCTGGGGCGGGGCGCGCCGGATCTACGCCGCGGTGAAGTTCTTCATATTCACCATGGTCGGCTCGGTGCTGATGCTGGTCGCGATCCTCTACCTGGCGTCATTCCACCACGGGCTCACCGGAACCTGGAGCTACGCCTACACCGACCTGCTCGCGAGCGCGCATCAGCTGCCGATCGGCGACACCTTCTCCGAGCCCGCAGCTGCTGGCTCTTCGCCGCCTTCGCGCTCGCCTTCGCCATCAAGGTGCCGATGTTCCCGTTCCACACCTGGCTGCCCGACGCCCACGTCGAGGCGCCGACCGGCGGTTCGGTCATCCTCGCCGGCGTCCTGCTCAAGATGGGCACCTACGGCTTCCTGCGCTTCACCGTGCCGCTCTTCCCGGCGGCGTGCGGAGGCCTTCCTGCCGGTCATCGTCGCGCTTGCGGTGATCGGCATCCTCTACGGCGCGCTGGTGGCGATGGTCCAGCCCGACATGAAGAAGCTGGTCGCCTACTCCTCCGTGAGCCACCTCGGCTTCGTCATGCTCGGGCTCGCCGGCTGGCACCGTCGCCGTCGACCCAGGGCGGCGATCCTGCAGATGGTCAATCACGGCCTCTCCACCGGCGCCCTGTTCCTGCTCGTCGGCGTGATCTACGAGCGCCGCCACACCCGGCTGATCGCCGACTACGGCGGTATTGCGCAAGGTGATGCCCGTCTACGCGGCGGTGTTCCTGCTCGTCACCCTGTCGTCGATCGGCCTGCCCGGCCTCAACGGCTTCGTCGGCGAGTTCCTGATTCTGGTCGGATCGTGGACCAGCCAGCCGGTGGCGGTCGTGCTCGCCGCGCTCGGCATTATTTTCGGCGCGGTCTACATGCTGTGGATGGTCGAACGGGTGTTCTGGAATTCCCTGCGCCACGAGGAGAACCAGAAGCTCAAGGACATCAGCCCGCGCGAGCTCCTGGCGGTCGCGCCGCTGCTGGTCCTGATCGTGTGGATCGGGGTGCATCCGACCACTTTCCTGTCCCCGATGGAGGCTGCAGTGAGCCTCCTGCTGGGCCGCTGACGAGGAGGACGGACCGTGTTCTCGCCTTCCACCGTTGACCTTCTCGCCATCGCCCCGGTCGCCAGCCTGGCGGTCGCGGCCGGGCTGCTGCTGGTGCTCGAGGCGTTCGTCCCGCCCGTCCGGCGCATCCTCTCCGAACTCACCATGCTGGCGGTCGCCGGAGCGGCCTGGGCACGGTTGACACTGCCGCTCCCGGGAAGGGTCTGGGGCGGCATGCTGCAGATCGATGCGATCACCGGCTTCGTCGATCTCTACATCCTCGTCGCGGTTTTTCTCACCGTGTGGATGGCCGGCCCCTTCCTACGCCGCAACGACGCAGACCAGGGCGAGTTCTACTCCCTGCTGCTGTTCGCGGCCGTCGGCGCCATGGTCATGGCCTCGTCGGTCGACGCCCTGTCGCTGTTCCTCGGTCTCGAGCTGCTCTCGATCCCCCTCTATGTCCTCAACGCCTTCCTGCGCACCGTTCCGATCAGCCTTGAGGCCGGCATCAAGTACTTCGTGGTCGGGGCATTCGCCTCCGCCTTCGTTGTCTTCGGCATCGCGCTGCTGTACGGGTCCACGGCGACCACCGATCTCGCCGCGATGAGCGCGGCGGTGATCGCGGCCGGAAGGCTCGATCCGCTGGCGGCGATCGGTCTCGCAATGGTCGTAGGCGGCTTCGCCTTCAAGCTCTCCCTTTTCCCCTTCCACGGCTGGGCGCCCGACGTCTACCAGGGCGGGCCGACCCCGGTCACCGCCTTCCTGTCGGTGGTCCCCAAGGGCGCCGCCCTGATCGTGCTACTGCGTCTGGCCGACGGTATGGACCTGATGCACACCTCGCCGCACTGGCTCCTCGCCGCCGCCATCATCGCTATCGGCTCGCAGACGCTCGGCAACATCGTCGCCATCGTGCAGCGCGACATCAAACGCATGCTCGCCTACTCCGGTATCGCCCACATGGGCTACGCCATGGTCGGCATCATCGTGGCCGGAAGCGACGGCGGCTCCGCCGTGCTGGTCTATCTTGCGGCGTACACGGTCATGAACATCGGCGCCTTCGCCGTCGTCGCGGTGCTGTCCGAACGCGAGAACGAGCCCCACCTCATCTCGGACCTCGCCGGTCAAGGGTGGAACCGTCCCGTGCTCGGCCTCGCCCTCACCATCTGCCTGTTCTCGCTCGCCGGCCTCCCGCCATTCGTCGGCTTCACCGCAAAATTCATGATTTTCCGCGCCGCCGTCAATCAGGGTCTGGTATGGCTGGCTGTGGTCGGCGTTCTCAACTCGCTGGTGTCGGCGTTCTACTACCTGAGGGTGGTCTACGTCATGTACATGCAGCCGCTGCCGAAACGACAGCCCGCCTTCCCGCGTTCGCTCGCCATCACCGCCGTCGCCTCCCTAGCCGCCCTCGCGGTGGTGATCATCGGGCTCTACCCGACCCCGATCCTAACGGCCGCGGCGACCGCGGTACAGGTCCTCGTGAGGTAGGGAAATGGCGGCCTACAAACGGCATCTCGACGCGAAGTCCATCTCGGATCTCACCATCGCCCGGCTGTCGATCTACCTGCGCTGCGTCGAGCGGCTGATCGACCTCGGCATCGACACCGTGTCGAGCCAGGAGCTTGCCCGCCGCTTCAACCTCAACTCGGCTCAGATCCGCAAGGACCTCGCCTACTTCGGCGAGTTTGGCGTTCGCGGCGTCGGCTACAACGTGCGCGAGCTGCGCCAGTATGTGGTCGAGATCCTCGGCCTCGACCGCGAGCGCCGGCTGCTGATCGTCGGCGCCGGCAACCTCGGCACGGCGCTGTGCCACTACTCCGGCTTCTCCGGCGGCTCGTTCCTGGTCGTCGGCGTGCTCGACTCGGACCCGGGAAAGATCGGCGAGCCCACTCCCGGCGGCCTCCTGGTCGAGGATGCCGCACGCCTCGCGGAGATCGTCGCCCAGCGAAACGTCGAGATCGGCGTCATCACGACCCCTGCCGCATCGGCGCAGAAGGTCTGCGACCAGATGGCCGCAGCCGGGGTTCGAGCGATCCTCAACTTCGCTCCGCTCCAGGTGCGCGCGCCGCGGGCCGTGCAGGTCAAGACCGTCGATCTCAAGATTCACCTCGAGGAGCTGTCCTTCTTTCTGACCCACGGTCTCGTGTGACACCAGCATCTGCCGCGCGCGGCACCCGCCCGCGCGACATCGTGGATAATGCGGATAGACTCATGACCCGGCGCGAGGAGGGGACTCGCCTGCATTTCTCACCAGGTCACGTTGCGAGGGTGCCGAGATGCCCGCCACCGTGGAGCCCTCGAGTGATGAGACACCGAGGCGTGTCCATAGACACGTCGCAGGTGGCGAGTTGCGAGAGGGCCCGCGATGGCTGGTAGATCGGCGCCCGCAGTAGGGAGCTCGTGAGAAGTGTAGGCTAGCGCCGTGGGGAGAGGGGTGCGGGCCGAATGCAGGTCCCCGAGCACATCGGCAAATACGAAATCCTCGGGCAGATTGCGAGCGGGGGCTTCGGCGTCATCTTTCGTGCGCGCGACCCGCACATCGGTCGCGAGGTCGCGATCAAGATGTGTTCCACGCCGGACACCGAGGTCCGGCAGCGATTCGAGCGCGAGGCTCGAGTCGTCGGCAATCTCGTCCACCCCAACATCACGCTCGTCTTCGACTACGGGCTCGACGGCGACGTTCCCTACATCGTCCAGGAGCTCCTCTCCGGGTACGACCTCGATCAGCTCGCGAGCGCGGCCGTGCTCTCCGATCCGACCACGGTGGTGTCGATCCTCATCCAGGTCTGCGACGGCCTCGATTACGCCCACCAGCGCGGCGTCGTCCACCGCGACATCAAGCCGTCGAACGTCCGCGTGCTCGAGGACGGCACGGTCAAGATCATGGACTTCGGAATCGCCAAGTCGCTCGAAGGCGGCTCGAAGCTGACCCAGACCGGAATCGCCCTCGGCACTGCCGGCTACCTCGCCCCAGAGCAGATCCAGGGTGGTGAGGTGGACGGCAGGACCGACATCTTCGCGCTCGGCGTCGTGGGCTACGAGCTGCTGACGGGCGTCCGCCCGTTTGCGGGCGCTTCGCTGTCGAACGTGCTCTATCGGATTCTCAACGACGAACCGGAGCCTCCGGCGCGTTTGACCGTCACCTGCCCCTCGGAGCTCGACGCCATCATCAGGAGATCAATGGCCAAGGCGCCCGGCGATCGCTGGCAGAGCGCGCGCGAGCTTGGCGACGCACTCCGCCGCGTCGCCGTCGCGCTCGACGCTCTCCCCAGCGACGACACCACCGCGGTCCTGCGTCGCATGGTGCGCCGCATGGGCGGGCTCGGGGACAACACGGCAACGCGCGAGCTGTCGTTACGCAAGCCGGCTCCGCGCCCCGCCGCGGCCGTCCTCAACCGGACCCCGACCCCACCGGCCGAGTCACGGCGCAGCCCTGCCGTGCTGATCTTCCTGCTCCTCCTGCTGGTGTTGCTGGGCTCGACCGCACTCGTGATTCTGTCCCCTCGGGCGCAGAAGCTCGTGTTCGGTCCGGGAGGACCGCCCTGGGTCCCGACACCGACACCGACGGTCACACCCACCGCGACCCCGACACCGTCGCCCTCGCCCTCGCCCACACCCACTCCCGAGACCGAGCCGACCGCGACTCCCGCACCTCGTCCCCTCGCGGTGCGCCTGGTCATCGACCCGCCCGCGGAGGTGACCGTCGACGGTCAGCCGCTCGGAAGCGGACGCATTGCCTCGGCCGAAGTGCGCCTCGTGCCGGGTCGCCACACCTTCACCATGGCGCTTCCGGACTACCCATCACAGACCCTGATTCGCTCGGTCGAGGGCGACACACGCCTGCTTTCGTTGACCCTGGACCTCGGTTTGGTGACCATCCTCGCGGACCAGTCTGCGGCACCGCCAGGAGGGATCGCCTTCCTCGACGGCCGCTCGATCGGGTCGATTCCCATCGTCCGCAAGCTGGTGCCCTCCGGCGAGCACGAGCTGACGGTCCGCTGGGCGGACGCCGAGCACCGTCAGCACCTCGTCGTACCGCGTCTGCCGAGCCCAGCTGTCGTTGTGGTCGTCGCGCCGCCCGCAGCCCAGTGACGAGCGTGGTGTACAGTAACGCCATGTCGCACGTGCTCCGGGCGTCCGTGCTCTGTCTTGTGCTGCTGACCTCGCTACTGGTCCAGGTCTCCGGCGCGTTCGAACCCACTCCGAGCGAGGAGGCCGCCCTCCAGGCCTACCGCCAGGGTGCCTTCAGCCGCGCGGTGCAGCTCTACACCGCTGCGTTGTCGGAGACCGACGACCCGAACCATCGAGCACAGCTGCACGTCCGCGTCGCATGGACGCTGTTCGCACTCGGGCGCGAGTCCGAAGTGCACACACACCTGAGGGCTGCACTGGTCGAAGACCCCACCCTCACGCTCGCCACCGACTACTACACCCAGCAGTTTGTCGACCTCTTCGAGGCCGCTCGTTCGTCTGCGGCGAACGGCAGCAAACCCTCTCCTGACGCTCCGCCGCCGCCCGATATCGAAGCCACTTTGGCCGCAATCCAGACCCGGCTCGACCGTGGAGAGGATCTCGAGGGGGCACTGGCCGACGTCGATCGGCTGCTGGCCGCCGTCCCTGGCGACGCCCGGCTGGCGCCGCTCAAGGTCGCGCTGCTCGAGCGCCTCGGCCGCACCGAGGAGGCCGCTGCTCTACGCGCCCAGTACGGGCTCAGCGGGCCGAGCGCACCGCTCGCAACTCTGTCGATCCCCGATCTGATCCTCCGGGCCAACCGTCTGCTCGACGAGGGCGATGTCGAGGGCAGCCTCGAGGTCATCCGCGAGGTGGTTGCACGCCAGCCGAACAACGTCGCCGGGCTCGAGCTGATGGCCGAGGCTGCGCGGCGGGCGGCTCGGTGGCAGGAAGCCGAGTTCGCACTCAAGTCCGCACTCGGCCTGCAGCCGGACAACATTGGCTTACGGCTCCGCCTCGGCGAGGTCTACCTCGCCATGGGCGACAGCTCCGGGGCACGCGACGTGTTCCGGCAGCTGACCGAGCGCTGGCCGCATTCCGATCGTGCGTGGGCGGCACTCGGCATGCTCGACGCCCGTCTCGGACGGCCCCAACGCGCGCTCGAGGAGCTGCGCACCGCTCTCAGCGAAAACCCTCTGCTGCCCGAGGTCCAGCTCGCCGTTGGCGAGCTCGAGCTCGCCGCCGGCCACCCAGAGCCGGCCCTGGAGGCCCTTCGATCGGCGGAGAACCTGCTCCATGACGACGCCCAGGTGCAGGCCCGGCTCGGTCAGGCGCTGCTCGCTCTGGACCGCAAGGACGCAGCCCTGACCGCGCTTCGAACGGCTGTCGCCGGCGGCTTCCAGCCACCCGACGTCCGCCGCGCTTTCGCCCTGGCGCTGATCCGGTCGGGCCTCTTCGCCGAGGCGCAACGGGTGGTGGACAAGCTCGAGGCAAGCGACGACACCACCCTGCTGACGGGGCTGCTCCAGCTGGACCGCGGCGCCTACGCCGATGCCGAGGCATCGGTCCGTCCGATCCTCGAGCGGCGGCCCAACGACCCCGCGGTCCTCAACCTGCTCGCCGCAGCGCTCTACCACCAGGGACGCTTCGCCGACGCCGCCAACTCGCTCGCACAGGCGCAGCCGCTTGCGCCGGACTCACCGATCCTCGAGGCCAACCTCTCGCGGGCCGTCGCCGCCGACGCCGCGGACCACCTGATGCACGACGCCCTCGAGGTCGTTCCGCACTGATTCCACCGGGCCCGGGCGTCGCCGCCAAGGTCCGTCGACCCGTTGCAGGGCTCGCCGCAGGCCCAGAAGCATCCTCGCCGTCGCCCCCCAGATCTCGTAGCCGCCCCATTGCAGGGCCTCACCGGTCACCTGGAGGCCGCGAACCGACTTCGTCACCGGCAGGAAGGGGGCGCGATCAAGCAAAACGGCCGCAGGCAGCCATAGGATCTCCTCGACCTCGGCGTCCGACGGTTGCAGCGCGACCTCCCCCGATACGACCCCCACGACCGGCGTGACCACATACCCCGTCGGCGTGCGCACGTCCGCCAGCCTACCGACGATCTCGACCAGGCCGGGGTCGAGTCCGATCTCCTCGTGGGCTTCGCGCAATGCAGCCGCCGCGACGTCGGCGTCGTCGGGCTCGACCACGCCACCCGGAAAGGCAACCTGTCCCGCGTGGTGAGGAAGGCTCCGTGATCGTCGGTGGAGCAGGAGGTCGACGTCACCGGAGCGATCGACAAGAGCGACCAACACCGCAGCGTGGCGCTGAGTCAGCGCCACCGGTAGCGACCGCGCCATGTGACGCACCAGCTCTCCGCGAAGCTCCACGCGCCAACCCGGACCCGAGGTCATGCCACGCTCGCGACAAACTCTGCGAGTCTGGCCGCCGCGGGCCCGGGAAGGTGTCGCGTCTCATAGGCCGCGCGCGCCGCGAGGCGGCGGCGCGCCCAGCCGCCGTCCCGGCGCCCTGATGGCACCGAGGCGATGATCCGAGCGAGGTCCGCAGCCGCGGCCGACCCGGGTGTCAGACGAGGTGCCGCGGCCTCGGGGATCTCCAGGAACTGGCGCAGGCCGCCGACCGCCACCGGCGTACTGCAGGCCAGGAACCTCCCCGCCGCGGCCGACGTCTCCCCGGCGGAGGGAGTGCGCAGGACCACACCCAGGTCGGCAGCCGCCGGGAGCGTACGGACCTCGTCGTTGCTGACCCAGCCAGTCTCGTGGATCGCACGTGCGAGGCCGAGATCGGCGACCACACCGCGCAGGCCGGCAGGCAGGCCACCCTCTCCAACCAGCACGAGGCGAGCATCGACACCGCAGCTTCGAGCCGCCGCGAGCCCCGCCAACACCACGTTGAGGCCCTTTGCGGGCGTCATGAACCCCAGATGCATGACTGCCACGGTCGCGGCCTCGAGCCCGAGCCGCATCCGCAGGCCGTCAGCCTCGACGGGACCGGGATCCGCGACTGCGAGCCCGACCTGCGCTACCGGTGTTTCCGGGAGGTCGCGGGCGACCTCGCGCGCGGCCCAGGCGGAGTGCACCACGATGCCCTTGACTCCAGCTCGGGCCAGAAAGGTCCGGCGAGCGGGAAAGAGGAATGGCTCGAGGCGGCCCTGAAAGCCCTCCAACCATGCACGGGCGAGAGCCACCCCGCGCCCGCCGTGCCCGGTCTCCAGCCACCGCCGATAGGTGACGCGGTCGCCGAGAGCGAGCGACGCCTGGACCAGGAGGTGGTGCAGGACCGGGTCGTGAAGGACCACCACGACTCGCTCGCCGGCGAGCCGATCGAGCAGCCACGCATGGTAAGGGTTGTTCCCCAGGTGCAGCACCGTGACTTCACCGGGCATCGCCGTGGTACCTGTCGGGACCACCTCGACGATTCCGGTCAGCACCCAGTCCGCCGGAGGCTGCCACTGAGGCGGCGCGACGACCCTGATCCGGGCATGGCGCGCAAGCTCAGGCAGGAGCTCAACCGCGTAGTCGCTGACCCCCGAGCGAACCGGAGGCAGCGGCGAGGCCCACAGGATCCGGGCACCCATCACGGCACGGTACCACGCCAAACGAGCCGGTATGATGGTCGCCGTGAAGCTCGGTCGGCTCGTCCTCGTGGCGCTCTACGCCGCCTATCTGATTCACGTCGGTCTGGCAATGCTCCTTCTGCCCTGGAGTAGCCTCTGGACCGATATCGTCCTGCGCCTGCCGGGGTCCCTGGCCCTGGTGGCCGCCTCGGCCTCATTCCGCGGTGCCCTGAGCGCTTTCGGAGTGCTCCACCTCGTGCTCGCCGCCACGGAGGCGAGCCTGCCGATGAGCCTGCGCCGGAGTCTGTGACCTCCGTCAACATCAACCATCTGGCAATTTCTGTCCACCGGCCGCGTCGCTTGCCCCCTTCTGCCGACAGGACGTAGACTCCCAACGTGACGGGTCGCCGAATCCTGCTCGTCGACGATGAGCCCTACATTCTCCGCATTCTGTCGTTCAAGCTGCGGCGCGAGGGGTTCATGACCTTCGAGGCCATCTCGGCCGAGGAGGCTGAGACCGTCCTCGCCCAGCAGCCGATCGACCTCATACTGCTCGATGTCGCCCTCGCCACGCCGACCTCCGGGTTCGACCTCGCCCGAACCCTCCGCGCCCGCGAGGCAACCCGAGAGATCCCAATCATCATGCTCACTGCGAAGGGGTTCGCCCAGGACATCCTGCGCGGTCGCGAGGTCGGTGCGGACGGCTACATCACCAAGCCGTTCTCGACCGCCGAGGTCATCGACCGCGTCCGCGCGATCCTCCACGCCTGACCCCCCACCCACCCGATTGAACCACAGAGGCACAGAGAATCCTGCGAGGAGGCCGGCGGCCGGGCTGGTTGCCCGGCCGCCGGCCTCCTCGCGAACTCTGTGTTCCTGTGTGTCTCCGTGTCTCTGTGGTTTGCCCCAGAACCCGCGCGCTGCAGGGCTTCGGACGACTTGACGGTCTCCGGCGTGCCGCGTAGGCTCACAGCCCGGAGGCGAAGCCCCGATGTACCGACGAACGTTGAACCTTCCTGCGACGGCCTTCCCGATGCGCGCGCAGCTGCCGACGCGCGAGCCGCAGGCGTTGGCCCGCTGGAATGACCTCGATCTCTACTCCCGCATCCGCGAGGCGCGCCGCGGCGCACCGCGTTTCATCCTCCACGACGGGCCGCCGTATGCCAACGGCCACATCCACATGGGTCACGCCCTCAACAAGATCCTCAAAGACGTCGTCGTCAAGTCGCGCACGATGATGGGGATGGACGCACCCTACGTACCCGGATGGGACTGCCACGGGCTGCCGATCGAGCACCAGGTGGACAAGCAACTCGGCGGCCGCAAGGCCAAAATGTCGATCGGCGAGGTGCGGCGGGCCTGCCGCGAGTACGCCGACAAGTTCGTCGACGTCCAGCGCGAGGAGTTTACCCGGCTTGGCGTCCTCGGTCAGTGGAATGATCCCTATCTCACGATGGAGTACGCCTACGAGGCGGAGATCGCTTCCGCCCTGCACGGCTTCTTCCTCGCCGGTTCGATCGAACGGGGCCTCAAACCGGTGCACTGGTGCGCCTCATGCCGGACCGCGCTCGCCGAGGCCGAGGTCGAGTACCACGAACACACCAGCCCGTCGATCACGGTCGCGTTCGCGCTCGCCGACGACGCGCGCGAGCGGCTCGGACTGCCCGCCGGCACTCCGGCTTCGGCACTGATCTGGACCACAACCCCGTGGACCCTGCCTGCCAACCTCGCGATCGCGCTCCATCCGGACTTCGAGTACGTCGTGCTCGAGACGCCGGTCGGCCCCGTCCTGGTCGCGTCCGACCTCGTCGCGGCGACCCGATCCGCAGCCGGCTGGGACGCGGCCAAGGTGGTCCGGAGCTTCCGCGGGTCAGACCTCGACGGCGCCCACTACCGGCACCCCTTCGCGAACCGCGACGGGCTCTTCATCCTCGCCGACCACGTCACCCTCGACCAGGGCACCGGCCTGGTCCACACCGCGCCAGGGCACGGCGTCGAGGACTACGGCGTCGGCGTGCGTTACGGCCTCGAACCCTTCGCGCCGGTCGACGACGGCGGTCGCTTCACCGACCAGGTCGCCGACTGGCAGGGGCTGTCTGTGTGGGAGGCCAACCCTGCCATCGTCGAGCGCCTCAAGACACTCGGTGTGCTGATCGCCTCCGAACGCATCGCCCACTCCTATCCGCACTGCTGGCGATGCAAGAAGCCGGTGATCTTCCGGGCCACACCGCAGTGGTTCATCCGCATGGACCGCAACGACCTGCGTCAGAGGTCTCTCGACGGCGTCCGGGCCACAGAGTGGATCCCGCGATGGGGCCAGCCCCGCATTGAGGGCATGATCCAGAACCGGCCCGACTGGTGCATCTCCCGACAGCGCACGTGGGGTGTCCCGATCACGGTCCTGAGCTGCACCGCGTGCGGCGAGCCCGCGATCGACGAGGCCGTCTTCGACCACATCCGGGAGCTCTTCCGGCGTGAGGGCGCCGACGCCTGGTTCGAGCACGATGTGGCCGACCTGGTGCCGCACGGTTTCGCGTGCGGCGCCTGCGGCGGGAGCGCCTTCACCAGGGAGTCCGACATCCTCGACGTGTGGTTCGACTCCGGGGTCAGCCATCTCGCGGTGTGCGACACCGAGCGCTACGGCCTCGACTGGCCGGCGGACCTCTACCTGGAGGGCCAGGACCAGTACCGAGGCTGGTTCCAGTCGTCGCTCACGGTCGCGGTCGGCCTCAAGGGCTCACCACCCTACCGCCAGGTCTTGACCCACGGCTTCGTGGTCGACGCCGCCGGCCACAAGATGTCCAAGAGCCAGGGCAACACGATCACGCCGCAGCAGCTGCTCACCCAGTACGGGGCCGACATCCTCCGCCTGTGGACCGTGATGGTCGACTTCCGCGAGGAGCTCCGGATCTCCGACGAGATCATGACCCGCAACGCGGAGGCCTACCGCAAGATCCGCAACACGATCCGGTTCCTGCTCGGCAACCTGGCCGACTTCGACCCCGCCGCCCACACGGTCCCCGCTGCCGAGCTGCGCGGCTTCGACGCCTACCTCGTGCGCCGGGCGCGCTCGCTCGCGCGCCAGGTGGTGGACGCATATCGGACCTACGAGCTGTCGACGATCTACCATCGGACCGTCAACTTCTGTGCTGTCGACCTGTCGTCGCTCTACCTCGACCTGTCGAAGGACCGGCTCTACTGCAGCTACCCCGACGACCACAGGCGACGCGCCACCCAGACCGTCATGTACCGTGTACTCGAGAGCCTGCTCACGATCCTCGGTCCGGTGCTGTCCTTCACCGCCGACGAAGCGTGGGCCGAGCTCCCCGGCGAGCACGAACCCTCCGTCCACCTCGCGCGGTTCGCTGAGCTCGACGACGTCGCCGAGGACGCCGACGCCGACGCCCGCTGGGGACGTCTGCTCGCCCTCCGCGAGACGGTCTTCCGCCAGCTCGAGGCGCTGCGCCAGGACAGCCGGATCGGCAAGTCCGAAGAGGCGCAGGTGGAGCTGGTCGGCGACACGTCGGCCCTCGAGCAGGACCTTGAATCGACCGGAACCGATCTCGCCGAGCTCCTCATCGTCTCGCGCGTCGGTCCCGGCGAGGCCGTCGGCGAGGCGATCGCCGGATATGATGGACTCGAGGTCCGCGCCGAGCCCTACGACGCGCCGACCTGCGCCCGCTGCTGGCGCCGCTACCCGTCGCTGATCGACGATCTCAAGCTGCCCAACCTGTGCGGCCGCTGCCACGAGGTCGTCTCGCGTCTTCTCGCGGAGGGCCGCGTCGAGCTCGAGGCGGCTCGCTGATGCGCCGGCTGGTGCCGTGGATCGTCGCCGCCGTGGTGGTGGTCGCCGATCGGCTCACCAAGCTTGCCGTTCTCCGTCACCTGGAGCCGGGTGCGTGGCTTCCGGTCGCCCCGGGCATCGCACTCACCCACGTCCACAACAGCGGCATCGCGTTCAGCCTCTTCGGCGGCGGTGGGCCCTTGGCCCGGCTCGCGCTGCATGCCGTGATCCTCGGGGCTGTCGTGGTGATCGCGTGGATGCTGGTGCAGCACGGCCACTCCCAGCCCGTGGCCGGCTTCGGCTTCGGCCTCATCCTCGGGGGCGCGGTCGGCAACCTCATCGACCGCGTCAGCTACGGCTGGGTGGTGGACTTCCTCCACCTCTGGGTCCGTGTCGGCGACCGCACCTGGTCGTGGCCGGACTTCAACGTCGCCGACAGCGCCATCACCGTGGGCGCCGCACTGCTCATTCTGCACGAGCTTCGCGGCCGCCGCGGCGAAACCGGGGACCTGCCTGATGCATCCGATCCTGATTGACCTCGGCTTCTACCAGATCCCGTCCTACGGCGTGATGCTCGTACTCGCGCTGGTGGCGGGCCTGTGGACCCTCAAGCGGCGTGCCGACCGCGCCGGTGTCGATGGCGCACGCCTGGTCGACCTCGCGCTGTGGCTCGTGATCTGGGCCCTGGTCGGCGCCAAGGGACTGTACGTGATCGTGGAGCTGCCACGGTTTCTGCGCAATCCAGGCGACCTCGTCACGGTGCTGCGGGCCGGCGGCGTTTTTCTGGGCGGGTTCCTGGCCGCAATCGTCGCTGCCGCGGTCCTGCTGCGGCGCTACCGGCTCGCCTTCTTCCCGTCGGCAGACGTGATTGCACCGTCGCTCGCGCTCGGCCAGGCGATCGGCCGCATCGGCTGTCTCCTGGCCGGCTGCTGCTGGGGCAGTTCGTGCGACCTGCCCTGGGCCGTCACCTACACCGACCCGCGCGCACACGAGCTGGTCGGAACCCCGCTCGGCATCGCCGTCCACCCGTTTCCGATCTACGAGTCCCTGTGCGACCTGACCCTGTTCATTCTGCTCGCCGCCCTGTACCGACGCGGGATCGCCGAGGGTCGGGTGTTCGCGACCTATCTCATGGGCTACGGAGTGGTTCGCTTCCTGCTCGAGTACACCCGTGGCGACGTAGCTCGCGGCTTCGTGTTCGGCGGCATGCTGTCGACCAGCCAGCTGATCTCACTGTTCATGATCGCGGCCGGGGTCGGACTCTTCGCCTGGGCGGGACGCAGCCGGTCCCGGTGACCCGGCACCACCGCTTCGAGGTTCCCGACTCGCTCCAGGGCGAACGACTCGACCGCTGTCTGAGCCGGATCGAGCCGAGCTGGACCCGTTCCCGCGCCCGCAAGCTGATCGACGCCGGATGCGTCACCCTCAACGGCCGCCAGGCGAAGCCGGCCGTCGTCGTCTCGGCGGGCGACACGGTCGAGGTGGACGAGCCGCCGCTCGAGACGCTCGAGGCCCGGCCCGAGGCGATCGAGCTGGACATCCTCCACGAGGACGCCGACCTGCTGGTGATCAATAAGCCGTCCGGGCTGGTCATTCACCCTGCCGCCGGCAACCCCTCGGGAACCCTCGTCAACGCCCTGCTCCATCACTGTACGGACCTGTCCGGCATCGGCGGCGTCGAGCGTCCGGGCATCGTTCACCGGCTCGACAAGGACACCACGGGGGTGATGGTCGTCGCCAAGAGCGACCGCGCCCACCTCGCGCTCTCGCTCGGTTTCCGTCGCCGCCAGGTCGAGAAGACCTACCTCGCCGTGTGCTATGGGGTTCCACGGGAGCATGAGGGCGTCGTCGAGGCGCCGATCGGTCGCCATCCGCGCGAGCGCCAGCAGATGGCCGTGGTCTCGAGCGGCCGCGCCGCCCGAACTCGGTACACCGTCGAGGAGGCCTTCGCGGGAACCTCGCTGGTCAGCTGCCGTCCAGTCACCGGCCGGACCCACCAGATCCGGGTCCACCTCGCCCACCTCGGTCACGCCCTGGTGGGCGATGCCCTCTACGCGGGGCGCCAGTGGCGCAACCTCGCCGATCCGCACGCCGCGGCCGCGTGCCGGGACTTCCCGCGCCAGGCCCTGCACGCCTGGCGTCTCGCGTTCGACCACCCGGTGACGGGTGAGCGGATCGCGTTCACCGCGCCGCCGCCCGCTGACCTCGAGGCGCTGGTCGCGGTCCTGCGCTCAGCGAAGAGATGACGCCAGGGCGTCTGCGAGCCGCCGACGGATGTCGGCGGGAACCTCCGGATCGGTGGTCGCCGCCTCGAGATCCTCTCGGGTGTCGATGTCGGCCAGGACGTCGACCTCGCCCCAGCCAACGCCACGCTCTGTGAGCCGCGCCCGGGTCGCTCCAAGCGTGTTCGGCGACGAGTACGGAATGCCTCGGAAGATATCGGCCCCTGGCGCACGCTGGCCGACCAGCCAGTAGCCGCCGTCCGCTGCCGGACCGAGCACGACCGCCGCATGGTCCAGGGCCGACAACGCCCGTTCGAGCCGCTCTGGAACCACCCCTGGGCAGTCCGCGCCGATCAGAATGACCCGTCGATGGCCCTCGGCAAAGCGGCGCGCGAAGGCCGCTGCCATCCGTTCGCCCAGCCCCCCGCGCCCCTGGAGCTCGACCTCGACGTCGCCGGGTTGTTGCCAACCATCCGGAGGGTCCGTCAGCGCGAGCACCATCCGCCGGCCGGTTCGCGCCGCCGCGTCGATCGCGTGCTCCAACACGACCGCCGCGACCCGGGCGGCCGCCAGGGCGCCGATCGCCGCCGCCAGCCGGGTCTTGCCTCGGCCCGGCAGCGGCGGACGCGCGAAAACGACGATCGCACTCACCGGACCGACCGGTACCACCGCGCGAGGGAATGGGGGGACACGCCGAGGCGGAACAGCCACGGGAAGGTGGCGGTCATGAGCCGGGTGCGCAGGGGCTGGCGCTCGAAACGCCGGCCGGTGGTCGTCATCTCCAACGGCAGCCGCACGATCCGGCCGAGCTTGGCAGCCTCGCGAACGAACGCCACGTCTTCCATGAGCGGGATCGCCGGGAAGCCGCCCAGCGCCGCGAACTCCGAGCGGCGGATCGCCAGCCCCTGATCGCCATACGGCCGGCCCAGGCCGCGCGAGCGCAGGTCGTTGAGCCGCAGCAGGATGCGCCACAGCCGCCCGGAACGGCCGTCGCTCGGCTCGGTGCGCAGGCGGAAGCACGCCAGCGAGACCTCGGGATCTGCGAGAGCCCGCCGGACCGCCGGCAGCCAACCCTTCGGGAGACGGCAGTCCGCATGGACGAAGAGTAGCTCCGACGCCGTGGTTGCCGCGGCGCCGCGGTTGAGCTGAGATCCCCTCCCCCTTCCGCCGGCCACGATCCGAACGCCGCTGCGGCCCCGTGCGATCTCAACCGTCGCGTCCCGACTGCCGCCGTCGCTGACCACGACCTCGACACCGGGTTGGTGGCCGATGGCTTCAAGACAGCCGGGCAGGGCACGCTCTTCATCGAGTGTCGGCACGACAACGGCGAGGTCGCAGCGCCTCGAGGCCGGTTCCGCCATCGACCCATTGTAGGTGCTGGCACCCGGCCGTCAGGTATCATTCCGCTCGGGACGGTCGGGCCGTCCCGGGAGGCAGCGTGCAGGAGATTGCAGATCTCGAAAACATCCCCCCACGGGGGCTTGTCTTCAGCTACAAGGACGGTCCGTTCGACGAGGAGGGCATCCTGCTCTGTCTCGGCGACGACGAGGTCCGAGCTTACAAGAACCAGTGCCGCCATCTCGCCATGCGCCTCAACGATCGCGAGCCGCGCGAGCTCTGGGACTCGAGCGGCGAGCTGCTGGCCTGCAGCTCGCACGGTGCGCGGTACCGGCCGTCCGACGGCCTGTGCGTCGCGGGACCGTGCAAAGGATCCCACCTGAAAGCGCTCCCGGTGGTCGTAAGAGACGGCACCGTTTGGCTCGACACCTCGAAGATCGGCGGCTTCTTCAACATGTAGTCTGAGAGTCGCACCTGGCGCTGCGGCACTCAAACTCAATGTGTTTCAAGAGAACGAAATATCGAGCTTGAGTATGCGCTATGCCAGGGGTAGGACGGTGAGGAGCACGCGGCCGGCGACGGCCACGACCACGGCGACGACCACGGTGAGGGCAGAGATCCACGCGGTGTCCCGCCAGCCCACCCGTCGGGCCATTGCGGCCACCGTGGCGACGCAAGGCACGTAGAAGACCACGAACAGCGTGAAAGTAAAGAGCTGCGTCGTGGTCAGCACCGTCCCAACGCTCGTCGTTCCGAGTGCCTGGACCAGCATCACCAGCGTCAGCTCCTTGCGCAACACGCCGAAGACCAGCGTCATGCCGACGGCCGCTGGAAGCCCGAGGAGGCCGACGGTCAGCGGTGACAGAGCCACGTCGAACAGCCTCGCCGCCCCGAGCCACTCGAGCACGGCCAGAATCGCCGACGACACGATCAGGAGCGGCCACGCCACGGTGATGAACTCCTTGAGCGACAACCAGGTCTTGCTCACGAGGGTTTTCGGGATCGGGAGCCGGAGGTCCGGAATCTCGAGAATGAGGCCGGGCGACCGACCCTTCATCGAGCGGGTGAGGACATTGCCGAGCACGACCACCACCACGATGTTGAGCAGGTAGATGGCCAGCGCCCACAGCGGTCCCATGTAGGCGGCAACGAGCCCGTAGATCACGGTGGTTCGAGCCGAGCATGGGATGAAGGCGGTCAACGCGGTGGTGATCCTACGGTCACGAGGTGACTCCAGAATGCTGGTCGACATGATCGCGGGCACCGAGCAGCCGTAGCCGAGCATCATCGGGAGAACCGACTTGCCGTGCAGGCCGATCCGGTGCATGAAGCTGTCGAGGATGTAGGCCATCCGTGGGAGGTAGCCGGTGTCCTCGAGCACGGCGAGGCCGACCAGGAACGGCAGCACGTAGGGCAGCACGATCGCCACCCCACCTGAGAGGCCCATGATGACGCCGTGGCAGAGCATGCCAAGAAAGGTGCCCGCAGGCAGGTACGCGGAGAGGACGAGGCGGAGCGAGTCGAACGCCCTGAGCAGGGGTGGCTCGAGTCGCTGCCCGACGCCGAACACGAGGTAGAAGAAGCCGCCGAGAATCAGCAACATCAGCGGACCGCCGGTCAACGGGTGGAGCAGGACACGGTCCGCCCGCTCCCGCCACCCCAGCTGCGGATGGCCGACGGTCGTGACCCGGTCCTCGATCGCATGGGCGACCGCGTGGCGGGAACCCGAGACGATCTGGTCGGCGCTCCAGCCGTGCGCCTCCTCGAGGCGAGCGATCTCCGCCTTGACCGCGGCCAGCTCGGAGGGGCGCACGGCGGCTGGCAGCTGCCGGTCGAGATCGGATCCGTTCTCGAGCAGCTGCTGCGCGAGCAGACGGAACGAGGCGGCGATCCCGTTCACCTTGAGGGCACTCGAAACCGCTTCGATCGCCGCTTCGACCTCCCGGTCGAGTGGCACCGGTCGGGCGCTTCCGCCCACCATCGCCGCGCGCAATGCCTCGCGGAAGAGGTTGCGCAGCCCTCGCCCTCGGCTGCCGACGGTCGGGACGACCGGCACGCCGAGCTCTCGCGCCAGCGCGTCCGCATCGACCGCAATGCCCTTGCGCTGCGCCTCGTCGACCATGTTGAGGGCGATCACCATTGGCTGCTCGAGCTCGAGCAGCTGGAGCGTCAGCTCCAGGGAACGACCGAGACGACTCGCGTCCACGACGTTGACGATGACGTCGTAGGGCCGCTCGAACAGATACTGGAGACCGACCGTTTCCGCCTGGTCGATCGAGGTCATCGAGTAGATTCCGGGCAAATCGACGATCTCGACCTCACGTCCGGCGACGAGCGCTCGACTCATCGTGTAGCCGACCGATGAGCCGGGGAAGTTCGCGGTCGCCGAGCGATAGCCCGCGACCGCGTTGAATATCGTGCTCTTTCCGCAGTTTGGCTGGCCTGCGAGAACCAGACGCACGCCGGTCAACCCACCAGACGGCGGGTCATTCCGTCCGCTTCGACATTGATCTTGCGCGCGATGCCTCGGCCGAGCGCGACCCGAGTGCCATCGACGTCGATCAGCACGGGACCATGGAACGGCGCCCTCTCGACCACCATCAAAGCGCCGCCGACATGGATGCCCATGCTGTTCAGGTGCGAACGGACCACACGACCGCCCTCGATCTCTACGACTCGGGCCGACTGGCCGAGCTCCACATGTTCGAGCGTCATCATGGCGGCGAGCGCCCTCCTCGCCTCCCCATCCTAGGTCAAGTCGCACGGCGAGTAAAGCCATTTGTGGTCATGACTTCCGCACGCTCGTGCAGAATTTCACATCTCTCGGCCGGTATGGCCATGGCGACGCACTCCACGCAATTCCACATCATCAAATGAGACCTCCCCTCAGTGTCGATCGGCAGCCGAGGGTAGAATCGCCCCCTGGAGGTCGCGATGAGCCAGCAGCCATTCCGGGTCGAGCTCGCCGAGCTGCCCGATCCCCAACCCTTCGAGCCGGGGATCCGCCGCGCGCCGAGCCGCGGCTGCGACCTCCACCGCGAGGACATTCGTCTCGCGCTGGCCAACGCGCTGCGTTACGTGCCCCGCGAGCACCATCCGGTCGTCGCTCCCGAGTTCCTCGACGAGCTGCGCACCAGGGGACGGATCTACGGCTACCGCTACCGTCCCGCCGGGCGGATCTGGGGCCGACCGATCGACGACTACCCGGGCCGCATCGTCGAGGCGCGCGCCATGCGGGTGATGATCGACAACAACCTCGAGTTCGACGTCGCGCTCTACCCCTACGAGCTGGTGACCTACGGCGAGTCCGGTCAGGTCTGCCAGAACTGGATGCAGTACCGGCTCATCACGCGCTACCTCGAGCTCATGGACGACACCCAGACCCTGGTCGTGTCGTCTGGTCACCCGCTCGGGCTCTTCCCCTCCCGGCCGGAGGCGCCGCGGGCGATCCTGACCAACGGCCTCATGGTCGGGATGTTCGACACTCCGGATGAATTCCACCGGCTCGCCGCGCTCGGCTGCGTCAACTACGGCCAGATGACGGCCGGCGGGTGGATGTACATCGGCCCCCAGGGCATCGTCCACGGCACCTACATCACGCTCCTCAACGCCGGCCGGCTCTACCTCGGCGTCCCCGACAGCGCCGACCTCGCAGGCAAGACCTTCGTCTCCTCGGGCCTCGGCGGCATGTCCGGGGCGCAGCCGAAGGCGCTCGAGATCGCCGGAGGAGCCGGCATCGTCGCCGAGGTCGACCCGTCGCGGATCGCGACCCGGCACTCCCAGGGCTGGGTCGGGCGGGTCACCGACGACTGCGGGCGGGCGGTCGGGTGGATGCTGGACGCTGCCGGCCGAGGTGAAGCACTGTCGATCGCCTACCAGGGCAACATCGTCGACCTGCTCGAGTACCTCGACCGTCATGACGTCCCGGTCGACCTGGTCAGCGATCAGACCTCGTGCCACGTTCCCTACGACGGGGGCTACACCCCGGCGGGAATCAGCTTCGAGGAGGGGCGCACGCTACTCGCCCAGGACCGAGACCGCCTGCACGCGTTGGTCGACGCGAGCCTGCGCCGGCACTACGAGGCGCTGGTTCGCCTGACCGCCAAGGGCGCCCGCTTCTGGGACTACGGCAACGCCTTCCTCAAGGCCGTGTTCGACGCCGGAGTCACCGAGGTCGCGAGGAACGGCCGCGACACCAATGCGGGCTTCGTGTGGCCGTCCTACGTCGAGGACATCATGGGACCGATGTGCTTCGACTTCGGCTACGGGCCGTTCCGCTGGGTGTGCCTGTCGGGCCGGCCGGAGGACCTCCGACGAACTGACCGGGCCGCCATGGAGTCCATCGACCCCACCCGACGCGGTCAGGACCGCGACAA
Source organism: uncultured Acidobacteriota bacterium (assembly GCA_963814875.1). Lineage (GTDB taxonomy): Bacteria > Acidobacteriota > Thermoanaerobaculia > Thermoanaerobaculales > Sulfomarinibacteraceae > CAVSIS01. Next base: position 122,435 of record CAWFFJ010000022.1, read on the forward strand.
CTGGCAGTGGATCCGCGACGCCGAGAGAAACGCGCTGGTGGTCGGCACCCAGGCGAGGATCCTCTATGCCGACGCCGAGGGCCGCACCGCCATCGCCCGCCGCTTCAACGCCATGGTCCGCGCGGGAGAGATCGGGCCGGTGATGATGGGACGCGACCACCACGACACCGGCGGTACCGATTCCCCCTTCCGCGAGACCGCCAACATCCTCGACGGGTCGAACCCCACCGCCGACATGGCGCACCACTGCTGGGCCGGCAACGCGGCCCGCGGCATGACCCTCGCGGTCCTGTCCAACGGCGGCGGCGTCGGCACCGGCAAGGCGATCAACGGCGGCTTCGGCCTCGTCCTCGACGGCTCCGAGAGGGTCGACCGCATCCTCGACACTGCGCTCGAGTGGGACGTCATGTCCGGCGTGTCGCGCCGCGCATGGGCGCGCAACCCCAACGCGGTCGAAACCGTGGCGGCGTGGAACGCCGCCAACGCCAACCGGGGTCACGTCACCGAGCCCGAGGTCGCCGACCCCGGCCTCCTCGACGAGCTCGTCGGCTAGATGGCCTTCGGACTGCTCGTCGTCGCAGCGGCGGTGCTCTTCCGGCTTCGCCTGGGCCGTCCGCACGACTCGCAAGACCGTGGCAATCGCGCTGGCGGTGGCCGCGGCCGTGTCGTCGCCGCGGCGCTGCCCTCCGCGCCTACCGCCTACACCCTCCGCAAGACGATCGGCCTGCTGCTGATGCCGCTCGGGCTGATCTGGCTCGGCATCCTGGCCGCGGCCGTCGTCAGCCTCGAAACTGGCCGGCGCCGGCTCGCGGTGGGTCTGGCGACCCTCGCCATGGTCATCGAGGTCGCCGGAAGCCCGGTGATCGGGACGTGGATGATCGGCCGGCTCGAGCGTCCGTTCGAAGGCGTCGATCCGATGCGACAAGGTCCCTTCGAGGCGGTCCTCGTGCTCGGCGGAGGCGCGAACCGCGATCAGGCCGGACGAATCTCGCTGGACGACGCCGGCGATCGCATCATCCTCGCCGTCCGGCTGTTCCTCGCTGGCCGCACCGAACGGCTGGTGGCGTCGGGGCCGTGGGTCAAGGCCGAGGACGGATCGGTCTGGAGCTACCCCGAGCTGGTTGCCGACCTGTGGCGCGAGCTCGGCGTCCCACGCGACCGGGTCGTGGTGCTGAGCGGCCCCTCCAGCACCTCCGACGAGGCCGCGGCCTACGCCGACCTGGTCGCGCGGAACGGATGGAAGCGTCTCGGCCTCGTGACCTCGGCATTCCACATGCGCCGCGGTCTCGCCAATCTCCGCCGTCACGGCGTCATCGCTACGGCCCTCCCGTGTGACCTCCGGGGCTCGGCAGGCGCGTGGGACATGCGTGCGCTGGTTCCCCAGCCGAGCGGGCTCCTGCTCTCGCAGCTCGCCCTGTGGGAGGTACTCGGCTCCGCCGCAGGGAGATGACTGGCCCCATCCATCGTGACCTCTGAGCAGGTGCAGGGTCTTGCGAAAGATCCACGTGAACCTCGCTCGACCGTTCAGGCTGGGCGCATCGGCGCTACACTCGCTCCCATGGACACACTCATCAGCGAGCTGCCGCCGCAGCTGGTGGGCTTCGTTCTGGCGCTCGCGCTCGGCCTCTTGATCGGTTTCGAGCGCGAGGAAAGCCGACCCAGGAGACTCGCCCGACGGCCACTTCGGCGGCGTGCGGACGTTTCCGATCATCAGCATGGGCGGCTTCCTCCTGGTCACTGCGTTTCCCGAGTCCGCCCTCCCCTTCGCCATCGGCCTCGCGGTCCTCGGACTGCTGCTCGGGGTGACGGTCTACCTGACGGGCTCGGCGGGCGGCGACATCGGCATTACCACCGAGACCGCCGCGCTGCTGACCTTCACCCTCGGCGCGGCCGCCGCCCGGGGCCTGTACTGGATCGCCATCGCCGCCGGCGTGGTGGCGGTGATGCTCCTCCAGGAGAAGCAGGTGCTTGGAGGGCCTCGCGACGCGTATAGCCGCGGCACGAGCTGTCGACCCTCGCCCGCTTCCTGCTCATCACCGGCGTCATTCTGCCGGCGGTTCCCAACCGGGCATTCACGGCCTACGAGATCAACCCATTCAAGATCTGGCTCGTCGTGGTTGCGGTCAGCGCCGTCTCCTACTCGAGCTACCTGTTACAGCGGCGCCTGGGCGGCGACCGCGGGCTTCTGCTTGCCGGACTGCTCGGCGGCGCCTACTCCTCGACCGTCACGACCGTCGTCCTCGCGCGCCAGTTCGCGGGTCGATCCGCAGCGCGGCCGAGCCTACGCGGGCGCGATCACCGCGGCGACCGGCGTCATGTACGCCCGGCTGTGGATCCTGCTCGCGCTGTTCTCGCCGCTGCTCGCCGCTCGCCTGACCTGGGTCTTCTGGCCGCTGGCGGTCATCGGCGCCGTCGTCGGCGCGCTGCTCGGTCGCCACCGGGGCCGGGGGCTCGAGGAGGCGACCACGGTCTCCGGGAACCCGCTCGAGCTGCGCTCGGCCTTCCTCTTCGCTGCTGTCTTCCTCGGCGTCCTCGCCGCGACCCGGTTCGTCGCAGCCCACTTCGGTCGACGCCGGTATTCTGGTGTTGGCCGGCGTCATGGGTCTGACCGATGTCGATCCCTTCATCCTCGGTGTCGCGCAGTACTCGAGCCATGGTCTCGAGGCCGGGACCGCCGCCCTCGCGGTCGTCGTCGCCGCCACTGCCAACAACGTCATGAAGGGCATCTACGCCCTGGTGTTCGGCGAGCGCCGCGTCGGCTGGACGGCGCTCCTGTCGCTGAGCACCCTCGGAGCGGCCAGCCTCGCCCTGTACTGGTGGTTGTAGACCACGGGCCCTTTGAGTGCGGGGCGTGATCCGCCGCGAGCGTGTGGTTTCCTGGCCACAAGCTCCCATGGGACGCTGCCCGCATCCGGAGGTCCCGGTTGTTCGTCCACGACGGGAGGGACTACCATGGACGCCGGCTCGGTCGTAGCCTGTGACCGGCCGAGGAGGAAGGAGTGCGGCAGCCTCTCGATTCGCTCCACTTCGCGGTCATCGACGCCGAGACAACCGGCTACTACCCGACCCGCGATCGGATCGTAGAGCTCGCCATCCGCCGAGTTGACGCAGCCGGCCGGGTGCTTGACGACTACTGCACGCTGGTCGACCCCGAACGCGACCTCGGGCTCGCCGGGGAGCACGGCATCACCCCCGACATGCTCCGCGGTGCGCCAGTGTTCGCCGACCTTGCGCCGGACGTCGTTCTTCGTCTCTCCGGCGCAGTCTGGGTCGGCCACAACCTCGCCTTCGAGAGCCGCTTCCTGCACGAGGAGTTCGCGCGCATCTCCGGCGAGCCACCTGCGGCGCCGATGCTGTGCACCATGGGCCTGTGCCGTCACTTCGGTCCGAGCATGTCGAGCCACCGGCTCGAATGGCTGTGCGAACGGCTCGAGATCCGCGAAACGATCGAGCCTTCGGCGGCGTCGCAAGCGCGAGCTACGGCACTCGTCCTCGCCTGCCTACTCGAAAAGGCGCGCGCGGCGGGCCAGACCTGCCTCGAGGACCTCGAGAGCCTCGGATCTTCGACCTGCCTGGTGCCGATGCTCGCGCGCCCCGACCTGCCGTTCGAGGCTCCGAGACGGGTGTGGACGCGGGAGGCCGCCCGCGACACATCGGTTCACAACAGCGCCTGCTTCATCGCCTCGCTCGTACGCGACCTCAAGCCCGCATCGGACTCGCGGGTGCCCGATGACCGGATCGGCTTCTACCTCCATGTGCTCGACCGCGTGCTCAAGGACCGGGTTGTCGACGAGCGCGAGGCCGAGGAGCTCAGGCAGCTCGCCCACGAGTGGGAGCTCACCCAGGCGGACGCACGTCGGGCGCATGAGATCTACCTCGGCATGCTGGTCGCGACCGCCCTCGACGACCGGCACCTCACGAACGCGGAGCGGCGCGATCTGGAACGCGTCGCCGATCTGCTCGGCATTTCCGCCGAGGTCACCGAACGGATGATCCGCGACGGCGGCCGACGGGCCGCGACAGGTTGACCCGGAGCGAACCGCGGGGCACTCGTACCGTATAGCTCACGAGCGGCCGGAGCCGCTCGGCCGCACAGTCCACGCATCGAGGGGGATCGACATGACACGCAGCCGCCGGGAGTTCATCCAGCTGTCCGCTATCGCCGGGGGTGCGGTGGCCCTGGGCATGGTCGGGGCCCGCGCCCACGCAGAGGAGCGTGTTGCCGGGAAACCTGCGCGCAAGCTCAAGATCCTGGTTCTCGGGGGCACCGGACTGATCGGTCCCCCCTTGGTCGAGTACGCCCTCGCGCGCGGCCACGAGGTCACGCTGTTCAACCGCGGCAAGACCAACGCTGACCTGTTTCCGAAGCTCGAGAAGCTCCGTGGAGACCGCGACGGCGACCTCAAGGCGCTCGAGGGCGACCGTACCTGGGATGCGGTAGTCGACGACACCGCGTCGATCCCGCGCTGGGTTCACGACTCGGCGAACCTGCTCAAGGGACGCGCGAAGCTGTACCTCTTCACCTCGTCGATCTCGGCCTACGCCGACACCTCGAAGCCGGGCATGACCGAGGACGCACCGGTCGCGACGATGCCGCCGGAGGAGGTGGAGAAGGTCAAGACCACTGCAGACGTCGGCAACTTCTACGGAGCTCTCAAGGCGCTGTGCGAGGAGGAAGCACGTCATGCCTTCCCGGATGGGGCGCTGATCGTCCGGCCGGGACTGATCGTCGGCCCTGGAGACCGCTCGGACCGCTGGACCTACTGGCCGGTGCGAGTCCACCGCGGCGGCGAAGTGTTGGCGCCCGGGACCCCTGACGATCCGGTGCAGTTCATCGACACCCGCGACCTCGGCGAGTGGTACGTGCGGCTGCTCGAGGACGGCGTCACCGGGACCTTCCACGCTACCGGACCGGCCTCGCGACTGTCGATGGCGGAGATGCTCTATGGGTTGCGCGCCACCACCGCCGAGAAGATCGCCTTCACGTGGGTGCCGGCCGACTTTCTCGCCGAGCACGACGTCCAGCCGTGGAGCGACATGCCGGCCTGGGTGCCCCCGGTCGACGACTACCTCGGGTTCGGTCGGGTCGACTGCTCCAAGGCGCAGCGAGCGGGCCTGACCTTTCGCCCGATGGCGGTCACAGCCTTCGACACCCTGAAGTGGTGGGACGAGCAGCCCGACGAGCGCCGGGCAAAGCCCCGCGCCGGGCTCGACCCAGCACGCGAACAGGAGGTCCTCGCCGCCTGGCACGCGAAGAAGGCGACCTGGAAGGCGCCCGCGCGGCAAGCAGGCTGAAGACAAACCACAGAGGCACAGCGCGGGCTTCGCCCGCCACTCACACGCGCCCCAGGGGCGTGCGAGGACCGGTCCTGTCGGCTGTGAGCCACAGGCATCGGGGGCCGAAATCCGGGGTTCGGGCGGCGGGCAGCCGGGGGCCGGAACGGGACCGGGCTCCCGGCCGCCACGACCGTGGCCCCCGATCCCGACTCCCCGCGGCGCGCAGCCGGCAGCCTGATCCCGAACCTCAGCGCTGGGGCGGGAAGGGCTGCGCATCGGTGCCTGGTCGGACGATCCGGGCGATTCCGGAAGGACCGTCGGAGTCGTCTGACCAGGCACCGATGCGAGCTGGTCGGAGTGGTCGGCATCGAACGCTGGGGGCAGCGCCCAGGTGAGCTCTGCCGGGTCCTCGTAAAGCACCCCGACTTGGTGAGTCGCTGGGCACGAATGGCCGCACTCCGAAGAACCGATGATCACTCGCTGGCAGAACAGCAGCAGGCGCTGGACACAATGATTGCCGCCCAGCCAGCCGAAGCCGGGGGCAGCAGTTCGTGAAATCGTCGGAATCGTCTGACCTGGCACGGATGTGACTTGCCGATTGATCGTGTCGGTCATCCTTGGCTTGGCCGTGTCATTCTCACTTGAAGGCGGCGTCGAGCTTCTCTAGCAGCTCACGCACACGTGCCTTTGAACCACCCGTATCCATGAACTGGGCTTGGTACGCGGTCTCGGCACCCACCTCCACACGGGTGGCCGTGTCGGAAACCTTCGTAAGCTGGACGAAGGTGGCGTAGCCTTTGGCGGCAGTCATCTTGAATCCCGTCTTGGCCTCTATCCGCCCTTCTTCCTTGCTCTGGTGAACGACCGTCCACCGCAGCTCGGGCATCAGGCGCAGGGTTTCCGCCCACACGGCATCGAACGGCGCGGCGTAGGTCCGGGTCCGCTCGCCCTCCGGCATACCGTAGCTATTCGAAGTACAGCCGGTCACAACACCAAGGGCCAACACGAGCAGCAGGAATCGCGACCACACGTCACACCTCCCGAATCAGAGCCGCCACCACCTCGGCGGTTAGCGTGTTGATCTCCATCGCGGTGAACTGCCCGCGGCAATCAAGGGTTGCACCCCGCACGGACGGTAGCCCGCGTCAATCAGGGATAGGGATTTCCTTTCCGACGTCTCGAGCCTACCACTGGCCGGTGTCGGCGGCTGTGTAGACCCGCGGCATTCTGGTTGAGGCGCGCGGTTGCGGGTTAGAAGGCGTCATCGATCAAGGTCGGATTCGTTGTCGCGTTCGTGGTCGGCAAAAGTACCAGTCACGCCATTCCAGCTCTCCGGCCTGCAGAGGTGGCGATGTCGGGGACCCATGCCGGGCTCTTCTGGGTCGCGGGGTTCGACACCTCGAAGCGCTGCTCGCCCGGGTGACAGGGGATGTGGATGCTTCGGTGCCTGGCTTGAAGAAGTTTGGAAGTGCTGAAGGAGAAACAACTTCCCAAGTTGTTGGAGCCTGGCACCCATGGCAACAGCCGCGGCCAGCTACGCCTTTAGCTGCGCATGGGCGAGGGGGCCGCCCCAAGTACCCCGGTGGGAGGGGCGAGAGGCGCGGCTCTATGGTCGCAGGGCCCAAGATTGGAGCACATCACCGATCGCGCAGCCTAGCTTGGGCAGTGCATTGCTGAATCCGATGGGGCTGTATCACCGGTGGGCAGCGATGGTACCGTTTTGGCAGGAAAGATTGGTTCACCCGGGTAGACCGGGCATAGTTAACTTCCTGATGGGAAGAAGGAGGGTGGAATGAGTTCGCGTGGATTGGAATCCGTTGCTCGAGTCACATGCATGGCGCTGGTGGTTCTGTGTTGGGGGGCATTGGCCAGCTCACAGTCGTCTACGGATGTTGTCTTCACTACTGTGGCCCCCCCGCCGCCTTACCAAACACTCGGTCTCGTCTCGGCTGTCTCCCACATGCCTCCCGGCGTCCTCGATCCATCCAAGCCCATCAAGGAGGCAATAAGGCGGCTGTACCCTGATCTCGAAAGCCAGGCAAAGGTCCGCGGGGCGAACATGGTTGTCTTGAGCCAGATCGTCCCCATGATCTCCGGCAATGACGGTTGGATGCTTGCCTTTGGTACCGCGCTGAAAGTTGGGGGCGCCGGGGCCATCGAAGGAGGGGCCGCCGCAAGCAACGGAGCCAGCCCTCAAACGGAGGGGGGCGAGCTGAGCGGGACTTGGGTTGGCGAGGTTGCCAAGCCGGGGAAGGACTCAGCCGTGGAAGTGACATTGAATCTCACCCCGGGGGCCGAACCTGGCGAATACATAGGTGGTTTCATCCTGGCAGATCCCGCTTGTGAGGTGAGCATCAAATCAACCGAGACTCAGGGGGGCATCCATCTGTTCAAGGGTGAACACACCAACAAACTACGCTGTGCCTTCTTCACCGGGTTCACTGTGCAGCTCACAGACGAGGGCAAGATGGACTTCAGGATGTACGGTGCCGACCGGAACAAGGTACATATGCAGGGGTTACTTTCTCGTTCGTGAGGTGCTTCCGACTTCTTGAGCGTGGGTGCCCACTACATGCAGTTGAGGTCCTGTACGAGTCCCCGTAGAGGGCTCGAGTTGGTCATGATCAGAGTAGTTGAAAGCGAAAGCGCGGCGGACACAGCAGTGCCCCGCCACACGATTGAACGGTTCAGGTGCACCTTGGTTGCGAACCGACCCATGTCTCGAACTTCAAAGTGACCATGGTTGTTGTGAGGAGGACCTGGAGATGAGAAAGGCCGTGTCAACTCTTACCGTCGCCTTGCCAACATTATTGCTTTCAGCAAGCCTTGTCTTGGCACAAGCTCCGAGGGAACCCAGTGGTGCAGAAGCCGCCGCAGGCTGTGCTGCTTGTGGAGGTTTGGGCCTTATGCTCATCGTGATTCCCATAGTCATACTCGCTCTGAACATCGCGTTGTTGGTATGGGTCGCGCGAGATGCCAAGTCGCGAGGGATGGACAGCGCCGTACTGTGGATGGTTCTCGTAATGTTCACAAGCGTGATCGGATTGGTGATCTACATCCTCTCAAGGCCACAAGGGAACCTCGAAAAGTGCAAGAGCTGCAACAACAACCGACTTCAGGCCAGCGCGAAGTGTCCACATTGCGGAAACGCGTAAGGCGCCCAGGGACCTACCTGGCCGCACTCTGTGTTCTCTTTACTCTGGCTATCGCTGATTCTCTCCGTAAACCAGAGAATCAGATCACCGGTTGGCTCTACATCTCGGGGGTGCGTCTATACCAGGCATGGGGGCGCCCTCTACTGAGAAATCGAGTCCATTGTCGCTATGAACCAACGTGTTCAGAGTACTCTATACAGGCAGTTCGACGTCATGGGATCCTCCGAGGGTTGCTCTTGACACTCAGAAGATTGTGTTCGTGCACGAAATCGGTCCCACTGGGCACACGCGACCCGGTACCTTCTAGGGTGGGACACCAGAGGTCAATTGAGACAGGAGGGCCGAACAAGCAGATCCAGCAAGTGGTGCGTTGAGCGCGCCCAGAGTGTCTGGGGAGCCGGGAATCAGCCACATGGTGAGAGGGCCGTCGTCGTCGTCGCAATAGGGGTAGTCGGACCCCTTGATGAACGCAGCTGCCCATTACAGTCTCAGAGAACTGCCAAGATCATCAATCAGCGAAGTAGATTCCCAAGGGAGTCATCAGAGAAGGAGGTCGACATTATGGTTCGTACAAGTTCGGACGCAATGGCTCGGGGGACTTCGGGGAAGGTCGCCCGGGGAATCGCGGAACGGGGTCGCGAGTTCCTCCGAGGGTTTCTCGCCTGCGTTGTAGGCCTTATTCTCATCTCGTGTGGCAACGCCGACCCAACGGGTTGGTACGCTGGATCCGGTACCTCGCCGCCAGGCCAGGCAGCCGAGATACTCGGGCTCCGGTTGCGGCTGGTCGTTCAGGAGAAGGCCGCAACTGGCACGCTCTTCCTAGCCGCACCAGGTGGCGAAGAGCTGGAGATGCCTTTCGAGAAGGGCTCGATTGTTAGCCAGGACATTGAGCTTTCTGGCACCGCTCTCGGACGGTCATGGGTACTCAGGGGAGATATCAGGGGAGAGACGATCACTGGAACGCTCAAGGTCCACTCGCTTCTGCAGAATGCGGAGCTTCGGGTTTCCCTGGAACGGGTGAAGGATTCCTCCGCAGCAGAGGAGGTCTCCGCGCGTGGGAGCGCGAAGCGCGGAACACCCCAAGCATCTCCGACGAAGAGCGACCCGGAGAGGGCAAGAGAGACGATGACGAGTATGCGGTCCATTGCAATCGCCATCGAGAGCTATGCAGTGGACACAAACCGATATCCAAACGTAGGCTCACTTGAACGGCTTGAACCGCTGATCTCTCCGACGTACATTAGGCGCGTCCCGAAAAACGACGGCTGGAATAGGCCGCTAGACTACGCCGGGAATGCGAGGCAGTACGAGATTCGCTCGCTAGGTGCCGATGGCCAGTTGGACGCCCAGCCACACCCGGGCCAAAACACATCCTTCGATTCCGACATTGTCTACCATGATGGCTCGTTCGTGCAGTGGCCCAGCGGCATTCAGGTTCACTAGAGAAGGCGCTGCGGAGTCTGGGCGAAGTCCGTTCGCGTCCTGCCGGGAAAGCGAGCCCCTGTCGTGGTGAGGCTGACGCTGCTGTCTATCGCCAAGTTAGATTCGGCGTTCCCAGTGAATTCCTACTAGGAGCTATCCAGTGGAGGCCACTATGAGGATGAACGGCAGTTTGGTGTTCTTTATCGGCGCGTGCATCGTTGCTTTCGGGGCGGCGGTGCAGGCTGCGCAAGTGGACATCTTCCCCGGCGTTGCAAGCGTCGCGGGTCAGAACGGGACTGCTTGGCGCTCGGAGATCCTTCTCCACAATGGCAGCAGTTCGGCACAAAACGTTCTGCTTGAGATCATTCCGAGAGGGGGCACCGGCGTGCTGGCCAGCAAGACGATCGCCCTCGCGCCCGGGAAGGGGCTACGGCTGGCCGACCTGTACGCGACGCTGCAGGCGCCAAGCGGCGCGGGGGCGTTGCGTATGACCGGTGACGTGAATACCTGGGTGCGTACCTTCAACCAAGGCATCCAGGGCACGTTCGGACAAAACATCCCCAGCGCGAGCGACACCCGCTACGAGATTGATGAGACGGCGTTGTTCCCAATCCACACGCCTGCCAGCCTCCAGTCCGAGTTCCGGTCGAACCTGATCCTACTTAGCCTGGACGCGGCCCCACAGACAGTTCGCGTAAGGGTGGGCGATCGGGAAAGAGCGTTCGAGCTTCAGCCCGGCGTGTTCTCACAGATCGACAACGTCGGCTCATGGGTTGGTGCGGTGCCAGGCGACGCCACGCTCGCGGTCGTTTCTAATGGAATCTGGGCGGGCTACGTCTCCAGCATCGACCCTGTCACCGGCGACCCGACCACGTTCATCGGTGCTCGTTGGCCGGATCATCTCTTCTACGAGCCTTTCGACACACTCGCCGCGTGGTCGTACAGCACCGCGAGCTCGGTCGGCGCATCGTTCCTCGTACACGGAGGGCTGTTGACCGTCGGCAGCTTCGGCACCGGAGGGTCATGGCCCGGCCCGTCGGTACAGGCCCGGCTCACGCACCCGTTTGACGCCAGCCTTCAGGACTTCTCGCTGGACACAATGTTGAACGCGACCGTGGGTGGTTTCGGCGATGCCTACCGGGTGATCGTACTTCTGCTTGACGGCGACGACGTGCCGTTCGTTGGGTTCGCATGGGACGGAAACTCAGGGAGGTTCGAGCTTCATGCGGACGGAAGCACCGAATCAGCTGGGGAGCCCTACGTCTACACGTCGGTCGCAGGGAAGGTCAGCGTCCGCAAAGAGGGTGGAACCTATAGCATCCACTACAACGACGGCCCTTCATTGGCTGACCTGCCTCAACTGTCGAACAAGGTGGCCACCTCGGTACAGGTCACGATGCAGCGATACGAGACAGAGTCGAGCAGTGTGCAGATCGCTGTCGACTGGATACGCTTGGAGAGGAGGTGATCTCAGCCTGGACCTGCCCCGGTTGACCGGGCACTAAGATAGTTTCGTCGTCGTCGTATCTCTGGGGCTGTGCGGAACTGGGAAGGAGTGCCGTCTTTCAGAACTCCGCAGGGGTGGTCGGCGGGACCGACGAGGAGGCAGGATGCCACGATCAAGGCCACCGTACCCAGCCGAGTGTCGGAGGCAGATGGTCGAGCTCGTACGAGCCGGCCGGAGCCTTGAGGAGCTGGCGAGGGAGTACGAGCCGTCCGCACAGGCAATCCGGAATCGGGTGCGCCAAGCGGACCGGGACGAAGGTCCATGAGAGGATGGGATGACCTCAGGGGAGAGGGGGGAGCTTCGCCGGCTGCGTCGTGAGAACCGGCAGCTGAAGATGGAGCGGGAGATCTTGGCAAGAGCCGCGGCCTGGTTTGCTCGGGAGACCGACTCCGTACGACCCAAGCCTTCGAGTTCGTGAGGGCGCACCCCACAAGGTGGGCCCCTGCGGGCCCTACCAAGAGGAGGCAATAGCATGAACGTGCGAGTGTACGCTGATCGGGGTGGTTCGGCAGTCGCCAGATGGGTTGGGTTGATCTTTGCCGTGATTCAGCTGGCGCTGCCCGTTTGCTCGTGTGGGAGACCATCGCTGACCAGGGGATCGGCTGCAGAGCTTCTACTGGCTTCTGATTCGTTTGAGCGGCTAAGCAATAAGGCCCATCTACAGCCGCAGGGCTTCAGGAAGCTGGTTGATGAGGAGTTTGCAACACGCGACACGAAGACTGGAAAGTTCAGTTTGACCGAGAAGGGCCGGAAGGTTGTCCGCACTTTCGACGACGAGTCGCTCACGCCGGCGGAGGACCTCCAGCGACCGGAAGTAGATATTACTGGGATCGCCGACGCTGTGATTCCGCTCGGGTCGAGTCCTGGTGGGGCCATTAAGGAAGTGCAGTTCAACTGGGGCTACCACAACGTGCCAAGCCCACTCGCGCGCTTCATTGTTCAGGGGGGGGCGGGCAGCGCGCTATTCAGGCTGTACGATGACGGGTGGCGGATCGAGGAGTGCAATATCCGCTATTCGGAGGCACCGTACGGGTTGTCGCAGGAGGAATCGGCGGAGGAGGCGGCGGAGGTTGCGGCCATTGAGGCCAACAGGCGGGCCAAGGAAGAGGCCAATCAACGGAGGCTCACGCAAGCTCAGACCGCGTCAGAAGAAGTCGCGACCCTCCCTCAGTGCTGCGACTACATGACGAATAATAGGGCTACCCTGCGGGTTACTAACGTCAACTTCACAGCATATGATTACTGCAACCGGCCACCCATCACGGTCTGGTTCGGGGATATCAAGCGTCTGAGAACATATAGTGGAGATATCCCTGGGCTGCTCTGCTCGCCAGCAGTGAACGTGTACTGCAAGCGGCGCGGCAAGCGCTTCGGTGGCGAGGATGAAGTTCGTGTCCACTTCCCAGATGACGCCGCGAGGGATCGCGCCATGCAGGTGATCTCTTCGGCCCTGGGCAAGTGGCGAGCGCAGTACCCAGACCTGTCAGAGTAAGCTCGGCGAGGGAGGCCGTCGGCGGTGTACCAGCCCGATCCAGACGGAAGTCGACGGTTGGGGTAGCTGTTCTCGCGCAGGTAGTACTGGGCGGCCGAGAGAGGAACGGGTTCGCCGGTCGTCTCGTCGACGACGCACCCGGTCACGGTGCCCTACGCCTTCATGCGGACCGTCAAGTCGAGGACCTGACCGGGGGTGTTCACCCATCCACTGGCGATCCCTGAAAGGTGCCTGTCACGCCATTCCGCCTTTCTTGTCTGCAAGGAAAGGTGCCGGGCACATGGATCGAGTGTTCTTCGCTCCTCCGCTGCGACAGGGCCTGGTCGAGCTCCTCCAGACGGGCTGCCTCCTCCGGGCACTCGTGCCTGCGCTGGACCCCCGGCATCACCCAGCCCGTCGCCGTGGCCGGATGCCTGGCGAGCGCCGCCGCGATGCCCTTCACCAGGGGTCCGTAGCGCTCGACGCCCAGCACAGTCAAGAGCTCTCTCGCCCGAACGACCTCTGGCGCCTTGCCCCTGCCGGCGAGATCCACGAAGCCGACGCCGAGGAGCTCCCCTCCCCGCCGGAGCAGCTCACCCGCCTCAAACCTCGACCTCTCACATAGACGCCGTTCCTGCGCCTCGACCTTGGCGATCCTCCCGGTTTCGTCAGGGAACTCGCTCTCCGACCGGGGCGGCCGCCGGCCGAGCCGCCACCAGGGAAGAGCCCCCGGCCCCGCCCCGACACCAGGATCGCCCTCGCTTTCGACCGCAAACGCCAGCCCGCCCGCCTCGCTCGAACGCCTGTCATCGGTTGAAAACCCAGCCCACACCGCTCCCACTCGGAGTGAGCTCAACACAGGCTTGTGCCGCGGCTCTGCGCGGCACCAAACCCTTCTTCGTTAGGCGCACCCACCTGGGGACCCAAACTCATCGAAGGGCCTCCAAAGTGTGGACTTCAAGGGCTGAGAGACAAGGCAGGAACTCAGTCGAACGCCGAATCACTTCCCCTTGATGCTTCTCGGTCACGACGCCGTCCACGTAGGGCAACGCAGCCGAGATTACGATGTCGAAAACGTCCGACTGCGTAGGTTTGCGCCTATCCGGGTAGAACTTGAAGAAGACTGTGAGGGCCATTGAGCAGATGGACCTAAACGCTGTGGCTTCAAAGTTGCCTTCACTCTGCAGGATCGCCTTCACTTGGTCGGGGAATCTCATGGTGAGTTGCTGAAGTACATTGACTTCCATGAACTGGCGAACCTGACGAGCTGTGTACTTCCCGCTTCGAGCTGGGAAGTTCGCAACAAGGCTCGTGATCGCCTCAAGAACCTCGGTCCTTTCTGACTTCCAGTATGCATCGCGTTCGGCGAACTTGCCTCGGGAGAACACAGTGCGTAGCGCATCAGCCTTCGATTGACCTTGTAGAGGCTCGATTGCCGATGGGGCTAGCAGGGCCGGATCGATTCTCGAAGGATGTGGATATTCTCTAAGCTCCTCGGCATGCAACTGCTCGTGCCCCTTCAGCAGTATGGAGGGCAGGAAGGAGAAGTGTTCCACAAAGCTGTCAAGTAGGCCGTCCCACTGGTTCAGTTCGAATAGGGTGAATGCAGAGTACGCGGCTATCCAGCCCGATTGCCCGAAACGGAGGAGGAAGTTCCGCAACGCGCCTTTCGGGTCCTTGAGCATTTCGCTCAGAGCGTTCGTATCGAGTAGACAAAGCCGATACTGGGTGCCGTTGAGAACGATCATCGGATCAGAAGAACCTTCGCTGGGGCGCCTAACGCTCAGCATCAGCGGCGGTGCGCAGCGCCGTCCGTTGCATGCTGTTGTTAGCCAGCGTCCTCGCTGGATTCTCGCCCACGTCGGGATTCACAGCTTCTTTTCCTTGGCCAAGCGCCAGTATTGAGCGCCGAGCGCAGTCAGCCTGCACGATCGCGAGTTCATCGCCGCGTAGTACATGTGCTCTTCATCAACAGGGATCACGAGCCCGACGCCCTCCATCTTCTGAAGGTCTTTGAATATCCTCACGTTGTCAGGGTCGTGCCCCTTCTCGGTATCCTCGTAGCTCGGATCAAGCGCGTGCTCGTCCTGGGGACTTGGAAAATAGGTGACGATTCTCCTGAGTGTCTCGAGCGGCACTTGGGGCTCAACCTCGCGCAGCGACGTGAACTTCGTGACGTTCGTCTTAAAGATCGGCCGTTGATCCCAAGCGCCAAGTGCTTGATCAACGTATGCGTAGATGGAACCCGGCGTGACGTGCCCGCGCAGATCGGCTGCGCCCCCCTGAAGCGCGGCAACAACAAGAGCGGTGAATACTCCTCCGTTACCCGTTTCTATCGCGGCCTCAGTCCCTCGGCTGGCTGTTAGCACAGTCAGGCCTTCGGAGAGCTGCGCAACACCACCTTCCGCGATGTTCGGCGTGCCCATGTTACCAGAGTAACAACAGTCCAAGATTACGACCTTGTTCTTTACCGGTGAGCTATTTGCGATCTTGAGGATCTCGGTCATCGCAATCCCATCGTCGTACCTAGCAGCGTCCTTGGTCACTATGTATCCGTCCACACTCCGGACGAGGCCATGGCCAGAGAAGTAGAGAAGCGCGATATCGCAGTCGGTAGCAAAGAGCTTCTCGATCGCCTCTCGCAGCTTCGGCCTCGTGACCTCATCGGGTGGGGAGGTCATGAGCAATACCTGGAAGTTCGGGGAGCCGGTGCCGTGCGTCTCCAAGACCGCAGCCATCGCGTTGGCGTCTCTCACGCAGCCATGGAGCGGCGCTTGATGGTAGTCGTCGATCCCGACGATTAGTGCGCGACGCATGGTACCCTCACTATGCCCGCTCACGGATCCAACTCCCGGATGGCCGACACTATGGCGCTGGTGTTCCAGCCAACAAGCCGGTCGGCCGCGTTGGACACTACGGATGAGATCTGCTCGTTCGCCCATGGTCGAATTCCCACGATGGGCTTATTGAAGTCTTTCTTTGCAATCTGAATCTCGCGTTCAATCCACTTGCTATACGTCGCGTACTTTCCGGCCATGATCAGGACGACGTCGCAGAAGACCATCTGATTCTTGATGGCCTTGTACAACGCCTCGACGTTCGGCGCGTTGTGGACCGGATCGTCCTTGGGGACCGAGTAGTTCTTGTAATGGAAGTTCGGTGCGGCATCGAGGAGCTTGACAAGCTTCTCGTATGCATCACCGTATGCCCACGAATGACTGATGAAGAGGTTCCTAGATTTCAATGTCGGCATGTGTGTCTCCTAGTCTGGCTAACTACAATTAGGCGACCTAAATTTGCGAGCGTTTAGGGCGACGGAAGAGTGGTGCATAAAGACCCCCAAGGAATCGCGAAACTCTGAAAGGGCGACGGTTAGCCCCGGAATCCGGTGTGTTATGCGACAGAATACCCTGTCGCCTAAACCGATAAGCGAACACGACAAGAGCACTCCGGCCAGTCTGGCATGGTCTCAATCCACCTGTCTCCCTCAAGCATACCTCGACTAGGGGCCGTCTTCGATTTGCGGTGCCACGTACCACAACTCTCACAACTCGCTGCTGGGTGGCGAGGGCTACTCGTGTATCGTACGTCCTCGCCGTGGCCCGTCTTGACGGGAGTGGTTGGGAGTGATCGGTATCTGAGTCGAGGCAGATCAGGTCAGCCGAGGTCGCTCGGCAGCGTGACGGCGCCGGGGCTTTCGATCGCAGCGAGGGCGGCATCTCGGACATAGACCCTGGGGTCGACCTGGCTGAGCTTGGCGGTCTCAAACAGCGTGTAGAAGAGAGCCGCGACCTCGGTCCCCCGCTTCGACCGTGACCCGTAGTGGTTCTTCCGCCCCACCACCACGCCGCGCAGCGCCCGCTCGGCCGCGTTGTTGTCGAGCGGGATCCGTGGATCGTCGAGGAAGCGCTTCAGACCCGGCCACAGGTTCATCATGTACGCGATCGCCTTGCCCATCTTGCTCGCCGGCAGCACCGTCCCGCGGTGCTCCACGGCCCACTTGAAGAGCTCCTCGATGATCGCCTGCGACCTTTCGGCCCGGAGCCTGCCCCTCGCTTCGAGCAGAACAGCCCTCGGCTCGGCGGAGGCGTCCGCCTCCTTGCGCGCCGCCCACTCGACCTCGTACAGCTCGCGGATACGCTTTACCGCGTAGTCGCTCAGCTCCGGATACGCGTCCTCCGCCTCGAGGTACTTCCTGCGCACATGGGCCCAGCAATACGCGACCGGGATCTTGTCGCGGGGACCGTCCCGCTCGAGATCCTTGTAGGCGACGTACCCGTCGGTCAGCACCACTCCCCGAAAGCCGCCCAGCATCGCCGCCGCCGACGCCTTGGAGCGGCTCGACAGGATGCGATAGCTCGCGATGTCCTCGCTGACCACGCACCAGGTCCACCACTTGCTGACCTTCTTGCCCTCGACCAGCGGCCACTGGGTCTCGTCGGCGTACACCACGTCCGCCTCGAGCGCCTTGTCGAGCAACGCCCGGTAGGTCGGCTCGAGGTGCCTCGCCAGCGCGTCGATCTGGTCCCACAGCGTCTGGCTGTCCACGTCAAGACCCGCACGGCCCATGGCCCGCGCCTGTCTTTCGAGCGGCATGTGGTCGAGGTACTTCTGCTCCGCCACCTGGACCGCGAAGTCCACCGAGTAGCGCCCGCCCGGGATCAGCTTCGCCGGTGCGGGCGCCGTCTTGACCGCCTCGTTGCACCGGCAGCGGTACTTCTGGCGCCGATGGCTGACGAGCTTGTACTCGACTCCGACGACGGTGATCTCCTCGGACTCCTCCGCCTGCTCTCCCATCTCGACCATCAGCCGCCCGCAGACCTCGCAGGTCCGCTCGGTCTCGCTCAATGTGTGGGTGACGATCTCAATCGGCAGGTCCGGCTGCGGCTTCGGGCCGTGGCCGGTGCGCGGCTGCACAGGCCTCGGCGCCGGCGCCTCCTGGGGCCGCCTCTCCGAGGACGAACCGTACAGGGCGCGCTGCATGGCGGCGAGCTGCTCCTTGAGCAGCTCGAACTCCATCTGCGGGTCAACGTCACGGCCCCGCAGCCGGGCGATCTCAGCCTTGAGCTTCGCGTTTTCTTTGGAGAGTCGAACGGTGGTTTTCTCGAGGTGGGATGCGACCTGCTGGAGGGTCGAGACGTCGTCGATCTCCGCCAGCTTCCGCATGCGGAATTGTCTCAATAAGATGATGATTCGTCAAGCACTTGAGGCACATTTTCTCGGGCGAAACCGGGACTTTCCCGACCAGCTTGCTGCCCTCCAGGAAGAGCGCCAGCTCGGAGCTGGTGAGCTCGAGCTCGGCCGTGTCTTCTCCTGCCCACAGCTCGGCGAACCGGCCCTTCTCGAGCCGCTTGGCGTACAGGCACAGGCCGGTGCCGTCCCACATCAGGACCTTCGCCCGCTTGCGATTGCGGGCGACGAAGAGGAACAGGTCGCCGGACAGTGGGTCGCGGCCGAGGTGAGTACTGACCAGGCCATACAGGCCGTCGAAACCCTTCCTCATGTCGATCGGCAGGGTGTAGGCGAAGACCCGGACCGAGCGGGTGGAGCCGATCACCCGAGCACCCGCAGCAGGTATGCGGCGGTCGCGATGTCAAGGCCCTCGACTGCGTACCCCCGTGGGGTGACGAGCCGCAACACCGGTGGCTCGCGCGATGCGCCGGTCTCCTCTGCGCCCTCGCCGGCCGCCACGATCGCGACGGAACGAAAACCTGGAGCTGCTGTCGCCCGGTCCCGTCTCAGCCATCTGGCCAAGGTCGACTCGACCAGGCCGAGGCGGGCCGCGATGTCGCCATACGGCTCACCACGCTCCCGGCAGGCTCGAGCGTACGCCACGAGCCTCGAACGCAGGTCCCGCGGGCACCGCCACTTCTTGCTCCGCCCCGCCTGGATCTCCGCTCGCACCTCGCCGGACAGCCGCTCGCACCATACCTGGAGGTCAACGTCCACCATCCCTCGAGCTTGACCACACTCCGCTGCTTCCGCAAGACGGGGTACGGCGAGGACTTACGAAGAACACCCTCTGCGGTCGCGGCATGACTCACCCTCCCGTAGAAGCCTAACACCGCTCTGCTGTGCCTGGCACTTTTGGGTCAATCCGGTATCGAATCCCCCCATTGAGAACCCCAGCGGCCTTTCCCCATGGGTCCGATCGCTCTCTAAGAGCCCCGCCTTAGAGCCGCCTGGTACGGCCCCGCCGCACGACCAACAGGCTCCCCTCACCAACTCCGCTCGGACCTGACCACGAAGTCTCCGCGAACGCTAGAATGCCCCCCCTTGAGAGGAGCCAGTCGCCTCGTCATTGGGAGGCGTCGAGTCATCGTTCGTAGCATCGCGCTTCAGAACGCCACGAAACTTCGGCTTGTCTTTGCTCCACGTAAAGATGCTCAGCTCGAGGTTGCCATCACTTGTAGGCCTAGCGACAATATGACCCATGAACATGCACTTGGCCTTGTTTGTGTTTGTACCCTTGAGGAGAATCCCATCCCCCTCTGGAGCCGACGAAGTAATGTCTATGGTGCATCCCTTGGCCTTGAGTGCAAGCCACCCATGGAATGAGGCGCCAGGGCCGGACCTCACGACCAAATGAGCTGTGTCTGTCTTCTTACCATCACCCTCGCTTACACTTCCTCCCCAGTCACCAGAAATGTCCACCGTCGCTCGTACCTCAGGATTGGTCCCTTGCGGGCCACCAGCTGAGTTACCTGGCAATTGGGCGTTCATCGGAACATCCCCGACGGAAAAATCGACAATAAAGCCCGGCGCCGATGCGGCCTCGTATGCAGAGAGCTCCGCCGGCCAAGGCGCCCGCGTAATAGCATAGGCACCGTTCGCAAGGGGTTCCGAGGGCACCAGCCGGTAGAGGTCATCGTGCCCGCTAACAGGGCCCCTCTTCAGAGCCACCTGGCGAGAAGGGAACCAGCAGTTTGCAGGGCGAGCCTCATATCCAGCCTTGTAGACATTCATCACTTTGACACTCGTTTGAAAACTCAGAGCATAGAGCGACAGGCTTCCCACTTTCCAGTCGGGGCCATAAGCAAGGAAGTAGGCGTTGGCGTCTGCTTGCTTACCAGAGGACTTGGCAAGACACAGACTACCAAGCATCCCGGAACTATCTACGGCAATGTACTTGCATCTATCGCCGCCCAACGCATCTCCGAGTTCAACCAAGTGACCATCTGAAACCAGGTATAGGCCATAGAACTCGGGGACTGGCGTCTCCTCGCCCGCATGCGCCATGTATGGGTCGCCTAACACTCCCGCCAGAAGAACTCCAATGATCAGCACGTACTTCATGTCACTTACCACCCTTCCTCCTGTAGAACCCGCTGTCAGCTTCGAGGCGCCGCGGGGGTCCTGGAAGTCTCTAAAGGAGATGAGCCCCACCCGCCCAGCCCTTGTTGGTCGCTTGCTGTGCGAAGGCTTCACACCCTCGTCTCGCCTTCTCCATCTCTGTTCTCTCACCCATGCTCGAAGAGAGTCAATCAACCGTACCGGTCGCAGACCTATCTTGACCGACTAGCCGCAACCGAAGCCCAACTACCTCCTGGCTTTCTCCCGGCTGGAGACTTCCTGAGCCTTCATGCCGGCCAGTCAGGTCTAACGAGCCACAACAGGTAAGGGCAAGGGCCGCCGAGAAGACGGTCACAGCTAGCAAGCTCCAAGAAACGGACAAGCGATTCTGCGAGAACTCCTGTTCACCGAACGGCCCCTCGTTGCACCCACGGCTCCTTGTCAGATAGAGTTGGCCTGTCTCGTGGGCCTCGCCGCATCTTTCTACGCATCGTTAATGGTGGGTGATTTTCCCTGGACGGTGATAGGGGACAAACGACCCCCTCTTTGATCTGGAACGCCAATTCGAGCCTGAGTTTTCAAACCAATCGATCCTGCGGCGGTGGCCGCAGCCATCCGACCCTGAGCGACGCCCAGGGGAAGCCTACGCGATATCCCTGGTAGGGGCCGATGTCTCTTCGATGTCGACTCGCGTGCCCGCCGCTCGGCAGATTCTTGCATTCTGACGATCTCCTGCCTGAATGTACCAGGGAAGTATGGTCTTGATACAAGTGCCCACGCAACCTGCTCCCCGAAACCTGGTCCGGGCGGAGTGACAGACTGGGCCGAAGGAGCAGGGCATGTGGAGGAGGCGATTCTGCCAGGAGCGGACCAGTCGGGTCTTGGAGCCTCGACAGCCCGGGGAGCCGATGGAGGACCCTTGACGGGGCGTCGGCATCTCTGGGGGGCGGCGTACTACCGGTGGAAGGCGAAGTTCGGCAGCATGGACGCGAGCGACGCCCGACGACTGCGGAGAGATGCGAGAGGTATCGCTGGAGCTGGCACCCTAGACCCCGAAAGAGTCAGCACGCGCCCGCCCTCCGGGACTTGGTGCCGTTGAGAACAGTCTCAAACACTGACGACAAAACTGACGACAAAACGGGTGGAGAACTGTGAAACGCTATGAACAGGGCATCACGGAAGTCACTTAGAATCAGTACTCTGTGAAACTCAGAATCACGCGATGGACGGCTGTCTCGAGTTAGGAAACCTCTGCTCTATCCACCTGAGCTACAGCCCCCGTGGGGTGACGATCGTACGATTCCGGCGGGTTCGCGTCAACGCGCCTGTGCCGACGCTCAAGGCGGTCCTCAAGATCGACCGGCCCGTCAGGTGAGAGGCCGGGCACCACCAGACCCCTGAGCGTCAAGGCCGAGCTGGTCGCCTCCCATGACAAGGAGTGCGTGCCAGGCACCCGTTTCCAGGGCCGGCGCCCACAAAGGGTGATTTCGGAGCTGATCACACGGCCTGCGACCTCGCTGTCTACGCTTCGCCGCTTCGGTTACCCCCACGGCGCAAGACTCGCTTCCGGCTGGCGGCCACCCTTGGCCGGTCGGGACTTCAACCCGCTGGGTTCGTTCGGAAGGTTTCAGAAACCCCGCTCGTCATCTCTGACTCACGTCATCTCGGCCCCCTTCCCCAGGCTTCGCCCGGCGCACGCCTGGCACCTTTATGCGACCTCACCTCGGACACGAGGGTCGTGCAGGATTGCCCACACGTAGGCCGGGCCGCGCACCAGCTCGTTGATTTTCCCTGGGCCGTCGAATGGCACCAACATGAAGGCCTTTTCTACGTCTGCGCGGGCGATGCGATATCGCGTGCGACTCGGATAGAGGGCCGCGCCGTCGATCGTGTACGCGAACTCGAGTCCAGTCTTGGTATGGAACGTCTCCCCCTCCAGCTGCTTCATTCGTTGCCACATAGCGTCGAAGCCCGGTCTTGGCATCTCGAACCTCCTTGGTCATCCGCGTAGGACCTCGCCGTAGGCTGTCGCCCCCTGCCCCTTCGCACCCCGTCGGGGACCCGCACCACGTCATTGCATCTCGGTTCGGTTCAGGACAACCCGACGTCAGAAACCGCAACCACGTGCCCGGCGTGGTTCCACGATATGCGACCATTGTCCGGCGCTCAGACCAGCGGATCTGAATGCGGCCTCACATCGTCACTCGTTCGACCTCGACTATTCGCAATACTCCACGTTTCCTAGTAAACGTGCCGGACACGTCATGTGATGTTACGCCAGCCGAGAGCGGCCAGCCGGCGGTCAAGATCGCCCATTCCCTGCCCGAACGCCTGTTCGTCTCGCCTTTTCTGCCCGCCTGGGCTTGTATTTCGCGGACCACCCTGCTAAATTGAACGTGGCGCTGATTTGAGCTCGCAGCTTGCGGAGCGCCTTACAAATTCCGCTAAAGCGCGTAGGGACCGAGGACGAACCTCACAAAGCCCGTCGCGCCACCGCGACGGGCTTTTTTCGGTGGCGCCTCCTCCTTTCCGCGGCAGCGGCAACGGGAACGAGGAGGTGCACATGTCGCGAAGCGTCCACTCCCCCACCGCCAACCGCCTCCAGACCATCGTCGGCGTGGCCCCGAACTCCGGGATCCTGACCTCGGAGTCCGTCACCGAGGGCCACCCCGACAAGGTCGCCGACCAGATCTCCGACGCGATCCTCGACGCCCACCTCGCCGAGGACCCGCTCGCCCGGGTCGCGTACGAGACGCTGGTCACCCGCAACCTCGTCGTCTTGGCAGGCGAGATCACCTCAACCGCCCGGGTCGACGCCGAGGCGGTCGCCCGCGGCGCCATCCGCGCCATCGGCTACGACCGGCCCGGTGAGGGATTCGACGCCGACAACGCCGTCGTCGTCGCCTGCCTCCACAAGCAGGCGCCCGAGATCGCCCAGGGTGTCGAGACCGGCGGCGCCGGCGACCAGGGCATGATGTTCGGCTACGCCACCGACGAGACCCCCGAGCTGATGCCCCTGCCGATCGTGCTCGCGCACCGCCTCACCCGGCGTCTGTCCGAGCTGCGGCACTCGGGCGAGCTCGCCTGGCTGCGCCCCGACGGCAAGGCCCAGGTCTCGGTCGAGTACCGGCCCGACGGCCCGCCGCGCGTCGCCGCGGTCGTCGTCTCGACCCAGCACGAGGCTTCCGTGACCCTCGCCGAGGTCCAGCGCGAGGTCGGGAACCTCGTGGTCGACCCCTGCCTCGCCGGCCTCGAGCGCGGCCCCGGCTTTGCCCTTCACGTCAACCCTGCCGGGACCTTCACCACGGGCGGCCCCGCCGCCGACACCGGCCTCACCGGCCGCAAGATCATCGTCGACACCTACGGCGGCGCCGCGCCCCACGGTGGGGGCGCGTTCTCGGGAAAGGACGCCACCAAGGTCGACCGCTCGGCCACCTACATGGCCCGCCACGTCGCCCGCAGCGTGGTCGCGGCCGGCCTCGCCCGCCGCGCCCTGGTCCAGATCGCCTACGCCATCGGGCAGGCCGCGCCGGTGGCCGTCGCCGTCTCCTCGCTCGGCACCGGCTCCGTCTCCGACCCCGAGCTCGCCGAGCTCGTGACGGCGACCTTCGACCTCACCCCGCGCGGGATCATCGACGCGCTGAAGCTGCGTCGCCCCGTCTTCCTGGCCGCCGCCACCGGCGGTCACTTCGGCCGCACCGGCGAGGGCTTCACCTGGGAGACGGATCGGGCTCTTCGCGGACAGAGCAGCTGAGAGTCTGTGCAATGGCACCAACCGCCGACCGAGCTTCGACAGCGTGAGGTCACGAGATCTGGCAGCGCGCCAGCGGAGGGCCTTCTTCAGACAACTGCCCGCAACACCAGGAGGGAGAACACCATGACTTCCAAGCGTAGATCGTTCACCAAGGCTGAGATCGAGGAGTTTGCGCGAGAGGGCTGGCACTTCGGGCCGGGCCTCGACTGGCGACAGTTCGTGGGAAAGGGGAAGCCACAGGACACCGACCAGCCCACGACGGAGACTCCGCCGGCTGCATCCTCGGAGCCCGACGTGGACGAGCAAACCTGAGGGAACTCACCGGCCGACCTGTCGGGGTTGCCGACGCCGCAACCCCGCTCGATCAACCCGACCACGACCGTCCGAGGGGGAGACGCCATGACCATCGAGAAGCGTGAGCTGACCAAGGCCGAGATCGAGAAGTTGCGGAAAGAGGGTTGGAGATTCGGGACGGGCCTGGACTGGCGAGAGTTCGTGCCGGGCAGAAAGCTGGAGGGCTCCGACCAGGCCCAGACAGAGGCACCACCGAGGCCATCCCCGGACAATGGCGACGAGCGGGATGGCTAAAGGGACCCACTGGCACGAGCTGGCGGGCTCGGCGCGCCGCACTAGAGAATACGGAACGGGCGCGTGGAAATCGGCTGACCACGCACCGATGCTCACGTTTAGGTGCCAATGGCCGCCTTGGTGGCTAGAATGGACCTTGGGTCCGATGGTAGCTGGTGTTCGGAGCCGACTTTGACCTCGGCGGTTGGCGGCTCCCTTGCGAATTGGTGTGGAGCCGTCATTAGCAGTAATGAGGAAGAAGGGGGCGTTTGTGGCCAATTTCGGCATGGCAGAGCAGTATGGGATAGCATGCTCGGATACATCGGAAGAGAGTTTCAGGATGCGTGCTACCCACAGGTGCCCATTCCTGTCGGCTCAGTGCAACAAACGGGGTGGCGTGTGTTCGATCACAGACGGGGCGACTACAACCATCACCTGCCCGAATAGGTTCCGTGAAGATGATCTCCTGTTCGACGAGGTTTGCCGGATCGGGTTTCGTACCAAGCACAATTGCGTGGCCATCAACGAGGTCGACTTCCTGACAGCGGCAAGTGACCCTGCGATCTTCGTCGGCAAGATCGACAACGTAGTGGCGAGGCTCGGGCCCGCCGGGCTGGTCGAGTGGTGCGCGCTTGAGGTTCAGGCCGTCTACTTCTCGGGGTCAGGCATGCCCAAAGAGATCCAGTTCTTTGAAACGCATCACCGTTTGAAGCAACCTGCGCACCGAAGACCGGACTACCGTTCCAGTGGACCAAAACGACTGCTTCCTCAGCTTGAGGTGAAGGTCCCCACGCTAAGGCGCTGGGGGAAGAAGATGTTCGTCGCGATCGACGAGCCCTTCTTTAGGTGGATGCCAAAGATGCAGCAAGTCAACGACATTTCGAACGCTGACATCTGTTGGCTGGTCTTCCGACTTCGGCCACACGCGCACACGTATAGGCTTGAGCTTTCGGAAACGCTGCTTACCACTCTAGAGGAATCGAGAGTCGGGCTTGTGGGCGGAGAAGCCCCGCCACAAGCGGCGTTTGAGGCTGGCGTACTGGAGAAAGTCAGTACGGCAGAAAGCGTTGTCTGGAGATCCCGGGATTAGCCCGAAGACCTGATCTGCGACTGACCCTGTCTGGGGGCCCTTCCTGTCGCGAGTCGAGTGCCTCTCTGATTTTTGCTGCGATTGCAGCAGCTAGCGGTGGCGGGACCGCGTTTCCGACTTGGCGCCCTTGCGCGGTCTTCGACCCATCGAACACCCAGGTGTCCGGAAAACCCTGGATCCGAGCAGCCTCACGTACGGTTAGCTGGCGCGGGAATCGGTAGTGAATCGGGGGATGAAATCCCGCCAGATGGTCCCCTTTGGGGCCGTAGCCTCCGCCCGCACGTATGGTGGAGCTTGGGCGATCAGCCCAAAGCCGCGCTCTGCGGTACCCCGGGTCAATCTCCCCCGGGCCTAGCGCTGCCCACCGCGCCCGGACATGGGGGGCATGATTGTTGCGGGTGTGGTTGCTTGCCGTCTGGTTTTCCTCGAGATCTCCGATTGCTTCCTTGACAGTTAAGTGGGTGACGTGCGTTGGTCGTGGGAGCTCAATCCTAAAACCTCTCCCGCCTAGGACTATCAGGCGTCGCCTAATCTGCGGCACCCCGTAGTCCGCGGCATTGAGTATGTCGTAGGAGACCACGTACCCGAGCTCTTCTAGTGACTCAAGCAACATCCCAAGGTGTCGCCGGTTCTTCTTCTGTGCCATTCCTGGCACGTTTTCGAACATTACGAATTCAGGAGCAGCGTCTCTGACAACGCGGAAGTACTCCTGCCACAGTAAGTTGCGAGGATCATTGGGCTTTCCCTTACCAGCTGTGCTGAAGCCCTGGCAAGGGGGACCGCCAATAACACCCTCGACGCGGCCCTCCCAGCGAAAATCTCGAATATCTCCCTCAAACACTCCCCATGCTGGCCGGTTCAGCCTGAGTGTCTTGCAGGACTCGGCGTCGTTATCGACACACACAACGGGATGGAAGCCGCGCTCTTCGAACCCGATATCCAGGCCGCCACCGCCGGTAAACAGTGAAATGACGGTACCTCTCACCGGTTCTTCCTCGTAACTACTCCGTAAGGTGCCAGTGGTTCGGCCACCCGGGGCATGCTTCGCCTTTCGTCGGCTTCAAGATACTCCCGCAGCAGCCGGGCGAGCAACGTGCTCTTCTTAAAGCCATACTGATGACAGTGCTCGTCTAAGCGTTCTAGCTCCTCTTTGCTCAGCAAGACGGTTACTCGGTGTTGCATGGTCGCCTTTCAAACACAGTATTGTGCACTTCTGTGCAGATGTCAACAGTAGTGGGAATGCGCTTGTCCCTGCAGCTTGTGTCGCCGCCCGCAATCAGTGATGATTGTTTGGAGAGTGGTGCCATGTCGTTAACGCGTTCTGAGATCATGTCTCGGATTTGCAGCACGGACACGTCACCTGAGGTCTACCTCCGCAAGGCGCTCTGGAGAGAGGGCCTGAGGTACAGGGTCAATTACGAAACGCCGGTCTGCAAGGCCGACATTGTCTTCCCCTTAGCTCGAATTGCGGTATTTGTTGACGGATGCTACTGGCATGGCTGCCCCTTGCATTACATATTCCCCAGAACTCACCGAGAGTACTGGAAGGAAAAACTCAGGAATAACCTCGAACGAGACCGCAGGCAGACCATGGAGCTGGAGAAGGCGGGCTGGACGGTGTTGCGGGTCTGGGAACACGAGGTCTGCGAAAGCACGAGGGAGGTCGTCGACATGATTGCTGCGACAAGGCACCGCCGGCGGCGGACATCAGAACGGGATCAGCTGAGGTTAGTTGATGTCGAGCCGGTAGGTAGGAATAGAGAGCGACGGCAGGTGGAACCGCTCCGCAGCCCAGGTCATTGCGAGATTCAAGAGGTGGGTCGCGTCTCCAAAAAATGGCGTAACCGCATTACGTAGCGATGATGGCGTGATTTCCTTCGCATCGGTACCAGGTCAAGCGATTCCGGCAATCTTGGTCAAGCGACCCCGGCCGCGACAAGCGGAAAGTCCTACAGCGCCCGCGGCGCAACCTGGAGCCCCAAACCTGAAGCCCAAGGCCCGTAAACTCGTTCAAACTCACCGCACCCATGCAATAGCGCCCATCCTGTTCAACTGTACCCGAGAGCCTCGATTGTCGTACAGGTCATGAACTGAGACCCGGTTGCCGCCCCGGTGGGCCGCACTTGTTCGCTGAGGTGCGTGGATGCTCGCCCCAGTTGTCAGGGTCGTCGGCCAGACGGCGGACTAACGAGCTCGACAAGGGCGCCCGCCAGCGGGAAGTGCAACCAACAGCCCTCGATCGTTAGGGCCTGCGCCTCGAGAGCTTCACGATAGGCGGCGAGCTGGCCCGCGTAGACCGCCGCCTTCGCGGGGACGCGGTCGGCGACGGTGGCGCCGGCCTTGTGGTCGACCACGACCACGCCCCCTGAAGGCAGCTCGAGCAGGAGGTCGACGGCGCCTCGCCAGCTCCCGCCACCGTGGCGCAGCCCGACCAGCGGCATTTCCGTGAGCCAGGCCGCATCCGGGAACGCCTCGGCAACCCACGCCTCGAAGCAGCCCCCCATCTCGACGAGACCGCCCGGTTGAAGGGCATCCCCGACGCCGAAGGCTCTGAGGCTTCGTTCGGCGACGGCCAGGCGGCCTTCGGGCCTTGCTTCCCTCAACGAGGGCAGGGCCGCGAAGTACGCGTGGACCGCCTCGCCGAGCTGGCGCTCGGCGCCTTTCGCAAGCTTCACAAGTGCCGGGCGCTGGGGCTCGAGGGTGACGACCCTCATCGCCGGCTCGCCCCCCGGAAGCCCGGCCGCACTGGGGTTATGGAAGCGCGCGACGGGCTCGGCTGCACCGGCAGCAGCGGGCGCGGCGAGCCAGCTCGTGGTCTGCAGCTCGCCGGCGGCAGCGGCGCTGGTCGTCAGGCGACGCAACGTGTACGTCGTGCCCGAATCCGGCAGGTCGACGACGACGCCGTCGGCTGTGGCCGGGGCTTTGCCCTCGGGGGAAGCCGTTGGCAGCAGCGCGTTGACGCCGGGCAGGCTCCGAAGCCAGGCGTCCTTGCCGTCGGGGTGCGCGAGCACCAGCACGTCCTTCGCGCGGGTGAAGCCGACATAGAGCAGTCGAAGCGCCTCCGCGTCGTCGCGTGCGCGTGCTGCGATCCCTTCGTCGCTGGCGGCAGCGGCGTCGTCCAGAGGCGGGAATTCGGCACGCTTCCCGAACATGCCCGCAAACCCGAAGGGCCACGGCCAGAAGCGCAGCCGCCGGCCCTCGAGTGGGTCCCCGCTACCCGGAGAGCCGCCCGTCACCTCAGGCTTCCACAGGTTGGGGTCGCGCCCGGAGTCGAGGCTGGTCAGGACCACGACCGGCCACTCGAGGCCCTTCGCGCGGTGGTAGGTGGAGACGGTGATCGCGTCGATTCCGTACGGGGGCTTGATCGTGTCCTGCTCCGACCGGGCCAGCCCGTCGAGGTGGGTCACGAGGCCGGCAAGGGTGGGCGCCGAGCCGGACGCGGCCGCCTCGCGCTCGTACTCCCCCGCCATCGACGTCAAGGTGTCGAGGTTCGCGGCGCGCCGCGAGGGCTCGCCCCAGCGCTGGATACAGGACGCGAGGTCGAGCGCCGCCACCGCCTCGGTCAGGGCCTGCGACGGCGCCAGGCCACGGACCTCGATCGCTCGCAGGCGCCCGACAACCTCCTCGCCCTGCCAGCCGGCGGCAAACGTCTCGAGCGCGTCGCCGCCATCACTCCGCCCGGCGAGCCGGCGCAGCCGGCGCTCGAGCCAAGCCGGTGCCGGCCCCGCCGGATCGCCGTCGAGGAGGTGGAGGACGGTCGCCGCCGCCAGCGAGTCCGCAGGGTCGGCGAGCACGCGCAGGGCAGCGAGCACGACCGCGCCTTCGCGACCGGCGAGAATTCCCGGCAACTCGAGGAGCGCCGGGATCCCCCTCGCCTCGCAGGCGGCCGCGATGCCCTGGGCGTCGGAGTTCTTGCGCGCCAACACCGCAATTTCCCGACAGGGCCGCCCGGCGGCGCGCAGGCGCGCGATTCCATCGGCGAGGCCGGCCCACTGGAGCCCCATGTTCTTCCCCTCGAGGATCCAGCGCTCCAGCGCGCCGGGCGCGGTCTCGCGGTCCGGTTCGAGCGACGCCTCGTCGCCGAAGGCCTCCCTGAAGAGGCGGCCGACGATCTCCACCAGGGCGGCGGTGCTGCGGTAGTTGCGCTTCAAGGTCTCGGGGGCGGCGCCCGCACTCCTGACGACGCCGTCGACCAGAGCCGGGTCGGCGCCGCGGAAGGCGTAGATGGCCTGCTTGGCGTCGCCGACCCACCGGCTCTCGGGAACCAGCGCACGCAGACGCTGGAAGATCGCGAGCTGGAGGGGGCTGGTGTCCTGGAACTCGTCGACGACCACGAGTTTGAGGTCGGCGGCGAGGTGCGCGGCGTCGTCGGGGTCCTCGAGCAGCCGGAGGAGGAGAAGCTCGAGGTCGCCGTAGTCGGCGAGGCCGCGCTCTTCCTTGAACCGCGCGTACGCAGACCCGAGCTCCACAACCCTGGCGGCGAGGAGGCTGGAGAAGCGCCGAACGTCGGCGTGGAGCGCCGGCGAACGCAGCACGCGTGCGCCGAGCTCGCGCAGTGGCGCGACGGCGTCGTCGGCACCGGACTTCTTGCCGGCCGTGAGGATCGCGACATCCCGGAACTCGCGCCATTGCCGGCTGCCGCCGCCGCGGGCGAGGCTCCGAAGCTTCTTGAGTGCGTCGGCGGTCACCTTGGTGTCGTCATCGAGCCCGGCGATGACGTCGACCGCACGTTGTGCGGCGGCGGCGAGCTCGTCGAAAGTCGGGGCGCCGGGCGAGGGTCCCGCTGGTGCCATGAGGCGACACACACGCTCCGCGCCCTCGTCGAGCTGGACGCGGAAGGCCTCGGCGGCGATCCGGTTGCCCCGCTTCGCCTCCGATTTGCGGTGCCACGTACCACAACTCTCACAACTCGCTGCTGGGTGGCGAGGGCTACTCGTGGGTCGAGGGGCAGTTGACGTCGGACAGACTTCTGGACCTCGGGGCTCGCGAATGGGGCCACTTCCTACCCAGGGTTTCTGGTCATGACCTCTCGCATGCGCTCCAAGCCCGAACGGAAGCTCGGCTCTGCGAGCTGCAGCTCGAGCCCCTCGCCGAGCCACCGGCTCACCGATCCAGGCGCCTTCCCGAGGGCTGCGGCCACGTCCTTCACCGGGTGGCCCAACCACGACACCGCGAACGTGGCGAACAGGCAGCGGTACCAGGACAGGAGTCTTGACCTGCCACCGCCGGCCAGGTGCTGCCCCGGTATGCTCAACTCTGCCTCGAACACCTCGAGCACGTTCGCCAGTGACGGCCGCCGCGCCTCTTCCTCCGGCAAAGGCTGCCCCGCGAAGTCGGTGGCGTCGTCCGGCGCGTGTTCGATCGCCAACGTCTCGTCGTCCTCATCTACGGCCCTCCACCACGGCAGGTCACGCACTCCCGCGCGGAACCAGCGCTCCTCAGCCACCAACCGCAGCCGTTCCTGGTAGATCTTGCGCGCTCTCTTCGGCTCCTCGTCGTAGCACAGGAGCGCCGCACCGACATCGCAGAGCACCGGGGCGCGCAGACCGAGCAGCTCGACATGGCCCGAGGCCGGGTGATCCAGTGGGTCGTCGACCATCCGCGCCGCAACGGGGTTCAGATGGACATAGGCGATGACATGCCTGAGATACTCCGCGTCAAGCACGAGCCGGGCTTTGTACCGGCTCTGCCACAACCTCCCCTTGAGGCGGCGGTCGCGGTTGTATCCCTTTGAGTATCTGCCCTGCAGCCGAGCCATCGCATGGTGCAAAGGCATCGAGCCGGTCTGGACGACCATGTGGTAGTGGTTCGACAGCAGGCACCATGCCAGAATTCTCAGGTCGAACAGCCGCGCAACGAACGCCGCGAGCTGGACCCAGCGATCCGCCTCCCCCGGCTCGTTGAAGATGAACTCACCTCGGGCCACTCGGCAGTAGATGTGGTAGATGCCGCCAGCCACGAACACGCGTACACGCCGAGGCATAGCCTCCTCCGGTGGTCGTTGCACGCGTGGGCGGGAACGCCGTCAAGTGTACCGCAAGCACACGGCGAGACCTACTCGCTGGGCGCGGGTTCCTGCCGCAGAAGGGACTGCGTAGCACTACCTTGGGCGAATTGTGAGAGTTGTGGTACGTGGCACCGCCGTTCAACGTCCACCATCCCTCGAGCTTGACCACACTCCGCTGCTTCCGCAAGACGGGGTACGGCGAGGACTTACCGTCTCACTTCGGACTACTTGCGTCTTCAGCGCGAGGCCTCTTTTAAGCGAAAAGAAATTCTGCTATCATGGGTGCCATGAAGCCAAAGGACGAGAAGAAACTAGATGCCATCGTGGCCGCGACCTGTCGCTTAGCCGCCGAGCGAGGGCTGTTTGGCCTGACCTTGGCCGAAATTGCCAAGGCGGCCGGCGTCGGCACCAGCACCCTCTATGTCTACTTCAGCGACAAGGTGGCGCTATTCAACGAGGTGTTTCGTCGCGCCAAGCACGAGGCGATAGATTTCTACAGCGGCGAGATCGACATCGGCACGCCACTCAAGGCTCGGGTCCGTGGTGTCTGGAACAGAATGCTCGATCATCGCCTGCGTCGGCACGACCAAGTGAGTTTCGTGGAGCAATTTGTTGGTTCGTCCTTCATGAGCGACGAGAGCCGCGAATATAGCGTGAGACTCAGTGAAGGATTGATGCGGATCGTCGCGGAGGGGCAGGGAGCGGAGATCCTGAAAATGGTCCCCATTCCTTTCTTGACGTCGTTGTTTATCGGCTCGGTTCGTGAAACCGCACGGTTAATTCGCGCTGGGGCAATCGCCGACGCCGAAGAAAGTCGTTCGATTGCCTTCCAACTCTGCTGGGATGCCATTCGGTCTTGAGTGTCTCTTTTTGATCTTTAAGCGAAAATTTTTTCTCCAAAGGAGAGTGCCATGTCTGTTGAAACGTCCCCTGTTGTTCTGATTACCGGTGCTTCATCAGGAATCGGTCTAGCTACCGCGAGTACTTTCATTGAACGCGGCTGGCGCATCGCCGCTACGATGCGGAATCCGGCGGATGGCGTCGAGCTGGCCAAGCACCGGCAAGTGAGGGTGCTGCAGCTCGACGTGACCGATTCTTCTTCTGTGGAGAGAGCGGTCGCCGAAACGCTGGAGCATTTCGGCAGGATTGATTCAGTCGTCAACAATGCCGGCTATGGTCTATTCGGTCCATTCGAGACAGCGAGCGACGAGCAGATTCAGCGCCAGTTCGCAACCAATGTGGATGGCGTCTTCGCGGTGACTCGCGCCGTGCTGCCGGCGATGAGGCGTCAGGGCAGCGGCACGATCATCAACGTTGCGTCCCTCGGCGGCCTGATCGCCACTCCCTTCTTCTCCCTCTACAACGCGACCAAGTTCGCCATCGTCGGATTCACCGAATCGCTGTCCTATGAACTCGCCCCGCTGGGCATTCGTGCCAAGTTCATTGCACCAGGTGGGGTAGCGACCGATTTTGCTGGCCGATCGCTCACACGGACTTTCGCAGACGGTGATCCCGCCTATGGCAACTCGCTGTCTAAGGCGATGGCAGCGTTGAATGCTCGACGCACCAACTACTCATCCCCCGAGTTCATCGCCGAGATCATCTTCGAGGCGGCGACCGACGGGGCAGATCAGGTGATGTACCTCGCTGGCCAGGATGCCGAGCAAGCCTACAGCCTGCTACGAGGCGCATCAGAGGCCCAAAAGCTGGCAATGGTGCGGCAGTACTCGGGCCTGTAACTGCGCGTCCGTGCGTGACCCGACCATCGGATCAGGGGAGGAGCCCGAGCATGACTAGCCGAACCGTCATCATTGCAGGTGCCACCGGCCTGGTGGGCAGTGACATTCTCAACCGTCTACTGTCGGACCGAACCGTGGTTGCGGTGCATAGTCTGGGACGTAGGACGCCGACGATCCAGCATCCCAAGCTAACGGCCCATGTCGTCGATTTCTCCGCGCTGCCCACCCTGCCGCGCGCCGACGAGGTGTACTTGGCGTTGGGTACCACGATCAAGGTCGCTGGCAGTCAAGCTGCATTCCGCGCGGTCGACCATGACGCCAACCTTGCCGTGGCCACTGCGGCGCTGGCTGCCGGGGTCACAAGGGCGGGCCTGGTGAGCGCCATGGGAGCCGACTCCAAGTCAAGGGTCTTCTACAGCCGCGTGAAGGGTGAGGTCGAGAACGCATTGGCGCAGATGCCATTCGAAGGTCTGGTCATCGCGCGCCCGTCAATGCTCGTCGGGGACCGCGAACTTCTAGGCCAGCCGACAAGGCGCGGCGAAGAAGTGGCATCCGCGCTTGGAAAGGTCCTGGGCTTCCTAATTCCCGCGAACTACAAGCCCATCGAAGCGGCAGCGGTCGCAAGGGCACTGCTGTCTGCAGTCCCGTCCGAGAAGGGCAAGAAGGTCTTGCTGTCCGGCGCGATGTTATGAGCCCCAGTTGATGGGTGCCAGGCATGAAGACCTCCAGAAGTGACCGACTCAGGTCCATCATCGCGAGGTCTTCATGCCTGGCACTTCTGGCATCGACGACCCCTTCAGCGCGACCACTCGCGCCAGCTCCGTGGCCTCGGCTCGATCGTAAACGTGCCATAAACGTGCCACCCATCAGAAGGCCCGAGTCAAGGACACGAATCGGCACTGGGCCCGGATCGGTGAGGTCTCGGGCAGTGAGGGTGGTCAGGGTTCGTCTCTCGCGGTGCATCGGCGTCCACGCAGCCGGACTCTCGGGTCGTAGGAGGTCGGTCGAGTACCGCCTCAGCCACCCATCGGGATCAAGACGCTGACTGCTCGATAGGGAGCGGCCAGGTCCCTGGCGCCTTGCGGCGCCCCAGAAAGTCCTCGGGCTCGACCGGCCGTGTCCACGAAACTGGGAAGGAACAGTCTTCGGGCTCTCCCTGAGGGCGCCATCACGGTGTGGCTCACGGCCGACGCGCGGGTCGATGACACTGCGAGTGGGGCCGAGGCGGGTCCACCCAGTCACATAGGTTTTGCCAGCACATTTACTGGCTCCCGCCCCGGCCCGCCATCTCATCCAAATACCTTTGCCGGGTCGAAGTCGACCTGGTCGCGCATCACGTAGTAGGACGCACGGGCGAGCTTGTGAGCCAGCGCCCGGTTCGCGACGATGCCGTTGGTCTTGGTTCGCTTGCGTTGGAAGTACCGCTGTGCGACCGGGTGATGACGGACCGCGAAGTGCGAAGCCTCGGTGAAGGACCACGACAGGTAGGGGTTGCCATTCTTGGCGTTGCCGCGCCCCTTGCGCTTCATGTTGCTCCACCGCTCGCTCTTGACGCAGCGGCAGTACGAGGCGAAGTTGCCGACCTTGGCGAAGCGGCTGATCGGACCGACCTCGTACATGATGGTCAGCGCCAGCACGTTGCCGACCCCCCACACCGTCAGCAGCGGTCGAAACTCGTCGCGCAGGCGCGCCTGCGCGAGCACGGCCTTCTCCAGCCTGCGGATCTGGACATCCATCGCCTTGACCGGCTCGAGCTGGCTCGAGATCGCAAGCGCCACTCTCGGGTCTTGGACTAACGCCTCCACGTCTTGCGTTGACAGCTTCCGCAGGTCGTCCGTCTTCACCCGGCCACCGGTGTGGCACGCAATGGCGCCGCCCATCGCCAGCAGCAGCGACGTCCTCTTCTTGACCAAGAAGCTGCGCCGCCTCAGCAGGTCGCGTAGCGGCCGCTCCTCCTTCGGGTAGATATGGCCTTCCGCGGGGATCCCCATCGCCAAGAGCCTCGCCAGCCATCGCGCATCGTGCCGGTCGTCCGCGTACTTCAGCCCGTCGTACTGCTGGTTGGCCCAGGTATTTCCCAAGTGGACCTCGTACCCAGCCTCCTTGAGCCCGTCGACCAGCCAGTACCAGTTCCAGGTCGACTCGACCACCACGCCCTCGAGCTCCCCTTGATACGGCGCCAGCAGCCCCAGCACCGCCGCCAGGTCGTTGGGCAGCCTCCCTTCTGCGACCTTCTTGAACGTCTCGTCGATCACCGCCACGTAGCTGTTGTTTGAGTGAAGGTCGATGCCGCAGTACAGTGCCATCGGGCTCCTCCTTCTCCCGTGCGCTAACACGGGTCCTTTTCCCAACGACGAGCGTATCCCGCTCGACGAAGGGGGAGCCTTCTGGATGATTCTCAGGCACGGTATACTGAGTTAACGCTCCACCGGGTCGCGACCAACGCATTCCCGAAGGGGATCCTTCGACTCCGGCCCCGCCTGACGGCGGGACCTCCGCTCAGGATGACAGGCCAGTGAAAGGTGTCAGTCACGCCATTCTGGCGTTGTGCTGGGGTCGGGTGAGGAGGCGGCCGATGTCGAGGGCGGACGGGTCGGTCAGCACGGCTTGGCCGTGAGCTCATTGTACGTGGGGGTGGTGGGCGCGGTATGCGCCGCGGTGGGCGCTCGTACCGAGGAGGGGCCGACGGTCGATTCCTCTCATGGACATCTCAGTACTGAAGACGGACGCACCATTCCTTGAGTGGACGGAAAGCTGTACTCTTCGGACATGAATAGTGCTGTACGACGCGTGCTGATCCACGTCGCCGGCGGGCGGCGCATCCCGATCGAGCCGGACGAGGTGTTCCTGCTCGAAGCGGTGGGCGACGAGACGGACGTGCGGACTCGAGGCGCACGGAAACTGCGGGACGTGCGGTCGTTGGGCGAGGTGGTGGAGCGGTTCCCGGCCGAGGCGATCGTGGTGGTCCACCGTGGGTTCGCGGTCAACGTCGACCGGGTGTCGGAGATCCGGCGGCGGGCGAACGGCCGGGACTGGGAGCTGAAGCTCGAGCCGCCGGTGAACCGCATAGTGCCCGTGGCCCGGGACCGGGTGCGGGAGCTGTGGCGGGCGTACGGGGAGTGAACAGCAGCGTTCGCCGAATGGTAGCAATCACGCCATTCAACCTTTCTTCCCTGCGGGGGCGGCGATGTTGGGGGCCCCGGCCGGACTCTTCTCGATGGCGGGGTTCGACACGTCGAAGCGGCGCTCGCTTGGGTAGAAGGCGATGCGGATGCGCACCGTGCGGTCGTCGCGCTTCGGCTTCGGTGCCGGGCTTGAAGAAGTTGGGAAGTTGACACATCGGTGCCTCTATAAGCAGTCAAGAGGGAAATCTCGTCGCCGAGGCTATGAGTCTGTGGGAAACCCGGAGGGTTTTCCAAGGCCTGTGGGAAGGTGGCGTCAGCCAGCTTTCCATGACTCCGCAGTCCGAGCGTAGCCGAGCCCTGATTCCCGCTATCTTTGGAGGTTCCCCAGTTGTCAGGCACTCGCGTTATACGTATACTACACGTGTAGGGAGGGGCCTCATGCAGAGGAAGCTCACCATCACCGTCGACGAGCAGGTCTACGCGGGTCTTCACAAGGTCGTGGGGCGCCGGAGGATCAGCGGATTCATCGAATCCCTCGTCCGCCCTCACGTCGTCAGAGAGGACTTGGCAGCGGCATACCAGGAGATGGCACGGGACGA
This sequence comes from uncultured Acidobacteriota bacterium, assembly GCA_963814875.1. Classification (GTDB taxonomy): domain Bacteria; phylum Acidobacteriota; class Thermoanaerobaculia; order Thermoanaerobaculales; family Sulfomarinibacteraceae; genus CAVSIS01. Next base: position 159,441 of record CAWFFJ010000022.1, read on the forward strand.
AGCCCGAGAAGCCGAGGCCATCGAATGGGCTGAGGCGACAGCCTCGGATGTCGCAGATGAACCGCGGTGAGGTCTGGTGGGTCAGCTTCGATCCGTCTCTTGGAGGCGAGATCCGAAAGCGCAGGCCCGCCGTCATCGTCAGCAACGACGCTGCAAACCAGCATCTGAACCGTGTTCAGGTTGTTCCCCTCACGAGCAATGTGGCCCGTCTCTTCCCGAGCGAAGCGTATGTCGACCTGAATGGCGAGCGTCGCAAGGCGATGGCTGATCAGCTCACGACGGTGAGCAAGGGCAGACTCGATCAATACATCGGCTTGCTCTCGGCCTCCGATCTCATCGGTGTCGAACGAGCCATTCGAACTCAGCTTGGCATCGACTGAAGCATGGCTCCCCAGGTCCGGAATCGGCGCCTCAACCCTAAGAGCGCCGGAGGCGCACGCGCACTCGGCTGCCCCGCCGGTCGGCGACGAGCAGGAAGGGCGGCTTTGCGTCGATCGGCATCGACAGAATGGTGTCGAGCATAGACAGTACAACACTCGTTCGGATGTTGCCGGGACGCAGGTAGATGATGCCGAGAAGAGGCTCCCCGTCTCGGATCGCCAGCGCCCCAAAGTCGGAGTCGTGGGTGATGATGACACGACCGGCTCCGAAGGCGACGCGCATGAGCGCGCGGTCCGTCGAGCCGCCAAGGCCGAGCTCGGAAACAGCCTGTACGTCGCGGCCCCGAGACTGCAGCTCGGCGACCACGGCCGGGTCCAGGTTTTCGTCCGCAAGCAGAGGGAACGTGAGAGGGTTCATGCTGGGATCGAAAGATCCCAGACGACCTCGTTCTTCATGGCTCGCGCCGCATAGCAGAGCGCCGCCGAGAACCCCTCCTCACCGATCTGCGGGTACTTCGCCAGGATCTCCTGGGGGCTGGCGCCACTTGCCAGAAGCTCGAGAACGAACTCTACGCTGATCCGGGTTCCCCTGACGCAGGGCTTGCCGCCGAGGATCTCCGGGTTCGCTACGACCATCTCCTCCATGACCACCTCCGACTCGAGAATACACCCCGTGCGGTGCCGCGTGTCAGGTAGCTCACAACGATCAACCGGGTACCAAACCGGGTGCCAGATGGGATCAGTAGGCCGGTCTCCCCGGCGTAGCACAATGCTCGCCAAACCTAGAACGGGCTCGAGGCCCAAGAAGGGAGACCGGCATGGAGTATTGTGGCATCGACCTGCACCAGAAGCATAGCCAGATCTGCATTCTCGACGAGGCGGGCGAGGTCGTGGAGCAGACACGGATCCCCACGTCGCGAGCATCCTTGGCGCGTTTGTTCGGGAACCGGGGTGAGATGCGCGTGGTGATGGAGGCGTGTGGTCTCTCACCCTGGGTGTCACGTGCGGTGGCCGGCCACGGCCACGAGGTGATTGTGTGCAGCCCGCGTCGCGTCCGGCTGATTGCTGAGAGCACGCTGAAGAACGACACGGTAGACGCTGAGGTGCTGGCCCGTCTGGTGCGGATCGACCCCGCCTTCTTGAAGCCGATCCAGCACCGTGACGAGGAGGCACAGAGGCTTCGCTGCAAGCTGCTGGTGCGTCGGTCGCTGGTGGACGCACGTACAGCGTGGATCAACCAAGTGCGAGGGATCCTGCGCGGGTTCGGGTACCGGGTCTCGGGCAAGAACGCCGCCACTTTCGTTGAGCGGGTCGACAAGATGAAGCTGCCGGGCGAGCTCCGGGACGTGGTCGAGCCACTGCTTGAGCAGATCGACCTGGTGACGGGGGAGATCGAGCGTCGCAACGAGGAGCTGGAGACGATCGGAGCAGCCATCCCGGAGGTCGCTCACCTCGACGAGATCCCCGGCGTCGGTCTGCTCGTGGCTCTCTACTTCGTGGTCTCGGTGGGCGATCCCCACCGCTTCCAGAGTAGTCGTGACGTGGCGGCCTTCTTCGGGCTACGACCCGCGATGCGTGAGTCCGGAGGCAGCGGCAGGTACGGGAGGATCACCAAGGAGGGCGACCCGGAGATGAGGCGCCTGTTGACCCAGGCCGCCCACGCGCTGATGAACACCAAGAGAGACACCGCCCTCAAGGGTTGGGCGAATCAGCTCGAGGCCAGGCGAGGGAAAGCGAAGGCGAAGGTGGCGCTCGCAAGGAAGCTCGCCGTGCTGATGCATCACCTGTGGGTTACCGGAGAGGTGTACCAGGACTTTCCGCAAACGATGGCGGCATAGCTCTCTGCCATGAGGCGCAAAGGAAGCACAGACGATTCATTAAACGTGCCACCCATCAGAAGGCCCGAGTCAAGGACACGAATCGGCACTGGGCCCGGATCGGTGAGGTCTCGGGCAGTGAGGGTGGTCAGGGTTCGTCTCTCGCGGTGCATCGGCGTCCACGCAGCCGGACTCTCGGGTCGTAGGAGGTCGGTCGAGTACCGCCTCAGCCACCCATCGGGATCAAGACGCTGACTGCTCGATAGGGAGCGGCCAGGTCCCTGGCGCCTTGCGGCGCCCCAGAAAGTCCTCGGGCTCGACCGGCCGTGTCCACGAAACTGGGAAGGAACAGTCTTCGGGCTCTCCCTGAGGGCGCCATCACGGTGTGGCTCACGGCCGACGCGCGGGTCGATGACACTGCGAGTGGGGCCGAGGCGGGTCCACCCAGTCACATAGGTTTTGCCAGCACATTTACTGGCTCCCGCCCCGGCCCGCCATCTCATCCAAATACCTTTGCCGGGTCGAAGTCGACCTGGTCGCGCATCACGTAGTAGGACGCACGGGCGAGCTTGTGAGCCAGCGCCCGGTTCGCGACGATGCCGTTGGTCTTGGTTCGCTTGCGTTGGAAGTACCGCTGTGCGACCGGGTGATGACGGACCGCGAAGTGCGAAGCCTCGGTGAAGGACCACGACAGGTAGGGGTTGCCATTCTTGGCGTTGCCGCGCCCCTTGCGCTTCATGTTGCTCCACCGCTCGCTCTTGACGCAGCGGCAGTACGAGGCGAAGTTGCCGACCTTGGCGAAGCGGCTGATCGGACCGACCTCGTACATGATGGTCAGCGCCAGCACGTTGCCGACCCCCCACACCGTCAGCAGCGGTCGAAACTCGTCGCGCAGGCGCGCCTGCGCGAGCACGGCCTTCTCCAGCCTGCGGATCTGGACATCCATCGCCTTGACCGGCTCGAGCTGGCTCGAGATCGCAAGCGCCACTCTCGGGTCTTGGACTAACGCCTCCACGTCTTGCGTTGACAGCTTCCGCAGGTCGTCCGTCTTCACCCGGCCACCGGTGTGGCACGCAATGGCGCCGCCCATCGCCAGCAGCAGCGACGTCCTCTTCTTGACCAAGAAGCCGCGCCGCCTCAGCAGGTCGCGTAGCGGCCGCTCCTCCTTCGGGTAGATATGGCCTTCCGCGAGGATCCCCATCGCCAAGAGCCTCGCCAGCCATCGCGCATCGTGCCGGTCGTCCGCGTACTTCAGCCCGTCGTACTGCTGGTTGGCCCAGGTATTTCCCAAGTGGACCTCGTACCCAGCCTCCTTGAGCCCGTCGACCAGCCAGTACCAGTTCCAGGTCGACTCGACCACCACGCCCTCGAGCTCCCCTTGATACGGCGCCAGCAGCCCCAGCACCGCCGCCAGGTCGTTGGGCAGCCTCCCTTCTGCGACCTTCTTGAACGTCTCGTCGATCACCGCCACGTAGCTGTTGTTTGAGTGAAGGTCGATGCCGCAGTACAGTGCCATCGGGCTCCTCCTTCTCCCGTGCGCTAACACGGGTCCTTTTCCCAACGACGAGCGTATCCCGCTCGACGAAGGGGGAGCCTTCTGGATGATTCTCAGGCACGGTATACGGAGTTAACGCTCCGCCGGGTCGCGATCAACGCTGGAACGGTGCCAGGTGTCACAACCTCACAATGTTGAAGGCGGACAAGGTGCCGGGAAGATACCTGAGGTTAAGCCCCTCGTGACCTGGCCAGAGCGTGAGACCTGGCCCCCTTCTCCATTCCATTCAGGCAGAGGCGCGAGCCCAGCGAGAGGCTCTGCTGGTGAAGAGTCAAGAACGAGGAGGGGCCGACGGTCGATTCCTCTCATGGACAGCTCAGTACTGTAAACGGACGTACCATTCCTTGGTTGGACGGAAAGCTGTACTATTCGGACATGAAGAGTGCTGTACGACGCGTGCTGATCCACGTCGCCGGCGGGCGGCGCATCCCGATCGAGCCGGATGAGGTGTTCCTGCTCGAAGCGGTGGGCGACGAGACGGACGTGCGGACTCGAGGCGCACGGAAACTGCGGGACGTGCGGTCGTTGGGCGAGGTGGTGGAGCGGTTCCCGGCCGAGGCGATCGTGGTGGTCCACCGTGGGTTCGCGGTCAACGTCGACCGGGTGTCGGAGATCCGGCGGCGGGCGAACGGCCGGGACTGGGAGCTGAAGCTCGAGCCGCCGGTGAACCGCATAGTGCCCGTGGCCCGGGACCGGGTGCGGGAGCTGTGGCGGGCCTACGGGGAGTGAGCGGCAGCGTTCGCCGGGAAGAGCAGAATCAATCGCCATTCCTCTCCACCCTCAACCGTCCCACCATGAGATAGGTCGGCGGCTCCTCCGACCTGTCCCCGACAACAGGGAAACCGGTCGCCCCGGCCGCTTCCTGCTGGCCCGACACCGCGACGAAACTGATGTCGCCCGCCTCATGAAAGGTGCTTGTCACGCCATTCCGCCTTTCCTGTCTGCAGGGGCGGTGATGTGGGGACCCCGCGCGGCCGGGCCCCTCTCGATCGCGGGGTTCGACACCTCGAAGCGGCGCTCGCCGGGGTGGGACGCGATGCGGATGCGCACGCTACGGTCCTCGCGGGTGACCACCTCGCGGCCCGGCAACGCCGCCGTCAGGGCGGTGACCCGCTGCCGGCCGCCGATGAGAACTTTGGAACCAGAAACGTGGCTCAACGTCCCGGTTCAAGCCGCTACGCTGACGAGCCGGACGCCTCACCGACAATCCGTCTGCGGGCGGCCTGCCCAGTGGCGAGGCGGCGCAGGTGCAAGCAAACCGTGCACGGCACGTCACGTGATCGTGAAGGCGCATCCCTGGGGTCTGACCTCACGAGAGGTACCGAGCACGACGACGGCCCGAAGCCCGTGGCAAGAGCAGAGGGATTTCACCACCACAGGAGCGCAGATGGACACCACGAGTGCCTTCTTGGTGTCTTGGTGTCTTGGTGGTAACAAAGCCTGGCCCCCGAGAAAGCACCACTCAAGAACGCGATTGCGGGCACCGCGCGCGCTGACTCTCTGTGTGTCCGTGATTCAAATGCGACGAAATCTCGCCGCGGTGCGGCTTGCGTCGGATCGCCCTGCACTGGGAGCATCCGGTCGCACCGGTATCGCCGATGCGAAACAGAACAGCGTCACGGCCTGTTGTGCCGCTGGGGCGTGAGGCCCCGTAGCCGGTGCGCACGAAAGAGAGAGGGATCCATGGCGACGAAACCCAGGAACCACAACGTCGACGACCTCGATGCGATCGAGACCCGCGAGTGGCTCGAGTCCCTCGACTGGGTCCTGCACAGCTCCGGACCCGAGCGGGTCCGCAACCTGCTCAACGACCTCCAGGTGTGGTCGCGCAAAGAGGGGGTCGACATCCCCTTCACCGCCAACACACCGCACATCAACACCATCCCGGCCAGTGACGAGCCTCCCTACCCCGGCAGCCGGGAGATCGAACGGAGGATCAAGAGCATCATCCGGTGGAACGCGATGGCGATGGTGGTGCGTGCAAATCTGGAGGAGCCCGGCATCGGCGGCCACATCTCGACCTACGCCTCGGCGGCAACCCTGTACGAAGTCGCGTTCAACCACTTTCTGCACGGCAAGAGCGAGCACTACGACGGCGACCAGATCTTCATGCAGGGGCACGCGTCGCCCGGCATTTATGCGCGGGCATTCCTGGAGGGCCGGCTGACACAGCGCGACCTCGAGAACTTCCGCCGCGAGCTGCGCAACGGCGGTGGGCTCTCGTCCTATCCCCACCCGTGGCTGATGCCTGACTTCTGGGAGTTCCCGACCGTCTCCATGGGCCTGAGCCCGATCATGGCCATCTACCAGGCGCGCTTCAACCACTACCTGGAGGACCGGGGTCTGCACCCCAAGTCGGACCACAAGGTCTGGGCCTTCCTCGGCGACGGCGAGATGGACGAGCCCGAAGCTCTCGGCGCCATCACCCTCGCGGCCCGGGAAAAGCTCGACAACCTCATCTTCGTCATCAATTGCAACCTTCAGCGCCTCGACGGCCCGGTGCGGGGCAACGGCAAGATCATCCAGGAGCTCGAGGCGGCCTTCCGCGGCGCCGGGTGGAACGCGATCAAGGTCATCTGGGGTTCGGACTGGGACCCGCTGCTGGCCGCGGACGAGGATGGCCTGCTGGTCAAGCGCATGGGCGAAGTCGTCGACGGCGAGAGCCAGAAGTACTCGACCTCTTCGGGGGCCTACGTGCGCGAGCATTTCTTTGGCACAAACCCGAAGCTCAAGCAGCTGGTCGCCCACATGTCGGACGAGCAGCTGCGCAAGCTGCGCCTCGGCGGACACGACCCGGCGAAGATCTACGCAGCCTACAAGGCGGCGGTCGCGCACAAGGGCCAGCCGACCGTGATCCTGGCGCGGACGATCAAGGGTTACGGGCTCGGTGAGGGCGGCGAAGGCCGCAACATGACCCACCAGCAGAAGAAGCTGAACGTCGACGAGGTCCGCGAGTTCAGGACCCGGTTCGGGATCCCGATTTCGGACGACCAGGTCGCGGCGGCGCCGTTTTACCGGCCTCCCGGCGACAGCCCCGAAATGATCTATCTGCACGACAGGCGACGGGAGCTCGGCGGACCGGTACCGAGCCGCGGCGTGCGCTGCGAGCCGCTTGGCGCACCGTCGGACAAGCTCTTCGAGGAGTTTCTGGCCGGGTCGGACGGCCGCGACATTTCGACCACGATGGCGTTCGTCAAGCTGCTGACGAACATGCTCAAGGACAAGCAGATCGGTCGCCTGATCGTGCCCATCATTCCGGACGAGGCGCGGACCTTCGGGATGGAGTCGCTGTTCCGCCAGGTCGGCATCTACTCCCACGCCGGCCAGCTCTACGAGCCGGTCGACGCGGACACGCTGCTCTACTACCGGGAGGCCAAGGACGGACAGATCCTGGAGGAGGGCATCACCGAGGCCGGTTCGATGGCCTCCTTCATCGCCGCCGGGACCGCCCACGCGAGTCACGGCATCAACACCATCCCTTTCTTTATCTTCTACTCGATGTTCGGCCTCCAGCGCATCGGCGACCTGATCTGGGCGGCCGGCGACGTCCGCGCCCGCGGCTTCCTGATGGGCGGCACCTCCGGCCGTACGACCCTCAACGGCGAGGGGCTGCAGCACCAGGACGGCAACAGCCACCTTCTCGCCTACCCCGTGCCCAACCTCCGCGCGTACGACCCGGCCTTCGCGTACGAGCTGGCAGTGATCATCCGTGACGGGATCCGCCGCATGTACGTCAATCAGGAGGACTGCTTCTACTACATTACGGTGATGAACGAGCCCTGCGTCATGCCTGCCCTGCCCGACGACGCCGAGGAGGGCATCCTGCGCGGACTCTATCGCGTCCGCAGCTGTCGCTGGCCCGACCGGCGCGAGCGCGCCCACCTGTTCGGCTCCGGCGCGATCCTGAACGAGGTCCTGCGCGCGCAGGCGCTGCTCGAGGAACGCTTCGACGTCGCCGCTGACGTGTGGAGCATCACCAGCTACAAGGAGCTCCATACCGACGGCGTCGACGCGGACCGCTGGAACCGGCTCCACCCGGGCGAGCCCCGTCGCCAGTCGTGGATCGAGCAGTGCCTGGCCGACACCGAAGGGGTCTACGTCGCCGCTTCGGACTACGTCAAGGCCCTCCCCAACTCGATCTCGAGGTGGTTCCCGAAGCCCCCGGTGGCGCTCGGGACCGACGGCTTCGGCCGCTCGGAGACGCGACCGGCCCTGCGTAGGTTCTTCGAGATCGACGCCGAACACGTTGCGGCTGCCGCCCTGTCGGCGCTGGTCCAGGAGGGCCGGATCGAGGCCGACGTCGCGCGCAGCGCGATCGCCGACCTCGGGATCGACCCCGACGCCGACAACCCGGTCCGGCGCTGAGTCGGGGAAGGGAACAGGCCATGGCGACCACAATGTCCCTGCCCGAGCTCGGCGAGAACGTCGAGTCCGCCCTGGTCGTGAAGGTCCTCGTCGCGGTCGGAGATCGCATCGAGCGCGATCAGCCCGTGATCGAGGTGGAGACCGAAAAGGCCTCCGTCGAGGTGCCGGCTACCGTGTCCGGGACCGTGTCCGAAATTCACGCCGCCGAAGGCGAGCAGATCAGCTCAGGGGCCGCTATCTTGAGCGTCGCAGAGGATGGCGCCGGGACGAGCCCTGGGAGTGCAGCCGACGCCGCGCCTTCTGAACCGTCCTCCCCTCCCAATCGTGATGACGAGCCGTGGCCCGAGGAGGCCCAGACCGAAGGTGAAGCGCCCCTCCGTGCCGCCCCCGAACCTCAGGCGTCCGTCGCCGCCGAGGCTGCTGTGGCTCCTGCGCCGCCGGCCGCCGACACAGCCTCCCAGGACCGCGAGATCGTCGTCCGCTCCTCCGAGCCCGGCGACAACGTCGCACCGCTCTGGTCAGGCAGCCCGGTGCCGCACAAACGCGTCCCTGCCGCTCCCTCCGTGCGACGCTTCGCCCGCGAGGTCGGCATTGACATCACCGAGGTCGCCGGCAGCGGTCACGGCGGCCGGATCACCTCCGCGGACGTCAAGGAGCACGTCAAGGCGCAGCTGGTGCGTTCCTCCGGTGGCTCCCTGCAGGCGCCGCCGTTGCCGGACTTCAGCCGCTGGGGCGAGGTGAGCTTCGACGAGATGACCAGCGTCCGCCGGATCACGGCCGAGCAGATGACCCGTGCCTGGCACACGGTGCCCCAGGTCACCCAGCACGATCTCGCCGATATTTCCGGCCTCGAGGACCTCCGCGCCCACTACCGCGCGCGGATCGAGGCCTCAGGCGGCAAGCTCACCCTGACCGCCATCCTGGTCAAGGTTGCTGCCACCGCGCTGCGGGTGTTCCCAAACCTCAACGCGTCCATCGACATGGAGAACAAGCGGATCGTGCGCAAGCACTTCGTCCACATCGGCGTCGCGGTCGACACCGAGCGCGGGTTGCTGGTCCCGGTGATCCGCGACGCCGACCGCAAGAGCATTGCGGTGATCGCGCGCGAGCTCGACGACCTCGCCGAACGCGCCCGCGGCCGCAAGCTCCTACCGGACGAGATGCAGGGCGGCACGTTCACGATCTCCAACCTCGGCGGGATCGGCGGCACGGCGTTCTCGCCGATCGTCAACTGGCCGGAGGTGGCAATCCTGGGGGTGTCACGCGGCCGCCTGCAGCCGAAGTGGACGGACGGGCAGTGGCAGCCCCGCCTCATGCTGCCGCTCAGCCTGAGCTACGACCACCGCCTGGTCGACGGCGCCGATGCAGCGCGTTTCACTCGCTGGGTCGCCGAAGCCCTCGAGAGCCCACTCCTGCTCGTCCTCGAAGGATGAGCCCGCAGTCTTCACCAGACTTCTGCTGCGACCGTCGACCGCTGAGCCTGCATGTCCCGCCAGGTGGCGAAGCGAGGACCGCGACCGCCAGCTCGGTGAGACTTGCAGGCGAGTGCCCTGGTTGGGAAGCCACATGTGCTCTTCGCGGAGCCAGCGTGGTTCCTGGCAAGGCGCGACGACGAAGTCGTAGCCAGGCTACTTCGAGGAGGAGCAACCCGCCGGGGGGTGGAGGTCGGGCGGATGCGGGGGCGGCGGGTATGGGTGGGTGGAAGGGTGGAGCAACACAGCCAGGGGCCGCGATGGCCTGCGAAGAGTGCATGGGGGTTTCCCAAGCAGGGCACTACTCGTAGTCCTCGCAGTACCAGACTCCACCGACGGGGATCTGGTGCCGGCATTCCCCTCGCCACGTACAGTTGACGCACAGGCCCACGTCGCGGACCGCGGCGGGCCCGCCCGCCGCGCCCCTGGATGCGGGCTCGAAGGCGGGGCACGAGTGCACGGCGTCGTCGCCGGTCCCGGCGAAGGCGCAGCTCCTAAGGTGGCGGCAGCGTGGGCACAGCCCCTCGTTTCCGGGCGGCGTCACCCGCGCAGGCGGCAAGGACTCCGCCCGCGCTCGCGGGTACGGCCGAGCCTCGGTCAGCCGCCACGGCCGGCCTCGGCACGAGCGAGCTTCGTCCTCAGCGTCTTGCGGTCGATACCGAGCCGACGAGCGGCTTCGGAGCGGTTGCCGCGCAGCTCTCGAGCGTGGCCAGAACGTGCTCCGCTTCGACCTCTGCGAGGGAGCGCACTTGCCCCGTCGATCAGCCTCTTCAAGCCACATCGGGACGTGCTTCGGCTCCACCACCGGTCCGACCAGGCGGCCCACACGCGACCTGCGACCCGGTCCATTTCCGGGAGGTTGCCCGGCCAAGGGATACGCGGCGACGAGGCCGCGAGACGGCCTCCGACAGCGACGGGCGCCGTTCGTCCGAATCGCGCGGCCGCCGCGGCGAGCGCACCGAGAAAGAGCTCCGCGAAGATCCTCCCCGCGATCGGCGAGGGCAGGCACAGCTACCCAGATCCACGGCAGGCGTGAGGGCAGGCTCGACCACGCCTCCGCCGACAGCCACCAGCTCGGCGGCGTCGAGCTCGCTGAGCAGGACGAGGCGGAGGTCGAACGGCTGCCCCTCGGTGGCGCCGAGCATGCGGGCTCGCCGGCTGCTGCCGCGCTCAGCACGTCCTCCAGGAACTCCGGGTCGATCGCGGACAGCCCCTCCAGAACCAGCGTTCCCCCCGCCGCACTGTGCACGAAACCAGCCCGGGCATGCGAAGCCTCACGGACGGCGGCTCTCACGTACCCAAAGAGCTCACGCCGCAGGACCTCCGCTGCCACCTCGCCGCAGCGCAGCGTGACCAGCGGGGCGAGCGCTCGCCGGCTGGTCAGGTGGATCTCGCGGGCGACCGCACCGCGCCCGGAACCGGCCTGCCCGGACACCACCAGCGGCCGATCCGACCGGGCCGCCTCGCGGACCCGAGCACGGACCGCAGCGGCCGCGGCCGAACGGCCCCGCAGCACGCGCGGCAGCCGTCGTCCGCCGACGGCCTCGTCGGTCAGGCTCGGTTCACCGGCCACCGCGGGCCTCGCAATCCCCTCCACAAAGCCGTTTGCTGCTGCCGTCGCCACTGCCTGCGCTCTCCCCTTTCCCTGATCAGATTCTATCCCGCAGTGTCGAGACCGCACGCCTGCCGACACTCTGCTACGCTGCCGGGGAGAGGTTCCCGGGCCATGGAGCGCGAGAGCATCGAGCTGTCGGGCCGCTACGGCATGCACATCGAGGAGTTCTCCTCGTTGATGGCACGGCGGGTGCTCGACATCCTGCTCGTGGCATCGCAGTACGACGCCTTCGTCCTCGAGGAAGACGGTCAGCTCACCGAGCTCGTGACGGAGGAGTACCGCAGCCTGGACCTCAACCTCCGGTACGCGCCGCGCTTCATTCGCGCCTCCACGGGAGCCGAGGCGCTCGCCATCCTCGCCGAGCGCGAGATCGACATGCTGGTGACCACTCCCCGCCTCCGCGACACCTCGCTGAAGAGCTTCATCGAAGGCGTCAAGGCAGAGCGGCCTCAGCTCCCGGTCGGCCTGCTCGCCGCACACGCCTGGGACCTGCCGTGGCTGGAACCCATACGCCAGTCCGGCATGGCCGACTGGATCTTCCTCTGGCAGGGCAGCGTCAAGGCCCTGCTTGCCATGATCAAGCAGGTGGAGGACCGCCAGAACGCCGACCACGATATTCTCGAGGGCGGTGTCCAGGCGATCATCCTGGTTGAGGACGAGGTTCGCTTCTACTCCGCCTACCTGCCGCACATCTACACCGAGGTCACCACCCAGACCAGCCGGCTGATGGCGGAGGGACTCAACCTGTCGCACCGCCTGCTGCGCATCCGCGCGCGACCCAAGATCCTCCTCGCTCAGACCTACGAGCAGGCATGGGAACTGTACGAGCGCTACGCCGGAAACGTGCTCGGCATCATCTCCGACGCGAGCTTTCCACGCGAGGGTGTTCAGGATGCCGAGGCCGGTCTCCGCCTCGCCCAAGCCGTGCGCAACCGAAACGACGACATCCCGTTCCTTCTCCAGTCGATGGACACGTCCCTCGAGGCTCGTTGCGGCGAGGTCGGGGCCTCGTTCCTGGCCAAGGCCTCGCCGACCCTGCTCGAGGATCTGCGACGTTTCATCCTCGAGAACTTCGGCTTCGGCGACTTCGTGTTCCGGGTCCCCGACGGTCAACCGGTGGCGCGGGCCAGGGACATCCGCGAAATGGTGCGCCTCCTTGCCGAGGTACCCGACGAGTCCCTCGTCCATCACGCCGCTCGTAACCACTTCTCGGCCTGGCTGAAGGCGCGAACGGAGTTCGAGCTCGCCTCGATGCTGCGGCCCAGAACAGTGTCTGAGTTCGCCTCTCCGGCCGAGCTGCGCGCCTACCTTATCGACACGCTGACCACCTACCTGCGCGAGATCCAGCAGCACGTCATCGTCGATTTCAAGGCCACGACGTTTGACGACCTGGTCGCTTTCGCAAGGCTCGGGTCGGGCTCGATCGGCGGCAAGGGGCGCGGGCTGGCCTTCATGCACAAGCTCCTCGCCCAGGGCGGGCTCGATCTCCCCGGCGCGACCGTCGCGATCCCGCAGACCCTCGTCGTCGCCAGCGACGTTTTCGAGGAGTTTCTCGACCGCAACCGGATGCGCTCCCTGGTGATGGACGCGCCCGGCATGGATGACGAGCAGATTCTCGCAGCCTTCCGCCGTGCGCGGTTTCCCAACGCAGTGCGCTCGCAGCTCGCCCGCTTCCTCGAAACCGTGACCGATCCGCTCGCGATACGTTCGTCGAGCATTCTCGAGGACTCCGCCTATCAACCCTTTGCCGGGGTCTACGCCACTGTGATGCTTCCGAACAGCCACGCGTCGGTGGACGTCAGATTGGCGCAGCTGTTCGAGGCGATCAAGGTCGTTTACGCCTCGACCTACTTCCATCGCGCCCTCGACTACCTGGAGTCGACGCCCTACCGCAGCGAGGAAGAGCTGATGGCGGTGCTCATCCAGCGGCTGGTCGGCAGCCGCCGGGGGGACCTCTTCTACCCCACTCTTGCGGGCGTCGCGTCGTCGTACAACTTCTATCCCTTCGGCAGTATCAGACCCGAGGACGGAGTCGCGCAGGTGGCTCTCGGCCTCGGCAAGTCGGTGGTCGAGGGCTACACCGCGATCCGATTCTCCCCGCGCCACCCGCAGGTTCTGCCCCAGTTTTCGTCCGTCAAGGACATTCTGCGCAATGCCCAGCGCCATTTCTACGCCCTCGACATGTCGCGGGAAGACGTCATCCCGAGCATCGTCACCGACGCCAACCTGGCCCGGACCGACGTCGCCGTCGCGATGGCGAGCGGGGCTGCAGCGCCGATCGCCTCGACCTACCGACGATCCGACGACACCATTACCGCGGGGCTCTCCGGGCGGGGAACACCTCTGGTCACGTTCGCGCCTCTGCTCAAGGGTCGGGTCCTGCCCCTGCCGGAGCTGCTGTGCCGCCTGCTCGCCATCGCCGAGGCCGGAATCGCGAACCCGGTCGAGCTCGAGTTCGCTGCCGACATCCTTCCCGGCCTCGGACAGCCGCAGACTTTTCAGGTCCTCCAAGTGCGCCCCCTGGTCGTGGAGAAGATGGGAGCGGCGGTCGATCTCGACTCCGAGGCCGAGGCCCGGGCTCTGGTCCGTTCGTCGGTAGCCCTCGGCCACGGCCGTCGCGAGAGCATTGCGGATGTCGTCCTGGTCGCTCCCGACCGCCTCGGCAGATCCGCCACCGCCCAGGCCGCGGTTGCCATCGAGAGCATCAATCGCTCTCTCCGCGAAGCTGGCCGCACCTGTATCCTGATCGGCCCCGGCCGGTGGGGCACCCGCGACCCCTGGCTCGGGATCCCGGTCGCGTGGTCGCAGATCTCGACCGCTCGGGTGATCGTCGAGACGGACTTCCCGGATCTCCAGGTCGAACCTTCCTTCGGCTCCCACTTCTTCCACAATCTGACCTCGTTCGGAGTCGCGTTCCTCGTCGTGCACGCAGCGAGCAACGGCGGCTTCATCAACTGGGCTTGGTTCGACCAGCAGCCGGCGGTCGCAGAGGCGCTCGACGGAGCGGTACGCCACGTCCGTCTCGCCCGCCCAGCCGAGGTGGTCGTCGACGGCTCGAGCGGCCGAGGGGTGATCCTCGAGAGCGACGTTGACTGACATTCGCAAGAACTGCAACTCGCTCTCAATATAGCTCCAACTTCCAAGAACATAGCTCTGCCACTTGTCTTCGCGACACATGGCAGCTATCTTATGAGCCGATGATCGCATCAGGCCACACGCGTTCTCATTGTACTGCCGCGTTTTTCACCATCCTCTGGGGAATTCTACCCCGTACCTTGCGTCCCTACCGCCGCCCGCAGCGCCGGGTCGAATCGGTCCCGTGTCCGGGGCCGCCAATTACCTGACAGACGGAGGAGCCCATGCGTCCAGCGGAGAAGGTCTACACCGACCAGTTCATGAAGAACCTCATCGCCCGGAACGCCGGCGAGCCCGAGTTCCATCAGGCCGTCCGCGAGGTGGTCGAGTCACTGGTCATCGTCCTCGAGCGCCACCCGAAGTACCTGGACCAGCGCATTCTCGAGCGGATCGTGGAGCCGGAGCGAGTGATCTTGTTCCGAATCCCATGGATGGACGATCGTGGCGAGGTCCACGTCAACAAGGGCTTTCGTGTGGAGTTCAGCTCGGCACTCGGGCCGTACAAGGGTGGACTGCGGTTCCATCCCACCGTCAACCTCGGCGTTCTCAAGTTCCTCGGCTTCGAACAGATCTTCAAGAACTCGCTGACGACGCTGCCGATGGGCGGTGGCAAGGGCGGCTCCGACTTCGACCCCAAGGGCAAGTCCGACAACGAGGTCATGCGCTTCTGCCAGAGCTTCATGACCGAGCTGTTCCGCCACATCGGCGCCGACACCGATGTCCCGGCGGGCGACATCGGCGTCGGCGGTCGCGAGATCGGCTTCATGTTCGGACAGTACAAGCGCATCGCGGACCGCTTCGAGGGCGTGCTGACCGGCAAGGGCATCAACTGGGGCGGCAGCCTGATCCGTCCCGAGGCCACCGGCTATGGCTGCGTCTACTTCGCCGAGGAGATGCTCAAAACCCGCGGCCTCGGTTTCGAGGGTCGCAGGGTCGCCATCTCCGGCTCGGGCAACGTCGCCCAGTACGCCGCGGAGAAGTGCCTCGAGCTCGGGGCCAAGGTGGTCACACTCTCGGACTCGTCCGGTTTCGTCGTGATCGACGGCGGACTGACTCAGGACATGTGGTCCGAGCTCATGGACCTCAAGAACGTTCGCCGTGCGCGCATCCGGGAGCTCGCCGAGAAGTTCGGCGAGGGCGTGAAGTACCACGAGGGCCGCGGCCTGTGGCGGGTACCCTGCGACATCGCACTGCCCAGCGCGACCCAGAACGAGCTCGACGGTGAGGATGCCAAGGCCCTCGTCGCCTCGGGCTGCATCTGCGTCTCCGAAGGTGCCAACATGCCCTCAACGCCGGATGCCGTCGACTGCTTCCTCGAAAACCGAACTCTGTACGGCCCGGGCAAGGCCGCAAACGCCGGCGGCGTGGCCACGTCCGGCCTGGAGATGAGCCAGAACTCGATGCGCCTCGCGTGGACCCGCGAGGAGGTCGACGCACGGCTCAAGGACATCATGCAGCGCATTCACACCGCCTGCGTGACCACCGCGCAGGAGTACGGCAAGCCCGGCAACTACGTGGTCGGTGCGAACATCGCCGGCTTCGTCAAGGTCGCGGACGCGATGATCGACCAGGGGCTGGTGTAGAGCGACCGGGAGCAGCCTCTCCAACGTGCGACGGCGGCCCTCCGGGGCCGCCGTTTTGCGTCTGCGCGACGGAGGTCGCTTCACGCCATGCATCGTGCATCGCGTGGCAGGCGCAGCACTCGGCGCGCCAGCTCGACGATTCTCGGAATCGACACTCGCCTGCATCCCCTCTCCAGGTCCCTGGTGCGGGCCGTGACCTGGTGAGAAGTGCTGGCTCGCTTTCGAGACGCGCGCGCACGGGGAAGGGATTCCATGCCATCATCGACGTGGCGGGAGGACCCATGAGCGACACCGCGTTCAACGCCTTCGCCATCGCGCGTGAGCGCTTCGACCACACCGCAGAGCTGATGGGGCTCGAGCCGTCGCTCCGCGAGCTCCTGCGCACGCCGATGCACGAACACGCGTTCGCTCTCCCGGTGCGCATGGACGACGGGCGGTACCGGCTCTTCTCCGGCCACCGCGTGGTCCACAACGACGCCCGAGGCCCGGCGTGGGGCGGCATACGGTTCCACCCTCAGGAGACTCTGGACACCGTGCGCGGCCTCGCGATGGTCCGCACGTGGCAGACGGCGGTCGTCGACATCCCCCTCGGCGGCTCGATGGGCGGCGTGGTCTGCGACCCGCACACCCTGTCGCTTCCCGAGCAGGAGCGGCTGTGCCGGATGTGGGTGCGCCGCATGGCGCGGCTGATCGGCCCCGAACGCGAGATCGCTTCGCCCGACCTGATGACCCACGGGCAACACATGGCATGGATGCTCGACGAGTACGAGACGATCGCGGGCGGTCACCGACCCGACGCGATCACCGGCAAACCGATCAACGCCGGTGGGTCGAAAGGGCGGCGGCGGGCAACCGGCTACGGCCTGGTCTACGCCCTCCGCGAAGCACTGAGGGAGATCGGGGTCGATCCCGGCGACACCACGGCGAGCGTCCAGGGATTCGGGCACGTCGCCCAGAGTGCGATCGAGCTCTACACCCAGATCGGTGGCACAGTGAGCTGCGTTGCGGCCTGGGACCAGCAGGCGGGCGACGCGGTCGCCTTTCGCCGTCACGACGGGGTCGAGCTCAGCGAGCTTCGAGGGTTGGCGGACCCGTTTGGCGGCATCGACCGGGACGCCGCGCAGCGCGCGGGCTACGAGGTTCTCCCCGGGGAGACATGGCTCGAGCAGCCCGTCGACATTCTGATTCCCGCTGCGCTCGAGAACCAGCTCCGCAACGACAACGTCGGCCGTGTGCACCCCGCGGTCCGCCTCGTCATCGAGGGCGCGTCCGATCCGACGACGCCGGAGGCCGAGGCTGCTCTCCTCGCCCGCAAGGCAGTCGTCGTGCCCGACCTCCTCGCCAACGCCGGAGGGGTTGTGTGCAGCTACTTCGAGGCCGTCCAGGGCTCGATGAACTACTACTGGTCCCTCGCAGAGGTGCTGTCGAAGATCGACGTCGCTCTGACCAACGCCTACGTCGAGGCCTCGGAGCTCGCACGATCCAAGACGCTCTCGCTGCGCGAGGCTGCGCTGGCGATCGGCATCGACCGCGTCGCCGCGGTGTGCCACGAACGGGGGTGGATCTAGGGCGCCTGCAGGTCCGACCACATCCCTGCTGCGGACGACGATCTGCCAGCCATCGCGGCCCCTTTTCGCACCGCGGCGCCTGCGACGTATGCCCGCATACGCCTCGGCGCCCCGGCACTCAAGTGCTCCACGCTGACAGGCTGCTCGCGGCGAGTTGCTCGCGTAGGCGGCCTCGAGATGCTGGTACCGGTTGCCCATCGTTCGTCCGCTGGCCTCCGACAGCCGCAGCACACTCTCCGTTCAGACAGCCCGGCCATCCGCGGGACCTCGATCCCGACCCCGCCGCCGGCTGCCCGCTGCCCGTCCCCCGGATTCAGCCCACCACCCCATGCCAGCGGGCCCGGCTGCTCCCGCCCCAGCGCTCGAGTCCGGGATCAGGCTGCGGGCGGCAGGCCGCGGGAAGCCGGGCCCGGGAGTCCGGGAGACAGCTCACCGCAATGACCAGCGACGCCGCGATCGAGGTTCAGGTCGTGCATTGAGTACGGCGGCGGTTGACTCTCCACGGCGATCGCGCCACGCTGGACGCACGATGAGCGGCAACTGCGACGCGCTCCCGCGCTTCGACCGACGGTTCTTCGAGTCGGAGCACCGCCTCTCACGCATCGGCTCGGGACCGCTCGGCGGCAAGGCCGAAGGGCTGCGGCGGCTCCACGGTGAAATCCTGCGCCGGCTGGACTGCTCGGAGCTGCCGTACGTGACAGTGGATGTCCCGCGACTGGTGGTCGTCGCCGCCGACGTCTTCAACCGCTTCATGGACAGCAACCACCTGTGGGAGACCGCCCTCTCGGGCGCTACGGATGACCGCATCGCGCACACGTTCTTGCGCGGCGAGCTTCCGGCGGAGATGGTGGGCGACCTGCGGGGGCTGGTCTCCGCGGTGCGCACACCGCTCGCCGTGCGCTCGTCCAGCGTTCTCGAGGACGCGATCGAGCATCCGTTCGCCGGGGTTTACGCTACCAAGATGATCCCCAACCACGAGCTCGAGGAGGATGCCCGCTTCCGCCGCCTCACCGAGGCGCTGAAGCTCGTCTGGGCATCAACCTTCTTCTCCGAGGCCAAGTCGTATCTCATCTCCACCGGCCTGAAACCGGGTTCGGAGCGCATGGCGGTGGTCGTGCAGGAGGTCGTCGGGCACCGCTACGGACCGCGTTTCTACCCCACGCTCTCGGGTGTTGCCCGGTCTTTCAACCACTACCCCACGGGCTCGGCCCACCCCGACGAGGGCGTGGTCTCGCTCGCGCTCGGTCTCGGCAAAACCATCGTCGACGGCGGCCTGACCTGGACCTACAACCCGCGGTGGCCGGCCGCACCGCCGCCGTTCAACAGCCTGAACGACCTGCTGAAGTTCACCCAGACTCGCTTCTGGGCAGTCAACATGGGCGAGACGCCGGCACCGGACCCGATTCGGGAAACCGAGTGGCTGGTGAACCCTGAGCTCTCGATCGCCGAGGCCGACGGAACGCTGCGCTATCTCGCCTCGACCTACGACCCCGGCTCGGACCGGATGCGGCCGGGCCTCAGCCCGGTCGGCGCCCGCGCGCTGACCTTCGCTCCGCTGCTGAGCTCGCGCATCCTGCCGTTCAACTCCGTCGTCGAACGCCTGCTGGCCCTTGCCAAGGAGACCCTCGACGCGGAGGTCGAGATCGAGCTGGCGGCCACCCTGGACCCCGACGGGGGCCTGCCGATGTACATCGGTTGTCTGCAGGTCCGTCCGATGCGGGGCGGCGGGACCCGGCTCGCGGTCAGCGAGGACGATCTCAACGGCGAAGACGTGCTGGTGGCCTCCCAGCACTGCCTCGGCAACGGTGCCCGGGACGACCTGCTCGACGTCGTCTACCTCCGTCCCGAGACCTTCGACCCGAGCTCGACCCGGGAGATGGCGTCGGAGCTCGACGAGGTCAACCGGGAGCTGCTCGCCGCCGGCCGCCACTGCGTGCTGATCGGCTTTGGGCGCTGGGGCACTTCGGACGAGCGGCACGGTGTCCCGGTGGTCTGGGGGCAGATCTCCTCGGCGCGCGTGATCGTCGAGGCGACCCTACCCGATGTCCGGCCCGAGCTCAGCCAGGGCTCGCACTTCTTCCACAACGTGCTCGGCTTCCGGGTTCTCTACCTGAGCGTCGAGCACGACGGCCTGCATCAGATCGACTGGGGATGGCTCGATCGCCAGCCGGCGGTGCGGGAGAGCCGCTACCTGCGCCACCTGCGTCTGGAGCAGCCGCTGAGGGTGGTGGTCGACGGCGGAAGCCGGCGGGGGGTGATCCGGCATGAGCACTGAGCCCGACCGACCGGTCGAGAAGCTCCTCGCCTCGCTCCAGGAGCGCGCCAAGGAGCTCAACTGCCTGTACGAGGTCGAGCAGGTGCTCGGGCAGCTCGATCGTCCGATCGAAGACGCCTTCCAGGCCGTGGTCGAGGCGATCCCGCCCGGATGGCAGTACCCGGACGTGTGCTCGGCTCAGATCGAGCACTCTGGCCGCACCTTCGCGTGCCTGGACTTCCGCGAGACGCCGTGGGTGTTGTCTGCGGACATTGCGGTCCAGGACGAGATCGTGGGACGGATCCTGGTGGTCTATCTCGAGGAACGACCGCGCGAGGCGATCGGGCCGTTTCTGAAGGAGGAGGAACGGCTGATCCGGACCATCGCCGAGCGCCTCGGCCACGCCATCCTCTACCAGCACCTGCGAGACATCCGTCAGCGGTGGGAGAGCGCCAGCGACCGGCTGCGTGAGGACGCGGTGCAACGGTGGCGCGGGCCGATCGACCTGCTGCGCCGGACCGACCGCACGCTGTACCTGCGGGTCGCCCGCAAGATGGTCAACCACCTCTGCTCGGCCGGCATCGAAGGGGCGCAGGAGCTGCTCCTGCAGACACTCGGCACGCTCGGCGCCTCCGACGAAGCGGCCACCGACTCCAACATGCCGCGGCCGTCGCGGATCATCGATGAGTCGCCGCTGCTCTCGGGCCGCCCGTTCGAGCTCGCTGCGGCGTACATCAGCGAGGACGAGATCCTCGGTCTGATCCAGACCTGGATCATGGAAGACCGGGCGGCGTTCCTGCCCAAGATCCTGAACAACCCGCGCTCGTCGCTCGCGGACGTGAGCGAGAGCCTGCGCCGCTTCCACCACATGGTCGCCGACGGCGCCGAGCTGCCGGCGGCGACCCTCAACGGCGCGCGGGTGTCTCTCATCCGCCGGTTCCTGACCGAGAACCTCGACTTCATCGGGGTCGCCAAGCAGTACCTCACCACCGACGACTTCATCGACCTGCTCGACCGAGTGATCCTGTCCGACGCCAGCCACGGCAAGCTCGGCGGCAAGAGCGCCGGCCTCTTCCTCGCCCAGAAGATCCTCGAGCGCCGTCAGTCTCCACAGCGTCCGGTCGGGTCGGTCAAGGTCCCCCGAAGCTGGTATGTTGCGTCCGAGGGCCTGACCCAGTTCATCGAGCACAACGACCTCGAGGAGGTCCTGCAGCAGAAGTACCGCGAGATCGCGCAGGTCCGCCACGAGTACCCGAACATCATCCAGCTGTTCAAGAACTCCCGCTTCCCAGGCGAGGTGGTCAAGGGCGTCAGCATGCTGCTCGACGACGTCGGCGACGCACCACTGATCGTGCGCTCCTCGAGCCTGCTCGAGGACCGACTGGGGAGCGCGTTCTCGGGCAAGTACAAAAGCCTGTTCCTGGCCAATCGCGGGAGCAAGCAGGAGCGCATGCGGGCACTGCTCGATGCGATCACCGAGGTCTACGCATCAGTCTTCGGTCCCGATCCCATCGCCTATCGCCGCGAGCGGGGGCTGCTCGATTTCCACGAGGAGATGGGCATCCTCATCCAGGAGGTCGTCGGCCGGCGGGTCGGTGACTACTTCCTGCCTGCTTTCGCTGGCGTCGCCTTCTCGACCAACGAGTTCCGCTGGTCGCCCCGCATCCGCCGTGAAGACGGCTTGGTCCGCCTGGTACCGGGGCTTGGCACCCGCGCCGTCGACCGTCTCACCGACGACTACCCTATCCTCGCTGTCCCCCGCCAGCCGGCGCTCAGGGTCAACACCACCATCGACGAGGTCGTGCGCTACTCGCCGCGCAAGATCGACGTCATTAACCTCGCCACCAACCGATTCGAGACGCTCACCATCTCAGAGCTGCTGCAGCGCTGCGGGACCCAGTACCCGGGCTTTGACAAGGTCTTCTCGCTGCTCGCCGACGACTCGCTGCGCCGGCCGAGCGCACTGATGGTCGACCCGAGCAGGGACCGGCTGGTCGCGGACTTCGGCGGGCTCATCGATTCGACCGCGTTCATGCCCCATCTGGCCAACACCCTCACCATTCTCGAGGAGAGCCTTGGCCATCCGGTCGACATCGAGTTTGCCACCGACGGCGAGCAGTTCTACCTTCTCCAGTGCCGCCCGCAGAGCCGGTCGGCCGACGACGCACCAGCGCCGATCCCCCGCGACCTGCCCGAGGAGACGATCATCTTCTCGGCGTCGCGCTACGTCGCCAACGGCTACGTGCCCGACCTCACACACATCGTTTACGTCGACCCGGAGGCGTTCCGGCAGCTCGAGCGGCGTGAGGACTTCCTCGCGGTCGGCCAGGCGGTCGGAGCGCTCAACAAGCTGCTGCCGAAGAGACGGTTTGTCCTCATGGGCCCGGGGCGCTGGGGCAGTCGCGGCGACATCACTCTCGGTGTATCGGTGACCTACGCCGACATCAACAACACCGCCATGCTGGTCGAGATCGCGCGACGCACCGGCAACTACGTTCCCGACCCCTCGTTCGGTACCCACTTCTTCCAGGATCTCGTCGAGGCATCGATCCGCTACCTCCCGCTCTACCCCGACAACGGGGAAGGGGTGCTCAACGAGAGCTTCCTGCTCCGCGCGCCAAACCTGCTGCCCGAAATGCTGCCCCAGTTCGCCTACCTGTCGGCCGTCTTGCGGGTGATCGACGTCCCCTCGGCGTCCCGCGGACGAGTCCTGCGGGTGCTGCTCAACTCGGAGCTCGACCGCGCCGTCGCTCACCTCGCCGACCCCGCGGACTCGCCTCACGCCGTTCGCGGACCGGTCCCAGACGCCCAGCGGGTGCAGCGCGAGGAGTTCTGGCGCTGGCGGCTGCGCATGGCCGAACGCATCGCCGCGGAGCTCGACGCTGTACGCTTCGGAGTCGTCGCGCTGTACATCTTCGGGTCGACCAAGAACGCGAGCGCCGGGCCCGCGAGCGACATCGACCTCCTGGTCCACTTTCGGGGGGACGAAGAGCAGCACTGCACGCTCGAGTCGTGGCTCGACGGGTGGAGTCTGTGCCTCGGCGAGGTCAACTCCCTGCGCACCGGCTACACCACCGAGCGTCTCCTCGACGTCCACATGGTGACCGACGAGGACATCGCCAACAGGACCAGCTTCGCGGCCAAGATCGGGGCCATCACCGACGCCGCGCGCGAGCTGCCGCTCGGCACTCCCGCCAGGGCGGAGTGAGGATTCACCACAGAGCACAGAGAGGACCACATGTCTCATAGGGGCGCACCTTGTGTGCGCCCGTGCGTCCGTCGCGCCAATCCACCAGAACGGGCGGAGACAAGGCTCCGCCCCTACCCAGGAAAACGTCTGGCGTCTCTCGTGTTGCGTCTTGCGACTCCCGCCCTGCCCGCTACGGCGACGGCTCCGGCACTCCTCACCTTCTCACCTTCTCACCTTCTCACTCGACCCTGATCAGCTCGCGGGTCGCGGCGTCGGGGTCGGCAGGGTCGACACGGATCAGCGACAACTCGGCGCCGTCGTGGGCCGCAGTGAGTACCGGAGTGTCCCCGACGCGGTCCCGCCAGCCACCGGTCAGGCGCGCCGACTCGTGGACGTGGCCATGGAGACCCAACCGCGGCCGGCGGTGCTCGATGAAGCGCCTCAACGCTATCGATCCGACGTGGACGTCGAGCGGAGCCCCGTCGACCTGTTGACCGTCGAGGCCGGCCCGGTCGAGCGCCGTCCGGTAGGGCGGCGCGTGGGCCAGCAACACTGAGTCTGCCAGGTCCCTTCCGTCGGCGAGGCGCTCGAGGTCTTTGGCGATGGTGCCGTAGCGCAGCTCGTCCGACGCCACGTCAACGGTGAGCCGACCCTCCTCCGGTGAAACGCAGCCCGGATCGACGTAGCGGGACACGTCGTAGCGCTCCCAGTCCTTGAGCTGGAAGGGCGTCGGCGGCACGCAGGCGTAACCCAGGACCGTCCGTCCATCGACCTCAACGACTCGATCGTGGGCATAGGTCCACAGCCCTTCATGCTGAGCGGCGAGGACCGTCGACTCGTGCGCGCGCTCGTCGTCGTTGCCGAGGATGACCACCCAGCGCGGCCACCTGGACCCGAGCCGCTGTCGCGCCCTCCGAAGCTCCGGGAGCAGGAAACCGTCGAGGAACTCGCCGCCGGACCGACCGACCGCCCAACGACGATCGAGTCCGTGGGGGAGCAGGTCACCGCCGAGCAGGACGGCCGCCGGCCGTTCCGCCTCGACGATCGAGACCAACGCCAGGTAGAGGGCCACCCGACCGTGCAAATCAGAGGCGAAGATCCAGGTCCGGTTGGACATGCCGGAACGAGTGTACAACGCGACCGAGACAGGGCCTCAGCCATCATGTGAAGATTTGCACAATTAAGCGAGAAGTAGTTGCTATTCCGCAACTTCCGACCGATATTGCAAGCCAGTAGGGAGGGCACGATGGAGACTCGCACGCTCGACGAAGCCAGTACACGAAGAGCCGACGACGAGGAAGAACACCTCACCCGCACGGCCGCCGAGTGGGAGGTCGCGTGGGCGGCGCGCCGGATCGCCCGTCTCGGCCGCTACGGCACCGGAGAAGGGCAGCCGCTGGAGAGCGGCTGGGCGCGAGACACAACCAAGTAACACGGGCCGAAGCGCACCGCACCGTCTCCCGCTTCCGGACGCGGTGACACGCACCGGAGGGTACCCGCGACCGCGGCTGGACCGGCGGATGAGCGGATGAAGTGATCACTCCGATCCGGCGACCCGACGGCACCCATCCGTCAACAGGAACCGGGTTGAGGGTACTGTCGTGTGTCGGCCCGGGCCGCCTGAGAGCGAGCGATCGTTCACCCACGATTCCCAAGTCGTCCAGGGAGCCGGTGACAGCGCGTCGCCGCCGCGACCACCTCCCGTTGAATCTTGCTCTCACGTCTCATCCGTGCGAGGATTCCGGCTCCCGAGGAGGATCGCCGTGACATCCCTGCGCATCGGCTCGCTCACCCTGGCTCTGGGACTGGCCCTCGCCTGCGCCAAGGCGCCGGCGCCCGCTCCGCGACCCGCCTCGGACCACACCGTGCCACGCAGCGTCGATCCGGACCCGCGTGAGGTCCACCTCGCCAACCTGACGATGCTGACCGACGGCGGCGAGAACGCCGAGGCATACTTCTCCTTCGACGGGCGACAGCTGATCTTCCAGGCCCGGTTCGGTCCGTGGCCGTGCGACCAGATCTTCACCATGGACTCGACCGGCTCCTCGCCGAAGCTCGTTTCGACCGGAGCGGGGCGCACCACCTGCTCCTACTTCTATCCCGACGGGAAGCACATCCTCTACTCTTCGACCCACCTTTCCAGCCCGGAATGTCCACCGCCGCCCGACATGAGCCGCGGCTACGTGTGGCCGGTTCACGCCGCCTATGAGATCGTCCGCGGCGCCGTCGACGGCTCGGATCTGGTCAACCTCTCCAACTCTCCCGGCTACGACGCCGAGGCCACCATCTCGCCCACGGGCGACCGGATCGTGTTCACATCGACCCGTGACGGCGACCTCGACATCTACTCGATGAACCTCGACGGCACCGACGTGCGCCGGCTCACGGACCAGCTCGGCTACGACGGCGGACCGTTCTTCTCGCCCGACGGGAGCAAGATCGTCTACCGCGCCAATCACCCAACCGTCCCCGCCGAGGTCGCGGACTACACCGCACTGCTTGCCGAAGATCTGATCCGCCCGGGTCAGCTCGAGATCTGGGTGATGGACGCAGACGGCAGCAACAAGCACCAAGTGACAAAGCTCGGCGCCGCTTCCTTCGCACCGTTTTTCCATCCCTCCGGCGAGAAGATCATCTTCTCGTCGAACCACGGGCAGGAGAACAACCGAGAGTTCGACCTGTGGATGGTTGACCTCGACGGCAGTCACCTCGAGCGGATCACGTGGGCGGAGGGCTTCGACGGCTTCCCGATGTGGGCGCCGGACGGCAAGCACTTCGTGTTCTGCTCCAACCGCCACGATCGGAAGCCCGGCGAGACCAACGTTTTCGTCGCAGAATGGCAGGAGTAGCGTCCTGACGACCCGGGTAACGGGTCAGGTGTTCGGGTCGGCTGCCTTCTCGCGCATCGTTCGGTCATAGGCGGCCATCGCGCTGCGGACGGTGTCAACCGCCTCGACCGGGCCGAAGAAGTCGTGCACCGCGACCTCCTTCTCCTCGAGGATCTTGTAGTTCTCGATAACTGCCTGGAACTCCTTCGGAGCGGCCGCGCCGATCGGGACGTCATGCCAGGGATGTGTCACTTCAGCCTCCTGTCGCCCGCACCTGCCGGCGCTTCGTGTCGCGATCCGGTCGCATTCTATGACGAATTCAGCCCTCCTCGCCCACGCTGTGCTCCCCTCTCGGCCGGCGATCTGAGATAATTCGCCCAATGAAGATGACCCCCATGCTCGGCCAGTACCTGGAGCTCAAGCGCCAGGCCGGCGATGCCCTGCTCCTGTACCGCATGGGAGACTTCTACGAGCTGTTTTTCGAGGATGCTCAGACCGCGGCGCCGGTGCTCGGCATCGCACTGACCCGCCGCCGCCACAATGATGACGTCGAAGCGCCGATGTGCGGCGTCCCCCACCACGCCTTCGACGGCTACCTCGGCAAGCTCCTCCACGCCGGGTTCCGGGTCGCCGTCGCCGAACAGATGGAGGATCCGGCGACCGCCAAAGGGCTCGTTCGCCGCGAGATCATCCGTACCCACACCCCGGGGACGATCTCGGACACGTTGCTGCTCGATGGCACCGAACGCTGCTACCTCGCGGCATTCGGCGGCGACGGCGAAGGCGCAGCCCTGGCCTGGCTCGAGATCTCGACGGGCACCTTCGAGGGCTTGCGGTCGGCCGACACTGCCGCGATCACCGAGCATCTCGCCCGTCTGCGCCCCCGCGAGATCCTGGTCGCCGAGGGGTGGGACGAGTGGTCGACACTGTGGCCCGCCGACCTCCCGCGCGCGACGGTCACGCCTCTCCCGGCGGAGACCTTCTCGCCGACCGCCGGCGAGCGGCGGCTCAAGCGGGTGCTCCAGGTCAGCTCCCTGCGCGGCTTCGGGCTGATGCCCGGCGAGCCTCTGGTCGGCATGGCGGGCGCACTACTGGCCTATGTCGAGTCGACCCAGCACGGGGCCGCGAGCCACGTGCGGCGCTTTCTCACGTGTGCCCCCGACGACGTGCTAGTGCTCGACCGTGCGACCCTGCGAAACCTCGAGATCGAACGGGGGGCCGATGGGTCAAGCCGCGCGAGCCTGGTGGGCGAGCTCGACCAGACCCTGACCAGGATGGGCTCGCGCACCCTGCGCGACTGGCTCGTCCGTCCGTCCGGCGACCTCGAGACGATCTCCGAGCGCCACCGCTCGGTCGCGGAGCTGCTCGATGATCCTGAGCTGTTGACGGATCTGCGCGACACGCTCGACGGCCTGCCCGACCTCGAACGGCTCGCCGGCCGCGTCGGTCTTGGAATGCCGACGCCTCGCGAGCTGGCCAACCTCCGCGCAGGGCTCGACGGCCTGCCCGACCTGCGCGCCGCCGCCATGCGGGCGACGTCCCCTCTGCTGCGCCGGCTGGCCGAGGAGCTCGATCCTCTCGAGGACCTCGCCGCCATCCTGCACCAGCGCCTCGTCGGCGAGCCGCCCGCGGTTGTCGGCCTCGGGGTGATCGCCGGCGGCTGGGACACGGAGCTCGACGAGCAGCGAAGAGTCGCTCGCGGCGGCAAGGAGCTTGTCGCCGAGATCGAGGCCGAAGAGCGCACCCGAACCGGGATCTCAGCACTCAAGGTTCGCTACAACAAGGTCTTCGGCTACTACATCGAGGTCTCGAAGGCAAACAGCGCGCGGGTTCCGAGCCACTACGAGCGGCGCCAGACCCTGACCAACGCCGAGCGCTACGTGACCCCCGAGATCAAAGATCTGGAAGGGCGCATCCTGTCCGCGGAGGAACGGGCCCTGGCCCGTGAACGCGAGCTCTACGACGCCCTGATCACCGAGCTCGGCGGGCACGGACGGCGGATCGCCGGATGCGCCGAAAGGGTCGCCGGACTCGACGTGATCGCGGCGTTTGCCGACCGGGCGCGCCGCGCCGGCTACTGCCGGCCGACGGTCGAAAACGGGGGCGAGCTGCTGATTCGAGAGGGCCGCCACCCGGTGCTGGAGACCCTCCAGCGCGACCCGCCGTTCATCTCCAACGATTGCCACCTCGACCCCGCCGAGCGCCAGATCGTGCTGCTGACAGGACCCAACATGGGAGGCAAGTCGACCTATTTGCGCCAGGTCGCGCTGATCACCCTGATGGCCCACGCAGGGTCGTTCGTCCCCGCGTCCGAGGCCACGATCCCGCTCACCGACCGCATCTTCACGCGGGTCGGGGCGTCCGACATGCTGGCTCGCGGCGAATCGACCTTCATGGTCGAGATGGTCGAGACTGCCAACATCCTGAACCATGCCACGCCGCGCTCCCTGGTGATCCTCGATGAGGTCGGCCGCGGCACGGCGACCTTCGACGGGCTGTCGCTCGCCTGGGCGATCGTGGAGTATCTCCACGACGTTCGCGAGCATGCCGCCAAGGTCCTGTTCGCGACCCACTACCACGAGCTCACCGACCTCGGGAGAAAGCTGCCTCGACTCGTCAACCGGTCGATGGCGGTCAAGGAGTGGAAGGGCTCGATCCTGTTCCTGCACCGTATCGCTGACGGCCCTGCCGACCGCTCCTACGGCATCCACGTCGCGCGCCTCGCCGGGGTCCCCGACGAGGTCTGCGTGCGTGCCGACGAGATTCTGGTCAACCTCGAGCGCCACGAACTCGACCTCATGGGGGACGGCGGGGCTGCTGCTGCCAACCGGCCGCGCGGCGACCGGATTCGCCAGATGGGGCTGTTTCGCGCACCGGCGGACGAGATCGTGGATCGCCTGCGGACGCTCGAGCTCGACCGGACAACGCCGATCGATGCCCTCAACCTGCTCGCCGAGCTGAAAGAGAGCGCTCATCGTGATGGCTGACACCCGTCCTCTTGTTGTCGGCCTGGAGGGCACCGAGCTCACCATCGGAGAGCGCGAGATCCTGGAGCTCAGCCGCCCCGCCGGCGTGATCCTCTTCGCCCGAAACGTCGAGACCGCGGACCAGGTCCGTGAGCTCGTCGACCAGCTTCATGAGCTCGAGACGGCTCCGTTCGTCTGCGTCGACCTCGAGGGGGGGATGGTCAACCGCCTCGCCGGTTTGTGGGGTCCGCTCCCCTCCCCGGCGCGCGCCGCCGCAGTCGGCCGGCGCGCTATGCGTGCGCTGGGCGAGGCCGCAGGCGCTGCCTGCCGCTCGCTCGGGATCCACCTCGACCTGGCTCCGGTCGTCGATCTGGCGTGCCCGGCCTGCGTACTCAAAAATCAAGAGCGCAGCCTTGCCGCTGACCCCGAACGCACCGCCGTCCTGGCCAGGGTCTTTGTCGACGGCCTTAACTCGTGGTGTGTGGCGGCCTGCCTGAAGCACTTCCCGGGTCTGGGCGCAGTTCCGGTCGACACTCACGACGTCCTGCCGACGCTCGACCTCGATCGTGCCGCTCTCGAGCCCCACCTGCGCGCCTTTGCCCTGCTCAGCGAGACAGTCCCCCTGATCATGGTCGCCCACGTCGTCGTCCCTGCCCTCGGCGACGCCGACACACCGGCCTCCCTGTCGCCGACCGTGGTCAAGCATGCTTTGAGCCTCCCTGGAAACCCCGTGATCCTCTCGGACGACCTGGAAATGGGAGCCCTCGAGAGCTTCGGCGACCTGCCCGACAGGGTCGTGGCGGCGCTGCGCGCCCGCAATCACGGCGTTCTGGTGTGCCGTTCGATCCGCCGCCTACCCGAGATTGTCGACCACCTCGAGGAGGAGCAGGAGCTCGACCCCGCGCTGCGCAGCCGCGTCGAGGAGGACAGCAGCCGCCTCGGGACCCTGCGCCGAGACGTCCTTCGCGCGGCCGCCTCGGTGCCGGCGCCGGACGATGCGACCGTAGTTCAGCTCTGGGAACTTGCCCGTCGAGAGACCGACTCGTGAGCCGCGCTGTCGTCCTGCTCTCGGGAGGACTCGACTCCGCCACCTCCCTCGCAATCGCTCACGCGATGGCCTTCGAGTGTCACTGCCTGACCGTCGACTACGGGCAGCGGCATCGGCACGAGCTCGAGGCAGCGCGGCAGGTAGCGGTGGCACTCGGCGCGGCCTCTCACCGGGTCATTGCCGTCGACCTCCGTGCGATCGGAGGCTCGGCGCTGACCGATGACGTCGACGTGCCCAAGGACGCCGATCCCGGCGTCGGTGGTATCCCGGTGACCTACGTCCCGGCCCGCAACACCGTGCTCCTCGCGCTCCTGCTCGGCCTGGCCGAGGTCGTCGGCGCGCGCGACCTGTTCATCGGGGTCAACGCCGTCGACTACTCGGGCTATCCCGACTGCCGGCCCGAGTTCCTTCGCGCCTTCGAGCGCCTCGCGCGGCTGGCGACTCGCGCCGGCACCCAGGATGGGACGACGTTCCGCATCCGCGCTCCCCTTCTCCAGCTCAGCAAGGCGGCGATCATCCGCCTCGGCACCGGTCTCGGTGTCGACTACGGCCTCACCTGGTCGTGCTATGACCCGTCACCCGATGAGCTCGCATGCGGCCACTGCGACTCCTGCCAGCTGCGCCTCAAGGGCTTCGCCGAGGCCGGTCTCACCGACCCGATCCGCTACGCTCGCTGACGCGCAGCCGCCGCGTCGCGAGCGTCGTGAAGCGCAAAGAGTAAAGAGGCAAGAGAGAGAGACATCCGACGCTTCACGCTTGTCGCTTCACTCTTCACCAGCCGCCGCCACGGCGGCGGCCCTCCTCACCTTCTCACCTTCTCACCTTCTGACCTCTTTGACGCCATGCCGAAGGACGGGCATCATGCTCGGACTATGGCCGACCACGACCTCGAGCTCTGGCTCGTACGCCACGGCGAGACCACCGCGAGCGCCGGCCGTCAGATTGCCGGCTGGCTGGATGCGCCCTTGACCGAGCGGGGGCGCGCCGAGGCGCGGGCGATGCGGCCGCTGCTCGAGTACGAGCACTTCGACGGCGTGTGGAGCTCCGACCTCAGCCGTGCTGTCGAGACGGCCACTCTCGCGATGGGACCCGCCGTCGCCGACCCGAGGCTGCGCGAGGTTCACTTCGGCGACCTCGAGGGCCAGTGCTGGGATCAGATCGACCACTCGCTCGAACGCCACATCGCGGAATTCCGTGACTTCGCCTCGCCGGGCGGCGAGCACCTCGACGAGGCACGGGACGAGGTTTTCCGACTTCATCGACAGCCTGCCGCCCGGGCGCCATCTTGATCTTCGCCCATGGCGGCGTCATTCGGCTGCTCACCCAGGATCTCGGCTTCGACGCGTTCCTCCCGACCGGCTCTCTTATCGGGCTCGCATGGCGCCCCCACCAGCTGCTGTTCGTGCGCCTGCGGCCTGGCGGCCGGCCCTTCGGCGGCCCCGCCGAGCTCGACCTGTCGCAGGTCCCGCTCCTGCCGTGGGATTCCTCGCCGGACTAACCGAGGTCAGTGCAGCGAGAAATCCCAATACTCGAATGCGGCACTTAGAGCGGGGAATAGTCGCCGACGCTGCTTTCCTTTTCAGTTTCGTGCGACACACTCTTCTCGCGATTCTGGTTCTTGGATCCGCCGCTGCGGCTGCGGCCTCCGAGCCCAGCCATGCGACGGCCGAGACCGTCACAGACGCGGCGCGCCTCCCGGCGGGAGGGGCCGTGCGGGTGGGCGTGCGGATTCACATCGACCCCGGCTGGCACGTCTACTGGTTGAACCCGGGCGACGCCGGCCTTGCCACCGACGTCCGCCTCGAGCTGCCTGACGGTTGGTCCGCCGGTCCGCTCGCGTGGCCGGCGCCGAAGCGCTTCGAGCAGCCCGGAGGCATCGTGGGCTTCGGCTACGAGGACGAGGTCGTCCTGGCCCGTGAGGTACAGGTCCCCAGCGACGCACGAGGACCCGTCCGGATTCCGGTGACGGCATCCTGGCTCGCCTGCCGCGAGGTCTGCGTGCTCGGCGAGGCCCACCTCGAGGCCACGATTCCGGCCCCGGCGAGCGACGCCGAGAGCGGCCGGCGTCTCCTCGACGACTGGTCGCATCGCCTCCCGACATGCGACGGCACCTCGGCTCCGTGGGACGCGACCGTTCGCCGCAGCGACGAAGGCGGCGCCATGGCCATCTGGCTGCGATGGACGACGCCGGTCCGCTCCGTGACCTGGTTTCCCGAGGCGCTCGCCGCCGCCAAGCTCGGCGGCGGCGAAGCGAAGACGCGGGGCAACCTGACCCGCATTGACCTCACGCTGCGACCGATCGCGGGCCGCGTGCTGCCCACCAAACTGCCGTCCGTGATCACCTGGACCGACGACCAGGGAGACCGGCACGCGCGTTGCTTCGACGTCGAGATCGCAGCTGGCACATTCAACTGAGCGACTTCGATGACCAACTCAGAGGGAGATTCCATCATGTTCAAGGGAGTAGCACAGACCATCCCGTTGGCCGCCGTGCTTGCCTTCGCCGGCACGGCCTCCGCCGGAGGCGGAGTAGCGGTCGGCGACAAGGCGCCGGAATTCACATTGAGCGATCCGTCCGGACACCAGGTGAGCCTGTCCAGCAGCAACGGCTCGATCCGGGTGCTCGAGTGGGTCAACCCCGACTGCCCGTTCGTGCAGCGCCACTACGCGGCGGGCACGATGAAGAAGCTTGCCGAGCGCTACGCCGCCGACGGCGTCGTGTGGCTCGCGATCAACAGCACCTCCACCATGGATGCGGCTCGCAGCGCCGCCTTCCGCGACAGCCACCAGCTCCCCTACCCGGTGCTCGTCGATCGTGATGGTTCTGTCGGCCACCTCTACGGCGCCGAGACCACCCCGCACATGTTCGTCATCGACGGCAGCGGCACGGTGGTCTACGAGGGCGCGATCGACGACGATCCCCGTGGATCCAAGGCGTCGGCCACGAACTACGTGTCGGCTGCGCTGGGCAGTCTCCTCAACGGCAAACCCGTGGCGACCCCTGAGACCAAGCCCTACGGGTGCTCGGTGAAGTACCCGAAGAATCCGTAGAGCGTGGCCAAAGGCGGCTGGAGGTCGCGTGCGACGTCCTGCCGGGCCCCTGCCCTGCGGATTCCTTTGATGCGCTGCGCGCATCCGGGATGCCGTTTGGAGGCTGTGCCACGAGGGCAGTGGGAGAGCCGGTCGTAGGGATGGAGCCTGTCTCCATCCCGTTCTCAAACCGGGGTTGCCGGCCCGGGTCGAGAGGACCGCTGCCTGGATCAGACACTTCGTACTCGTCTCCGTAGCGAGGTATGGCCTCCCGGGATTTTCGCGGCAGCCCGACGGGTTGAGGAACGTGGGAGGGTCCCATGTTCGGCAAGCCCATCACCCTGTTCAAGCTGTTCGGGTTCGCGGTGCGGATGGACTTCAGCTGGTTCATCATCGCCGCGCTCATCACGTGGTCCCTCGCCGTGGGCGTCTTTCCCAACTACTTTCCCCACCTGGATCAGTTCACCTACTGGTGGATGGGGGTGGCGGGTGCTCTCGGCCTGTTCGCCTCCATCGTGGTGCACGAGCTCAGCCACTCGCTGGTGGCGCGCCGCAGCGGCTTGCCAATGAAAGGGATCACCCTGTTCATCTTCGGCGGCGTGGCGGAGATGAGCGAGGAGCCGCCCAACGCCAAGGCCGAGTTCACCATGGCCATCGCCGGGCCGCTGGCCAGCATCGTCATCGGGGTGGCCATGCTGGGCGTCTTCGCATGGGGCAGGTCGGCGGCGTGGCCCGCCCCGGCGCTTGGGATCGTCGGGTACCTGGGCTGGATCAACTTGGTCCTGGCCGCCTTCAACCTCGTCCCCGCCTTCCCCCTCGACGGCGGCCGCGTGCTGCGCTCCTTCCTGTGGTGGAGCAAGGGCGACATCCACTGGGCCACCCGGGTGGCCTCCGGTATCGGCTCGGGCTTCGGCATCCTTCTCGTCGTGCTGGGGGCGTGGGAGTTTCTCAGAGGTTCCCTGGTCGGCGGAATCTGGTGGGTGCTGATCGGCCTGTTCCTGCGCAGCGCCTCGCAGGGGTCGTACCAGCAACTGATCACCCGGGACGTCCTCGCCGGCGAGCCGGTGCGGCGCTTCATGCAGGAAGAGCCGGTCACCGTGTCGCCGTCGATCTCTCTGGAGAGCCTGGTGGAGGACTACATCTACAAGCACCACTTCAAGATGTTCCCGGTGGTCCGGGGTGGCCGGTTGGAGGGCTGTGTGACCACCCGCGACGTCAAGGGGGTTCCGCGGGATGAGTGGGCCGGCACGTCGGTCCAGGCAGTGACCGAGCCGTGCTCGGACGAGAACACCATCGCCGCGGAAGCCGACTCGCTCCAGGCATTCACCCTCATGGCACGCACCGGCAGAAGCCGGCTCATCGTCCGCGACGGTGACCGGATCGCCGGGGTGATCGCCCTCAAGGACCTGATGCAGTTCATGGCCCTGAAGCTCGATCTCGAGAAGGGAAACCACCGGCGCCTCATGGGAATCTGAGCGGCCGGCTTCCTGGGACACCGGCCGCAGGGGAAACACCCCCCGGCAGCTGGGAGGCTCTTTCGGTGGCTGGGCAGAGGTATCGGGCGGTATTCCCGCAGCGCCATCGTGCACCAAACCTTTGCCCGGCAGACTCCACGGAGGTCGCCCATGCACGTGATCGCAGATCTCGCCATTATCCCGCTCGGGGTCGGGCTGTCGCTCTCAAAGTACGTCGCGGCCTGTGAGCGGGTCCTGACCGAGGCCGGGCTCGAGCCCCAGCTCCACGCCAACGGCACCAACGTCGAGGGCGAGTGGGACACCGTCTTCGCAGCCCTCAAACAATGCCACGAGGTGCTCCACGAGATGGGCGCGCCGCGCGTCTCGAGCAATCTCCGGGTCGGGACCCGCACCGACCGCACCCAGACCATGGCCGACAAGATCGCCAGCGTTCAGTCCCACCTCGAGGACTGAAATCCCAGCTTCCGTCAGGGCGGAATCGCGCTTCGGGAGCGCCTGTTGAGTGACGTCGAGGGGCGGCTGCGCCCCCGCTGGAGGACGAACCATGGAGACGCACACCGTTCACGTCCCGGCCATCAGCTGCCACCACTGTACCGCGACCATTCAGCGCGAGCTCGGCGAGGTCGCCGGGATCAGCGGCGTTGAGGCCGACGTCACGAGCAAGCAGGTGACCGTGACCTGGCAGCCGCCCGCGACCTGGCGGGCGATCCTCGACCTGCTCGACGAGATCGGCTACCCCGCCCAGGAGGCATGAGCTGGTGAGAAATGCGGGCTAGGCTCACTCTGCCCGTTCGCGGCATGACCTGCGCGACCTGCGCCAAGACCGTGGAG
Organism: uncultured Acidobacteriota bacterium; assembly: GCA_963814875.1. Classification (GTDB taxonomy): domain Bacteria; phylum Acidobacteriota; class Thermoanaerobaculia; order Thermoanaerobaculales; family Sulfomarinibacteraceae; genus CAVSIS01. Next base: position 194,553 of record CAWFFJ010000022.1, read on the forward strand.
CGGATCGTGGGCCGCATCGAGGACGCCGAGACGCCTGAGGTCAACTTCGCCTCGGAGACGCTCTCGGTCGGTGTCGACGGCAAGGGGGCGCTGGCGTCGGTCGTCGAGGCGGTGCGCAGCGCGGGCTACGACGTGCCGATCACCACCGTCGAGCTCGCCGTCACCGGCATGACCTGCGCCAACTGCGCGGCCACCATCGAGCGCACGTTGACCCGCAAGGTCCCCGGCGTGGTCGCGGCGTCGGTGAGCTTCGCGTCGGAGGGGGCTCGGGTCGAGTACGTGCCCGGGACGGTGACCCGCCGCGACCTGGTGGCCGCGATCGAGAAGCTCGGCTACGGCGTCCGTCCCGAGGCAGCCGGCGACGGCACTGAGGCGGAGGCAGCGGCGACCGCACGCGATCGTGACGAGGCCCGCCGTCACCGGATCGCGCTCACTGTCGGCGTCGTCTTCACGGTGCCGCTGTTCGCACTGTCGATGGCGCGGGACTTCGGCCTGCTCGGCGCCTGGGCCGGCGCCCCCTGGGTGAACTGGTTGCTGCTCGCACTGGCGCTGCCGGTCCAGACCGTGACCGGGTGGGACTTCTACGTCGCCGCCTGGAAGGCACTCGCCAACCGCACCGCGAACATGGACGTGCTGGTGAGCCTTGGCTCGCTGACCGCCTTCGGCGCCAGCCTGCCGGTGACGGTCGCGCTCAGCTTCGGCTCGACCGCCTTCGGCAGCCATGTTTTCTACGAGACCGCGGCGGTCATCCTGACCCTGATCAAGGTCGGCAAGCTGCTCGAGACCCGCGCCAAGCGCCACGCCGGCGACGCCATCCGCGAGCTGGTCTCGCTCACGCCCCGTACGGTCCGCATCGAGGTCGACGGCACCGAGATCGAGGTGCGGGCCGACGAGGTCTCGCTCGGCGACCTGCTGCTCGTGCGCCCCGGCGAGCGCGTGCCGGTGGACGGCATCGTGATCGCCGGCCGCTCGGCAGTCGACGAGTCGGCCCTCACCGGCGAGAGCCTTCCGGTCGCCAAGCAGCCCGGCGACACCGTGCTCGCCGGCACCGTCGCCATTGACGGCGTGCTGCGCTTCGAGGCGAGCCGGGTCGGTGCCGACACCGCCCTGGCCCGCGTGATCCGGCTGGTCCGCGAGGCTCAGGGCTCGAAGCCCGCCATCCAGAATCTCGCCGACCGTGTCGCCGCGGTCTTCGTCCCGGTCGTGATGGCGATCGCCGCGGTCACGCTGCTGGTGTGGTGGCTCGGGGTCGGCGCGAGCTTCGCCACCGCCCTGATGCGCATGGTCGCGGTGCTGGTGATTGCGTGCCCCTGTGCGCTCGGCCTCGCCACGCCCACGGCCATCATGGTGGGCACCGGGCGCGGCGCGCGGATGGGGATCCTGCTGCGCTCGAGCGAGGCGCTCGAGCGGGCCGAGAAGCTCGGCGTGATCGTGTTCGACAAGACCGGGACTTTGACCGAGGGCCGGCCGCGGGTCGCGGAGGTGGTGGCGGCGGAGGGCGAGTCACACGACGATCTGCTCGCGCTCGCCGCAGCGGCCGAGCGGGGCTCCGAGCACCCGCTGGGGCGCGCCGTGACCGAGGCCGCCGACGAACGCAGCCTCGCGACCGTCCGCGCCGACCGCTTCGAGTCGACGCCGGGCCTCGGGGTGGTCGCCCAGGTCGGTGGGCGCGAGGTGCTGGTCGGACGAAGGCTCCACCTCGAGCGTCACGGCGCCGACCTCGGCGACCTCGGAGCCGAGGCCGAGCGTCTGGAGCAGGCGGGCCGCACCGCGATCTGGGTCGCTGCCGGCGGCCGCGCGCTCGGGCTTATCGGGCTCGCCGACACGGTCAAGCCGGACGCTGCCCGCGTGGTCGCCGAGCTCCACCGGATGGGCCTCACGACGGTGATGCTGACCGGCGACAACCGCGCCGCGGCGGACGCGGTCGCCCGCGAGCTCGGGATCGACCGCGTGCTGGCCGAGGTCCTGCCCGAGGACAAGGCGGCGGCGATCCGCGAGCTGATGGACGGCTCCGAGTCTCTCGTCGCGATGGTCGGTGACGGCGTCAACGACGCCCCAGCGCTCGCCCTCGCCGACGTCGGCATCGCGCTCGGCACCGGGACCGACGTCGCCATCGAAACTGCCCCGGTGACCCTGCTCCGGGGCGACCTCGACCTCATCCCGCGCGCCATCGCCCTGAGCCGCGCGACCGTGCGCACGATCCGCGAGAATCTGTTCTGGGCATTCGGCTACAACGTGGTGCTGATCCCGCTCGCCGCCGGTGTCTTGGCGCCCTTCGCCGCGATCCCGGCTCCCCTGCGCATGCTGCACCCCGCGTTCGCCGCCCTCGCGATGGCCTTCTCGAGCGTGTCGGTCGTGTCGAACAGCCTACGCCTGAAGCACAAGCGGCTGTGAGAGCATGGGCTTCACGATGCGCCCTGCGCGTCGTCAAAGCCGCAGGCGAGCCTGCAGGCTCCGCGGGAGGTAGATCATGACCACCACCGAGCGCGTGCTGCTCGCCGTCGCGCTGGTCGCCCTGGACGTGGTGCTGTTCGCGGTGCCGCTCACCGCAATCGCCGCTGCCTACGTCCTGATCGCGCGCCCATCCTGGTTCCGCGACTGGGTCTCTCGCCTCTACACGGACCCATCGATCCCGGGTGCCGGATCTACCGGGCAGGGCGCGGGGCGCAATCCAAATGCCCTACCATCTCCCCTCATGGACCTACTCGAGATCTCCCGGGACCTCGCAGCCCGCGTCGACGGGCTCACATTCTCCGCTCCGGTCGCTCGTGTCTACAACCCCCTGGACTACGCCCGCGCCGGACACGAAGCCTACCTCCGCCGCTTCGGCAGCGGCCGCAAGGAGGTCTTGCTGCTCGGCATGAATCCCGGCCCGTTCGGGATGGCCCAGACCGGCGTCCCGTTCGGCGACGTGGCCACCGTGCGCGAGTGGCTCGCGATCGACGAGCCCGTCGGTCGGCCGATCGGAGAGCACCCCAGGCGACCTGTGCTCGGTCTCGCCTGCCCACGGGTCGAGGTGAGCGGCCAGCGCCTATGGGGCTGGGCGCGGGGCCGTTTCAGGACCCCCGCGGCCTTCTTCGCGCGCTTCCTGGTGGTGAACTACTGCCCGCTCCTGTTTCTGGAAGCCTCCGGCCGCAACCTGACGCCGGACAAGCTCACGGCGGCCGAGCGCGCACCCCTGCTCGAGGCGTGTGACGGCGCCCTTCGGGACGTCGTCCGCACCCATGCTCCGACATGGGTCATCGGCGTCGGACGCTTCGCCCGAACCCGGGCCGAGGTCGCTCTGGCGGAAGTCCACGTGCACATCGGCGAGATCCTGCACCCCTCGCCCGCCAGCCCCGCCGCGAACCGCGGCTGGGCGGAGCAGGCCGAGGCTCAGCTCGGCGCCCTCGGGATCCCGTTGCCGGCGAGCAGGACGTAAACCACAGAGGCACAGAGACTCAGCGCGGGCTCTGCCCGCAACCCAAGGGTGGTGCTCTCGCAGCCCCGGATCGTTGGCATCTGGTCGAAGCGGAATCTCACCACCAAGACACCAAGACACCAAGAGGGCATTCAGGGGTGGCGGGCGCGTTTCCAACCATGGCTTCCAGGGAGCTGCGCCAGGGGAGCACGCGATGGGGGAGAATCCAAGCCGTACCCAGAGCCCCGCCGCGCGCGCGGCGCGCGGCCCTGCCTTCCGATGGCTTGGTGTCTTGGTGTCTTGGTGGTTCAAGACTCCGTATCTCGAAATTGGCTCGGTACTTCCGAGTCGTCGCTTGACAGAATATCGCCAAACCGGAGGGAGTTCTCACCCGGGAGTAGCACAGAGAAGGCACAACGGGAGGAGACAAGCTCCTCGCCTACCCCTTCTTACTTCTTGCCTCTCACCTTCTTACCTGTCTCACGAATGTCCCAGCACCGGATGCGGCTCGTAGGGCTCTTCGAGCGCCGCGAGGTCGTCGGCTGCAAGCTTCAGGTCCACCGCCGCGATCGCTTCGTCGAGGTGCTCGAGCCGCGTCGCCCCGACGATCGGCGCGGTGACTCCCGGCTGGTGGAGCAGCCACGCGAGCGCCACGCGGGCGCGCCCGATGCCGAGCCGATGGGCCACTTCCGCAACCCGCACCGCCACGCGGTAGTCCGCCTCGCGCGTGTACATCTGCAGGGCGTAGTCGTCCGTCCGCGCCCGCGGCGTCTGAGCCTCGCCCGGCCGCGGCCGGTTTCCGACCACGAAGCCCCGCGCGAGCGGGCTCCATGGGATCACGCCCAGCCCCTCCTCGCGGCACAGAGGGAGCATCTCGCGCTCCTCCTCGCGGTAGACCAGGTTGTAGTGGTTCTGCATCGACACGAAGCGCGTCCAGCCCCTGAGGTCGGCGAGGTAGAGCGCCTTGGTGAGCTGCCACGCCCACATGCTGGAGGCCCCGATGTACCTCGCCTTGCCGGACTTGACGACGTCGTGAAGCGCCTCCAGGGTCTCGTCGATCGGGGTTTCGGGGTCCCAGCGGTGGATCTGGTAGAGGTCGACGTAGTCCATCCCCAGTCGGCTCAGCGACGCGTCGATTGCCGCGAGGATGTGCTTGCGCGACAGCCCGCCCCGGTTGGGGCCATCGCTGAAGGGAAAATACACCTTGGTGGCGACCACCACCTCGTCGCGCTGGGCGTGCTCGCGCAGCAGCCGCCCAGTGATCTCCTCACTCACGCCGAAAGAGTACATGTCGGCGGTGTCGAAGAAGTTGATGCCGGCCTCGACCGCGCGCCGGACGAAGGGCTTCGCCGCCTCCTCGGGCAGGATCCAGTCGCGCCAGCTCGGGTCGCCGAAGCTCATCATCCCGAGGCAGATCCGCGACACCTTGAGGCCACTACGGCCGAGTCGGACGTACTCCATGTCATGCCCTCCCTTCACACCCATTCCCAAGCGCGGTCCGGACGCGCGCATTCCCTCCCTGCGAGGCTGGCTCGTTGAGATCGATTCAGTCACCACGTATCCTGCAGACACCAGTCACCATCGGTCGAGAGCTCCGAGGCCGCTACGGAGCCTGGAGCTGAAGGATGGACACCCTGATCGACGTGCTCCTCTACCTTGCCGCGGCTCTGATCCCGATCTCGATCTTCGTCCTGGTCGTCCGCCGCTCCCTGCGCACGGAACGGAAGTGGCCGCAGACCGCCGGCCTGCTCGGCATGACCTACACGCGACACGACGACGCGCCGCTGGAGCGGTTCTCCGGGTTCACCGCCCTCTACACGAGGGGTGCGGGCAGCCTCGCCAATGTGGTCTCCGGCAACCGTGCGTGGATCGACGTGTGGCTGGCGGACTACAGGTACCGGACGGACCCCATCGGCTCCGTCGAGCCCTTCGGCTTCACCGTGTGCCTGCTCGAGGACTCCCGTCTCGACCTGCCGCACTTCTTCATCAGGAGTCGCAGCAACCCGCGCTCGACGACGCGCGCGCCGCTGGTGCTGAGGCCCGAAGACGACCCCGAGGTCGAGCTCGGCGAGGACCCCGAGCTCTCGCGGGCCTTTACCCTCCGGACGGCATCAGCCGAGGCGGTTCGTCGCCTGTTCACGCCGGACCTACGCGAGAAGCTGCGCGCCCTGGCGGTACCGTTCGTCGAGATCGAGGGGTTTGGTACGCGGCTGCTCGTGGACCAACGACGGTGGCAGCGCCCGGAGGACGCCGGGGAACTCATCGACCAGGCGGTCGCCATCGCGGAGGAGCTGCGCAGAGCCTCGACCGGATGGTGACGGGCCAAACTCTCCGCGTCAAGCTCGAGTGCGCGCTGCGGGGGTCGAACTTGGGGTCTGGCGCGGTCCGGACCACGGGAGGAGACAAGCTCCTCCCCTACGCCTCCTCACCTTCTTACCTCCTCACCTCCTCACCTTCTTGCCCACTTGCCTTCCGACGTCTCGCGTCTTACGTCTTGCGTCTCGCGATCTGCTACGGCAGCAGCACCGTCGACCCCACGGTTCGACGGCTCTCGAGCGCGCGGTGAGCCTCGGCGGCCTCGGCCAGCGGCCAGGTCTGGCCGATCGTCACCCGGACCGCCCCCGACTCGACCACCTCGAACAGCGCCCCAGCACTCTCCAGCAGCTCCTTCCGGGTCGCGTTGTACGTCATGAGCGTCGGCCGTGTGAGGTACAGCGAGCCGTGCTGGGAGAGCACCAGGGGTTGGATCGGCGGCACGGGTCCGGAGGCGTTGCCGAAGGTGACCATGAGACCGCGCGGGCGCAGGCAGGCCAGCGATCCTTCCCACGTGGTCCGACCCACGGAGTCATACACCACCGGGACACCGACCCCACCGGTCAGCTCGCGCACGCGGGCGGCGAAGTCCTCACGCGTGTAGACGATGGGGTAGTCGCAGCCGTTGGCGCGGGCGAGCTCCGCCTTGTCGTCGGTGCCGACGGTGCCGATCACGGTCGCGCCGAGGTGCTTCGCCCACTGGCACAGGAGGAGCCCGACCCCGCCCGCGGCGGCGTGGACCAGCACCGTGTCCCCGGGCTTGACCTCGTAGGTCCGCCGCACCAGGTACTCTGCCGTCATGCCCTTGAGCATGGCCGCGGCCGCGACCCGGTCGTCGACACCATCGGGAAGCGGGACGAGCTTGTCGGCCGGCATCACACGCTCCTCGGCGTAGGCTCCCGGCGGGCCACCGCCGTAGGCAACGCGGTCCCCAGCGGCGAGGCCTTCGACACCCTCCCCCACCGCCACGACGACCCCGGCGGCTTCCATTCCGAGCCCCGAGGGCAGCGTGGCGGGGTACAACCCAGTGCGGTGGTAGGTGTCGATGAAGTTCACGCCGACCGCGGTGTGGCGGACGAGCGCCTGGCCGGGACCCGGCCGCCCCGGTGCGACCTCCTCCCATCGCAGAACCTCGGGCCCGCCGGTGTGGTGGAAACGAATCGTCATGGTCATCGCGTGCCTCCTCGATCTCACCCGCATCCGGGTCCATCGTTCGGTCGTACTATTCTTACAGGACTCAGAGGCGGGCGCACGTCCGCCGACGAGGAGGCGGAAGATGAAACATCGGCAGAGCGGCCGGATCGGAGCGTTCGGGGTCATCGCGCTGGTCGTCGTCGGCGTCCTCGCCATGCTTGCGGCGGTCTACGGACCCAGGCTCGTCCGCGAGGGTCGGGCGGTCGGCGTCCCGCTGGTCAAGATGGCCCGCTCCGAGAAGGCGCTGGATGCGCTTGACACCACCTACTCGTTCGAGCCACCCGCCGACGGCCGCATCCCCCCGGATCGACTCGAGGCATTTCTCGAGATCCGCGAGGACCTCAAGCCCCGCTACGCCGAGATCCACGGCACGCTTTCGTCGAGCCGCAAGGGGCATCGCGGGGTGACGGTCACGATTCCCTCAACCGAGGAGCAGACGCCCGAACGGGAGCCGCGGTGAGCCGCCTCGCGGAACGGCTCGCCGACCACGTTCTGGTCGCCGATGGGGCGATGGGTTCCGAGCTGCTGACCCGGCTGCCCTCGGGCTCGACCCTCGACCTCGCCGCGGTGGAGCACCCGGCGGAGGTGCTCGAGATCCACCTCGCCTTCCTCAAGGTTGGGGCAGAGCTGATCGAGACCGCGACCTTCGGCGCCTCGCGGCCGCGCCTCGCCGTGCACCGCGCGGATCACTTGGTCGAGGAGGTCAACACCCGCGCGGTGAAGCTCGCGCGCGACGCGCGCGAGCTCTCCGGAAGAGACTGTCTTATCGCCGGCTCGATCGGACCGCTCGCGGGCGTGCTCGACATGGACCAACGCGCCGGGCGCCGAGAGATCGCGGAGTCCCACGCCGAGCAGGCCTCCCTGCTCGCCGGACGCGGCGCCGACCTGATCGTGCTCGAGACCTTCTTCCGTTTCGATGAGCTGGAGATCGCGGTGCGCGCGGTGCGCGAGGTGACCGGACTGCCGCTCATCGGCCTCCTCACATTCGCCGCCGAACGTCCGCCGCACCTCTGGCACGAGAACGCGCGGGAGCTGGTGCGGGCGGCCGACCTCGGCCTCGACGCAATCGGGATCAACTGCTCGCCGGGACCGATGGGCACCCTCGAGATCCTTCGCGCCCTGCCCAAGCTCGAGCTGCCCCTGGTCGCGATGCCGAACGCGGGCGTACTCCAGCGCCGCGACGACCGCATCCTCATGCCTCCCGCGACGCCGAGCTACCTGGCCCGGTTCGCGCGCGAGGCGATGGAGCTGGGTGTCGGCATCGTCGGGGGGTGCTGCGGCACCGGACCCGAGCATATCGCCGCGATCGCAGAAGCCGTCCGGGGACGGTGCCCCCAGCGTCGGGCCGGCCGCTCGACGGTCGTGGTCCCGGCACCGCCGGAGCCGCGGCCCGCTCCCCGACCGGAGTCCTCGCTCGCCGCCAAGCTGTCGACCGGGAGCTTCGTCCACCTGGTGCAGATCGACCCGCCCAAGGGCACCGGCGCAGAAGCCGTCCTACGGGCGGCCGAACGGCTGGCCGGCCATCCGTTGGTCGACGCGGTCGACATCAACTCCAACCCGCTCGCCAGCCTGCGCATGGACTCGCTCAGCCTGGCGGTCGAGATCCAGCGCTCCACCGGGCTCGAGTGCGTCCCTCACGTGACGCCGCGCGACGCGAGCCTCATGGGTCTCGAGTCGCAGCTCCTCGGCGCCTGGCTCGGCGGCGTTCGCAACCTGTTCGCGATCACCGGGGACCCGTCCCAGCTCGGCGACTACCCGGGCGTCCATGACGTCAACCACGTCGACATCTTCGAGCTCGTCCGCGCGGTGACGAGGATGGCCGAAGGCTTCGACTGCGTCGGCCACCCGATCGTCGAGCCGCCGTCGTTCCTGATCGGGGTGGCGGTCAACCCGAACGCGCCCGACCTCGACCACGAGATCGACCGCTTCCGGCGCAAGGTCGATGCCGGTGCCCACTTCGCCATGACCCAGGTGTTCTTCGAGTGGTCCTGCTGGGAGCGGATGCTCGACCGGATGGGCGGCTCGACGCCAGTGCCGACCCTGGTGGCGGTGTGGCCGCTGAGCTCGGCCCGGCTCGCGCTGCGCCTCCACAACGAGGTCCCCGGCATCGTCGTCCCCGACGAGCTCATCTCCGCGCTCGAGGCGGCCGGCGCCGACGCCGAGAGGCTCGGCCGTGATCGCGCGCTCGAGATGCTGCACGAGGCCCGCCGGCGCGCCGCCGGGGTCTACGTGATCGCTCCGTTCAAGCGTCCCGAGGACGTGGTCCCACTGCTCGACGAGGCAGGCAGCGCAGCTGCGACCGGAGGGGCTTCGCATGAGCGCTGAACCTCGGACGCCGTGCGTCGCCAGTGGCCGCGACCGCAGTGACGAGCTCGCCGCCCTGTTCGAGGAGCGCATCCTGGTCCTCGACGGCGCCACCGGCACCATGCTCCAGAGACACGAGCTGGCCGCACAGGACTTTGGCGGCGAGGCGCTCGAGGGCTGCAACGAGGCCCTCAACCTGCACCGACCCGACGTCGTGCTCTCGATCCACCGCGCCTACCTCACCGCGGGCGCTGACATCATCGAGACCAACACCTTCGGCGGCACGCCGCTGGTGCTCGAGGAGTACGGCCTCGCCGATCGGGCACGGGAGATCAACCGGGTCGCCGCCGAGCTCGCACGGCGGGCGGCCGACGAGTCGTCGACCGCCTCGAGGCCGCGCTTCGTCGCGGGCTCGATGGGTCCGACCACCAAGGCGATCTCGGTCACCGGCGGCGTGACCTTCGCCGAGCTCGTGGACACCTTCGCCGAGCAGGCCCGCGGCCTGCTCGAGGGCGGCGCCGACGTGCTCGTGGTCGAGACCTGCCAGGACACCCGCAACACCAAGGCGGCGCTGGTCGCGATCGAGAGGGTGCTCGCCGAGGCGGGCACCCGCCGTCCGATCATCGTCTCCGGCACCATCGAGCCGATGGGAACGATGCTTGCCGGCCAGACCGCGGAGGCATTCGTCGCCTCCGTCGAGCACGCGCCCCTGCTCGCGATCGGCCTCAACTGCGCCACCGGCCCCGACCTCATGACCGACCACCTGCGGGCGGTCCACGAGTGGGCCCGCTGCGCGGTGTCCTGCTACCCGAACGCCGGCCTACCGGGCCCCGACGGGCTCTACCCGGAGACCCCCGAGTCCCTCGCCGCCGCCCTCGACCGCTTCGCCGCCAACGGCTGGCTCAACCTCGTCGGCGGCTGCTGCGGCACCACCGACCGCCACATCGCCGCGATCGCCGCCATGGCCGCCTCCCGGCGACCGCGCCGGATCCCGTCCGACCGGCCCCGACGGTGTGTCTACACCGGCATCGACCTCGTCGAGGCCACCGACGAGACCCGCCCCCTCCTGGTCGGCGAGCGCACCAACGTCGTCGGCTCCGCCAAGTTCCGCCGCCTGGTCGCGGAGGAGCGCTGGGACGAGGCCTCGGACATCGCCCGACGCCAGGTCCGCGGCGGCGCCCAGATCATCGATGTCTGCCTCCAGGCGACGGAACGCGACGAGCGGGCCGACGTCGCCGCCTTCTACGAGCGGCTCGGCCGGACGGTCAAGGCGCCGCTCATGATCGACTCGACGGACGCCGCCGCGGTCGAGCTCGCCTTGACCTACTGCCAGGGCCGGTCGATCGTCAACTCGATCAACCTCGAGGACGGCGAGGCCCGCTTCGCCGCGGTCGCGCCGCTGCTCAAGCGCTATGGCGCTGCCGTCGTCGTGGGCTGCATCGACGAGCACCCCGACCAGGCGCAGGCTTTCACCCGCGTGCGCAAGCTCGAGGTGGCGCTGCGCAGCCACGAGCTGCTCACCGGGCGCTACGGGCTCGCGGACGCTGACCTGATCTTCGACGCGCTGGTGTTCCCGGCGGCGAGCGGGGATGAGGCCTACGTCGGCGGCGCGGTGGAGACCCTCGAAGGCCTGCGGATGATCAAAGAGGCGCTGCCCGGGTGCCGGACCATTCTCGGCGTCTCCAACGTGTCGTTTGGGCTTCCCGTCGCCGCACGGGAGATCCTCAACTCGGTCTTCCTCTACCACGCCACCCTCGCCGGCCTCGACCTCGCGATCGTCAACACCGAGCGCCTGGAGCGCTTCGCGTCGATTTCCCCGGAGGACCGGGAGCTGGCCGAGGACCTTCTCCTCAACCGGCCGCCGCGCGAGGTCGGCCCGGAGGAGTCGGGCGCCAAGCTGCTCGTCGACGCGCCCTCGGACTGGCGCCACCAGACCCCCGAGCAGCGCACGGCCGTCAACCGTCTCCACATCGCACGACTCACCGATCGCTTCCGCGGCGCCCGACGCTCCGCATCGGACGCCTCCGTTCTGACGCTCGACGAACGGCTCGCCCGCTACGTGGTCGAGGGCAGCCGAGACGGCCTGGTCGAGGACCTCAAGCGCAAGCTCGACGAGGGAGCGGCGCCGCTCGAGATCGTCAACGGTCCTCTGATGCGCGGGATGGACGAGGTCGGGCGGCTGTTCAACACCAACCAGCTCATCGTCGCCGAGGTCCTGCAGAGCGCCGAGAGCATGAAGGCCGCGGTTGGCTTCCTCGAGGGTTTCATGGAGTCGACCGAGGTCGTTTCGCGAGGCCGGATGGTGCTCGCGACGGTCAAGGGCGACGTCCACGACATCGGTAAGAACCTGGTCGACATCATCCTTTCCAACAACGGCTTCGAGGTCGTCAACCTGGGCATCAAGGTGCCGCCGCACGACCTCATCGCCGCGGTGCGGGAGCACGGCCCCGACGCGATCGGCCTCTCGGGGCTGCTGGTGAAGTCGGCGCATCAGATGGTGATCACCGTCGAAGAGCTGGCGGCCGCCGGCATCCGGGTCCCGGTCCTGGTCGGGGGCGCCGCACTCTCGGAGGTCTTCACCCGCCAGCGGATCGCCACTGCCTACCCGGGCCCCGTGGTCTACTGCGCCGACGCGATGAAGGGTCTCGAGACGATGAAACGGCTCGCCGCCGGAGACGTCGTCGCGACGCCCGCCCTCCCCCCTGCACAGCCGAGCGAGTCCAATGCGGCCGCCTCGCCCACGCGCCGCGGGGAGATCCGGTTTGGTGCGACACGACCTTGCCCCGGTTCACGCTCCGTATGGCGACCGCCGTGTGCTCGCGACGATTCCGCACCTGCGCGAGATCTGGTCCTACATCAACCCTCAGATGCTGTACGGCAAGCACCTCGGGTTGCGGGGCCGGTACGAACGCAAGCTGCGCGAGCGCGACACCACCGCACTGGCGCTGCGAGATGCGGTCGCGTCGGTCGAGGCCGATGCCGAGCGCTGGATGTCCGTGTCGGCGGTGTGGCGCTTCGTCGCCGCCGAGCCCGACGGCGACGCCATCGTGCTCTTCGACCCCGCCGACGGGACTCACCTGCGCCGGTTCGAGTTTCCCCGTCAGCCCATCGCCGACGGTCTCTGCCTTGCGGATTTCGTGCTGCCACCGCGCGACGGGGTGCGCGACAGCGTCGCCCTCTTCGTCACCACCGCCGGGGCGGGCGTCGCCGCCCACGCCCATGCGCTCAGGGCGAGCGGCGAGCTGCTCGCCAGCCACGCGGTCCAGGCGCTGGCGCTCGAAACGGCCGAGGCCGCCGCCGAGTGGCTCCACCGGAGGCTGCGCGAGCACTGGGGCTTTCCGGACACGCCGGAGATGTCGATGGCCGACCGCTTCGCCGCCCGTTACCGCGGCCGGCGCTACTCGTTCGGCTACCCGGCCTGCCCCAACCTCGACGACCAGGCGGGGCTGTGGCCGTTGCTCGACCCGGACGAGATCGGGGTCCACCTCACCGAGGGAATGATGATGGAGCCCGAGGCCTCGGTCTCCGCGCTCGTTGTCCACCACCCGGACGCGAGCTACTTCTCCGTCGGCCGACTCGACTGACCGGGAATTCGCCAATCTCAAGCGCTGTTAATCCGCCTCAATCAACGGTCTGGAAGCTCTCGGCGGGGACGAAGACTCGCTGAAGCGAGCAGCGGCCGGACAGCCCTCGGGTGTCTGGCGCCCGAGGCGATCCTGACCGTGGTGGCAGGTGGGGGCAGGGGCCGTGCCCACGTCTCGGGTGACCCCTCCGAGAGTCGACTGGAGGTCACCGCACCGGCCGACGGTTGTGGTTCGAACCCGGCTCGCCTGGAGAGGCGCCGAGAGGAGGTCCTGATGAGGCGCGTTGCGATCCGTTGGATGCATCGGTCCGTTCCGGTGTCGATTGCGGCCGGTTGTGCTGCTGTTGCGATGGTGCTCGCGGCCGTCGCCTGTAACCGCCAGCAGCCCTTGGCTCCAACCGCAACCGCGCAGAGCCCCGTCGAGCGCGGTGCGTACCTGGTGACGATCGCCGGCTGCAACGACTGCCACACGCCCCTCAAGATGGGAGAGCACGGACCGGAGCCGGACATGGGCCGCATGCTGTCCGGGCACCCGAGCGACTTCCCGCCTATCGCCCAGACAGCTGACCTTTCCGGACTCTGGTTCTGGGCCGGGACCGGCACCATGACCGCCTTCTCAGGACCCTGGGGCGTCAGCTTCGCGGCCAATCTGACTCCCGACGAGGAGACCGGCCTCGGCGTCCTCACCGAGGCCTCCTTCATTGCGGCCCTGCGTTCCGGCAAGCACATGGGCGCTGGCCGTCCCATTCTTCCACCCATGCCGTGGCAGAACTGCGCGAAGATGACCGACGACGACCTCAAGGCGGTGTACGCCTACCTGAAGTCGATCCCGCCGATCCACAACCAGGTCCCGGATCCGATCCCGCCGCCGGCCGCGCCGACCACCGCGGGCTGATCCCACGGCGCCTCCGCGGGGCCCGGTGGTCGCACGCCGGGTCACGACGACCGACCAGCGGAACGATCGATCGGCGGCGGGCCGCTCACCTGGGCAGCCCGCCGCATCGCCTTGGTCGGCGACGGCCACTCGAGCCGGGGAGGCTTCCCTTCACCCTGACCCGGGCGGCACCGCGTAGAATGCCGCCATGCAGCTGAGCGTCGTCTCCAGTGTCGCGTTTCGGATCTTCCCCCGTCTCCTGCGGCTCCGTCGACCGAAGCTGCCGGCCATTCGGCTCATGCAGCGCGCCCGGGAGAACCGGGAAGGGCGTACGCGAAGCGCTGCGGCCGAGCAGTTCTGCGTGGCCCGCTGACATGGATGCGGGCGCGCTGCCGCGACCGGGAGCGATTCCCCTCGGCGTCCTGCGCCTCGCAGAGCGCCCCGCGCGTCTCGCCTTCACCCGCGAGGTCAGCCCGACCCTGGCCGCGTGCGAGCTCACCCACCTCGAGCGCGCGCCGATCGACATCGCCCGGGCGCGTTCACAGCATGATGCCTATGAGGTCCTTCTCGCGGACCTCGGGTGCGAGGTCCATCGCCTGCCACCGTTGCCCGAGCTGCCCGACGCGGTCTTTGTCGAGGACACCGCGGTGGTGCTCGACGAGGTGGCCGTGATCGCCTGCCCGGGAGCCGTTTCCAGACGCCCTGAAACCGCCTCCACGGCGGCGGCGCTGGAGTCCCTTCGCCCGCTCGTTCACTTGCGCGACCCGGAGACCCTCGACGGCGGCGACGTTCTTCGTGTGGGACGCGATGTCTGGATCGGCCGCTCGAGCCGAACCAGCGCCGACGCCGTGGCGGCGCTTGGAAGGCTGCTCGCAACCTGGGACTACACGGTGCGACCTGTCGAGGTCCGCGGCTGCCTCCACCTCAAGTCGGCCGTGACCGCCGTCGGCGAGGGGCTCGTACTGGTGAACCCAGAGTGGGTCGATCCCCACGCGTTCGCCGGGCTCGAGATGGTAGAGATCGATCCACGCGAGCCCTACGCGGCCAACGGGTTGCGTCTTGGCGGGACGCTGCTCTACCCGACCGCGTTCCCCCGCACCCGCGCCCGGCTCGAGGCGCTCGGCTTTCGAGTGGTGACGGTTGATCTCTCCGAGCTCGCGAAGGCCGAAGGCGCAGTCACCTGCTGCAGCCTGATCGTCGAAGGCGGCGGCGAAGGGCCCGCGATTCCCGCCAGCTCCATGGAGGAATGAGGTGGGCGAGAAGACCTCCTGGAAGACGTGCGCGCTGTGGGGGTGTCTTGGCCTGGTACTCGTGATCGCGGGCGGCATTGCGTCGTGCGTGGGCTTCTACCGCTGGGGTTCGGCCTCGGTCACGCCGGTCACCGACGCATACCTCGAGGACGTTGGGCGAGGCGACCTCGAGGCCGCCTACGAGCGCCTCGGCAGCGGGGTCACCGACGACCTCGACGAGGACCAGTACATCGCCTTCGAAACCACCGTCCGCCAGCGCCTCGGCACCCGTACTGCGACCCACGTCGAGGGGGTGAGCTTCAACAAGAAGCCCGAAGGCACCTTCGCCCAGGTCGTCTATGCCGCGGCCTTCGAGCACGGCACGGCGAAGATCAAGCTCACGCTCCAGAAGCGCGCCGAAGGCTGGATCATCGAGGGCGTCTCCTACGACTCGCCGGAGCTCAAGGAGCAGCTCACCTGCCCGCGCTGCGGCGCGAAGGTCCAGCCGGACGACCGCTTCTGCCCCCAGTGCGGCGCGCCGCTGCACGGGAGTGAAGAGTGAAGAGCCAAGAGTGAAGAGTCCGAACCATCAGCGCGCACCGTCCTGCTTGTGCCGCTCTCTCTACTCTCTTCTCTTGACTCTTCTCAGCTCACCGAGGAGCCCGTCGAGCCGGCGGCGCACCGCTCTGCGCGCCGTGAGGTCGTGAACGGCAACGAAGATGGTGTCGTCGCCGGCCACGGTGCCCACCACGCCCGGCAGGGCGAGGCGGTCGAGCGCCAGCGCGACGCCCGGAGACTCTCCCGGAGGCGTCTTCAGGACGACGAGGTTGTCCCCTGCAGGAGCATGGCTGAGCAGGTAGGCCGAGATCCGGGCCTCGAGGGGGTTTTCGGCCGGAGTGTCGGTGGACGGCGGCGCGTAACGCCCGTCGACCTTCACCAGGCGCAAGGCGGTCACGTCGCGAGACACCGAGGCCTGGCTCGCCGTCATCCCCCGAGCCTCCAACGCTGCGACGAGCTCCTCCTGGGTCTCGACGCGCTCGCCGGCGACGATCGCCAGGATGAGCTCGCGACGGCGACCGACGCTGCTCACGTCGACCCTTCTTCCCGGTCGCCCAGAAGCCGCTCGAGAGCCTCGGAGAAGGCTGAGCGGCGGCGCGAGACTCGCCGACGCCAGCGACGCAGGTCCACACCCGCGGCGGCCAGGCCCGGCGAGCCAGCGCCGCCAGTGGAGGTCCGAGCAGCGAGGATCTCCTCCGCACCGAGCGACGGCACTGGCGCACCGCGTCGGACCTCGTCGGCGACCTCGCTGTAGGCCGCACGGAACGGCACGCCGGTCCGGACCCGTCGGAAGACCTCGTCGGTCGCGAGCAGATCGCCGGTGACCGCCGCCCGGCAGACGTCGCGATCGACCCCCAACCGCGGAACGGCCGACGCGACCATCGCCAGCATCTCCTCCACGATCTCTAAACCCCGCATCAACGGCCCCTTCGTGAGCTGCAGGTCGCGATGGTACCCACTCGGCAGACGCCCCGCCACCGCCATCACCTCGACCACCAGGCCCTCGAGCAGCCCGGCGCGTCCACGGATCAGCTCGAAGGGGTCCGGGTTGCGCTTGTGCGGCATGATGCTCGAGCCCGTGGCCAGCTCGCTGGGCAGAACGAGAAACCCGTACTCCTCCGAGCTCCACAGGATCACGTCCCAGGCCAGCTTTGCCAGGTCGAAGCCGACCGGCCACAGGGCGGCGAGCACCGTCGCCTCGAGCTTGCCCCGCGAAGCCTGGACGGTCGTGACGTTGCGTTGCACTGCGGCGAACCCGAGCCGCTGGGCGACCAGCTCGCGGTCGAGCGGCAGCGGGACGCCGTAGCCGGCAGCGCTGCCGAGCGGCGATCGGTCGGCCAGGTCAAGCACGGCCTCGATCGGGCCGAGGTCGTCGAGCAGCGCTTCCGCGAGGCCTCCTGCCCACAGAGCGAGCGTCGAAGGCATCGCTCGCCGCTGGTGCGTGTAGCCGGGCAGCAGCACCTTCTGGTGGCGGCGCGCGAAGGCGAGTAGCGCGGCCGACGCGTCGAGCGTGCGATCCATGACCTCGAGCAACGCATCTTTCATGTACAGACGCAGATCGACGATGACCTGGTCGTTGCGCGAGCGTCCGGTGTGCACCTTCTCGCCGAGCTGGCCCAGCCGCGCCACCAGCCACGCCTCGAGCGCGGTGTGGACGTCCTCGTCGTCGTCGCTGACAGTGAAGTCTCCCCGGTCCACGGCGGCGAGCGCGTCGCGGAGGGCGGTCCGCAGCTGCCCGCGCTCCTCTCCATCGAGCACGCCGACCGCGGCGAGACCATCGACGTGCGCGGCAGTGCCGAGGATGTCCCACACCAGCAGGCGGCGATCCCACTCCCGGTCCTCGCCGACCGTGAACGCGCTCACGTCGGCATCGACCGGCCGGCCCCCGCTCCACAGCGTGCGCGTCATGCCAGCACCTCCGTCGCCAGCTCGGCATAGAGCGCCGCCGCCCGTCCGACCTCGTCGAGGGCGATCCGCTCGTCCGCGCGGTGCGACTGCCGGGAGTCCCCCGGGCCGAGCTTGACCGCGTCCAGTCCGCGCAAGAACACCCAGTCCGAACAGGTCGGCGAGGCGAACGGCTGGCCTTCCGGCCGGACGCGGCGCAACGCGGCGAGGAGCGACGACCCGGCCGGGGTCTCGGTAGGGACCAGCCGGTCGGAGATCACCTCAACCTCCGCCGCCACAGTGGCGCGGACCGCCGCGATCACCTCGCCGTGCCCGTAGGCCGGCGTGGTGCGGATGTCGAGCACCGCCTCGCAGCGCGGCGGCGTCACGTTGCGCGCAACCCCCGCGCTGAGCATGGTCGGGGTGAAGGCGACCTCGCCCAGGGTCTCGTGGCGGAGCGGCAAGCGCAGCTCGGCGATCTTGACCAGGTCGGCCGCGGCCCGCTCGATCGCGTTCACGGGGCGCGGCTCGCGCCCCGCCGCCCACCCCGCATGGAGCTGCTCGCCGGTCCAGATCAGGCGCAGCAGGAGCTGTCCCCGCTGCGCGATGCACGGCTCGAGCCCGGTCGGCTCGCCGATCACCGCTGCATCCGGCAGCGCCCCCAGGCGGCGCAGCGCCTCGGGCATGGTGGTGTCGCGGGTCTCCTCGCTGTAGGTCGCCAGCACCACGAGGCGGCCTCGGCTGGGACCGCCGGCAGCCGCGAGCTGGGCCGCAGCGACCGTCATCGCCGCCACCGACGCCTTGGCGTCGACCGCACCCCGTCCGGTCAGCCACCCGCCAGCGACGTTTCCGGCGTAAGGGTCGCAGGTCCATCCTTCGCCGGGCGGGACGGTGTCGAGGTGCGACGCGAAGAGCAGCGTCGGTCCGGGGCCATGCCCGTCGACGACCAGGCGGACGGCCGCATCGTCGACCTCCGCTGTGCCGACCCTGCCGCCGGCCCAGCCGGCAAGGAGGGCAGCCGCGTCGTGCTCCCTCCCGGAAGGGCTCGGCACCCGCACCAGCTCGATCAGCAGGGCGGCCGCCTCCTCGTCCCAGGTCACAGCTCCTGCTCCCGGTACGACTCCATCTCCCTGCCGGCGACGATCATGGTGCCGGCGCCGTGGCCGGTGAAGAGCTCGATCAGGAGCGAGTCCGGCGTGCGGCCGTCGATGATGTGGGTGCGCCGCACCCCGCCCGCGACCGCCCGCAGGCATGCCTCGACCTTGGGCCGCATACCGGCGCGGATCCGCCCCTCGGCGATCAGTGCCTGGAGGTCCTCGGGGCACGCGAAGGCGACCAGCGACGACGGGTCCTCCGGATCCCGGAGCAGGCCTGGAGCGGCGGTCAGGTAGATCAGCTTCTTGGCCTTCAAAGCGGCCGCCAGGGCCTCCGCGAGGGTGTCGGCGTTGACGTTGAGCGGGCGCCCCGCAGCGTCGGCGGCGAGCGACGCAACCACCGGAACGTAGCCCTTAGGGAGCAGCAGGTCGAGCACCGATGTGTCCACCGACTCGAGGTCGCCGACCTCGCCGAAGTCGACCGTGCGGGTCACCCCGGAGTCGTCCGTGATCTCGACCGGCGGCCGCCGCCGGGCCACCACCAGGCCGGCGTCGATCCCCGACAGGCCGACCGCGCGCACGCCGTGCGCCCGCAGCTCGCTCAGCACGTCGACGTTGAGCTGGCCCGCATACACCATCTTTGCTACCTCGAGCGCCTCGGGCGTGGTCACCCGCCGTCCGGCGACCACCTCGGGTTCGAAGCCGAGCCGCCGAGACAGCAGAGTTGCCTGAGGACCGCCTCCGTGGACGACCACAACACGGATGGACAGCGACTCGAGGAGCGCGATCTGCACCGCGAGCCCGGCGAGCAGCTCCGCCGACGCCAGCACCTCACCACCAAGCTTCACGACAAAGGTCTGGTCTCGGTAGAGCCGCGTGTAGTCGAGTGCCTCCTTCAGCCCCTGGACGAGGTCGCTCATCTCCCCTCCCCGATCAGCTCGAGCAGCAGGGCGCGCTGGACGTGGAGCCGGTTCTCGGCCTGATCCGTGACCGCAGACCATGGTCCGTCGAGGACCCCGTCCGTGACCACAACGTTGCGGCGCACCGGCAGGCAGTGCAGAAACACACCCCGGCCCGACCGGGTCGAGGACATGCGGGCGACGTCGATCCGCCAGCTGCGGTGCGGCACTCGCAGCGCGGCATCCGCGGCGGCGTTGCCGAAGCAGTCGAGGCTGCCCCAGCTCTTCGCGTACACCGCATCGCTCCCAGCGACGGCGTCGTTGAGGTCGTCGGTCACCTCGACCGCACCGCCGTTGCGCGCGGCCACTCTCCGAATCGCGGCCATGTCCTCGGGGTCGAGGTCGAACCCCGGAGGACGCGCGATGGTCACCGTCATCCCGAGCCGGGCCGCAGCGAGCGCCGCTGAGTTGGGCACCGCGGTGGGCAAGGCACGTGGGTGCCACGCCCAGGCGAGTACGAACCGGCGACCCCTGAGGTCGGTCCCGAGCCTCTCCCGCAGGGTCAGGGCGTCGGCCAAGCCTTGGCACGGGTGGCGTCGGGCCGACTCCATGTTGATCACCGGAACGCCGGCGTGGCGGGCGAAGCCCCGCACCACCACGTCCTCGCGGGCCTCGGCCCACGTCGCCGCTTTGGGAAAGGCCCGCACCGCCACCGCGTCGCCGTAGCGGCCGAGCACGCGCGCCGCCTCGACCAGGTGCTCGACGGCATCGCCGTCCATCGTCACCCCATCGCGGGTCTCGATCGTCCACGCACCGCGGCCCGGCTCGAGGCAGACGGCGTGACCGCCGTGGCGGAACATGGCGACCTCGAACGAGGTCCGGGTCCGCAGCGACGGGTCGAAGAAGACCATCACCAGCACCTTGGTGGCGAGGGACCCGCCTCCGTGGCCGCCCTTGAGTGCTTCGGCGCGCTGGAGCAGTGCGAGGACTTCCTCGTCCGGCCACTCGTCGCTGGCAAGGAAGGATCGCGGGTTCATCCCAGCACCTCCACCAGAGCGACGACCAGCTCGTCGAGCTCCGCCTCGGTGACCACCAGCGGCGGCAGGAGTCGCAGCACCGCCGGATCGACCGCGGTCCCGACCAGGATGCCGCGGTCCATCAGGGCGAGCTGAACCGGCCGCGCGGGCCGGTCGAGCCGGATTCCCAGCAGCAGACCGCGCCCGCTCACCCGCTCGACCCCCGCGACTCCGGCGAGCGCCTGGCGCAGGCGCCGGTCGAGGCGGGCAGCGCGTTCGGGCAGCTGCTCATCCCGGATCACCTCGAGGTTGGCGAGTGCTGCCGCACAGGGCAGCGGCCCGCCACCGAAGGTCGACCCCAGGTCGCCGCGCCCGATCTGGTCGCCGAGGTGCTCCCCGAGCAGGACGGCGCCCATCGGCAACCCGCCGGCGATCCCCTTGGCGAGGGTCAGGATGTCCGGCACGACACCGTAGGACTGGGCCGCCGTGAACGCGCCGCTGCGCCCGCAGCCGCACTGCACCTCGTCGAAAATCAGCAGCGCTCCCGCCTTCCGGCACGCGGTGCGCGCGGCGTGCAGGAACTCCGGCGACGCGTCCCGCGCCCCGGCCAGGCCCTGCACGGGCTCGATCACCACCGCAGCCACCTCGTCGCCGACCAGCTTCGCCATCGCCTCCGGGTCGTTCCAGGGGCACACGGTTGTCAGGTCCACCAACCCGGTGCCGCCACTCGACGCCGCCAGCTCGCGGTAGTGCGGGATGCCCGAAACGGCCAGCGTCGCGAGCGTGCGGCCGTGAAAGCCGCCCACGACCGAGACCACCCGGCGCCGCCCCGTGATCCGGCGCGCGAGCTGGATCGCGACCTCGTTGGCCTCGGCGCCGGAGTTCACGAAGAACACCCGGTCGAGGCCTGGAGGCCCGAGCTCGCAGATCAGTTCGACGAGCCGGTCGCGCACTGCGAGCGGCACCGCGTTCGAGTAGAACAGGAGGCGTTCGGCCTGCTCACGCACGGCGGCGACCACGTGCGGGTGGCAGTGCCCCGAGACCGCGACGGCGTGACCGCCGTAGAGGTCGAGGTAGCGCCGACCCGCCGCATCCCACAGCTCGGAACCCGACCCCCGCACCGGCTCGATCGGAAGACGGGCGTAGACCGCCAGCTCGGAAGGTCCAACCGGTTCGCGAGCACAGCTCAGCATGGATACACCCCGGGAAACCCGAGCCCCGCCCCCTCGTCGAACCCGAGGGCGAGGTTCGCACACTGCACCGCCTGGCCGGCGGCGCCCTTGACCAGGTTGTCGAGAGCCACGAGCACGATCACCTCCCGGCCACCCTCCCGCGCGACTGCGTGGAGGTGGGCGAAGTTCGTTGCAACCGTCGCCGCCACCTCGGGCGGACGGTCGAGGACTCTGACGAAGCGCTTCCCGGCATAGGCCTCGCGGAGCACCGAAAGAGGGTCCGGCAGCGGCGAGGCCGGGCGCGCGTGCAGGCAGGCATGGATGCCGCGCACGAGCGGCGCGGACTGCGTCACCAGCGTGCATCGCGCATCTGCGTGACCTGTCCAGCCGCGCAGCCGCTCGGTCAGCTCCGCCTCATGGCGGTGGCCGGCGAGCCCGTACGCGAAGAAGTTATGGGCCCGCCGCGGGTGGTGGGTCGCGGGCTTCGGCTCGGCGCCCGATCCAGACGAGCCGGTCGCCGCCACGCACACCGGCGCCTCGGCGAAGCCGCCGAACCGGGCAAGAGGCCACAGCGCGAGCAGCGCGGCGGTCGCAAAGCAGCCGGGAGCCGCGATCCGCGCTGCACCAGCCAGCGCCTCGCCCTCGACGTCGGCGAGGCCGTAACGAAAGGCCTCGACCCGGTCGAAGTCGGCGTGCGGCCCGTAGGTCGCCTCGGCCAGGGAGCGGTCGTGGAGCCGGAAGTCGGCCGCCGTGTCGACGACAAGACGCGGGCCAGCCGCCTCGATTTCGGCCATCTGCGACTGGGAGCGACCATGGGGCAGCGCCAGGAAAAGCACGTCCGCCCCCGCGGCCGCCGCACCCGCGTCCGCGGCCTCGAAGGTCGCGGGCGGGAGGTGCGCGAGCGAAGGGTGGACGTCGCCCCAGGGCCTTCCAGCGCCGCTTGCCGAGTACGCCCGCAGCTCGGCGATTTCGGGATGCCCGGAGAGCAGCCGCAGCAGCTCCCCGCCGACGTAGCCCGAGGCCCCGAGCACCGCAGCCCGCAGTCCGTCACGCTGCGCCACGGAGCGCCTCCAGGACGACCGCGGCGAGCGCGCCGTCGCCTCGCCGGGCGTTGTGCGCGGGCAGGCCGAGCTCGCGGCGGATGAAGCCGCAGCCGACCTCGTTGTCGGTCGCCGGCCCGGACATCACGGTCGGGCGCAGGCCGAAGCGCTCCTCCAGCACCCGGACCGCGCCCCACGCCGCCACCTGGTCGGGCGCGCAGCACACCAGCGCCGCCGAGCGCGCCATCAGCGGGCGGTCGGCGAGCAGCACCCCGACGCCGTACTCGCCGAGGATGCCGTCGCCGAGCTCGGCGACGATGACGTTCGGCCGGTTGACGCGCTCGAGCTCGTTGAGCAGGCCGTAGGCCGTCGGCAGGGCGTGGGCCTCGTCGGTCGAAACCACGCCGGCGTCGTTGAAGGTCAGTGCCGCTATCGCGCCGGAGTCGAGCATCGACAGCACGTCCCGGCGCAGGGAGACTCCGGTGAGCTTGAGCCCGCCGACCTTGAGCCCGGCGCGTGCGAGGCCGCGCACGATCTCCGAGGCCGCGACCGTCTTGCCGGCGTCCATGCAGGTTCCGGCGACAAACACCACCGGCGCCGAGCCCTCGAGCCGGTCGGCGACCGCCACCGCCCCGTCCCCGATGTGGGCCGGACGGCCGACCCGATCGCCGGTGCGCGGAAACGCGAGCACCGCGCCCAGCACCTCCGCCTCGAACGGCGGCCCGAGGTCAGGGTTGATCGCGGTGCAGCGCCCGAGCACGCCGCCGAGGTTCAGCACCTGGATCGTGTCGCCAGGAGCGATCGCCTCCGGCACCTCGCCGGCGTAGCCGCGTAGCGCCCGCCGGCTGCCGAGCGTACCGGCGAGCACATCCCCGGCGCGCAGCCGGATCAGGCGACCCGCGTTGTCCTCGACCTGGTTGTAGACCGGCTTCTCGCCGAGGATGCGGACTGCGAGGACGTAGCCTTCACGGCACACGATCTCCGGACCGACCAGCACCTCGGCGCCGAGGCGGGCGTTGCGGGTGGACGACGCGATGCGGTCGAGGCGGAGCTTGTTGGTCACCACCGGGCACCCCCGCCAACCTTGGCCGCGAGCAGCGACGGAATCGCCGCCACCTTGGCGAAGGCACGCGCCTCGTCACCGCTCCACAGGGCGTGGCTTTCGCCGTAGCGCGCCACCCCGGTGTCCATGAGGCTGAACGGGCTCTCGACGCCGGTGACCAGGAACCGCCCCTCGTCGAGCCGGACCCGCGTGCGTCCCTCGACCCGGCGCTGCGAGCTCGTGATCATCGCTTCGATGTCCCCCATCACCGGGTCGAACGCCTGCCCCTCGTGCAGCCGGTCGCCCCAGAACTGGGCGACGTGGTCCTTCCAGAACGACTGCCAGCGCGTCAGCACCAGCTTCTCGAGCTCGCGATGGGCAGAGATCAGCACCAGCGCAGCGCCCGCCTCGAAGCCGATCCTGCCCTTGATGCCGAGCACCGTCTCGCCGATATGGATGCCGCGCCCGATGCCGTAGCGGCGGACCCGCGCGGCCACCGCCTCGACCAGCTCGGGCCCGTCCAGGTCATCCCCGTCGAGAGAGACCGGCAGCCCCGCGTTCCACCCGATGACCAGCTCTTCTGCGGGCGGGACGGCCACTCCTGTGCCCGGCCAGGCATCGGCCGGCGGCGCCTGCCACGGGTCGTGGGTCCAGCCGCCGCCCAGCGTCGTCCCCCACAGGCCCTGGTTCACCGAGTAGCGCCCCGCGGCCGCGGGCACCGGCAGCCCGAGTGAGGCCAGCTCCTCGATCGCCTGCTCCCGGGTCAGACCGAGCTCCCGGATCGGCGCGATGATCGGCACGCCGGGCAGGAGCACGGCGAGCGCGACGTCGAAGCGGACCTGGTCGTTGCCCGCCCCGGTCGAGCCGTGGGCGACCGCGTCGGCACCGATCTCGCGCGCCACCCGAGCAACCTCGATCGCCTGCTGCGTCCGCTCCGCCGCTACCGACACCGGGTAGACACCGCCGCGGAGCACGTTCCCGCGGATCAGGGTGGCAACGAAGTGGTCGTAGGTTGCCCGCCGGGCGTCGACCTCGCGATGCTCGACCGCACCCACGGCAAGGGCCTGAGCGGCCACTCGGTCGAGCTCTTCGCGGTCGAGGCCGCCGGTGTCGACCGTCACCGTCGTCACCTCGGCGCCACGCTCACGCCGCAGCCAGGCAACGCAGTACGAGGTGTCGAGACCACCCGAGAACGCCAGCACGACCCGCATCGCACCCCCCTTCCATCCTGAGTGAATTCAGAATGGAAAATGCATAATTATGCATTCTCACTGGATTGTCAAGCGTCTGGGGGTTACCCGCTGCTGCGTGACCGCAACCCTGCGTGGTGAAGCGATCGAGCCGCACAACGACGTTCGCTTCACGAGAAACTCCGGGCAGCCGGACGTGGCGACGCGGGCTCCCGACAGGTTCGTTATCGACCACGACGCGGGGACGACGATGCCGGACGGCACGGTGCGGAAGGGCACGACCACGGTCGACGCCTCCGGCGCCAGCTCGACGGCAGCGCCACCCGCGTCACTCGCGGTACCCGTCACTGTGGTGGATACTGGAAAAGTGCTGAACCCTCGCCCGAGGAATCCGTTGAACTCGGTGGGCGCCCTGACGATGTCCTGTCGCAGCACTGCCACTGTCCTCCTGGTCCTGGCCCTCGCGTGTTCCAGCGGACCGAGGAGCGCCGGCCCCGCGGGGATCACAGCCGATGAGCTGCTCACCGGGAGCCCTCTTGACGTCGCACAAGGCGCCTCGCCTGCCGTCGTGACCTCCGCGGAAGTTCTGGCCCTGAGCCCCGAGATGGAGGCCTTCCTGGATGCCCACGTGAACCGAAGGGGCAGCGACAGCCTCAAGCTGAGGCAGCTGGTCGGTTCGATCTTCGATCCGGACACGTTCGGACTGCGGTACGACGAGCACACCCGCTCCGCCGCCGAGACCTTTCGCACACGACGGGGCAACTGCCTGTCGTTCTCCATGATGTTCGTGGTCATGGCCCGTGATGTCGGGCTGCGCGCGCAGTTCCAGGACGTGGACATTCCCCCCGACTGGTCTCTCGACAACGACACCCTGGTGCTCAACCGGCACGTCAACGTGCGGGTGGAGATCGAGCCTTCGGGTACGCTCGTTGTCGACTTCAATGTCGCCGATTTCCGGGCCAGCTACGACATGCGCACGATATCCGACACCGAGGCGTTGGTGCAGTACGCCAACAACGTGGGCTTCGAGCGCATGCAGGCCGGCGACAGGGCATCCGCTCTCGCGTTCTTTCGCAAGGCCATTATCTCCAGCGACATGCGCTTCTCACCAGCTTGGACGAATCTGGGGACACTGTACCTCCGAAGCGGACACCTCACCTGGGCCGAGGCCGCGTATCTGCAGGCGCTCCAGGCCGACAAGGCGAACCTCGTGGCGATGAGCAACCTGGCCCACGTCTACGAGCGCACGGGAGATGCGGAAGGGGTCGCCAGCTACCGCAAGCGGGTCGCCGCCTACCGCTGGCGCAACCCCTACTACCGCTACCAGCTCGCGCGCCAGGCGTTTGCTGACGGGGACTACGACGCCGCCATCGACCACCTCAGGCTCGCCATCCGCAGGAAGAGGAACGAGGATCGCTTTTACCAGCTGCTCGGCCAGTGCTACCAGAGGAAAGGGGACCAGCGCGCTGCTCGACGTTGGCTGGCCCGGGCCCGGGACGTGGCCGCGTCACAGGTACTGCGACACCCGTACGCCGGCGACGACGACCCCCCGGACGACCGCTAGCAGCGCGCGTGCCGCAGAGTCCCTCCGCCTCGTCTCCACTTCTCAACTCCTGTCAAGGGCCTATGCCCTGCAGGCCCCTCACCTGTACTCCTCGCCCGTCCAGACAAGAAAAAGGGGCGGTCCCTGAAGGGACCGCCCCAAGGTTGGATCTTCCCGTCGAGCTAGAAGGTGAAGACGATGCTGGTGTGGATGAAGCGGCCGTACGGATCGTAGAAGCCGTAGAACCCTGCACCGTAGTCGTTGTCACTGAAGCCGGCACCCAACGGGGGCTCCTTGTCGAGGATGTTGTTGATACCGAGCGTGAGCTGGATGCCATCTGTGAGGTTGTAGCTGCCCGCGAGGTCGAAGTAATTGTAGGCGCCGTAGTGGTAGCTGCCGACGGCCTTGAACAGCGGAATGTCCTCCGGGAGCGCGAGCGCACTCTGATCGCTGGAGATGTCGACCGTGACGCCGCCCTGCATGCGCCATCCGAGGGTAGCGGTCGCCTTCCCGACCTCCCAGGAGACCTGGAACCGATGGCGCCACTTCGGGTTCGGAATGCCGCAGGTGTTGCCGAACAGGCCCACGCAGTCGTAGGCGTAGAGGCCGGTGTCGATGGTCTTCGCCATGAGGTAGGTGCCCATGAGGTTGAAGTTCAGGAAGCTGTTGCCCAAGGGCATGAGGTAGCTCGAGTTGACGTCAACGCCTTCTGAACCGAGCTCGCCGATGTTCGCGTCGGTCGAGATCGTGTACCCGTCCGGCGTGAGCCACAGCGTGCCGCGAGCGTCACGGTGGATTCTGGCGCACAGCGCGGGATCACCGGTCACGGCACACTGCTTGATGATGTCGTCCGCGAAGTAGTTGGAGATGGTGTTCTGAATCTTGATCTTGTAGTAGTCGAGCGCGACCGTGAAGCCCGGGACCGACTTCGGCGTGACCACAACACCGAAGTAGTCGGTGTCGCCGGTCTCCACCTTGAGGTCGGGGTTGCCGCCCAGCAGCGAGTTGTACTGCTCGGCCGGGTTCTCGAGGATCAGCCCGTACTGGTCGGGGCTGACGCCGGTGCGCGCGCACTGCTCCACCGTGTAGGCCGGGTCCGGGCCCGCGCACGGGTCCGAGTTGCCCTGGAGAAGAACGGTCTGCGGCCGGAACAGCTCCCGTACATTCGGCGAGCGGGTCGCACGGCTCTTGCCGAGACGGAACCTGAGCCCGGCGAACGGCGCGTAAGCTGCCTGGGCCTTCCAGGTACTCGCGGTTCCGGTTGTCGAGTAGTCGGAGTAGCGGTAGCCGAGCTCCATGCTCAGATCCTGGGCGCCGGGAACGTCCTGCACGATGGGGAGCAGGATCTCGGTGAAGGCCTCCTTGACATTGTAGGAGCCGTCGACCCCGAGGGTCGCCCCGCCCTGGCCCGCGCCGATACCCTGCTGGTACGCCAGATCGGGATGGATGAACAGCTCCTCCTTGCGGTACTCGGCGCCGAAGGCGAACTTGACGCCCTCCGAAGCACTGGGGAACTTCACGCCGTAATCCTCGAGATCGCCGTTGATCTTGGCGCTGACGAGCTCCGTCTTGACGCCGGAGTTGAGGAGCAGCGGAAGCGAGACGTAGTCGAGCGCCGCCTGGGTCACCCCGCCGATCTGGAAGATGTTCCAGGGGACGCACGCTGGATCATTGCCCGCGCACACCGGCTGACCGGTCGCGGGATCAGTGGTGACCAGCAGCGCGTTCTGGAGGTTGTTGCTGTTGAGGTCGTTCTGGTACTCCTGCGGCGAGTGAACCTGGGCGTGCAGGCCGTAAATGTCGTAGCTCCAGTTGTCGTTGATGTCGCCCTTGAGGCCGGCGATGAGGCGGTAGGAGGTGTGCTCCAAGTGACTGTTGCGGGGGCCGCCTTCGACGTTGCGGCGCAGAATCTGCACCTCGGCGAGGTCGGTCGGTCCCCACCCGGCGTCGACGCAGAACTTCTGGTACTGGTCGGCGCTCAGCAGCGGGTTGTCGCAGTTCACGTAGCCCGTGTTGCCGAAGTCGCCCGAGGGCGCGATCTGGGCGTCGGAGACGTCGTCCATCATCATGACGTCGACGTAGCCCTCGAAGTGCTCGTTCCACTTATAGTTGATCATCCCACCGGCGGTCCACCTCTCGTCGGGGCGCTGCAGGAAGTTGACGGCGCCGTAGTTGTAGAGGTGCGCTGAGGTGAAGTCCGTGAGCGTGTTCCCCGGTCCGAACTCGTCGAGGGTGTAGTCCCCCGAAAGGTCGCCGCCCGGGGTGAACACGAGGAAGCGGCCGTAGGGATTGGTGGAGGAGCCGCCGCAGGTCGGGCCGCTCATGGTGAGACCGCCGAGGACGGAGCAGTTGGTGTAGTCACGACGGTTCTTCAGGAGGGCGGACGTTTTGCGGTACTCGATGTAGCCGGTCGCGTGGCCCTTGCCCTCACCGAACTTGGCGCCGAACGCCACGTACGCATCCATGGTTCCGCCGTCCCAGGCGTTGCCGCTCGGCGGATTGAATCCCCTGTCCTCATTGATGCCCTGGGCCTCTTTGTTGTTGTTGTTGTGCTGGTAAGCGGTGTACTGGATACCGGACTTCATGCCCTCGAAGTCTCTGTCCAGGACGAAGTTGACGACACCGGCCACGGCATCGGCACCGTACACGGACGACGCACCGCCGGTGAGGATGTCGACCCGCTTGACGAGAAAGGCCGGGATGAAGTTCAGGTCGGGTGCGACCTCGTAGGCGTCACCCGGGACCGTGCGCTTGCCGTCGATCAGCAGCAGCGTACGTTGGGAACCGAGGTAGCGCAGATCGACGGTCGCCGTACCGGAGGCGCCGTTCGAGATCGTGGAGTTCTGCGAGGCGAAGACCTGCGGCAAGCTAGTCAGCAGGTCTTCCAGCCGCGTGACGCCCGAGTTTGAGATCTGCTCGGGATCAAGAGTCGCGACCGGGCTGAGCGCCTCCAGAGTCGGCCGTGGAATCAGGGTACCGGTCACCTCCACGACCTGCTCGAACTTCGGCTGCGCAGGTGGCTGGTCCTGCGCGGGCTGCTGTTCCGGCTGCGCCGGCTGCTGTTCCTGGGCCATGGCGGGGGCACCATAGCCGACCATTCCGACTCCGATGGCGAGGACGCCAACCAAAAGAATCCCACGCCACACGCGGTTCCTCGAACAACTCATAACCTCTCTCCTTCCTGTCAGAAACCGATTTCGCACGACGACAAAAAGTAATCGAGTCAACCTACCACCGTCGAATGGGGCGCGCAAGTCTCGAGAAGCTCCCTGCGCGAAGACAGGACCGCGCCGTGGACCGATCGGCGCAACACAACCCCTTCAACGGCCTCAGAACGGACCCTGCGAGCCCGGAGACCCTGCCTCCTCCCCAAGGAGCCGCGAATTGCTCGCAGTGCAAGATATCCGGTTTGGATGCATACATTGCGCCGGCTCCAGCTCAAGAGCCAGGCTATGAGACTGTGAAACCCATGCTCTTCGTCCGGGTTCCCGTGCGTCTCGTCCGGTTTTCCGGACAGCTTCATTCTGCGCGGGGCGCGGTTCGTCCCGCTGCCGGAGCGCTCCCCGGGGGCCCCCCCGTGGTAGCGTCGTCCGGCTCAACCGGACTGCATGCCTCGCTGCACGAAGAGCCTGGGCTCGAGAAGGTCGTCAACCGATGTGACTCCGCAGGGCGAGCGATTGAGCTCATGCAAGCGCCGCAGATCACAGGCTTCCTCGGTCCACAGGCGTCGTGCCGGTCAGCTCTGCAAGCTGACCTCTGCGAGGTACCGCCATTTCCCGATGCGCGCAGCGCATCCTTAGGAGCGCGTGCCGCAGAGCCCCACGCTTGCCTCGATGCGCCCACTTCCCTCCCCGGGGCTATGCGGTACGCGCTCCTAGTGCGTCTGGAGATAGTCGAGCATCTGTCGCGCGGGGGTGGCTTCCTTGTCGTTCGGCGCCAGCTGCAGGAAGTGCTCGAGGTGCTGCTTGGCGTTCTCAGTGTCGCCGAGGTTCACCTCGACGAGGGCGCCGTAGTAAAGGGCCAACGTGTTGTCGGGGTCGAGCTGAAGGAGCTTCAGGAAGCGCTCCTTCGCCTTGGGCATGTCGTTGGCATCGTACGCGTCGAATGCCAGCTTCAGGAGACCGTCGCGGGCGATTTTGGGCTCGAAGGGCGCCAGCCCGCCGAGCGCGTCAACGAGCTGGTCCTCGTCCCCGAGGGCCAGACACGCGTTGTAGCGGATCCGCGCGGCCTCCTCGTTGTGGGGATCCTCGGCCAGGATCTTCTCCGCAGCAGCCGCCGCCTGCTCGTTGTGGCCGAGCTTGAGGGCGGTGGTGGCGACGCCGACCAGGGCCTCGCGGAGGTTCGGGTTGACCTCGGAGGCCTCCTGGAACTTCTTCAAGGCGGCCTCGTTATCACCCGCCTTGAGCAGCTCAACCGCCTGGTTGTAGATCCCCTTGGATTCTTCCACTGCCTGCCCTGCCCTCTGGAGTTCCTGAAGGGCCGTTTCGGCCTTGGCCTCATCGCCGAGATTGCGGTAGGCTTCCCAACGCGCCCGCAGCACCGGCACCTCGGTCTCGCCCAGCGCCACGGCCTTCTCGGCGGCGTCCGCCGCCTGCTGGAAATGTCCCTGCCTGAAGTGGGCGAGGCTCAGCCCCGACCAGGCCTGGCGTAACCCGGGGTCGTGATCCACCGCCGTCTGGAAGTCCGTCTGGGCGGTCGCGTAGTCCTCCGCCTTGAACGACACGAGCCCGGCGTTGAAGGCCGCGATCGCCGGGTTCGAGGTCGACGCTACGGGCTCGCTCCCGAGCTCGACCGCGTTTGCGGGATGCAGAGTGAACTCCCGGTGCTCACTTCCGGCCAAGTCCCAGGTGAGCTCGTTCTCGAGGGTCGCAAATCCGGCCTTGTCGAATCGCAAGATGTAGGCCACACCAATCTGGGGAATGTCAATCTTGAAGATACCCCTCTTGTCGCTGGTGTCCTCGTCCCGGAACTCGGGAATCGCCTCCGCGGTTGCAACGACGGTCACTCCCTGGATCGGGTTGCCCTGCAGATCCACGACCTTGCCGATGAGTCGTCCCTCCCTCGCGGCATGGGCCAGTCCCGGAACCGTCAACAGGAACGCCACCAGCGAGACGATGATGGAGCGCTTGAAATGCATGGATGTCACCTCTTTCGGGACCCGTTTCGTGGCTGTGGGGCGTGCTCGCGTCACGGTCCGGACACTGCCAGGGGCCCGGGCTCGCGAGAGGCCCGGCAGGATGCGCACACACCGGCTGTGTATATCGCGCTTCTCGCTGAGAAGTCAAGGGATCCGTCCCCTCGTCGAGGCCGCGAGCCCGGCAAAGTCACTCCTGTTTGGCCTTCGCGAGATCAACCAGCCAGCGGTCGATGGACGTCCTCTCGATGTTCAGTGCGTCTGCAACCAAGCGCCCCATCACCGATCGACGGTGTGAGAGTGTAAAGTAGCAGCTTCCGGCGATCGTCGGTTTGGCGGTGGAACCGTCGTCCTGGCGCCGAGAACGGAGGCAACGAAATGGCCAAGGGTGATGCGAAGAAGGAAAAGACCAACAAGCCCAAGCTCTCGCCAAAGGAGAAGAAGGCGGCCAAGGCCAAAAAGCAGGCCACAAAGGCGGCGAAGTAGCATCGCGAGGGTGCCAAGAGGTAGACAACCCCTTTCTGTTCGAATCGTCGCGCCTCGGTGACCTCAACCGTCCTCTCCTCTCTACGTCCCTACCCCCCCCCTCCCCACTCCCCCCCACCCCCACCAGGAGGCGATCGCGGCGAGCAGGTGATTGAGCTCGCCCAGCCTTGTCCAGAGCTGGAGCTACCGCCGTGGGAGCACGGCCGGCGTGGCGTGCGTGCCGGTCACAGCAAGGCCTTGACCAGTACCGCCACGCCGGTGGCCAGCGAGGCGACGAACAGAAGCACCACGTACGGGCGCTGCGCCTCCATCGAGGCCCGTGGGTCAAGCAGCCTCGCGCGGGCCGCCCGTGAGAAGAGCAGGGCGCCGGTGAGTCCCGCCATCGACAGCATGGCGACGGCGGCAATGACGAGCGAGAGCGGATTTCGGCTGGGATCGTGGAAGCCGCTGGGAACGAAGACCATCACGACGAGCGTCAGCCACAGCGCCACAAGCCGCCACCAGTACGCCCGCTTGAGCCCCAGCCGCGGTTCCGCCCGTAAAGGTTGCACCCGTACCTCCTTCCGGTCGTCTCCCAGCTTCCAGTCTAGCCTGCACTTCTCACCACCTCCCTACTGCGGGCGCCGATCTGCCAGCCATCGCCGGCCCTTTCGCGACTCGTGACCTCGACGGCGCGGACGACGTAGCGCAGGGCGCCGCCGGGGCGGGTGGCGTCGAGCGGGTAGCAGGTGACGAGGGTGAGCATTCCGGACGCGGGCGCCAGGACCCAGGTGTCGTCCTCGCGGACCACTGCGGTCTCCCGGACCGCGTAGCGCCGACAGCGGCCTCGGCCGGTCTCCAAGCGGAGCTCGTCGCCGAGCCTGAGCTCGCCGAGGAAACGGAACACGGTGTCACGGTGACCGGCGAGGGCGACGTTGCCCGGCTGGTCCGGCGACGCGGTGCCGTTCACAAGGCCGGGGGCGAACGCGAGGGCGGCGCCCTCGGCGCCGTCGAGGACGATCTCGTCGATCTTCAGGCGGGGCACCAGCAGCCGAGCCACCGGCCAGGTGCGCGCCCACGGCCAGGGACGGACCGGCGTTGCACCGGTCCGCGCCCAGGCCGCGCGCAGAAGGAGCTGCGCGGCGGCCGCCTTGGCCGGGATGTAGAGGCCCACGCCGAAGCTGAGCGCTCCGGCCAGGGCCGTGGTCGCCGCAGCGGCGCGCAGGGCTCTCACGACCGCCACCGCCGCACCAGGAGGAGCGGGAGCCCTCCCAGAAGGACGAGAACCAGACCGGCGGCGCGCAGCAGCGGTGCCGCGGTGCCGGTGCGCGGGAGAACGCTGTCGGGTGCCGCCACCTGGAGCGCGGTGAGGTCCGTGGGAATCCCCTCGCGCAGGCTTACTGCGACGATCTGCCGCTTCAGCTCGGGATCGCGCAGACGGCGGTACTCGGCGGTCCAGGCCTCGAGTCGCCCGCGGTAGAACCCCTGCCGGACGGCGTGGCCGAGACGGGATGCGGGGTCGAGCAGCTCCACCGGGACCTCCCGTTCGAACGGGCGGCCGGCGGCGGCGAGAGTGAGGTCAAGGGGTTCTCCGCCGCGCCCCGGAAGGAACACGCGCAGGAGTCCGCCCTGGGCGGTGCGCCGGGGGACACCACCCGGCAAGAGCTCCTTGCCTGCCTGCTGGATGGAACGCAGCTCGAGCACCGGCAGTACCAGCTGGTCGGCGAGTGCATCGAGGTCGGCGGCCGGGTCGATGTCCGGCTGGTAGAGTAGAGCGCCACGACCGATCGTGTCGCCGAAGAAGACGAGCTCGTCGGCGTCGGACAGGAAGACCGTCTCCAGGTCGCGCTCGGCAAGGAGGCCGAGGACCTGGGGATCAGTCACGGCGACGCAGCGCACCGCGGACCCGCCGCAGCCCAGGGCGGCAGCGGCGCCGGTGAGGCCCTCCCAGGAGGTGGTGTAGCCGGCCTCGCCGCCCAGCAGCCGGCGCAGGACCGCGTGGCGGTCGCCGTCGGTCACCTCCACCGCCTCATCGGCCACCGCGACGATTCGCACCGGGACCGGTGCTTGGTCGAGGACCCGGCCGATGAAACGCTCCAGAGCACGGGCTCGGCGACGCATGGAGGAGGACGCGTCGACCAGGAGCACGATGGCGGCCGGGCCCGCTGCGTCGGACGTCGCTTCGTTGAGGGCGAGACGAACCTGGAGGGCATAGCTGCCGTCGTCCAGCTCCACACCCTCGGCTTCGGCGAGCAGCGGGGGTGCCTCGGTGGCCCACCAGATCTCCACCGCTTGATCGGCCGAGAACGCGACCTCCGCGGAACGGGCCTCGCGGTGACGCTCGAACGCCTTGGCTCCGTCGACCCCCAGCGCCCTCAGGGGTTCGCTGGTCTCGGCACGGACGACGACTGTGGAGGCGAGGCGAGCGTGGCCAAGGAACGAGTCGAGGGGAAGCCGAAGATGTGAGCGGCCCCTTTCGGTGACCACCGGCAGCGAGAGCGTCGTCGTCACCTCCTGCTGGGCTCCGGCCACGACCGGGTACACCGAGAAGGAGTGGATGGTTCCCTCCCGCTGCATGAGCGCGGTCGGCCGACCGGCGTGAGCCGCCGCCGCATGCTCGGCTCTGGCCTGTTCGCGTTCCTTGAGCTCGGCGGCGAGGAAGCTGCCGTCACGCCAGAAGCCGAAGGCGGTGACGACCGCCTCCCGCGGCAGGTGGAGGCGGTAGTCGGCCTGGGCGAGATCGGGTCCGTCGTTGAAGAACACCTGGGTGAGCTCCACCCTGGCCTCGCCACCGTCGATCCAGACCGCTGCCGACTGGGAGACGAGCGGGAGCTGACGGGCGGCGGTGAAGAGGCCGGCCGCGTCGTCGTCCTGGGCGGCGAGCGGGGCGGCAGCGAGGAGCAGCAGGACAGCCACGAGGCGTTTCATGTCACTCACCTCCGAAAACGACGTCGATGGGAGTCGACTGTGGCGGGCACTCCGGGAGCACGAAGCGCTCGAGCCCGCCCGGACCGTCGGTCAGCCGGAGCTCGACCTGGAGGCGGCCTCCACCGACCCAGACCCGGGGCGGCGCAGAGAGGGCGAATCCTGTCGGCAGACGGACCTCGAGGGTGCACGGGCCGAGGCCGGCGCCTCCGGGGCTCTGGCTGAGGCCGCCGGGACCGCCCTGGCGCACCAGGATGTCGCTGAAGTCGCCGTCCTCGTGCGCCAGCCAGGTCGCGACCAGCTCCCTTCCGGTGGCGGCCGCCACGTCGGTGCCGGCGCCGGCCGAACGGGAGAGCGTGTCCACGAGCGCTCCGGCTCGCTCGCGCTCGACCCTCCCGATGTGCTGGTAGCGCCCCTCGGTGGCATACGCCAGGGTGCGGAAGAACTCGACACCGGAGGGCGACAGCGAGCGGCAGCCGATCGCGTTGATGATGATGCGGGCGCTGCGCGCCTCGGCGATGAGCTCCTCGGGTGCGGGCTGACCGGCATAGTCGAGGTGCGGCGGGGCATCACCGATCAGGTAGATCTGTCGCTCCACCATGTCGGAGCGATTCCACGACATCCCTCGCAGTGCGCCGGCGATGCCGGCGACCACCGACTCGGGGCCGTCACCTCCGCCCCCAGCCCTGAGCGAGGCGAGGAAGCGCTCAGCGGCGTCGATGTCCTCGGTGAGGTCGAAGGGCAGCGTCACGTAGGCGTCGCCCCGGTCACGGTAGGCGACGAAGCCGTACCGTATCCGCTGGCCGTCGCGAGCCGCGGCGAGGGATACCGCCAGCTCCTGGACCCGCTGCTGCACCTCGTGGATCTCGCCGCCCATGGAGCCGGTGGTGTCGAGCACGAAGACGACGTCGAGGTCGGCGGCGGCGGGGACCGCCGCGAGCACGACCAGCAGCGCGGCAAGGGGACGCAGGGCCCGGCGGCAGGCGCGGTGGAGGGGTGGGAGTCGCATGGCCTCGATCCTCCTTTCTGACTTCGAGGATCGGCGGCCGTTGCGGTGTGCGGGAGGCCGACGCGCAGTGATCCGGTGGCGGAATGTGGCGGCGCCGTGGCACTCGTCAGAGGTACGGGCTGTCGTCACCTCCGGAACGCTGTGACGGATCCGCGCGGGCACTCGGCCGCACGTGAGTCAGGCCACAGCTTGTCGCCCGCTGCGGCGCTATCCTCGGCGTGGAGAAACCGCAATGCACACAACGGCCTCCAGCCCAGCCGTGAAGATCCGCAAGGCGTTCGCCACGACCGCGATCAGCGCCGTCGTCACCGCCATGGTCTGCGTCGCCACGGTGCACGCCTCAACGAACGTCCTCGGGGGCCGGCCGTCGTTGCGGGTCGAGTCCGAGGCACAGGACTGTCCCGGCGTCGTTGGCGCCTACGTCGCCCTGCTCGACCCGGCGCGCGGGATCCTGCTGCTTTCCGCTGCGTCCTTTCCGGGCGGAAGCCCGGCGGGGACTGCCGATGGTCGACCGATGACGGTGGGCGTGGCACGGACCGGGCCGTGGCACGTCTCGAGGGTCGGTGACGCCGCGGCACCGATCCGTGTGTGGGCCGCTCGCTATGCATTCCGCGGCGAGGCGGTCCGCGGCTGCGTCGGCTTCGACAAGGACCGATTCTCCGCAGAGGGCGACCTGGCTTCTTACGTCCACTGGCTGGTCGGCTCGGTGTACGCACGCCTGCCGGCAGGCCGAGCGGGAGCGCTCCCCCGCGTTCCGTCTCTCCAACCGTGGCGTCAGGCTTCGGGTCTCACGCCCAGGATCTCGGCACGGTCGATCTCAAGGGCAAGGAGGGAGCGACGCTGGCGTGCCGTTTCGCGAACAGAGGAGCGGATCTTCCTCGTCATCCCGTTCGTGCTCGACACAGGCGGAGGAACGGGTCGCCGTCGAGGTCGGCTTCACCGACCAGCCGTACTGGGAGTCCGGCGAGAAGACCATGGTCGGCTTCTTCGTCGCCTCACCCGGCGCTCCGGTCAGTGTCCCCGAGGTCGGCCTCGAAATCGCCGTGCTCGACGTCGCGAGCTTTCACTAGCCTGCACTCTTCACCAGCTCACGACTGCCCAGCCGCAGACTCCGGAGGTGAGGAAGGGCCTGTTCTCCGGTCTCCACGTCCACACGCTGCTGGGGCCGGCCACGGCCGCTCTGCGCCCCGGCGCGCGGGCCGGACGGTCAGCGCAGCGTGACCAGCATGCGAATCGACCCCTCTCCGGACTGAAGGGCTGCGAGCGCCTTGCCGATGACCGTGCCGGGGTGGGATGAACCGCCTTCTCCGCGGTCCCGGGCACGGTCCGGCCGTCAGCAGATCGCCGGGCCGGATCGGGCCGGTTGCCGACGTGGCCTTGACCTGGACGATCCCGAGGACTGCCACTGGCACTTTTCTGATCTGCCGGCGCCTCGAGGACGGGCCGCCGCGAAGCCGGGTTCCGTCGACACCACACCGATCACCGACCCCTGGTGCGTCGACGTCGCGGGCTTGACCGGCTTGCTCGTCGATCGCCAGCGCCACGAGTCGCCGGGCGCGAGCTGCCCTCTCGCCGGGTACCATCTCGGCGAAGT
The DNA here is from genome assembly GCA_963814875.1 of uncultured Acidobacteriota bacterium. Taxonomy (GTDB): domain Bacteria; phylum Acidobacteriota; class Thermoanaerobaculia; order Thermoanaerobaculales; family Sulfomarinibacteraceae; genus CAVSIS01. Next base: position 232,015 of record CAWFFJ010000022.1, read on the forward strand.
CGGCCCCGTGGGGGATGAACGCACCGTCGGCATAGACATCGCCGTTGTTGGTGACCTTCCACCGCAGACCCACCGCGTGGTCCCAGATCTCCGCCAGGTTCCCGGAGCCCGTGCCCTTGACGATCAGCGCGCTGCCCTGCTCGCTCCACGCGTAGAGGCCGGGGCCGGCGCCGGTGTTCCAGCCGGTCACGCCGATGGCGCCGGGGTTTCTCGCCTCCCCGTACACCCCAGACGCCCATCCGCTGTTCCCCAGTGTCCTTCCGAAGACGCCGCGGGCGCCAGAGCCGGTGGAGGCGTTGAGACCAGCGACGCCGACGCCATCTGCGGAGTCAGTGCTACCGCCGACACCGACAACCTCCCCGTGGGTGGTCGTCGTCACGCCCAGGACCCCGTAGTACGATCCGTCACCGCGAACGCCGATGCCGCCGGGGCTGCTGTAACTTTCTCCGTGCACACCGACCGGAGCGTCGGTCGTCGCGGTGTTCTGGCCGAGGACCCCGTCGCCGTACGGGGATCCGGTGAGGCCCCACACGCCATAGACCTTGGTCGAGGTCGACACCGTGGACCCATAGACACCTGCTCCGAGGTTTGCCTGGTTGATGCCCCAGACGCCGTACGCTTGTCCTCCCCCCGAGTGCGCCTGGGCAATGCCATAGACACCGATGCGGTAACCGTCTCCCCTGACACCCGCCGAACCGATGACGGTCGTGGTGTTGATCCCCTGGACGCCGTAATAGGCCGTCGAGTCTGCCGACGTACTGGCCGAAATCGCGGTGCCGAGGGTGTTGTTGACCCCCAGAGCCGGCGAGGTCGTGGACGCGGAGCCGGCCCACGGCAACGTGAAACCGCCCGCCTCGTCGTCGCCCCACACCAGCGAGCCGTTGTACTTGAGCACCTTGCCTGCAGCGGGCGAGCCCGCCGCCAGCTTGACTGCGGTCACCGCGCCGTCGGCGAGCTTGCCCGAGGTCACGGCGCCGTTGGCGAGCTTGTCCGTGGCCACCCCGCCGCTCGCGATGTGCAGCGTCACGTCGCCTGAGTCGCCGCCGCCGGTCAGGCCCTCGCCGGCGTGGACCGCGGTGATGTCCCCAGTGCCGGCCGTGGTCTGCGTCAGCTCGTACTCCATCTCCAGGGTCGACGGGTCCTGGGAGACGGTTCCGTTACCGACCATGGAGGCCATCGTCAGCACGCGGCCAGAGCCCGAGAGCACCTCGACGTCCAGCCGCCCCCCGTCCACCGCGATCCCTGAACCCAGTTGGCTGAGGTTGAGCTGGACCGGCTCGTAGGGCGACAGCGTGGAGGTCTGCGACGCCTGCATCACACCGTCACGGTCGAAGACGCTCACCCGCACCTCGGACGTCCCGCCAGCGGTCTCCACCAGCGCGTAGTTGCAGCGGAAGCTGCCGTCCGCAGGCTGCGTGACGCCAGGAATCGAGGTCATCTCCCCAACCCCCAGCGCCAGCTCCGCCGACATCCCGGCGAGGAACTGCCCCTGCGAGTCCGCCAACCCGGACGCCGTGAGGTTGTAGGTCCGCGCCGACACGACCACTTTCTGAGCGCTCTGAAAACGCAGCGCGCCCGTGGCATTGGGCACAGCGAAGACGTCCTGGAACACGTCCGCCAGCTTGAGGGTCTCGCCCGGATCCACCGTCACCGTCTGGGTCTTGGGCACAGGGTTGCTCTGGTCCCGCACCAGGTAGCCGATGCTGACCTGTGCCGTCTGGGTCCCCGGGTTGTGGATCCATACCGTCGTGTACCACTGGGAACCGTTGGCGCCCGGCGTACGTGCCACTGAGGGCAGCCACAGGTCGGTCCCCGGTACACCAGCCCATGCTCCGGTCGCCGCCATCGTGAAGATCGCAAGAAAGATCCGCAATCTCGAGAAAAGGTCCCGCCGCATGTCAGCCTCCTTGTGCCTTGTCCCTGTTCTCTCAATCTAGCTCCTGTCGCCGCAAAGGACAAGAACTGCCGAGGCGGTATCAGGCGGGAGCAACGGCGGCGCACGAGCCGTCGCGACGAGGGTGGCGGATGGCCGGAATACGTGCGACCGTGCTCGCCGTCTCCACGGCTCGGACCTTCGTTGCGGGTCGGCGTGCCGGCGATCGCATGGACCAGCGGTGCCCGAGTCGTCGTCGAAAGGAGTTGCCGCGCTCTCAGTCCCGCGCAAGGCCGGCGCTGTGGACGATCTCCCATCGCGCCGACGTTGCCGTCCTCGATCCGGGTGATGACGAGGCTCCGAGATCCACGGCTTCCCGGTCGGCCCGACGCCCTGGAATGAACCCGTGAGCGTGCCGCAGCTCGTGAAGACTGGGTTGAAGGCACGGAACATCGTCGGACCCTGAGCCTGGTTGAAGCGAGCTACGGGAGCCGGAGGTCGCGGGCGGTCCGGGACGTCGGCAACGTCAGCAGGCTTCCGTCGACGGGACGGCGGTTCCGGCGGCGCGCACCGCAGTGTTCAACCGTCTCACGGTGATCGGCCGAATCGCGACCACCATTCGGTGATCGAACGCACACTCCCGACAGGTGCAGCGGCCTATACTCGTCGCACGTCGCGGTGTGTCCTCCGTGAGGACGACCGTGTGTGTCCCGGGAACGCGCCCGAGGGAGAAGCAGTCATGGTCAGAGACTCATCGCTTTCATGCACACGAGGCGACTCCCACGATGATCGCGATGATCGACTCGGGCGACGGCGAATGAGACTCTGGGCTCTTTCGCTCGCGACGCTCGTTCTCGTCGGAACCGTCTGCCCGGTGGTCGCTGCCGAATCGCCCCTGAGCGGTTCGATCCAAGGCGTGCTCTCCTTGATCTGGGGAGACGGTTCCAAGAGGGACCAGCGAAGCCTTGGACCCGTTGCAACCGTGACCGACAGCGTCGGGCACGTGGTCGAGCTGATTCTGGCCCAGGCCCAGACTGCCCCTCTCGGAGGCCTCCTGGCCTTCAACGGGAAGCAGGTGATCGTGCAAGGAAATTGGAGGTTCGGCCCATCAAAGCTCGGCGCCAAGAGCATCCTTGAGGTCACCTCCATCGCGTTGGTCGAAGGGGATGTCCCCAGCGCACCCTCCGTGGTCAGCGGGGCTCAGCCCTGGGTCTCGGTGATGTGCAAGTTCTCCGACTACTCGGACGAGCCCAAGCCGCTCTCCTACTTCCAGAACATGTTCGGCAGCACCTACCCCGGCCTGGACCACTACTGGCGCAAGGTCTCCTACGACAAGATCAACGTCGTGGGGTCGACGGCCAAAGGCTGGTTCGTGCTGCCGTACCCGAGGTCCCACTATGTCGACGGCTCAGGGAACGCCGACATCGACGCCATGTTCGCCGACTGCACCGCCGTGGCCGACTCGCAGATCTACTACCCTTCCTATGTCGGCATCAACCTCATGTTCAACAGAGATTTCGGTCCCTTCGCGTGGGGCGGAAGCCGGTGGGCGCAGCTGGACGGGACCACGCGCATCTGGCGGGTCACGTGGGAACCGCCATGGGGGTACGGAAACGTGTGCGTGATGTCCCATGAAATGGGCCACGGTTTCGGGTTTCCGCACTCGGCCTTCAACCCGAGCACCGTCTACGACAACGCCTGGGACGTGATGAGCGACACATGGTCGTACACGGTCAGCGATCCGACCTACGGAAGCGTCGGACAGGAGACGATCTCCTACCACAAGGCGTTCCTCGCCGGGTGGCTGAGCAGTCAACAGCGTGAGGACATCGGTGTCGGCACCTCCGACACGGTGACGTTGGAACGGATCGCCGAGCCGTCCAAGCTCGCCCTCGAGATGGTCAGGCTGCCCATCGGTGGGTCGTCGACGCACTTCTACACCGTCGAGGCCCGCAAGAAGAACGGCTATGACCTGAGCACGCCAGGGAGCGCGGTCATCATCCACGAAGTGGACACCGGTCGGACCATCCCCGCGCTCGTGCAAGGAACGAACGGCGCCTCCGGGGCCATGTGGCCGGTCGAGGGAGGTCTTCGCGACGCGGCTCATGGCATCGGCGTCGCTGGTCCGCCTCAGCGGACACGGGCTTCACCATCGCTGCGGCGAACGGCAACGTTATGGCCGCGTCGCTGCTCGAGGTCGATACGCACGCCGCAGCAGGGACCGTTTCAGACGTCAACGGTATCCTCGAGCCGGGCGAGTCCGCCCTGCTCACGCCGTCCTGGACCAACGTCTCCACCGGAAGCATCAGCACGACTGGTGCGGCCAGTGGCTTCACCGGTCCAGCGGGCGCCACCTACACCATTGCCGACAACGCCGCCGACTACGGGACGGTGGCGCCAGCCAACATCAAGAGCTGCTGGGCGACCGGGAACTGCTATCGCGTCACCGTCTCCAACCCCGGAACGCGACCGGCGCCGCACTGAGATACCACGATCAACGAGACCAGCAGATCCGGAGCTTCCAGGATCTGGACGCTCCACATCGGCTCCAGCTTCACCGATGTTCCCGCCTCCCGCTGGGAGTATCCCGCCATCGAGACCCTCTACCACACCGGTCTCACCGCTGGCTGCGGCAATAGCGAGTTCTGCCCCGACATCGTGATCGACCGCGAGGTCATGGCAGTCCAGACACTGAGGGCGATGGGCGTCGTTGACCAACCCGCCTGGGAGAACATCTTCTCCGACATGCCAGCCTGCAGCTCTGATCCGGCAGTCTTCTGCTGGTCGCGCTGGGCCGAAGAGCTGTTCCGCCGGGGGATCAGCGCTGGGTGCTACTACGATCAGACGACCGGCGAGCGTCGCTTCTGTCCCTACGCCACCCTGCCGCGTGAGCAGATGGCCGTGCAGATCCTGCGCGCGCTGGGAGTCACCGCGCAGCCCGCCTGGGAGAACATCTTCTCCGACATGCCAGCCTGCAATCCGGACCCCACCGTCTTCTGCTGGACCCGCTGGGCCGAAGAGTACTTCCGTCGAGGCATCACCGCAGGCTGCTACTACGACGAAACCACCGGTGAGAGGCGGTTCTGTCCGCAGGGACCGGTACCCCGGAGCCACATGGCCGTCTTCCTCGTTCGGGCCTTCGACCTCGGTCTCTACACCCCCTGATTCTCTGCACCTCGCGCGACCGTGTGCTGCCGCCACTGGCCCCGCCGCAAGCAGCACCTCGCCTGCACTTCTCACCACGTCACGTCGCGAGGGCGCCGAGGGGCCTGTCAGCGCTGAGTCATTGAGCGACGAGGCGCCGAGTTGTGTGGGTACATACGTCGCAGACACCGAGTCGCGAAAGGGCCGGCGATGGCTGGCAGATCCTCTCGAGTAGTAAGGTTGAGACGCGCTCAACCGGGCCGTGAGAGCGGCCGGAACTCCGCCGGGAATGCGGCCCCCGCCACACGCATTCCAGTGCTCGACAATGTCGCTCAGCGCAGGCTCCCAGCTCGGACCGTATCGGATCGTCTCCCCTCTCGGGGCGGGCGGCATGGGCGAAGTCTTCCGCGCCCTCGACACGCGCCTCGACCGAGAGGTCGCTGTCAAGGTCTTGCCGGCGGCTCTCGCCCAGGACACTGAACGCCTGCGTCGCTTCGAGCAGGAGGCGCGCGCGGTCGCCGCGCTCAGCCACCCCAACATCCTGGCGGTGTTCGACGTCGGCACCGACGACGGCCAGCCGTACCTGGTGACCGAGCTGCTCGAGGGCCAGTCGCTCCAGGAGCGCCTCGAGCAGGGCCCGCTCTCGCCCCGTCGCGCAGCCGATGTCGCGCTGCAGGTCGCGCAGGGCCTCGCCGCGGCCCACGGCGACGGCATCGTGCACCGGGACCTGAAGCCCGGCAACGTCTTCATCACCCGTGACAACCGCGTCAAGATCCTCGACTTCGGGCTGGCGAAGCCGACCGCTCCCGCCCGTGGTGCGGCGGAGCTGACCGTGAGCACGCCGATGACCTCGCCCGGGTCGATCCTCGGGACCGTCGGCTACATGGCTCCCGAGCAGGTCCGCGGACAGCAGGCCGACCCCCGCACCGACATCTTCAGCTTCGGCGTCGTGCTCTACGAGATGCTGTCAGGGCGTACACCGTTTCGACGTGACAGCGCGCCGGAGACGATGACGGCGATTCTCCGCGAGGAACCTCCCGACCTCGCCGCCTCGGTCGACGGACTGCCGCCGTCGCTCGACCGCATCGTCCGCCGCTGCCTCGAGAAGGACCCTGACCGCCGGTTCCAGTCGGCGTCCGACCTCGCGTTCGCCATCCAGGGGCTCGGCGAGACGAGCTCCGTGATTCGACCCCAGGAGCTTCCCCCAAGGAAGCGACGCCCATGGGGCGTTCTCGCAGCCGTCGCGCTCGCGGCGGCGACCGCGGGGGCGGGCTACCTGGCAGCGAAGAAGACCACCTCGTCGAAACCCCTGACCTTCCGCCAGCTCACCTTCAGCCGCGGTTACCTCCGCACCGCCCGCTTCACGCCGGACGCCCAATCCGTCGTCTACGGGGCGATGTGGTCCGGCCAACCGATGCAGGTTTTCACCGGCCGCACCGACGGCATCGTTGCGCTCGCCCTCGAACCCATGGGAGCCGACCTCCTGTCGGTGTCGTCGAATGCAGAGCTCGCCGTCGCCCTCGACCGCAGACTCCCGAGTCCCTGGGTCCCGACCGGGACGCTCGCGCGGATGCCGCTGCTCGGCGGGACGCCGAGGCCGATGCTCGATGGCGTGACCGACGCGGACTGGGCGCCGGACGGCTCGGGCCTCGCGGTGGCCCGGGCTGACGGCACCGGCTACCGGATCGAGTACCCGGTCGGCACCGTGCTCTACCAGAACGATGGCTACATCAGCTACCTGCGCTTTTCGCGGGACGGCCAAACCATCGCCTTCATGGACCACCCCATCTTCGGCGACGACCGCGGCACGGTGAAGGTGGTCGACCTCGAGGGGAAGGTCACCACCCTGACCGCCGAGTGGTCGAGCCAGCAGGGACTGGCGTGGTCCCCCGACGGGTCGGAGGTGTGGTTCACCGCGTCCAGAGGCGAGGACGCCAACGCCCTTTGGGCCGTCGACATGTCCGGGGCGGTGCGTCTGCTGCTGCCCTCGTTCCAGCGGCTCAAGCTGCAGGATGTCGCCCGCGACGGCAGGGTACTCGTGTGCACCGAGGACATCGTCAGTGACATCCACGCCGGAGAGGTCGGCGGCAAGATCGGCCCCAACCTCACCTCGTTCAAGTGGTCGGCACTGCACGGCATCTCCGAGGACGGCCGGTGGGCGGCGATCAACGAGTTCAACGCCGGCGACTACAGCGCCTACAAGGTCTACCTGCGCCGGACCGACGGCTCTCCTGCAACCGAGCTCGCGGTCGGCGCGATCGTCGGGCTCGCGCCCGATGGCTCCGGCGTGCTCGCGTTCCTACCCTCGGTCCCGGACAGCCTCCGGCTGATTCCCACCGGAATGGGCGAACCGGTCGCGCTGCCTGGCGCCCAGCTTACCTACCGCGACGGGCTGTGGTTCGCCGACAGCACGCGCGCCCTGCTCAACGCGTCCTGCCCCGGCGGGTGGCATCCGGGCGTGGGTCCAGGACATCGTCGCTCGCACACCACCTCAGCCGGTGACCGATGTCGGTACGGTCGGCGTCGCGACCTCGCCGGACGGACGGTCGATCCTTGCGCTCACGGAAGGGGCGAGATACGAGATCGTCCACCTCGACGGCGGACCGCCCACGCCGGTGCCGGCGCTCGATCCGGCGGAACGGGTTGCCGCGTGGCTCGACAACGGACGCGAGCTTCTTGTCTACCATTCCGGAGCCGTACGCATCACCATGGAGCGCTTCGACCTCGAGACGGGCGCCCGGGAGCCTTGGATCGAGCTCGGTCCGCCCGACCCCACTGGCGCCCTCGCCGTCCGCTCGGTCTTCTTCACCCGCGACGGCCGTCACTTCGCCTACGAGGTCCGCCGCCTGTTCGCCGACCTTTTCGTGGTGAGCGGGGTCCGCTAGGAGCGTGCAGCCTGGCCCCGGGAAGGCTCATCGCTGTGGTGATTGCGGTGTCTGGGGGCCATGCCGCTCGCGCTGGTTTGGGGTCGCTCTGCGAATCCTGTCGCCCGAGCTTCACCGCGAACACCGATGTCCCCCGTGGCAGGCTTGCCCCGCGTGGCTTGGCGAGACGGCAGTGTCTCGTCCGGCTCCCGGTTCCAGTCCAGGTATGATGTGCACTGCGCATGCACGAAGCAGTTGTGCAGAGGCGCCCGCCCTTGGCTCCGCCCGGTCACTGTCTCAGCGCGATCGCTGAGAGGGGAGCGGTCCTGGCACCGTCGTCGGTCGTCCGGGAACGGCGGCTCGGCTGTTGCGCCGCCGGTGGAGACTCGGCATGAGCGCCCGTTCGGTCCTGGCGGTACTCGCGCTACTGGCCGGCGTCTACGTCGCCGTGGTGTTCGGCTTCGGCTATGGCGGCCACGTGTACGAGACGATGGGCAGTCTCCCCGACGCTCGGCAGTATCTGGCCGTCGCCGACTGGCTCATCCATGGCACGCCGACCGCGGCGACCAGGATTCGGCCGTTCGTCTACCCGCTCCTCGTCGGCCTCTCCGGGCTCGCCGGAGGAGCCGTCGGAACCTGGATCGTTCAGGTCGCGTTCTGGCTCGGCGGGGGGCTCCTGCTGTCGCACGCTCTCACTGTGATCACCCGGAGCCGAATGGCCGTCGCCGTCGGGGTCGCCGCCTACGCCACCAACCTGACGCTCTTGCTTCTGACGCTGTACGCGATGCCGGAGACTCTGGTCACCTTCCTGCTTGCCGCATTCGTCGTCGTCGTGGTCGCCCGCCGTCACATCGGCAGCGAGCGTACGCTCCGGATCCTGCTCGCTTTGTCCGCAGTGCTCACCGCGACCAAACCGGTGTACATCGGCCTCTTCCTCCCCCTTCTCGGCATCGAGGCCGTTCGACTCATCCCGCCGCGCCCGGGGCCGCGTACCGCGCGGTTTGCGTGGATCGTCGCGGCCTGCCTTCCTGTGATCGTGCAGCTCGGCGTCGTGGCCGGAAACCATGGCGTCTTCGGTCTGTCGACTATCGGCGGGGCGACGGTGCGCCGCTACGCCTGTGCCGAGCTGTACCGGGAGCTCCACGGCGGCACCCTCGCCGAGGCCCGGACTCACGTCGAGCCCATGAGCGACCGGCGGCTGGCCACGATGGTCTTGCGCTCGCCGGCCGCCGCGGCTCGGGTCTGGCTGCGCCTGGTGTCGGCCAACATCCGATCCAGCTCGCCGGTCACCGACCTTCCAACTCCCCATCCATGGCTTTCCGCCTTCATGCGAAGGGTGAACTTGGGTTACCTCGTCGTCCACCTCGCGATGATCGTGCCGACCCTCGCACTTCTGGGGCTGCTCGTCAGAACCGGACAGTGGAACGCCGTGGCTCGCCTTGCAGCACTCGCCATACCGTTCGCCTGGATCATCACGACCTCGGGGCTGACGTTTTGGCAGGGCGATCGGATCGTCCTGCCCTCGCTGCCGGTGTGGATCGCCCTCGATGCGCTGGTGCTGACCTCATGGTGGGGGGTGCTGTCAGGGTGGAAAGGGTCGCCCAGCACCGAGGCCTCAGGCGCCGAGATGCCCGAGTACGACGAACTCCACCACTGCGAGGGCCGCACCGACCGCCGCGACGGCAATCCACATACACGGCAGTCGCACGGTTCACCAGGCACCATCGACGCCTGCGTCGGCGTGCGATCGTGACCCGCGTGGAGCTCCCGACGTCAGGATCTGTTCGCCGACGAGGAAGACACGAGCCGCCCCGGGGGCCGTCAGCCGGACCCTGAGCGGACGTCCGCCGAGAGTTGGGTCTGTCCTCAGGTGCCGCCGCAACCATGCCGTGCCAGGCCACCCGCCGGGGGGAAGGGCATCCGGTTCCAACAGGGGCCCGGCCTCGTCCCACGAGTCGTCATCGAGGGCGCGATCGGTCGGAGAGATGACGAGAGCCCCGCTCCGGATTCTACTTCGTGCCGACGGCCGACTGGCGGCCGCTCGAGGTGCCGCGCATGAAGCCGGTGCCAAGGTCGAGACCGCGACCGAGTGAATGAGCAACGCCTCCCGGCCCGAAGGCCGGGAGGCGCAGGATCGTCGAAGCAGCCGCGGCTCAGGCGCTGCGGCGGTAGAGCACGAAGATCGCGGCCATCGCCATCAGGGCGATCATGAAAGCGAGCCCGGTGTGGGAGACGGTCGGGACCGGCTCCGGCGGCACCGTGGGCGTGGGCGCCACGGTCGGGGTCTCGGTCGGCGGCGGGCCGCCGATCTCGGTGGTCACCGGCGGGCCGTAGATCGGCGCGATCTGGTCGGCCTCTATGGTGTAGTTGCCGTTCACGATCACTCCCGACGCCTGGGTGATGTTGACCGTGAACTGCACCGACCCGCTGGCGCCGGCGGCAAGGTTGCCGATGTTCCAGGTCACCACCCCGGCGGCGAAAGCCCCCACCGGTCGCGGAGACGAAGGTCGTCCCGGCGGGCACGGTGTCCTGGATGACCACGTTGGTCGCCGTCGCGCCGCCCGAGTTGGCGTAGTTGATGGTGTAAGTGATGTTGCTGCCCGTCGAGGCACTCACGGGACCCGACTTGTTCACATGAGGCCGGCGGCGAGGCCGGGGGGCAGGAAGCGCACGGCGCCGGCGCCGCGCCCGCCAGCGATCTGCACGTTGTAGACGGTCGCCCCGGCGGCGGTGAAGGGGGCCGCGATGAACGGCGTGTTCGTCTCGGAACTCGCATTACCCGTCACAATCGCGAGCTGACTGTCGGCCGAGATGCCGACGTCCTCGAACCCGGTCGAGAACGACCCTCCGAGGGGGATCTCTCGACAGTGGAGGAACCGTTGAACGGCGCGGAGATTGCAAACACGGTGCGGAGCAGAGGCCGAAACCACCAGAGCCTTGGTCCCGTCCGGTGCGACCATGATGCCGTCCGGGCTGCTCACCCCGGAATCGCGAGCGGTACCGCAGTCGACCCCGCCGAGAAGGGCGCAGTGAAGATGCCGACGTTGCTGGAGCTGAAAAGATCGGTCACCAGCAACTGGTTGCCGTCGGGGGTGATTGCGATCGAACCTCCAGCGGTGTTCGAGTAGGGCATGACAAACGCCACGGAGGCGTAGGGGTAGTCGAGCACCTCGACGCCGGCGGTGGTGTAGACGAACGCCCGCCCGTTCGGCCCGAAGACGATCGCCTCCGTCTGGTAGGTCGGGATGGAGCCGCTCAGCGCCGGGAGTGATGGTCGCACCGTTCACGAACGGCGCGGCGATCCGGTAGAGCGTGCTCGAGCTACCGCAGCCCAACGCGTAGTTGAGCGACGGCGCAATGGCGATCGTGCCCGCAGGCGGCGTATCCCGCCACGGACGTGTCGATGGTGTCGACCAGCGTCGCCGTCGAGATCTGGACGACGAAGATTCTCGAAGTTGCCTGAGTCGGAAACGAGGGCGTTGTCGGTGCCGTAGTAGCCGACCCCGTGGGGCGACGCGCCGGCAGGCAGGCCGGGCACCGGGTTGGCCGTCGGGCTGGGCAGCCCTGCTCCGGGCGAGGGATACACGATTGCCTGGTTGCTGCCGCTCACCGTTCCGATGATGGCCTGACCGGCCGCATGAAGCGGTACGAGAGTGAGTATCAGAACAAACAGAGTGGCTACTCTTCGCATATTCCTCCCCTTTCGGTCCTTCCTCTTCGTCGGCCGTGCCTGTGAGATCAGGCTAGCGCCTAGTTCGCGCATGGTCAAGCACGTAACGGTGTCCATGACCTACAGCGGCCGCTCTGCGCGGTGGCCGTCCCCAGCCGACGAGACCTCGGACGCGACCCCGTCAACGAAGAGCGCCTCCCGGCGCGAAGGCCGGGAGGCGCAGGATGGTCGAAGCGTCCCAGCTCAGGCGCTGCGGCGGTAGAGCACGAAGATCGCTGCCAGCGCCATCAGGGCGATCATGAAAGCGAGGCCGGTGTGGGAGACGGTCGGGACCGGCTCCGGCGGCACCGTGGGCGTGGGCGCCACGGTCGGGGTCTCGGTCGGCGGCGGGCCGCCGATCTCGGTGGTCAACGGCGGGCCGTAGATCGGCGCGATCTGGTCGGCCTCTATGGTGTAGTTGCCGTTCACGATCACTCCCGACGCCTGGGTGATGTTGACCGTGAACTGCACCGACCCGTTGGCGCCGGCGGCAAGGTTGCCGATGTTACAGGTCACCACACCGGCAGCGAAGGTCCCGCCGGTCGCGGAGACGAAGGTCGTCCCGGCGGGCACGGTGTCCTTGATGACCACGTTGGTCGCCGTCGCGCCGCCCGTGTTGGCGTAGTTGATGGTGTAGGTGATGTTGCTGCCCGTCGAGGCACTCACGGGACCCGACTTGTTGACAGTGAGGCCCGCGGCGAGGCCGGGGGGCAGGAAGCGCACGGCGCCGTTGCCGCGCCCGCCCGCGATCTGCACGTTGTAGACGGTCGCGCCGGCGGCGGTGAAGGGCGCCGCGATGAACGGCGTGTTGGCTTCGCTGCTGCCGTTACCCGCCAGGATCGCGAGCTGACTGTCGGCCGAAATGCCGACGTCCTCGAAGCCGGCCGAGAACGACCCTCCGAGGGGGATCTCCTCGACGGTGGAGGACCCATTGAACGGAGCGGAGATGGCGTGCACGTGTGCGGAGTTGGCCGAAACTACCAGCGCCTTGGTGCCGTCCGGCGCCACCATGATGCCGTCCGGGCAGCTCGCACCCGGGATCGCGAGCGGCACCGCCGTCGACCCCGCCGAGAACGGCGCGGTGAAGATGCCGACATCGTTGGAGTTGAAGAGGTCGGTCACCAGCAGCTGGTTGCCGTCTGGCGTGATCGCGATCGAACCGCTCCCGGCTGTTGTACGGCATCACGAAGGCGACAGACGTGTACGGGTAGTCAAGCACCTCGACGCCGGCGTCTGGTGTAGACGAACGCCCTCCCGTTGGGCGCGAACACGATCGCCTCGGTCTGGTAGCCGGCTATCCCGCCACTCAGCGGCACCGACGTGATGGTTGCACCGGCGGCAAACGGCGCGGCGATCCGGTAGAGCGTGCCCGAGGACCCGCAGGCCAACGCGTAGGTGAGCGACGGTGCGATGACGATCGTGCCCGTCCCGTCGTACCCCGCCCCGGACGTGTCGATGGTGTCGAGCAGCGTCGCCGTCGAGATCTGGATCACGAACACCCTCGAGGCCCCGAAATCGGAGACGAGGGCGTTGTCGGTGCCGTAGTAGCCAACACCGTGAGGTCTCGCGCCGGCAGGCAGGCCGGGCACCGGGTTGGCCGTCGGGCTGGGCAACCCTGCTCCGGGCGACGGATACACAATGGCCTGGTCGCTACCGTCCACCGTTCCGATGATGGCCTGACCGGTCGCATGGAGCGGGAACAGCATCAGAGCCAGAACGCTCAGAAGGGCTACCTTTCGCATTTCTCTCCCCTTTCCGTTCTTCTCGTCGACGAGTGTCCCTGTGGCGATAGCCTAGACGCAACGGCGCCCGCGGTCAAGTGGCCCGCCGCCCCCATCACGTCTGGCGACTCGCCGTGGCCAGCGCCCTCGCGCCGGGCCATCCTCTGCGCGACCGACTTCGGGGGCGATGGTAGACTCCGCCGCATCGGCCCGGCCCCACCACACCAGCGCCGCAGGCCCGGAGATGCCATGAGCGACCCCCAGCCACCGCAACGCCCGGACCTCGCCGAGCTCCGCATCGACCGCGACGCGGATGGAGGCGGAGGCGGTCGGCGTGCGCTGCTGATTGCGGCCATGATCCTGGTGGCGGCCGCAGCGGTCAACCGTGTTTCTGATCGCTCGGAACCGCCCGGCCGAGGTGACGGTCGCCGCGGCGCGGGCGCCATCCACCCCCGGCGAGACCACGATCCTGAACGCGTCGGGCTACATCACACCCCGCCGCCGTGCGACCGTCGCCGCCAAGATCACCGGCCGGGTGACCGAAGTCCTGGTCGACGAGGGCATGCACGTCACAGCCGGTCAGGTGCTGGCGCGCCTCGACGACTCCGACGCCCGGCGCGGCCTCGCCGCGGTGAAGGCCAACCGCGACGTCGCCCGCGCTAGCCTGGCCGAGCTCCGTGTCGCCCTCGAGGACGCCCAGCGCACGCTCCGCCGCACAACGGACCTGCGCGACCAGGGCGTGGTCGGTCAGCAGGACCTCGACACCGCGACCACGGCAGTCGAGAGCGTCGAAGCCCAGATCGAGGTCGCACAGCGCAGCCTCGACGCCGCCGAGGCCCAGGTCGCGGTCTCCGAGCAGGACCTCGAGAACTACACCATCCGGGCGCCGTTCGACGGCATCGCGGTGTCCAAGGACGCCCAGCCCGGCGAGATGGTGTCGCCGATCTCGGCCGGCGGCGGCTTCACCCGGACCGGCATCTCGACGATCGTCGACATGGCCTCGCTCGAGATCGAGGTGGACGTCAACGAGTCCTTCATCGCGAAGGTGAATTCCGGCCAGCGGGTCGAGGCCGTCCTCGACGCCTACCCCGACTGGCGGATCCCGGCCAGCGTGCGCACGATCATCCCGACTGCCGACCGTCAGAAGGCGACGGTCAAGGTACGCATCTCCTTCGACGCGCTCGACCCGCGGATCCTGCCGGACATGGGCGTCAAGGTGTCGTTCCTCGACGAGCGGCCGCAGGCGACGCGGGAAGAGACACCCACGGTTCGGGCGTTGATTCCGGCGGCGGCAGTGGACACAGCCGAAGGCCGCTCGGTGGTCTTCGTGGTCACCGGAGATCGTGTCGAGCGTCGGGCGGTCACCCTCGGACGGACCCTGGGTTCGGACGTCGAGATTGTGGCCGGGGTTTCGCCCGGCGACCGGGTGGTGGTCAGCGGTCCAGCCGGGCTCGAGGACGGCCAGAAGGTCCGGGTCACGGGCTGACCACACAGGGGGAGGCAGAGCATGGTGAGCGTGGATGGACGCGACACCGGATCGAGCCTGATCCGGGTTCGCAACTTGAACAAGCAGTACCGCCGCGGCAGTGAGGTGATCGACGTCCTCCAGGGGCTCAACCTTGACGTCGACCCGGGCGAGTTCGTCGCCTTCATGGGACCATCCGGATCGGGCAAGACCACCCTGCTCAACCTCCTCGGCGGCCTCGACGTGCCGACGGCGGGGACGGTCAGCGTCGCCGGCGACGTCATCACGTCCATGGCCGGGCGCAAGCTCAGCCGCTGGCGCGCCCGGCACGTCGGCTTCGTGTTCCAGATGTACAACCTGATCCCTGTCCTGACCGCCTTCCAGAACGTCGAGCTGCCGTTGCTCCTGACCAGGCTCGGCAAGGCCGAGCGCCGGCGCCACGTCGAGACGGCCCTCTCCCTGGTCGGCTTGGCCGACCGCATGGACCACTTTCCCCGCCAGCTCTCCGGCGGGCAGGAGCAGCGTGTCGGCATCGCGCGGGCGATCGTCACCGACCCGACCTTTCTGCTCTGCGATGAGCCGACCGGCGACCTTGACCGCACCTCCGGGGACGAGATCCTCGACCTGCTCGAGGCCCTGTCGCACCAGCACGGCAAGACCATTCTGATGGTCACCCACGACCCGCGTGCCGCCGAGCGCGCCGACGTCGTGCTCCACCTCGACAAGGGTGTCCTGGCCGAGGCAGTGGCCACGGCAGGCGCATCATGAAGTTCCTCCCCCTCGTGCTGAAGAACCTCTTCCGCAAGAAGACGAGGGCGGTGCTCACCATCGGTTCGATCGCCGTAGCACTGTTCCTGTACGGCCTGTTGGTGACCATTCAGACAGCCCTCAGCCAGGGCGTCCAGGTCGCGGGAGCCGACCGGCTGGTGGCCCGCAACCGGACCTCGCTGATCATGCCGCTCCCCTACTCCTACCAGCAGCGCCTCCTCCAGATCCCCCATGTCAAGACGGTGACCTTCGCCAACTGGTTCGGCGGGGTCTACCAGGACGAGAAGAACTTCTTTCCGCAGTTCGCGATCGACACCGAGACCTGGCGGAAGGTCTACCCGGAGTACCAGGTCCCCGCCGACCAGTGGGCCGCGTTCCTCGCCGATCGCGAGGGAGCCATCGCCGGAGCCGGCACGGCCAAGAAGTTCGGATGGAAGGTCGGCGATCGCATCCCGATCCAGGGCACGATCTGGCCCGGAATCTGGGAGTTCAACCTGCGGGGGATATACCAGGGAGAGCGGCCGGAGGACGACACCTCCCAGTTCTGGTTCCACTGGAAGTACCTCGACGAACGCAGACCCTGGGGCAAGGGCTCAGTGGGCTGGTATGTGGTGCAGATCGACAGCCCTGATGACGCCGCCGAGGTCGCCAAGGCAATCGACGAGCGCTTCGCCAACTCGCCCTGGGAGACATCGACCGAGACCGAGCGCTCGTTCGCCGTCGGCTTCGCCAAGCAGGTCGGCAACATCCGGCTGATCGTACTGTCGATCGGCGCGGTCGTGATGTTCACCCTGCTCCTGGTGACCGGCAACACGATGGCGATGGCGGTGCGGGAGCGAACCGCCGAGGTCGGCGTGCTCAAGACCCTCGGGTTCGGGGATATCACGGTGCTCATCCTGGTGCTCACAGAGTCCGTCCTGCTCGCGCTGCTCGGCGGGGCCGTTGGGCTCGGCCTCGCCAAAGCGTTCACCCTTCGAGGCGATCCGACTGGCGGCATGCTGCCGTTGTTCTACCTCGCGCCCGAGAAGATCGCGATCGGCCTCGGGCTCGCTCTCGCGGTCGGCCTGCTGGCCGGCCTCGTCCCTGCGCTGACGGCGATGCGGCTGACCATCGTGAACGCGCTGCGGAGGGTCTGAGCATGGCGATCCCGCTGTCCTACAACGCGCGCAGCGCACTGGTCCGATGGCCGGCGGCCGTGGTCGCGGTGCTCGGCATCGCCGGCACGGTCGGTGTCTTCGTGGCGATGCTGTCGATGGCGCGCGGCTTTCAGGCGACCCTCGTCTCCTCCGGCTCACCGGGGAACGCCATCATCCTGCGCGCCGGTGCCGACACCGAGATGGTCAGCGCCATCAGACTCGAACAGGTGCGGGTGATCGGCGACGCGCCCGAGGTGGCTCGCCTCCCCGGAGGCGGGTCCGCATCCGGTGCCGAGGCTGGCGGTGGGCCGATGTTGAGTGCCGAGGTGGTGGTGATTGGTGCCTTCCCCCTTGTCTCCTCCGGCACCGACGCCAACGTCCAGGTGCGAGGCGTCTCTCCGGCCGCAATGGACGTCCGGCCGATGGTCCGGGTCGTCCAGGGGCGGCTCTTCCGCCCCGGGACCGCGGAGATGGTGGTCGGCTCGAACGCGGCCAAGATCTACCGCGGATTCACGCTCGGCTCGTCCTTCAGCTTTGGCGGCCAGAGCTGGAAGGTCGTCGGGATCTTCGACGCCGGCGGCTCGGCCTTCGACTCCGAGCTGTGGTGCGACACCACGGTTCTGAACCAGACCTTCAAACGTCCCGAGGGCGTGTTCCAGTCAGTGACCGCGCGGCTCGTGTCGCCCGACGCCTTCGGCGCGTTCAAGGACCGGCTCACCAGCGACCCCCGCCTGACCGTCCAGGTCCAACGTGAGGCCGAGTACTACGCGAAGCAGTCGCGACTGATCTCGGCGCTGATCCAGACGCTCGGCTTCCTGGTCGCCCTCGTGATGGGCATCGGAGCGGTCTTCGGGGCGCTCAACACGATGTACTCCGCGGTTGCGGCCCGTGCCCGCGAGATCGCCACCATGCGCGCGCTCGGATTCGGCGGCGGCAGCGTCGTGCTGTCGTTTCTCGCCGAATCGCTGCTGATCGCCGCCGTCGGCGGCGTCCTCGGCTGCGTGGCGGTGCTGCCCATGAACGGTTTCACGACGGGTACGATCAACTGGCAGACCTTCTCCCACCTCGCATTCGCATTCCGGGTCACGCCCGACCTGCTCGTCTTCGGTCTCGCCTTCGCCCTCATCATGGGTGCCGTGGGTGGCCTGCTACCGGCGATCCGCGCAGCGCGACTTCCGATCGCCGCCGCGTTGCGCGAGCTTTAGAAATCGGTGCCACATTGACCCCGAGGGAGTCTGGCTCCTCGTGCGACGCATTCCATGGCTCAATACACCACCACGACTTCCCTCGATGCGCTTCGCGCATGAGGCGAAGGATGCTCGCGGGAAACACCCGCTTCGATTCGCAGGTCAAAGCCTCTGCTGAGCTGCTCAGGCTTGCCAGGCGAATCTGTGATCGGGTAGAGTCGTAGCAACGAGATACCGTCACGATTTGAACCCGAACCCGCGGCTCTGGGGAGGCGCCCGATGGCAGCCGACGCAATGCCAACCGTCGATCCGCTCGACCGGCGGTCGTTGCCCGCGATTCTCGCAGACCTGAGCAGCCGCCGCGCGACCGGAGCGCTTGCCGTCCTGGGGGGTTCCGGGCGGCGCGTGATGGTGTTCCGCGAGGGGCGCCTCCGCGCAGCGCGTTCCACATTCGAGCTCGAGCGGCTCGGCGCATGGCTTGCGGGACGCGACAGGGTCCGAGAGGCCCAGCTGGCGCTCGCACTGCTCGCGCAATCGGGCCCCGACACCGCCCCGATAGGCCGCATACTCGTGGATCGCGGGCTCATCGACGAGCCCACGCTCAACCGCGAGCTCGAAGAGCTGGGACTCGTCATCCTCAGCCGGGCGACGACCGAGCCGCGGCGACAGCTGAGCTTCGACGACGGCCTCGACCATCGCCAGCCCGACACCCTGCCCGACCACGCCACGGCGCGGCTCATCCTCGCCGCCGCCCGGATGCTCGACGCAGAGCGGGAGATGCCGCGGATGCTCACCGAGCCCGGCCGGGCCTACCGATCCGTGGGCGCACCGTCCGTGCTCGCGGCCCGGCTTGACGCGACCCCAGACGAGCGTCGGGTACTGCACGCGCTTGCCCTGCCGCACACGCTCGACGACCTCAGCTCGGGCAACCTGATGCCCACGGATGCACTGCGCCGTGCTCTGCTGCCGCTCGTCTTGTGCGGCGCCGTCGCCCCCTCGGGCGCCGTCATCGATGCTCCGCCCACGCCACGTGCCGGCCCGACCGCCGCCTGGTCGGATGCACAGCTCGAGGAGCGCGCGATCGTGGCCCGTTTCATGAAGGAGACGTCGGAACGAGACCACTACGCCGTCCTCGGGCTCGAGGCGGGCGCCTCCTATACCGACATTGAGACCGCCTGGACCCGTCTCGCAGCCCGGTTCGACCCGACTCGAACAACGCGGTCGACCCACCTCGCGGACCTCGGAAACGAGCTCAGCACAAGCCTACGAGAGGATCCGAACCGCCTATGAGACCCTGATCGATCCGACCTCGAGGGTCGCCTACAACCGCATCCACCACGCCGGACAGCTGCAGGCCGGGCGTCGTGCCGCCTCACGACCGGCACAGCAGGTCACACCGCGAAACCAGGCCCGCCAGGCGATCGTGCAGGCGAACCTCCGGCGTGCCGACCAGGCGCTGCGCACCGGCGACCGCCACACCGCCTACACCCTGCTGGAGGCGGCATGCGCCCTCGAGCCCGAGCCCGAGGCGCTCCTCAAGCTCGCCCGACTCATGACCACCAACCCGATGTGGGGCGAGCGAGCCCTGGCCCGCCTCAAACAGGCACTGGAGCTCGACCCTCGCTTCGTCGATGCCTGGCTGGAGCTGGCCTCCTACTGGCGGCGGCGGGGACGGGAGGACCGCGAGCGGCGAGCGCTGGCCCAGGCCCTTGAGGTCGCACCCGACGACGCGCGCGCCGCAGCACGGCTTGCGGCGCTCGACGGGAGCGCCAGCCCCCCTGACCGCCGGCGCTGAGCTCCGGACCTCCCGACAACCGGCTCCCGATGCACGAACCTCACGGATCGAGCCTCCCGCGGCCCGGGGCCGCGGCGCCCGCCGAGGACCGCAACGGCGATCACGCGCGAGCGGTTCGCGCGTGGTGTCTCTACGACTGGGCCAACTCCGCATTCGCCACGACGATGATGGCCGCGATGTACCCGCCGTTCTTCCGCACCGTCGCCGAGGCCGCCGGGATGGCGCCGGCGAAGGCGACCGCTGCCTGGGGCTACACCGTCGCACTCGCCCTGGTCGTGGTCGCCTTCACCGCCCCCCTGCTCGGGTCCATCGCGGACCACACCGGGCGACGGAAGGCGTTGCTCGCAGCGTTCACCGGCCTCGGCGTGCTCGCGACCGCCGCGACAGTGACCGTCGGCACGGCCACCTGGATGCTCGCTGCAGGGCTCTTCGTCCTCGCTCAGATCGGCTTTTCCACTGCGAACGTCTTCTACGAGTCGCTCCTGCCCGGGCTTGCCCAGGGTCCCGAGCTCGACCGGATCTCCGCCCGGGGCTACGCGTGGGGTTACCTCGGGGGCGGTCTCCTGCTCGTCGTCAATGCACTCTGGGTCATCCGGCCCCATCTGTTCGGCATTCCCGACACCGGTGCTGCGGTGCGGGCCTCGTTCGCCAGCGTCGCCGTGTGGTGGGCCGCATTCTCGCTTCCCCTTTTCCACCGCGTCCCCGAGCCTCCTGCCGACCGCTGCCTCGAACCCCGAGCCACCCCTCTGCGCGCCGGGTTGCGGCGCCTCGGCGCCACCTTCGCCGAGCTCAGGACCTACCGCCAGCTGCTCATCTTCCTGGCCGCGTTCTGGATCTACAACGACGGCATCTCGACCGTGTTCCGCATGGCCACGGCGTTTGGCTCCGAGATCGGCATCGGCCTACCCCACCTGATCGGCGCATTGATCCTGACTCAGTTCATCGGCTACCCGAGCTCGCTTGCCTTCGGACGCCTGGGGGCCTCGATCGGTCCGCGCCGCGCCGTACTCGCGGCGCTCACGGTCTACGTCGGCATCAGCCTCGCGGGCCTCGCGATCCACACCGCGTGGCAGTTCTACGCCCTCGCGGCGGTAGTCGGCACCGTCCAAGGAGGCAGCCAGGCGCTCAGCCGCTCGCTGTTCGCGTCCATGGTTCCGCGTCACAAGACGGCAGAGTTTTTCGGCTTCTACGGCGCGTCGTCGAAGTTCGCGGGGATCTTCGGACCCCTGGTGTTCGCCGTGGTCAGCGACGTCACCGGCTCCGGCCGGCACGCGATCTTCGCCCTGGTCGCCTTCTTCCTGATCGGCGGAGCTCTGCTCACGAGGGTCGACGAGGACGAGGGTCGCCGGGTCGCCCGCGACGCGGAGCGCCGCCACGAGGCGCGAGACGTTAGACGTTAGACGCTAGACGTTAGACGTTAGACGTTAGACGTTAGACGTTAGACGCTAGACGCTAGACGCTAGACGCTAGAGGCTAGACGCAAGGACGGGCGAGCGGTCTCGCAGGTCCTGGCGCCTTGCGCTGGCTGTCGCCCGCGACCTGGCGGCGGTTTCGGTTGGAACCTGACCGAAACCTCCGCACTTCTCGCGTCTCGCCTCTCGCTTCTCCCGACTCAGCTCTGCCCGGGGCGGAGGGTCTCGAGGAACGCGGCGTCGATCCAGTAGATGTCCGACTGACCGTTGCCGGGTCCGTCCGCGGCCCGGCGCAGATCCGCATAGCTCCAGCGGGCGCCGTCAGCGGGAGGCGCAACCGTGGTGCGCATGCTGTTGAAGATGAAGTAGCGTCCGTCCGGGGTCACATAGGGGCAGTACTCGTTGGCCGCGCTGTTGACCGCGGGTCCGAGATTCACCGCCTCGCTCCAGGTGTCATCCTTGCTTCGGAAGCTGATGTAGTAGTCCGATCGCCCGACCCCTCCGGCGCGGGGCCCGGAGGCGAAGATGAGCGCGCTTTCGTCCGGCATGATGTACGCGTTGAACTGCGCCGGCGTGGTGTTGACCGCCTCCGGAAGCCGCTCTGCACGGGCGAAACCGTCGCCGCCCTCGCGGGTCCGCCAGATGCCCTCACGATCGCCCTCTGTGCGCGTGAAGTAGACCGTTCCGTCACGCGTCACCGACGGGTACCACTCGTCGCTCTCGGTGTTCACCTCCGACCCGAGCCGATGGGGCTCGCCCCAGCTCTCGCCGAGGCGCTCCATAGCCCAGATGTCCGAGTCGCTGCGGTCGGGGCCGCGCCCCGGACCCGGGCGGTTGGAGGCGAAGAAGAAGCGCGAGCCGTCCGGCGCGATCGCCGGCTCGAGGTCGCGCCAACGCCCTGAGAACGACGCCACCTCGGGGGTGCTCCAGCGGCCGTCGGCGCCCTCCGCAGTGACCATGATCGCCGAGGCTTCGCCGAGGATGACGGTGAAGTAGAAGGTCCGGCCGTCCGGGGTCAAGGCGGCGTCCCGCTCAAAGCCGTCGGTCGAGACGAATCCCGGCGCGAACAGCTTCGCCTCGCTCCCCGGAAACGCCTGGCCAAGGTACGGGCCTGACGGCCGAGTGTCCTGCAGTGCTGGCCCGCCGGCGACGCAGGCCACGAGAACCAGCACAGAACCGATGCCCAGACGGGAAACGAAACCGAAGCAGCGCGACATACCCACCTCCGGGACCTGGGGTTCGCCCATTCGGTGCCGGAACCCCCCAGCTCCAGAATTGTACGGGATGGCAGCGCGGCCGGCTGGGAGCTACAGGCATCCGGCGCCCGAGTCCGGGGGACGGGCGGCAGGCAGCCGGCGGCGGGGTCGGGTTCGGCATTCCGGCCGGCGACGCCCCGACGTCCCGTTCCCGGCTCCCCGCGGCCCGCAGCCGGCAGCGTGATCCCGAACTCCAACGCTGGGGCGGAAGTAGCTGGGCCGAACCGCAAGGGGCGTGGGACAGAATCCGGGGGTCGGGCAGCTGGCAGCAGGCAGCGCGTGGCGGGGTCAGGATCGAGGTCCTGTGGTATGCCGGGCTGCCGAGAACTCGCCGCGAGCAGCCCAGCGATCGCGTCGTCATCGCGAAGCGAGGACGACAGCAGGAGCGGGCTGATCGGGGTGCGTCACAAGCCGCGAAGCGGCGCAGTAACCAAGAAGTGCAGACCGATCTCGTCCGAGAAGCTGCCTTACTGAATGTCGTCAAACCGAATGGACTTCTGACCCGGGAGGAGCACAGAGAGAGACATCGCGTGCTCGGCGACTCCCGTCGCCGAGCAGAAACGCCTCTCTGTGTCTCTCTGTGGCCTCCGTGCCTCTGTGGTTCACTCCTGCTCAGGGCGCAGCTCGGCGAGGCGCTCGCGCACCTTGGCCGCATGACCTGAGGCCTTGACCCTCGGCCAGTGGTGCACCACGGTCCCCTGGGGATCGATCAACACCGTCGAGCGGATCACGCCCATGGTGGTCCTGCCGTACATCGTCTTCTCGCCCCAGGCACCGTAGCGCTCCATGACCGCATGATCGGGATCGCTCAGGAGGCGGACCTCGAGATCATGCTTGGCGATGAAGCTCCGGTGTTTTTGGGGCGTGTCGGGGCTGCAGCCCAGGACCACAGCGTCAAGACCCCGGAACTCGGCCAGTGAGCTGGTGAACTCACACGCTTCAGTGGTGCACCCCGGAGTGTCGTCCCTGGGGTAGAAGTAGAGCACGACCCAGCGACCGGCGAGATCGGCAAGAGAGACGGGAGTCCCGTCCTGGTCGGGCAGGGTGAACGGTGGCACGGGCTGGCCGACGGCGATCGATGCAGTCATCTTCTCTCCTCCCGTGCGATGGAACAGGGCATTCGGGAGGTTCCTTCCAGGGCTCGAGACGTTCGATCGACCCCTCTCCCGGAATCGCGGAGAGGGGTCGATCCGGCAGCGTGACTCAGTGCCGCAGCTCGATGCGGCGGACCTTCCGCCACGGCACGTAGGTCGGCCGCGCCGCGCCTTCGGCGAAGACCAGCACCCCGTCGTTGCTGTCGGAAACGTCTTGCCCGTCCTCGAGGACAAGCTCCTCGCCGCTGGCCAGCACGACCCGACTCGAGGACCGTCCGCGGGGCTCGATCGCGGCCACCCGCTCGAACGGGATATCGTAGGACACGCCGTCCCGCTCCCCGTTGAGCATCTCCCAGGTCTCCTCCTCGTCGAGGTCGTAGACGATGCGTCCCGCGAGCACGGTGCCGTCGTCGGCGGTCACCGTGCCGTGCAGAGGACCCCCCGAAGGGTAGCTGTCGTAGCTGCGTCCACTGCCTTTTTCAGACTCGAAGTCCGCCCGGTCGAACTCATCCCACGGCACTTTGACGCGTCCGAACCGCGGGTCCTCGACGAGAATGCCGCGGATCTCGTCATTGACGTCGTTGGTGCCCTCGAGGACCAGCTCGCGCCCATCGGCCAGGGTGACCCGAGAGCTCCTCGACGAGCGGCGTTCGATGCTGCGCAGGGTGCCCATCTCGATAGAAACCCGTCCGTCGTCCGAGTCCCCGTCGAGGCGATCCGTCGACAGGCACTCCTGGCTGTCCCATTGGATGAAACCGTCGAAGCTCCCCGATCGGGTGGTGACCTTCCCGGCGAGACGAGTGGCCCGGGGCCGCACAGAAGCAGGAGTTGCCGCGAACACGATGGTGTCGATCTTCTTCCACTCGATGTCGATCTCACCCAGGCTGGGATCGCTGACGTGGATCGTCGCCCCGACGTCGTTGGCATAGCCCTCGACCGCGATCTCGGCACCGCTCTTCATCACCACGTCCGCCGAGTCGGAGCCGGTCACCTTGATCGAACGGATGTCACCGAAGCGTGCGATGAACACCCGGGTACCGTCGCCCCAGCCGATCCGCACCCGCCGGCCGAAGACCTTGAGCCAGTCCCAGCCGCCGCCGCGGTCGTCGTCCTCGAGCTTCTGGCGCTTCTCGGCGTAGTCGCGGTACGGCAGGTCCTCTTTCGCCGACTGGAAGAGATCGTCCCAGAAGGCCTCCTCGGTGCCCCAGCGCAGCAGCCCCGTGTAGCTGTTGCCGGAGCGTGTGGTCACGGCGCCGTAGAGGTAGCCGTCGTTGGGGCTGGCGAACACCGCGCCCACGCCCGCGATCAGCCCCACCACTGCCGTCAGCGCCACCAGTTTCGCTCGTTTCATCTCATCCCCCCTGCGGCAGCGGCCGCGATCTTCTTCGGTGTCAATAAGACAGCTTCGGCGCCGGTCTGCGATCGGCCGGGAGCTCGTCATCGCGAGCCGGAGCGACGGAGCGGTCCGCCGCGACCACGGCCCGGTCGAGCGACCCTTCGACCGTCGGCCGCATCCGCCGGACCTCGCCGAGCAGATCCCGCATCGCCTCGTGATAGCGCGGGTCGGCGCGGAGCAGCTCGCCCGCAAGGGTCAGGAAGCGGTCGTCGCTCATCCCCGACGGGTTGCTGGCGACCCTGATCGTGACGACCCGGCCGTCGTTGGAACGTGGCACCACGACATCTCGGATCAGCGCCAGGAGACCTGCGGCAGCAACCACGACGGCGGCCGCCTTGAGCGCCCACTTCGCCCACTCGCGACGTCTGGGCGCGGTAGTGGCGAACACCTGCTCGCGCGCCGGCTCCCGGCTGCTGCGCTCGATCCGCGCCCACAACTCTGGTGGCAGGTCGGCCTCGCGAGCAGCGCCGAGCTCTCCAACTGCCGCGTCGAGACCGCGGATCGCCAGGTAGAAGTCTCGGCAGGACCTACACATCGCGAGATGGTCGACGACCGCCTTGGACTCGACGGCGGTCAGCTCGCCGTCCACCCAGGCGGACAGCTCGATTTCGAAGGCTTCGCAGCTGCTCATGCTCGGACCTCCCCCCCCGGCAGCAGGTCGGCGAGACCCTCGACGACCTTGCGGCGGGCGCGGTAGACGTTGATCTTGACCTGGGCGAGGCTCCACCCGGTGCGCTCGGCAATCTCTCGGTACGCCAGCCGGTCGAGAACACCGAGCTGGAAGGCGGTACGGTGAGCTGGAGCTAGCCCTTCGATCAGGTGCTCGAGGCGCTCGAACAGGGAACGCAGACGGGCGCGGGTGTCGGCCGTGTCATTGTCGGCGACCTCGGTCCCGGCCTCACCTGGAACCAGCGGCGACACTCGCTGCCGCCGCCAGTGATTGCGCGCGAGGTTGTGTGCAGTGGTGAACAGGTAGGCGCGGGCACGGCGCTGGTCGGGCAGGTCGGCCCCCGCCCGCATCACACGCACGAAGGTCTCCTGCAGCATCTCGTCCGCGTCGTCGCGCGAGCTCAGTCGACTGCGGAGGAAGGCCAGCACCGAAGGGCCGTGCAGCTGGTACGCCTCGTGCCAGAACGCGGTCCCGTTGTGGTGTGCCGTCTCCACCCTGATTCCACTCCTCATCGTTCGCTTCACACCCTACGACACTCGAGGACGGGGAGAGTTACAGGGTGGCTCAGGATCCGTCCGCAAGCCCTGGCTCGGCTACCATGCCCTCGTGGTGCGTCGTCGAGACGACCGGAGGGGGCCGCCGGAGCCCACCGACCCCGACCGGGGCCTGTGGCAGGGCGTGTCGATCGCACGCCGGTTCATCTCGCCCGACGGGATGGTGGTCCTGGTCGGGCGCACCGCACGCGACAACGATGTGCTCAGTCTCAAGCTCGCCGGAGCGCAGGACTTCTGGTTCCACGTCGCGAGCGAGTCGGGCTCACACGTCGTGGTCCGCAACCCGGACGGCCTCGCGCGCCTGCCGAAGGCGACCGAGAGCTTCGCGGCCTCGCTTGCCGCCGGGTACTCTAAGGCGCGTCTCGGCGGCCGGGTCGCGGTCCACGCGACCCTCGCCGCAGACGTCAGCAAGCCTCGCGGGCTGGCCCCCGGCAAGGTTGTCATCCGGCGGTGGCGAACAGTGTTCGCGACGCCGCTTCGCGAGCCGCCAACGGACGACGCCACGGACCCGTGACGAAAGCGGCCCCGCGGGTGCCGCGGGGCCGAAGTCCCTCTCGGAGTGTGATGTGAGCTCAGCTCGCGTTCACTCGGATCGCGCCGTTCACGGTCTCGAGGTTGATCTCTCCCCCGCCGCTGCCGATGGAGCCGCGCATCGAGGAGCCGACCCAGCGACCCTTCTTGACCTCGACGCCAAAATCGTTTCGGATGCTGCCGTTGACCGTCTCCGCCTGGATGTCGGCACCGGTGGACTTGGGCAGCGTCAGCTCGATGGTGCCATTGACGGACTCGAGGTGAATCCGATCCGAGCGCTCGAGGAGACCGTACTCTACCTCGAGCGTCCCATTGACCGTGTTCAGATCGACGAGACCGCGGACGTTGCGCGCGCGAATGGCGCCGTTTACGGTCTCGGCCTCGATACCGCCCTCGACGCCGGAAACGTCCATGCTTCCGTTGACCAGATCGACACCGCTCACGCGCGCGCCGCGTGGGATCGTGAGCGTATAGTCGACCTGCAGATGGCCGTGGCCGCGCTTCCAGAAACCCCAACCGTCCGAGCTCGGGTACTTGGTCTCGATGGACAGGCTGTTGGCCGAGGCGTTCACTTTGACCTCAAGCGCCTGGAGGGCCTCGGAGGACTCCGCCTCCTTGACCGCCACGACGTGGACCTCGCTCCGGTCCCAGACCTCAATGTGCAGGTCGCCGTTGATGTTCTCGACGCTGACCCGGCCGTCCGCGGCGAGCGGGTAGGTCTTGTCGAAGGTCTCGGTGTTGTCCGCGGCCCAGGCGAGCCCGGCCGCGAGGAGAAGGACCGTCATTCCGATCGCGAGCCGTCTGGCGTGTGTCATGTCCGTTCCCCCTTACGCGGTCCCGTTGGCAGGGACCGGATCTCTCGCCATCCGACCGTTGAGATGCTCTGCGCCCCCGATGGGTTTGAACCGGGTCGAGAGCCGGCCGAATCCAGGCTCACCCGAAGCGCTAGACTGACGCGCAGGAGGCCGCACGGAGAGGAGGTCCTTGTGGGCGAGGCGGTGGTCATCCCGCCCCGCTGAGCTGGGACGGAACAACAACCCGCGCGCTCTTCCTTCGCGCACGTGTGCCGGTTTGACGGTCCGCCCTGCAAGAACCCGCGCCGAACAGCGAGCCGAACGTTCGCCGGCGGCCTGCGTACCATCCGAGTGCCGATTCGAGCTCGGCCGGGCCGAAGTCCGGCCACAGTGTGGGCGTGAAGTACAGCTCGCTGTACGCGCTCTGCCAGAGGAGGAAGTTCGACAAGCGCTGCTCACCCCCGGTCCGGATCACGAGGTCGGGATCGGGACCGCCGCGGGTATCGAGCCGCTCGGCCACCTGCTTGGCGTCGATGTGCCCGGGGTCGAGCCGGCCTGCCGCGGCGTCCTCCGCCATGCTCCGGACGCAGCGCACCAGCTCATCGCGCCCGCCGTAGGACAGGGCCAGGGCGAGGCGCATTCCGCCGAGACCCGCGGTCGCCGCACAGGTCTTAGTCACAAGGGCCCGCGGCCGCTCCGGCAGGCGGGCAGCATCGCCCAGAATCCGAAGCTCGATGCGGTGCCGGATCAGGCTCGGCCGCTCGGCGACCAGGAACGCCGCCAGCAGCTCCATGAGCCCGTCGACCTCGTCCGACGGCCGGTCCCAGTTCTCGGTCGAAAAGGCAAACACCGTCAGCCAGGGAACGCCGATCCGACAGGACTCCTCGACCAGTCGGCGCAGGGCGCGCGCCCCGGCGCGGTGGCCAGCCGAGCGCGGCAGGCGCCGGCGCTCGGCCCAGCGTCCGTTGCCGTCCATGATCACCGCGAGGTGCTCGAGGGGCGGGGCGCTCATCGCCCGCTCTCCGGCGCGGCCGCGAGCTCTGCACGGCCCACCCCCCTGCGTGTCCGTCGGCGGGCCGCGAGGTGCCGTCTCCGAGCCGCCATCACCAGCGGGCGCCACACCGTGTGCACCATCCGATGCCGGATCAGGAAGGCCCACAGCCGGTTGCAGCGCTTGTAGAGCAGGCTCGACGCCAGGTAGGCCGGGACTGCGGCGGCGTGGGCCGGTCGCCTGCGCCACATCGAGCCCGGGGAGAACAGCGTCCGGTAGCACCACGCGTAGCCGGTCTCGAGCTCTTCGGGGCACATCAGACGTGGACGAAAGACAGCGTGCGCGGTGTCGTAGAGGCTCCAGTCGCGGTGCAGGAGACGGCCCTCGGCGTCCAGCCGGCGGAACAGCGGCGTCCCGGGGTACGGCGTGAGGATGTGAAAGGTCGCACACTCGAGGCGTGCGGCCTCGATCCACTCCACGGTACGGGTGAAGACGTCAGGCCCGTCGTGGTCGAACCCGAGCACGAAGCTCCCGTTGACCTGGATGCCGGCCTCATGGAACCTCTCGACGAGGCTCGCCGCGACCGCGCTCGAGGGAGCCCGCTTCCCGGACTCCTCGAGGCTGTCCTCGGCCACGCTCTCGAAGCCGATGAACACCCCGGTGCAGCCCGCGCGCGCCATCGCCGCCGGCAGCTCCGGCTCATCGGCGACATCGAGGCTGACGGCGGCGCTCCACAGCCGCTCCTCCGGCTCGAGCGCCCGGCACAGCGCACGGAGGTAGGCCCTATCGGACCCGAGGTTGTTGTCGAGGAAGACCGAGTAGGGCTCGTCCGCGGTGCGGATCGCTTCGACCACCCGCTCGACGGGGATCGCCTGGCGCGGCATCGGCACGCCCTCGGTGGAGAGCACGCAGAAGCGGCACCGGTTGTGGCAGCCCCGGGTCGCCACGACGCTGGAACGGGTCAGGAAGGCGCCGCGCGGGAGCAGGTCCCGGCGCGGCTCCGGGTGAAGCGCGTAGTGCGGCTCGAAGTAGGAACCGGTGGAGCGCCGCCATGCCCTTCCCGCACGCAGGTCGAACAGCACGTCCGCCCACACCGGAACACCGTCGCCGACGACCACGACGTCGGCGTGCGCCTCCGCCTCGTCCGGACACGCCGAAACGTGCGGGCCGCCGAGCACGACCTTCGCGCCGCGCGAGCGATACCAGTCGGCGAGCTGATAGGCGCGTGCTGCGAAGGTGAGGTGGACCGTGATCCCGACCACCTCGGGGAACGGACGCGAGGGCGGCGGCCCTTGGAGGAGGTTTTCATCCCAGATCCGCACCTTCCATGACGGCGGCGTCGCCGCCGCCAGCAGGGGCAGAGCCAGCGCCGGTGTCAGCACGTGCTTGCCGAAGCTCCCGACGGGGTCTTTGCGGTAGAAGGGGTTGATCAGGAGGAGCTCACCGCGGGCCGGCGCTGCGGTCGGCGCGGAAGCGAGCGGGAGCGGTTCGGCGAAGTCGCGTGGAAAGTACGCCATCGATGAGCTCCTCCTGGGATCACGATCGGTGGCGCCCGCGGCGGGTCCCTGCTCCAAGTGTGGCGTTCAGGCGGCGAAGCGTGGAAGTTCCGAGGCAAGCGCTCCCGGCGTTGCACGGCAGCTCGACTGGGTCAGCGCTCACGCCGGCGGACGAGACGTCGCGTTCAAGTCGATCTCTGTGCCGGCCTCTGAGCAGGGAACCGGCAGCGCGACGGCCTACCCGAACCTGATCGCGGAGATGGGGCGCCGGGGTTACTCCGATCAGGACATCGCCAAGATTCGCGGAAGCAACCTATTGCGTGTCTGGGAGCAGGTTGAGAGCGCCACGTCGCCCTGATCAGCGCTTCGCGACGCCGTGACCTCGGGCTCCGTAGAGGAGATAAGAGATCCGGACCCCGGGGGTGGAGCATGTTCGCGTTTCGTCGTCATCGGCACCAGCCGCCAGCTTCGAGCCGGCGCCCGGACAGACACCCCGGGCTCCCCGCCGCGGACCTCTCCAGCCCGCTGTTCGCCGAGCCCGGGGGCCCCGGCGCTCCCCTCGACTGGCGCACAACCCTCGCTGCAATGTCCGGCCGCAGCGAACTCCCAAGCCTGCACGTCTCACGACGCCGCGCTGCGAGCGAGCCTGCGCCGGCTGGAGCATCCGTACCCGCACTCGCGAGATCGTGAGACGCTCCCGCCACCCGCCGCGGTCATGGCGTCGCACCTTGCTGATGTGCTAGCCTCTCGCTGTGGGCGCCCCAATTGAGACAACATCTTGGGCTATGCAGTGTCACAACCCAAGATATTGAGCGCGCTCACGTCGGAGGAACCGATGAGGCGATGCTCTGCGGGACGGTCCGTGGTCCTCGCGGCCCTGTCCCTGGCGGCGCTGCTCGTTGCCGCCGCTGCCGCTTCGGCAGCCGTACCCAGGGAGGCGTCCCTGGTCCGTCTGGCGATCGAAACAGGCATCACCGAGCTCGGGGTTCCCGTCCTCGCCGACGTCGTCGACGCCTCGGGCCGGGAGTATGCGCTCGCGCTGCTCGGTCCCTCCGAAATGGCCGGGCACCCGCAGGCCGAGGTCATCGACTCCTCGGTCACGCACGCCGGTTGGTGGCTCGCCCTCGAGCGGCGACCAGGCGCTCGACGCCTGGCAGCGTCCCGATTCCAGATCCTGCTCGACGACGGGCGCCACATCGTCCTGCGTGCCGTGCCCGGCCTCGAGGGACCGCTCGCCGAGCTCGGTTTCGACCTGGTGCTGCTCGACGGCACTCCGATGTCGCTCAAGGCTGCGCGGCCGGCGGCTTTACCCGACGCCGTGGTCTACGACGCACGCGTGGCCGCGATGCTCTCCGAGGTCCAGCAAACGGATCTCTGGGACCTCCTCGGGGGGATCTCGGGCGAGGCTGCGGTCACGATCGGCGGCAGCCCGTACACCATCGCCACCCGCAACACCGGCTCCGGGACCCCGATCCAGAAGGCCACCCAGTACGCCTTCGAACAGCTCGAGGCGCTCGGCCTCGATGTCGAGTACCACAACTGGTCGTCGGGCGGATACAGCGGACGCAACGTCATCGCCACCAAGCGTGGCGCCACCGACCCCGACGAGATCGTGATCGTCATCGCCCATCTCGACGACATGCCTTCGTCCGGACCGGCCCCGGGCGCAGACGACAACGGCAGCGGTTCGGCCGCCGTCCTTCAGGCGGCGGACGTGATGGCGTCCCGATGGTTCCAGCGCACGGTACGGTTCGTGCTGGTCACCGGCGAGGAGCAGGGTCTGCTCGGCAGCGGACGCTATGCCACCAAGGTCGAGAACGACGGCGACAACGTGGTGGCGGTCTATAACATGGACATGATCGCGTGGGACGATCTCGGCGGGCCTGTGTTGCGGCTCCACACCCGGACAACCGGCAACCCCGGCTACGCCGCCGACCTCGCCATCGCCACCACCTTCAGCGACGCGGTCGGCGTCTACGGTCTGTCCGGCGACCTTTCGCCCGTCATCGACCCGGATGGAATCACCGCCAGCGACCACGCCTCCTTCTGGAACCACGGCTATGCTGCGATCCTCGCAATCGAAGACGACCAGGACGACTTCAACGACTACTACCACACCTCCAACGACCTCCGGCAGCACCTCGACCCGGCCTACTTCACGGCCTACACCAAAGCCTCGATCGCAACCGTCGCCCACCTCGCGCTGCCGACCAACGCCCCGTGCCAGCTCGGCTGCCTGCCGCTCGACGCCTCGATTGACGGCTTTTCCGCCACCGGCACGATTTCCAACGTCAACGGTGTCTTCGAGCCCGGAGAGACCGCCCAGCTCGTTCCGACCTGGAAGTACCCCGCCGGCTGCCTGCCCTCTCAGATGACGGCATCGCTGTCCGACCTCGGAGCCGACGCCGGCTTGGGAGCCTTCCTGGTCGACGGTGAAGCCAGCTACGGCGTGCCGGCCATGCAGGAGGTCGTCAACTGCCGCGACAAGACCGGAAACTGCTACCTGCTCAAGCTCGCCAACCCGGTCAATCGTCCGGCGCTCCACATCGACGCCCACGTGAGGGAAACCACCGTCCACGGCGTCGAGACGACCTGGACGATGCATGTCGGCGCGAGCTTCTCCGATGTCCCGCCGAGCTTCTGGGCCTATCAGTTCATCGAGCGCATGCTCCACAACGGCATCACAGCCGGATGCAGCTCGACCAGCTACTGCCCGGAAGCGACAGTCTCCCGTTGGCAGATGGCAGTCTTTCTCGCGAAGACCCTCGCCGGTGGGCCGATCCCCACAACCGGTACGGTGCCGGGCATGGGTGACTTCGACTGCTCGCTCGGCGGCCACTCGGTCTTTGCCGACGTGCCTCCCGAGGACGGCGGCTGCCCGGCGATCCACTTCCTCGCCACCCAGGCAATCACCGTCGGATGCGGCGGCGGCAACTACTGCCCGGCGGCGCCAGTTGATCGCTGGCAGATGGCGGTCTTCCTCGCCAAGGGTCTCGCGGGCGGCTCGCCGATCCCGACGACCGGGACCGTACCAGGCCTCGGCGACTTCGACTGCTCAGTTGGCGGAGTGTCGGTGTTCACCGACGTGCCACCAGACGACGGGGGCTGCCCTTACATCCACGACATCGCGCGGCGAGGTGTCACGGTCGGCTGCGGCGGCGGCGCCTACTGCCCGACCAACCCGCTGTCTCGAGACCAGATGGCGGTGTTCCTCGGCAAGGCCTTCGACCTCGGACTGAACTGAGCCGCAGCACCACGACAACTGCCCGAACGGACAAGCTCCGGGCCGAGGCTCTGGCGAGCTCTGTGCCGGAGCCAGGTGCGGGATCGCGACGAGTCCAGGCACTGACCTACGAGACCATCTTCTGGCCGAAACCGGGCGGCCATCCTCCGGCCTCTCGCACGAGCTGGGTCCCGTTCCGCTGGGTAGAACCGCCTTTCCCCACTATAGTCTTCGACCAATACGACCTCTGGTTTTGAGATGATGTCTTGAAAACATTTTCTCGATTTTATCGGATTCCCTCTTGACAGCCTTCCGATATGGGTACAAATAGATATTTATGGATCTTCCCATACAGCGCTCCCGGGGCGGCCCCCTCCTCTCGACGGGCAAGGCGGCCAGGCTCCTCAGCGTGACACCGGACACGGTGCTCAAGTGGATCAAGAGCGGACGTCTCTCGGCGGTCAGGACCGCCGGTGGCCACTACCGCGTGGCGCGCAAGGACGTCGACCGGCTTCTGGGCACCGGCGCCGTCACACGCCCCGCGAAGGGCCGGGGGCTCTTCTACTGCTGGGAGTACTACGCGACCGACGGCGATCCCAGCGAAGGTTGCCTGTCGTGCCTGGTCTATCGGGCGCGCGCTCGCCGTTGCTACGAGATGAGCAGCCTGGCGTCCGAGTCCGGCTATGCGGGGACATTCTGCACGACCTCATGCGAGGCGTGCGCCTACTATCGCGAGGTCGTCATGAGGCCCCGAAGGGTCTTGGTCGTCACGGCGAGCGAGGCGCTGCGTCGACGGCTCGCGAGAGACAGCGAAGAGAGCCGTCTCGAGCTCGCGTTTGTAGACGGTGAGTACGAGTGCTCAGCCGCCTTGGAGCGCTTCAAACCGGAGTATGTCGTGATCGACGGCGCGCTCTCGGACAGGACGAGAACCAGCCTGTGCGCGAACCTGGCCTCCGACACCCGGATCGAGGGCGTCGAGATCATCCTCGCCATCGAGGGTGAGAGCGCCGGACCTCGAAGTGTGGAACAGAGCGTCGACGGTGCGCTGCCGCGCGCCTTTTCGTTGGTCGAGCTCGAGCAACACATAACCGGAGTGGGGGTGAAGCCAGTCGCCACCGCGTAGAGGTTTGAAGGCGAAAAAGGCCCGGCGGAACGGCCTGGACAACCATCAATCCGCCGGACCCGTGCTGTGGAGGGCGACTCGCACCGAGATGTACTCGGAGGCAGCCGTTCCTCCTCGCCTCACACGGTAGGTTTCAGCTCCGCAGTCGTCAAGCCGCGCCGAGCACCGCGAGGGTTTTCGAGCGCAAGGCGAGGAGGTGAGCCGTGTCCAGCGCGTCGACCCTGATCGCAGTCGGGTTGCCCCCGGTGACCTTCGTCATCTTCGTCTCGGCCATGTTGAGTCGGCTGTGGACGTGGAAGAAGCTGGCGCAGCCCAAGCTGACGCTGTTTCCAACGACGCCCGATGGGACTGCGAAGGCGGTCCTCAAAGAGACATTCTTCTTTCCCAGTCTCTTCCGCAGCGACCGTGCTCTGTGGCTCATGTCGTGGTTGTTCCACGCGATGCTCGCCCTGATACTGATCGGTCACCTGCGGGTGGTGATCGACTTCCCCGCACTGTGGGCCACGCTCCACATCGACGCCGACACGATGTCGGCCGTGGTCGGCGGTGCCGCCGGGGTGATGATCCTGCTCATGATCGTGCTCCTGATCGGTCGCCGAATGGTGGTGGCCAGGGTGCGCGAGATCTCTGCACCCGGCGACTATTTCGCGGTCTTCCTGATCCTGGCGATCGTTCTCACCGGGAACGCGATGCGCGTGCTGGGACACTTCGACCTGGCGGAGTCGAGGGCGTACTTCTCTTCTCTGTTGATGCTCTCGCCGGTGGTGCCGGAGAACGGTTGGTTCCTGGCTCACCTCTTCCTGGCCCAGGTGCTCTTCCTGTACATCCCGTTCAGCAAGATTCTCCACTTCGGCGGCGTGTTCTTTACTCAAGCCGCGATCAAGAGGAGCTGACGACATGGACGCAGCTGCAGGCAACCCCGTGTTCTCCCCACTCACTGCCCCGCCGCCTCCGCCGCCCGAGCGTGAAACGGTGCTCAAGGCAGTCGAGGCGATCGAAAACGGTCCGGCGCCACTTCGTGTCTACATGGAGATCTGTGCCAAGTGCGGTACCTGCGCCGAGCAGTGCCCCGTCTACTATGGCGCTCCTGAGAAGCGGTTCAACCCTGCCTCTCGTTCGGACCTCATCCGGTCGCTCTACAAGCGGCAGACGACCCTGGGCGGGAAGCTCCTCGGCTCGCTCGCCGGGGCCAGCGACTACACTGAGGGCGATATCGCAGAGTGGGTCGAGCGGTTCTACGAGTGCACCGGATGTCGGCGGTGCGCCACGTTCTGCCCCTTCGGCATCGACAACTCGGTCATCGCCCGGAAGGGCCGCGCCATCGTCCACTCCCTCGGACTGACACCCCAGCGGCTCCTCGACATTACCAGGATCTCTTTCGAGACCGGCAACACGGACGGCTGCGGATCGGAGGGGTTCAAGGACGCGGTGAGCTTCCTCGAGGAGGAGATCGAAGAGGAGTGCGGCGTGAAGGTCAGGATCCCGGTCGACGTAGAGGGCGCCGACTACCTCTACGTTCCACCCTCCGGTGACGTGCTCGTCAACCCCGAGGCGACCATGGCCGTCGCAAAGATCTTCCACGTCCTCGGACTGAGCTGGACTATGAGCTCCCGCTACTTCGACGGGGCCAACTACGGTCTGTTCACCGGCGACGACGCTGCGATGAAGGCCGAGAACAAGCACTACTACGAGGAGGCGAAGCGGCTCGGCGTGAAGCACTTCATGTGCGGCGAGTGCGGTCATGCGTACCGAGTCTTCAAGTTCATGATGGAGAAGGGCAAGTGGTGGGGTGAGCTCCCGTTCACTGTCGGCAACGTGCTGCCGTTCACCGCCGAGCTGATCAAGAACGGCACTCTCAAGCTCGACAAGAGCCGCAATCCCCATCCGGTCACCTACCACGACCCGTGCAACTTCGGCCGCAGCTGCGGCATCGTCGAGGAGCCGCGCGTGATCCTCAATGCGGCCTGCGAGGACTACCGGGAGATGACACCGTCGGGCACGGACAATTGGTGCTGCGGCGGTGGCGGCGGTCTCGCGGCGATGGACGACATTCGCGAGTTCCGGATGACCGTGTCAGGCAAGAAGAAGATGGAGCAGGTTCGTGATACCGGCGCGGAGTTCGTGGCCACGGCGTGCGCAAACTGCAAGCGCCAGATCACACAGCTGATGGAGTACCACGGGATGGACGTCAAGGTCGGCGGGGTTCACGACCTGGTCTACACGTCCATCGTAATGGACTGAGAGCACCTCGTACGGAATGCCCCGCCGGCGGGAATCCCGTCGGCGGGGCGAGGCGAGAGCGGGCGCCCACCCGCTGCGAGAGACTCGAGGGCGGGTGCCGGGAGCCCTGAGAGCTCACGTGTGCTCGTGCCCCGGGACGCTCCGCATTGCAGCCTCGAGGTCGATGCCCAGCTTGGCGGCGACCCTCCGGCCAAAGTCCTCATCGGCGCGGGAAAAGTGCCAAATCCGGAGGATTCGGACCTCGTTGCCCGCCTAGCCTGTACTTCTCACCAGCTCCCGAGTGAGGTCTTGGCAGCAGTGGGCTCGCGGTCAGGTTGCCGGGGTCACGTCCTCGGTGAGCTCGACCCGCGCCAGGCGGCGGTACTCGGCGCATGTGGCGAGGAGCTCAGTCTCCGTTCCGACGCCGACGATGCGGCCGTCACGCATGACGTAGATCCGGTCGGCGAGCTGCACCGTCGTCAGCCGGTGGGCGATGATGACAGTGATCAACGTCCCGAGCACGCGACTGAGCGCGTCCTGGACCGCTGCCTCGCTGCGGTTGTCGAGCGCGCTGGTCGCTTCGTCGAGGATCAGGATGTCGGGCCGCTTGTACAACGCCCTCGCGATCGCGAGGCGTTGTCGTTGGCCACCGGAGAGGTTGGTGCCGAACTCGTCGAGCACCGCATCGATCCCGCCCGAGAGCCGGCTGACAAACTCCCACGCACCAGCCTGACGGAGGACCTTCTCGATGCGCTCGGGATCGCGTTCGCGCCCGTAGGCGACGTTCGCAGCGACGGTGTCGTTGAAGATGTAGACCCGCTGGGTGACGATGCCGATGCGGTCCCTCAGGTCCCGGATGTCGAGCTCGCGGCAGTCGATACCGTTGATCCTCACCGTCCCGCCGGTGGGGTCGTACAAGCGCAGCACCAGGTTCACAAGTGAGGTCTTGCCGCCGCCACTGTCGCCGACCAGCGCGATGGTCTCGCCGCGCTGAGCGGCCAGGGAGACGCCGCTCAATGCCTTGGTGTCGCCGTAGCTCAGGTGGACGTCGTCGAGGGCGACCTCGGTCACGGGACCCCCGATCAGGCGCGGTCCGCTGCGAATCTCCGGCTCTCGATTGAGCATGTCGAATATCCGCTCCGTTGCCGCGACGGCCTCGAACATCTGGTTCGAGACCGTGGAGAGACGCTTGATCGGCGTGTACAGCATGAAGAGTGCAGTCGCGAACGAGGTGAACTGGCCTGCGCTCATCCGGTTGTCGATGATCTGGAGGCCGCCGAACCAGACCACCAGGGCGACACCGATCGCCCCGACCAGTTCCATCAGTGGGCTGGTGAGCAGGCGGATGCGGACACCCTTCATGTTGATCCGCCGAAACTCCAGGTTGTCACGCTCGAAACGCTCCAGCTCGAAGGGCTCGCTGGAGTGGGCCTTGATGATCTCCATGTTGTTGAAGACCTCAGCCAGGCGGGCCGTGATGTCGGAGTCCTTCTCCTGGGAGCGGTGCGAGAGGCGCTTCATGCGCCGCGCCAGCTCGACCAGCGGCCACGCAGCGAGCGGCAACACGATGAGACCGAAGAACGACAGCCGCGGGCTCTGGTAGATGGCGACCACGACCAGGGCGACGATCTTGAACGACTCCTCGATGGCCATTGGGATGTGCTGGGTGAGGGTCGCACGGATCCGGTTGATGTCGTTCGTGACTCGCGAGATCAGCTCGCCACCGCGGAGGCGGTTGAAGAACGCCAGGTCGAACCCGAGCACGTGTCCCAGCAGCCGGTCGCGCAGGCGCCGGACCACGTCTTCTCCGACCCAGGCAACCTGGTAGTTCTGGGCATACCGCCCGAGGCCCTGGAGGAGATACAGCACGACCAGGACCGGCGGCAGCAGGGCGAGCATGTGCCGGTCCTGGGCGATGAAGATCTTGTCCATGACCGGCTTGATCAGGTACACGACAACGGCCGCCGAAGCGGCCGCGATAACCACGCCGATCAGCGCCTGGAGCAGTCGTCCACGGTGCAGGCGAATGTCGGGCCACAGCCGGCGGAAGAAGAGCAGCACCGGTCCGTCAACCCTCCGGCACCGCTTCGCTCGCCGCCGGACCCTTGCCCATCAACCGGTTGAGGCCGGCCCATGTCGTGCCGCTGTCGTCGAACTCGGGCAGCACCGGCTCAATGCCGCGCGCAGCGTTAACCTGCCAACCCCACAGGATGGCCCACTTGACATAGGTACCGTAGGCCTGGAGGAGACAGAAGACGAGGCCGCGCATGCCGTCGAGGACGCCGAGCTGGACAATGTAGGTGCGCACGAACCGCCACAGCGGGCGGAAAGCGACGTGGCTGAAGCCCGAACGCTTGCCCTCGCGCCAGCACTGGGCTGCACCCCACAGCCCGTAGCGCGCGAGACGAAACGTGTACTCGTCAAACGCCCGGTCCACCATGTGATGCGGCATCTCGTTGCGCAGGAGCGGCGTCGGTCCGGCGGTGTGGAGCAGTGAGTGGACCCGCCGATTCTCGTAGTAGGCGGTCCCGCGGCGGAAGAAGCGGGCGACTCGGTCGCGCTGCCAGCCCGAGTACCGGATCGGCTTGCCGAGGAAGTAGACCCGCCGGTTGATCATGTAGGCGTTCGCTGATGGCTCGGAGGTGAGCAACTCCAGAACCTCGTCGCGCAGCTCGGGGGTGCAGCGCTCGTCAGCGTCGAGCAGGAAGATCCAGTCGTTGGTCACATGTTGCATCGCCCAGTTCTTCTGGGCACCGGCGCCGTAGTAGGTCCGCTGGAAGAAGCGGACCTTCTCGTAGGACTGTGCGATCTCGGGTGTGCGGTCGCTCGAGTACGAGTCGACGACGATGATGTCGTCGCACCACAGGAGCGACTCGATGCACTCGGCGATGTTGTGCTCCTCATTGAAGCAGGTCACTATTCCGGTGACCCGCGGACGGGATGCCGCGCCGGTCCCGTCGCTGCCGCGCGTGGGCTGGTCGTCTGGCATGCGTCTCCACCGACGTTGCACCCTCGGCCCGGCCCGTACGACCGGAGGTGCCTGGAAAACAGGTCTGGCCGCAGCCTGCTAGCTGCCGCTCGTGGCCGCATCCTAGCACACCGCCCAGGCGTCAGCCGAGCCCTCCGCCCGCCATGAACTGTGCCCGTAGCTCTCGCCGCATCAGCTTGTTGGAGGCAGTCCGGGGTAGCCTTTGAGCCATCACCAGATCGTGGATCTTGAACAGCGGATTGAGGTGATCGGCGATCAGGCGACCGAGCTCGGTTCGCAGCGTCGGGGTATCAACCTCGCTGCGTGGGACGATGAAGACGATCAGGCGCTCGCCCCCTCCCCCATCCGGCTGGACCGCCACCGCTGCGCTCTCGAAAACGGAGGGATGGCCGTCGAGGATGCGCTCGAGCTCGAGCGAGCTGACCTTGATGCCGCCCAGGTTCATGGCGTCGTCCGCACGGCCCTGCGCGCGCAGGAAGCCGCGTGGGAGTCGCGCCATCTGGTCACCGTGGCGGCGCAGCACCTCGCCAGCCGGCCCGGCGGGGCATCCTTCGTGGTAGACCTCGTCGTGGTCGCGGTTGAGCAGCCGTTCGGAAAGCCCGATCGACGGCGGAACGATGAAGACCTCGCCGATCTCGCCGTCGGCGACCGGCCGTCCGGATTCGTCGAGGACGTGAAGGTCGAGACCGAGCGCAGGCGTGGTGAAAGTCGCGGGCGACGCGGGCTGGAGGACCGACCCGGTGACGTACCCGCCGCCGATCTCGGTCCCGCCGCAGTACTCGATCACCGGCGCCCGGTAGCCGGTGAGGCTCATCAGCCACAGGTAGTCGCGCCGGTTGGAGGGCTCGCCGGTGGAGCTGAGCACCCGGACGCCGCTCCAGTCGGCGACCTCCCAGGTCCCGGACTGCCGCCACGCGCGGACCAATGACGGCACCACCCCGAGCATAGTGACGCCGGCCCGGCGAACGAAGCGTGCGAAACCCGGGTCCGCCGGACTCCCCTCCCAGAGGGCGACCGCCGCGCCGTTGACCAGCGCCGCGTAGATCAGCCACGGTCCCATCATCCAGCCGATGTTGGTCGGCCAGCAGACCACGTCGCCGGGTTGGATGTCGTGGTGGAAACATCCGTCCATGGCGCACTTGATCGGGGTCAGATGGGTCCACGGGATCGCCTTCGGGGTGGCCGTGGTCCCGGACGAAAAGAGCACGTTGGTGACCTCGTCGGGGCCCGCGACGACCCTCCGCGCGGCACTGGCTTCGGCCAGCATCTCTCCCCACACCAGGTCGCCAGCACGCAGCGACGGCGTCGTCGGGTCCGCCGGCACCACCACCGCCCGGACGGCGTCGGCGGCACGCAGCTTGGCGGCCAAGTCGACGGTGCGTCCGCCGCGAACGTAGGCATCGACCGTCACCACCAGCCGCGCCCCGCCGATGGCGAGCCGCCGCGCGAGCTCCTCGGCGGAGAAGCTGTCAGCGATCGAAACCACCGGGCAGCCGGCCCGCACCGCCCCGAGGTAGGCGGCGATGCACTCCACGGTCATCGGCATGTACAGCGCGACCGGATCGCCCGGCTTCAGACCCAGGCGTTCGAGACCGGCCGAGAAACGGTCGACCAAGGCCTCGAGCTCACCGAAGGTGACCATCTCGACCTCGTCGGAGCCCTCGCGCCCTACGGCGATCGCGATCGTGCACGGCGGCCGCTGGAAACA
Organism: uncultured Acidobacteriota bacterium; assembly: GCA_963814875.1. Lineage (GTDB taxonomy): Bacteria > Acidobacteriota > Thermoanaerobaculia > Thermoanaerobaculales > Sulfomarinibacteraceae > CAVSIS01. Next base: position 273,134 of record CAWFFJ010000022.1, read on the forward strand.
GCTGTCGGCGATGTTCAGCCGAGCGCCGGGCAGCCAGCGAGGGTGAAGCGGTCCACGGTTGTCGTCGAGGATCCGATCGGGAGGCTGTTCAAGGACGATCCCGAGCCGGTCGAGGGTCCGCTGCCAGAACTCGCCGCGATGGGTCACCGACCAGTGATGTAGCTCGCGGTAGCTTCCGACGCCCACCTCGGCCATGAACCGGGCGAGGTTCGAGCCCTCGAGCTCCTCCGGTCCGGGCCGCCACACCGGTGGCGGACCCGCTGTCGCCGGCCAGTCGGCGTAGATTCTCTCGAGGCTCGCGAGCTGCTCGTCAAACGGCGGCCGCCCGCCTGCCCTGACCTCGTCGACGTAGCTGCGCCACCGCTGCCAGCGGGCCTCACACTCCGGCCCATACCCATCGTCGTGCTCCGCCATGGTCACGCTCCCGCCCGTGATTCGCGGTGTATAACCCGCCAATCGCGATCGTGCACGGCGGCCGCTGGAAACAGCTGTCGGCGATGTTCAGCCGAGCGCCGGGCAGCCAGCGAAGGTGAAGCGGTCCACGGTTGTCGTCGAGGATCCGATCGGGAGGCTGTTCAAGGACGATCCCGAGCCGGTCGAGGGTCCGCTGCCAGAACTCGCCGCGATGGGTCACCGACCAGTGATGTAGCTCGCGGTAGCTTCCGACGCCCACCTCGGCCATGAACCGGGCGAGGTTCGAGCCCTCGAGCTCCTCCGGTCCGGGCCGCCACACCGGTGGCGGACCCGCTGTCGCCGGCCAGTCGGCGTAGATTCTCTCGAGGCTCGCGAGCTGCTCGTCAAACGGCGGCCGCCCGCCTGCCCTGACCTCGTCGACGTAGCTGCGCCACCGCTGCCAGCGGGCCTCACACTCCGGACCATACCCATCGTCGTGCTCCGCCATGGTCACGCTCCCGCCCGTGATTCGCGGTGTATAACCCGCCAGCATCCACGGACGTTCCGGACGAAAACAACCACCAAGACACGGAGACACAGACGCCGCCCACCCACCCGAGGTTCGCCGCACCAGCCCTGCGCCGAGCGCTAGCTCGTACGAGGCCCGCGGAGGGCAGGGGAATCTCCGCTCTCCACTGTACGACCCCTCAGATGGTACGATGCTCACGACGGATCACTTGTACTCATGAGACGCAGTAGGCATGCAGCCCAGTCTCCCTTGTCACGTCGGGCTGCGCGTCCGCCATCCCCGAGCCACCGGCGGAGCCGGCGTCATCCTAGATGCGTCCGCAGCCCCAAGGTCGCCGACTGGGTCGCCTGCTCGGGAGGCCACGTACGACCCATCAAGCCGCCAGCACTGGCGTGGATCTCTTGGCGGTGATCTACACGAGGTGGTCTCAGGCGCACTCCAATCGAGGTGCTTGGATGCCCTCAAACGCCATACTGCAGCGGGATTCTCCCGCAGGTGACAGAAACCCAGGAAGGACTTACAACTTTCGACGGCGCGGCTGCCATCGTCAGAGGCTCATTTCATGGGTCGGGCATCCCTGAGGGTCCCAGGAGGGCAGTACCGATGATCCGAAAGGTCGTATTGCAGAACTTCAAACGATTCCGATCGAGCGCGATCGAGTTCAGGCCCGGGCTGAACATCCTGGTCGGCGACAACGAGTCAGGGAAGTCGACACTACTCGAAGCTATCAACCTCTGTCTCACTAAACGAGTGAATAGCAGGTTCTTCGAGTCCGAGTTCTCACACCACTTCATAACGCAGGCGGCGATTGGTGAGTACCTGGAGGCCGTCCAAGCAGGCGACAGGCCCCAGCCGCCCGGGTTGGTGGTTGAAGTCTACTTTGAGGACGAGCAGGCCTTAGCCAAACTGAAGGGGGAGAACAACTCGCAACGCGAGGATGCACCCGGCTACAGGCTGCGCGCGGCACTCGACCCCGACTTCGCAGATGAGTACAAGGCCTTCCTCGACACGCCCGCCGAGATCAAGACAGTCCCGACCGAGTTCTACCGGGTCGATTGGACTGATTTTGCCGGGCAGCCGGTAAACGTCCGCGCCGTGCGTGTCAAGGCGTCGCTGATTGACGCGTCGCGCATCCGGCTGCAAAGCGGTGCGGACTACCACCTCCAGAAGATCATCGCCGAGACCCTCGATAGCAAGCAGCAAGCCCAGTTGGCTCGCAGCTACCGCTTGCATCAGGAGCGATTCGCCGCCGACGCTGCGATTGGGGCCGTGAACGACGCACTGGCTGGCAAGAGAGGGGACGTCACCGAGAAGTCGCTGACGATGGAGATCGACACATCTGGGCCCCACGCCTGGGAGTCGGCGCTCGCCCCGCACCTTGACCGACTGCCCTTCCGCTTCTCCGGAAGCGGCGAACAGAACCGCCTCAAGATCCTGCTGGCGCTCGCACGCAAGCTCGAGGACTCGCACGTGATCCTCATCGAGGAACCCGAGAACCACCTGTCATTCGCGAACTTGAACAACCTAGTCGACCGGGTCGCGGCTCAAGGCGAGGGGAGGCAGCTTATTGTGGCGACCCACAGCTCCTACGTGGTGAACAAGCTGGGTCTCGACCAGCTGATGCTCCTCGGTGAGGGTGACACGACCACGCGTCTGGGGGCGTTGCCGTCTGGTACCCAGGAGTATTTCAGGAAGCTCGCAGGCTACGACACGCTCCGTCTGGTACTCGCCAGAAAGGTCGTACTCGTCGAGGGCCCGAGCGACGAGTTGATCTTCCAGCGTGCCTACAGAGACCGACATCGCCGACGTGCCCTCGCGGACGGTATCGACGTCATCTCCGTTCGCGGACTCTCCGCGAAGCGTTTCCTTGATCTGGCTGTACCGCTTCAACGGACTTGCGTGGTCGTCGCTGACAACGACGGTGATCACGTCAGTAAGGTCGACAAGCGGTACGCCGATTACACCGTCCACGGCTTCATCACGGTAGTCCGCAGTGAAGACGACTCCCTCACTACTCTGGAACCCCAGCTCCTGGCTTCGAATGGCTTGCAGCGCATCAGTTCGATCTTGGATAGGTCTTTCGCCACGGGCGACGAGTTTCTCGTCTACGCGAACGAGCACAAGACCGAAGTTGCCCTGGCGTTTCACGACACGCTTGAACCTGTGACGTGGCCGCCGTACGTCGAGGAAGCGATCGATGCCCTCGCCGGGTAGGGTCATCATCGCTGCAGCCGGCTCCGGTAAGACCCAAATACTGGTGGATGAAGCGCTAGCCAACCCATCGAGGCGGGTCTTGATCACAACCTACACGCGCGAGAACCTCAGGGAAGTCGAGGCACGCCTTTGGGGCGCAAGTCAGGGAATAGAGCACGGCACCACTGCCATGACGTGGTTCGAGTTCCTGCTCCGCGATGGCATCAAACCATATCAGGCGTACAAGACGAGCATCGGGCGCATCCGTTCGATCAACTTCCGAACTCGTAGGCAGCAGTCCTCGCTGCGCTGGGTCCGGAAAGCGGACTTTGAACGCTACTTCCTCGACTCCGAGAACGACGTTTACCAAGACGCGGTCTCTGACCTTGTGTGTCTGCTCGACAGAGACTCCGGCGGTAAGGTTGTAGCTCGCCTCGCTGCGTGCTACGACGCTATCTACATCGACGAGATGCAGGATCTCGCCGCCTACGATCTGGATCTCTTGGAGCGCCTGCTAGGCACCGGAATTCAGGTGATAGCGGTCTGCGACCCGCGGCAGGCTGTGTACTCGACGAACACCGGACCGCGTTACCGACAGTACCGTCGTTCCAGGATCGTGAAGTGGATTGAAGCTCAGGAGGGTGCTGGCAGACTCGGGGTCGAGGCGTTGGTGGAGTGTCACCGTTGCAACCAACCAATCTGCGATTTCGCAGATGCTCTCTATCCAGACCTACCAAGGACGTGTTCTCGAAACGTCGCCGACGTTCGTGATGGAGGTGTCTACCTGGTCGATCCCGGTGACCTCGACAGCTATCGTGCGGCCTACTCCCCCCAAGAGCTTCGATGGAGCAAGGCGACGGCGCCTCGTTCGGAAAAGGCGCTGAACTTCGGCCAGGTGAAAGGCGCCACCTTCGACCGGGTCCTCATCCACGCCACCAAGCCAATGACTGCCTATTTGGAGGGTGGGGTATCGCTTGCTGACGAGGCGCGATCAAAGTTCTACGTCGCGGCGACGCGGGCCAGATACAGCGTGGCGATTGTCCCGAATCGAAAGATCGCCCAGAGCTCAGTGCCATATTGGAGCCCCTCAGAGTAGCGTCGGCGGCCCTTGCCCCTAGGATGTCGCCCAGCTGCAACTACTTCCGAGATTCTGGATGTACCGTCAAGTCCTGGGCTCGCTGCAGCCCGAGGTTTGCGCGCTCGAGCACATCCGCCTTGTCGCGGGAGTAGGCCGCCGCGACCGGCGCCTCGAGCACGTCGAGAGCGGCGCCCGCGAGGCGGTCTCCCTCCGTGAAGCGCTGGCTGCGGGGGCAACGTTCAATGTGCCGCATCAGCCAAAGCACGAGGTCGTAGCACTTCTGAACCGCCACCGCAGGCCGAGGGCGGCTGGTTTCCGGCTCGCCGACCCGAGGGTCAGGCATACCGACCTCCCTGAATCATGTGTAAGGGGGCAACGGATCAGGGGGCATCGGGCACGTCCCGCGCACAACGAAAACCGAAAGCGCTGAACCTGCCCCCGGCGAAGCTCCTGAGGCGAAACGCACAGCGCGCAACCGACCGGTCGAAGTCGAAGGAACCGCCGCGCAATGAGATCAGATCCAGAGAACCTGGCGCGGTCACTGACTTCCTGAGATCGTCTTCCCCCCCTGGAGTCGAGGTCCACTCCCAGACGTTGCCGGCCGCACCGCGGAGGCCAAACGGGGAGACGTTCCGGTTCTCGGCGCGCGAGCCGAGGTTGTCGAGCGCCCAGTCGCGCTCGACGACCGCAAGGTCGTCCCTCCAGGCGCATCCCCACGGCCAGCGACGGCCGCGTAGCCCGCGCGCCGCCTTCTCCCACTCGGCCTCAGTGGGAAGCCGGTAGGGCCCGTCGCACGAACCCGTGTGCGTGCCATTGAGCCACCGGCAGTAGGCCGCAGCCTCGAACCAGCTCACATCGACAACCGGCCGATTGACCAGCCGGAGCTGCTCCTCCCACTCCCACGGCGTCGTACGGTCGCCGAGGGCCTCGCGTCCCGCGGCCCTGAACGGCTTCCACTCGTCTCTATCAAGGTCGTAACCGTCGCCGAGAAAGCGCGCGAAGGCCGCCACCGTCACCGGGTCGCGGGCGATCCAGACGGGCCTCTCGAACACCACGGCTCGGACCTCGCGCTCGTCGGCGTGGATGACGTCGCCGGCAACGAAGGGCACGGCCGGCACGAGCACCCAGGACTCGGCATGGCCCGTACTGCCGAGGTGACCGCCTGCACGAGGGAGCGAGCCTTGCCCCGCTCCCCAGGCCAATGGTCGACGACCCTCCACGCACGACCGTTCTCGGAGGCTCGCAGACCGTGCTCGAGTTGCGCCCCCCCTGGCGCAGTTTCGAGTTGGGCGGCGATAACGCACTGCTCAGCCGGCCAGGCGATCACGGTGAAGGCCTCGGGTCGTTTCCGCGTCTGCCGCCACACCGGGTCGCGGGCGAGCGCCGGCGCAGACTCCTCGAGCCGCGTCGCCTCGTCATTGGCCCAAACATCGAGAGACTCTGCATCGACGTCGATCAGCGCATCGCGAAGCGCCAGGGCGAGGCTCGGGTAGGTAGGGTTCCAGCCCTCCGGCACGCCCTCAAGAATGCCCGCGAGGTCTCCAACCAGCGCCCGCAGCACCTCGAGTCGTCGGCCGAAGGGCACCTCGATCTCCCGGTCGTGCGCCATCACCGCCGCCAGGTGCCCCGGCAGCTCCTCGGTGAAGGCTGCCTTCCGCAGCTCGGCGATGAACTCACCCGGCCCACGCTCGGCAAGCCGGCGAACCAGGCCGCGGGCGGCGAGGTGCTCCTGGAAAGGAAAGGCAGCGAAGCGCCAGCGGTTCTTGACGTCGACGTCGAGAATGCCGGTGGCTCGCAGCACCGCGTCCGCACCGCCGTTCGATGCGACCAGCTCTTGCAGAGTGTCGTCCCCCGCTGTCTTGACGTACTCGCTGAGAAGACCCCGGACTTCCCCGCCGCCAGCCACGCTGCACTGGCCGCGAGGCGCTCGAGGGTGGTGAGGCAATGCCGAGCCATCTCGTCCGCGTCGCTGCCGAGGCGGACGAGGCCTACTGCAAGACACACCCGCACCAGCGGCGGCAGGAACGCTTGCATGAGGCCAGCCGCGTCTCCGGGCAGCTCGCCCTCGTCGATCGCCGCCACCGCGACCGCCGCCATCAGGTACAGCGGCCGTGCCAGCAGCTCGGCCAGCCGCCCCGAGCCGCCCTCAAGGATGCCTCGGAGGTCGGCGAGGCGTGCATCCGGTATCAGCCCACTGAAACGGCTCACCAGCTCGAGTTGCCGGTCGCGGTCGAGGGGCTCCAGGGTCAGGGAGACGCGGTCGAAACGTGGTATCTCGCCCCAGCAATCCCCTTCCGCCTGGGCACGACCGGCGAGGATGGCCGTCGCCCCGGGATGCCCGGCCACGATCCGGAGAGCCTCCTTCGCCGCCTTCCGCCCCCTCGTCGCCGAAACCTCGTCGAAGCTGTCGAGGAGCAGCACGAGGCTCACGCCGTGGGCGCCGGCGAGCGAGGTTGCGAGCAGCGCTGGCGCATGACTGAAACGCTCTCTCAGAACGTCGAGAAGTGCGCCGTCCAGATCCGGCAGGCGCAGGTAGACCGGGACCGCACGCCTGCTGCCTTCAGCCAGCTCAGACAGCAGGTGCTCTCCGGTGCGCCTCAGCTCCGTGGACTTCCCGCTCCCTGGGGCGCCGGTCAGCGTGACCAGCCGATGTGAGAGGAACCCGAGGAGGGGCGGCAGACGTGCCTCATCCGCCGGCGGGCGTGACGTGCTCGGCGTCCGATGGCGTGAGACTTCGTCCAACCCCGCGGGCTCGCCCCACTCCCTCACGTTGGGCCTGACGCCTGCACGAACGTAGAGCTGCCTGATGGGAGGCAGCTTGAGGTCACCCGCCTCCTCCCGCAGCAGTCGCTCGATGCGCGCCTGGAGCCCGCCCTCCAGCTCCTTCGCCTCCACTCGGCAATAGGTATCGACTGCAGCGGCCAGCTCGCCATAGGTGGCGGAGGGGGTCAGCAGGCGCCGGCCGGCGAGCTGCTCGTTGGTGAGCTTGAGCTCTGCGCGGATTCCATCGAGCTTGCGCGCGAGACCCTTCGCCGCCGCATCGATGTTCGCCTTGATTTCGGACAGTGCCGCGAGATGCATCTCTTTCGGGAGCACTTCGCGAAGCTCGCTGGCGATGTGCCCGAGGAACTCCGCCACCACGAGCTGTAGCGCCTGGCGGCCGTGATCCTCGACCTGGAACCCGAGGTGGTTCCTGGCAAACTCCACGACCGCCTCGACCCCTGGCGACCGTCGGCGCGGCGTCCGCGGCCTCGCTGAAGATGGCGGCGATCCACCTGAGGTAGGTTTCGGCCTGCTCACGGGTGAGGTTGTCCCCAAGCCGCCGCTCGTCGAGAGACCGGATTGTCCCGTCGTTTGCCGCTCTGCCGCACAGCTCGAGGAAGTCCGCGAACAGCTCCACGATCCCGGCAGGCACCGAGCGGCCGTCGCTGTACAGCGCCTCCTGAGCGGCGCGCCGGCCTTTTCCACCGCGGCGGCGACCTTCTCCCGCTCCTCGCGCTCGCGATCGTCCTTCTTCTTCCACTCGAAGAACTCGGCCAGCCCCTTCCGGCACGTGTGGTCGAAGAGCCAGTACCCCGCCGCCACAGCGGCGGTCTCGATCAGCACCGGTCAACCTCCAGGCCGGAGCACCGGCATGCCGTTGGTCCTGAGATTCGTTCCCCTGATGTCCATTCCCGCGGGCCTGAACTCATGATGCCACGAAACAGTCAGACGAGCGAGTCAGGTCACCGATCACAGTGTGCAGAGCGCCGCTTCTGATGAAGCTCTCTGCTCAGCTCCGGCGCTCGCCCCTCACCTGCCTTCACTCCGGCTCTCTGCCCGCAGCAGCCCATAGATCAGACCGCCCACCCGATCCGCATGACCGAGAACTTGGCTGGGGACCTTGACGCCCCTCGCTGTCAAGAGCAGCAGATCGCTCTGCACCTCCTGATTCTCGGCATACGCCGCTTCGAGGTGCTGGTATCGATTCCCAAGCGTTCGCCCGCTCGCCTCTGACAACCTCAGCACTGAGTTGTCGGCGGCGCGAACGAGGTGATCTCGCAGATGTGACAGACCGCGTGGGAACACCAGCTGGGCGATCTTCGCGGGCAGCTCGACAGCGAGCTCCAGCGCGAGCAGCTTGGCGCGGCCCCGAGGCAGGACACGGTTGAACGTTCGTGGCTGTCTGGACGGGGGAGTGTGCTGGCTCATACCTGCCCACAAGGCGGTCGGTGGCCGGCTGTCAGGGGCGGCCGTAGGCCGCGAGCGAAGCGAGCCTGCCCTTGACTGCCGGACGCCGGCCGCCTACGCCCTGAGCTGAGCCAGCACGCTCCCCGTCCGGACAGCTCGGGCACAACGCTCACCTGCGCCCCCGTCCGGTCCGGGTGCCGAACAAACGAGTCCGGGCTGCGAGCGGCCGGCGGCAGGGGCCGGGGTCGGGCGCACAACGAGAGCGCGTCGAAGATCGCGACCCCGATCCCGCCGCCTGCTGCCTGCTGCCTGATCCCGGATGCAGAGCGCTGCCTCCGGCACGGCGTTCGGGCGAAGAACTGGCGTCACAGCCAGCCACCACCGATCCCGACATCCGGGCCGCGGGCGGCCGGCCGCAGGGTGCGGGAGCCGGGGTCGGCTCAACAACGCGAGCGCGTCGAAGATCGCGACCCCGATCCCGCCGCCGCTTCCAGCGACCGACCCTGGGTTCACGCAGGGGCTTCGGCAGACCCAGGCCCAGCACGTTCGCCGCACCCGGCCACCAGCGATCCTGACATCCGGGCTGCGGACCGCAGGGCGCGGGCCGCAGGGGCCGGGTGTCGGGTCCATAGCGCGACCGCGTCGAAGATCGCGACCCCGATCCCGCCGCCCGCTGCCTGCTGCCTGAACCCGGACTTCAACCAGCACAGCGCCGCTCGATCCCTGCGATGGCTCTCACTGGTCCTGCGATGGCTTGGTGTCTTGGTGGTCAAGACCGGCTGCAGCCTGGCCGGCGCGCGAGGTAGATCTCGTGGCAAGGACCGCGGGTGCCCGGCCGGGCCATCGTCTCGTGACGGTTCACCTCGAGGCCGGCGCTTGCCAGCCTGCGCTCGAAGCCCTCGTCGGGGGACGCGGACCACAGGGCGAGCACGCCGCCGGCGGCAAGGGCGTCGTGCAGGTGCTCCACCCCGCGGTGATCGTAGAGGCGGCGGTTGGTCTCGAGCGTGAGAGGCTCGGGGCCATTGTCGACGTCGAGGAGAATCGCGTCGAAGGGACCGCCAAGAGGCCTGGCCGGGACCCCCCCGCGAAGCGAGAGTCGCGAGGAGGCGCGAGATGCGGCGCCGGAAGGGCGCAGATGTAGTCCTTCTACTTCAAGAACTTCCGGCGCCGCAGATTGCACCTCATTCGCGATTCGCAGCCGTGAGGAGGCTTCCAGCCGGGCCTCTAGGGTCCGGCTGTGCCCACCGCTGGCGGATGCCTCGATCAGATCGGCCACGTCCATGATCAACGGGCGCACCCGCGCGTCCTCGAGGGGCCGACCGGCGACATCCGCGAGCGGACCGCGGTTCCATGCCATCACCGCGGGGAAGATCTCGCACACCAGGACCCGGGCCTCGGGAGGCAGGCAGGACAGGGCGGCGCGCACGGTGAAACCCATCCCCAGGCCGCCGATCAGAACCAAGGGTTGAGGCCGCGACGGCATTGAAGCGCACGCCAGGCGCGCGAGCTCCTCCTCGGAGCCGTGGGCGCGGCTCGACATCAGCTCCAGGCCGCCGATCCGGATCGTGTAGACGCCTGCGCGCTCGTAGAGCACGAGCTCGTTGCCGTCGGCGGTCCGCACCTCGCCCAGATTTCGGCTCAGCTCCACGCTCAGTCCCCTGTGAGGCGGCGACCGAGAAGGCGCTCGGGATCGGGTAGCAGCTTCCCCATTCAGCCTCCCCCCTGTTGTACGGACGCGCCCGACACGACGTCGCCGGCACGAGCTACCGCCGAGGGCAGCTCGAAATCGCGGGCCAGGGCCTCGGAGACCGCGAGACCGCGAGTGGTGGGAGCGACCCGGGCCCCGTCGAGGGCGACCAGACCGGCGGCCTCCCAGGCCGCGAGACGTGCGGCGTTGAGCGCGACCAGATCGGCCCCAACCCTGACGCCGACCGCAGCGAGGTCGATCCCTGCGGTGGTGCGCATTCCGAGCATGACCTCCTCGAGCGCGAGCTCTTCGGCGCAGAGGACCTCGTCACCCTCGAGCGGCAATCGTCCCGCGGCAAGGTCGGCGGCCCACAGGCGCAGCTTGCGCCGGTTCCACCATCGCCGGCGCCCGTCGAACGAATGCGCCGAAGGTCCGAGACCCAGATACGGCGTGTGGTCCCAGTACTTCGAATTGTGCCGCGAGCGATGCTCGGGGCCGCGGGCGAAGTTGGAGACCTCGTAGGCTTCGAGGCCGAGCCGCGCCAGCGTCGCGTGGGTCTCGGCGAACAGCGTCGCCTGGAGCCCCTCCCCCACCGCGAGCCGCTCCCCGGCCGCGGCCCGGCGCCCGAACCTCGTGCCTTCGTGCACGGTCAGCTGGTAGCAGGAGACATGCTGGACGCCGAGGCCCGCGACCGCCTCCAGCTCGCGTCGCCAGCTGTCACGTGTCTGCCCCTGCCAGCCGAAGATGAGGTCGGCCGAGACGGTGTGGAAGCCGGCGTCGAGCAGCCGCTCCACCGCCCGCCGCGCCGCCGCCGCGGTGTGGCGACGGCCGAGGCGCGCGAGCCCGTCGTCGCCGAGCGACTGCACGCCGAGGCTGACGGTGCGGAAGCCCATCGCCTGCCAGGCAGCGACGGCGGCGGTCGTCACGTCCTCCGGGTTCGCCTCGAGGGTGAGCCAGGCGGCGTCCGCCACCGGCAGGGCCCCGCGCACTCCGTCGAGGAGCCTTGCCAGTCGTGCGTGGTCGAGGGCCGACGGCGTCCCACCTCCCAGGTAGACCGTGTCGAAGGACGCCGTCCACGTCGTTGAGGCGAGCTGCGCCTCGGCGACGACGGCCCGCACGTACTCCTCGCGCCGCGGCTCGCCTGCGATCACGACCGCGAAGTCGCAGTAGGGGCACACCGAGGTACAGAAAGGAACGTGGATGTAGAGGCCGGCCGCGCCTGTCAAAGAGTCAGTCCGTCTTGGTCTTGAGGACCGCCATGAACGCCGACTGTGGGATCTCGACGTTCCCGACCATCTTCATCCGCTTCTTGCCCTTTCTTTGTTTCTCGAGCAGCTTGCGCTTGCGGGAGATGTCGCCGCCGTAGCACTTGGCGGTCACGTCCTTGCGGAATGCGTTGATCGTCGCCCGCGCGATGACGTTGCCGCCGATCGCCCCCTGGATGGCGATCTTGAACTGGTGGCGCGGGATCGTCTCCGCGAGCCGTTCACAGTAGTGCAGCGCGCGGGCCCGGGCCTTGTCACGATGGACCAGCTGAGAGAGCGGGTCGACCGGCTCGCCGTTGACCAGGATGTCGACTTTGACCACATCTGTCGGCCGCTCGTCGAGCATCTCGTAGTCGAACGAACCGTACCCTTGGGTGAGCGACTTGAGCCGGTCGTAGAAGTCGAACAGCACCTCGGACAACGGCATCTCGGAGGTCAGCTCGACGCGACCCACCGCCAGGTAGCGAAACGTGGTGTTCTCGCCGCGCCGATCGCGGCACAGCTCCATGATCTGGCCGATGTAGCGGTCCGGCATCATGATCGATGCCTTGATGTAGGGCTCGTAGACCTGCTCGATGGTCCCCGGGTCGGGAAACAAGCTCGGGTTGTCGACGTAGATCTCCCGTCGGTCGGTCAACACGATCCGGAAGCGGACCGAGGGCGCCGACAGCAGCAGCGCCAGGTCGTACTCACGCTCGAGGCGCTCCTGGACGATCTCGAGGTGGAGCAGCCCGAGGAAGCCGCAGCGGAAGCCGAAGCCGAGCGCGGCCGAGGAGTCCTTCTCGTAGATCAGCGAGGCGTCGTTCAGCTTGAGCTTCTCGAGCGCCTTGACGAGGTCCCCGTAGTCGTCGGTCGAGATCGGGTAGACCGAGGAGAAGACGACCGGTTTGGCGTCCTTGTAGCCCGGCAGCGGAGCCGGCGCCGGCTCGGCGGCGTCGGTGATGGTGTCGCCGACGTTGATGTCCGAGACCGCCTTGACGCCGCTGATCACGTAGCCGACGCCGCCGGCCTCGAGGGACTCCGTCGGCACCCTGCGCAGGCCCAGAAGTCCGACCTCCTCGACGTCGTGCTCGATGTCAGTGTGCATGAGCAAGATGCGCTGACCCCGCCGAATCGTGCCCTGCATCACCCGGACCAGCAGCACCGCGCCGCGGTACGGATCGTAGTGGGCATCAAAGACCAGCGCCTGCAACGCTGCGTCGGAATCGCCCTTGGGCGGCGGCAGGCGGTTGACGATCGCCTCGAGCACGTCCTCGATGCCGACGCCCTGCTTGGCCGAGCACAGCACAGCGTTCGAGGCGTCGAGACCGAGGTCCTCGTCGATTTCCTCGCGCACCCGCTCCACGTCTGCCGAGGGCAGATCGATCTTGTTGATCACCGGAACGATCTCGAGGTTGTACTCGAGCGCGAGGTAGAGGTTGGCCACCGTTTGCGCCTCCACTCCCTGGGAGGCGTCGACCAGCAGCAGCGCGCCCTCGCACGACATCAGCGCGCGGCGGACCTCGTGAGAGAAGTCCACGTGGCCGGGCGTGTCAATCAGGTTGAGCTGATAGGTATGGCCGTCTCGCGCCGGGTAGCTGAGCGTGATCGTGTTCGACTTGATCGTGATACCGCGCTCTCGCTCGATGTCCATCGAGTCCAGGATCTGATCCCGAAACTCGCGCTCGTCGACCCCCTTGCAGTGCTGGATCAGGCGGTCGGCGAGGGTCGACTTGCCATGGTCGATGTGCGCGATGATGCAGAAGCTGCGTACGTCTTTCACTGTCTCCTCGTGGTCCGCGGCCGGCAGCGGACGGCCGCCATTATCCCGGAACCCGCCCATTCCACCAACACGCGCGAGCGATGGAAGACTCCCGACCGCCGCCGAGGCATGATAGGAGGATGAACGGGCCCCGTGCTGGGCGCGACCACCTTGCCGTCGGTCGCTTCGGCGAGCGTCTCGCGCTCGCCCTGCTCCGGCTCAAGGGGTACCGCCTGCGGCACCGCAACTGGCGCACGGGCAGGCTCGAGCTCGACCTGGTGATGCAGCGGCGTGACACCGTGGTCTTCGTCGAGGTCAAGGCACGCTCCGATGAGGCTTGGGGGGGCGCCGCGGCAGCCGTCGATGCCGAGAAGCGGGCCAACCTGGCACGCGCGGCGTCGGCGTACCTCGGACGCTTCGGGCTCTGGGAACGGCCGTGCCGGTTCGACGTCGTCCTGGTGGAACGACGTCCGGGCCTGCTCGGCTGGCGGGTGCGGCACCTCCCGAATGCCTTCCGACCTGATCTCGGGCGTCGCATGTAGGATGCCGGGGTGCGCACGGCCGAATTCGACTACCCGCTGCCCGAGGGGCGCATCGCCCAACACCCGCGTCCGCGAGGCGCCTCCCGCCTGCTCGTCCTCGACCGCCGTTCCGGAGCCGTCAGCCATCACAGGGTGGCCGACCTGCCCGGCCTGCTCGATCCCGGCGACCTGGTGCTGCTCAACGACACCCGTGTCATACCAGCCCGACTCGAGGCGCGCCGGCCGACCGGTCGGCGATTCGAGCTGCTGTTGCTCGAGCGGCGCGGCGCGGTGCACTGGGAGGCCCTGCTCCGGCCCTCCGCCCGGGCCCGCGCAGGTGAGCGCCTGGTGCTGTCCGACGGCGGCGCGGTCGTGCCCGAGCTGCCGCTGGGCGACGGGGCGTGGACACTGCGCTTCGACCCCGCGCTCGAGCTCGACCGCCTCGAACGGATCGGCGAACCGCCGCTGCCGCCGTACATCGACCGGCCCGAGGGGGCCGAGAGTCGCGACCGCAGCGACTACCAGACGGTGTACGCGCGGGAGCCGGGTGCGGTGGCGGCGCCGACCGCGGGCCTCCACCTGACGCCCGAGCTGATCGCGAGTCTGCGCGGCCGGGGCCTCGAGGTGGCGACGCTCACCCTTCACGTCGGCATCGGGACCTTTCGGCCGGTGGCGGTGGACGACATCAGCGACCACCGCATGCACGCCGAGCGCTACGAGATTCCTGACGCGACCGCCCGAGCCGTCAACCGCTGTCTCGCAGACGGAAGGCGGATCGTCTGCGTTGGGACCACTTCGGTCCGAGCGCTCGAGGGCGGCCTCGCGGCCGGTTCGGGCATGCTGCACGCAGGTTGGACCTCGACCGACATCTTCCTGGTCCCGGGCGCTCGAGTCCGCGGCGTCGGCGCCCTGCTGACCAACTTCCACCTGCCGCGCTCGACCCTGCTGATGCTGGTCAGCACCCTGGCCGGCCACGCCCACATCCTCGATGCCTACCGCGAGGCGCTGGCGTCCTCGTACCGCGTGTTCTCGTACGGCGACGCGATGCTCATCCTTTAGGAGTTCGCTCAGAGGCACTCGCGGCAAACAACGTGCGGACGGGTGGTCGGTGACACGCTGATGGGTGCCGACACAGCACGAATTCCTACGATGCGCTTTGCGCATCGGAGGCCCAAGCTTCGGGCAGAAGTTCACTCCGAGGTGGAAGACGGCGGCGGACGTTCGACGCGCTCCCAAAGGCTGAAGCTCGAGCGGGAGGGCACGATCTTGAGCGGCGTCAGCCGAGGATCTCACCGATCACGATGGCGATGAAGAGGGCCAGGACCGCGAGCCCCAGCACCGCCATGAACCACTCACCGGCCGTGTAACGACGCCGCGGCGGACGCCCCCGACGGACCGCCTTGGAACCCGACCTCTGAGCCATGTCCCCTCCCCCGTGAGCCGCTGTGGCTCCAGTCTACCCCCACGCGGCACCAGACCGCCCCGTCTTCACAGACTCGGCCTCGTAGGTACAAACGTCCCGACTCGCCGGCAACTTTGACCGGGACCCGTTGGCGGGAAGCATGAACAGCGGCTGCCGCCTTTGCGAAGAGACGGTGGGCGGTGGCCCCGGATCCCTGTTCCGGAGCCCCCGTTGTTGGTAGGCCTGAGGGGTTCTTTCAGGCAGGTAGGTTGGGGCGAGGGGCAGACGGTCCGCCCGTGCAAGGTGGGTAGAACACGGGTCCTTGAAGCCTTCCGGGCTCCCTCGTACAATGCCGGGCAGGGACTTGGACCTCAATGCTCATGCCACACGTCGAAGCAATCCCTGTGCCAGGGCTTGGGCCTGACTCGTGATGTACGCTATGTCCATATGGCGTATCGGCGTGTCAAGCTGTCCGAATTCGTGGACGGGAGGCAGCACATGAACGGTGAGATGGACAGCGCGAGGGCGCGACGCAACGCGCTGGAACGGCTCGGAGCGAAGATCCCGGGGTTCCGCGGTTACCTCGACCGCGAGCTGCGCAGGGACGTTGACAAGATGCAGCGGGACTGGCTCGCCGCCCAGATCGATCACACCCGTGGTGCTCTCGGCTCGCGGATCCGGCAGTGGTCGCGCCACGGCAACCTCGCCAATCTCGACCTGGCGGCCAGCGTCGACAAGGCGCTCGACCGGCTGGCCAACCGCATCCGGCATGCCGACTATGGCGCGACCGGATTTTTCGACGTCGTCAAGATCCGCGAGCCGGAGCTCGACCTGCTCTACGAGTTCGATCTCGCGCTCACTGAGCGTGTCGACGACCTCGCCGCGCGCATCGCTGCCCTGCCCGCCGCCGCCGCCGAGCCGCTCGATGAGCTGCTGACGGCCGTCACGGAGCTCGACCACGACTTCGACCGCCGCGCGACGGTGTTCGAGGACGTCACCCGGAAGGGAGACCGATGATGGCGCAGACGCTGGAGGTCATTGAGCACCACGACCCGACCGGCGAGGAGATCGTCTACCGCTTTCCGCCCGAGGGCAGCGCGGAGATCAAGCTCGGCGCGCAGCTCGTCGTCCAGGAGTCACAGGAGGCGGTGCTGTTTCGTGACGGCAAGGCCCTCGACGTCTTCGGCCCCGGCCGCCACGCGCTCGTCACCCAGAACCTGCCGATCGTGACCAAGGTCCTGTCACTGCCCTTCGGCGGCACCAGCCCGTTCCGGGTCGCGGTCGTGTTCGTCAACCGGCGCACCTTCCTCGACCAGAAGTGGGGCACCCGAGAGCCGGTCGCCTTCCGTGACGCGGAGCTCGGCATGGTACGGCTGCGCGCCTTCGGCACCTCCGCCTACCGGATCGCCGACAGCCAGCTGTTCGTCAACACCGTGGTCGGTTCCCTCGGCGTCTTCGACACCGATCGCCTCAAGGACTTCTACCGCGATGTGATTGTCTCTCGTCTCAACGATCTCCTCGGCGAGACCATGACCTCGATCTTCGACCTGCCGCGTTCGTACGACGAGCTTGCCGTCGCCGGCAAGGCGCGGCTCACGGAAGACTTCGCCAAGTACGGGGTCGACCTGACCGACTTCTACATCAACTCGATCACGCCTCCGGACGAAGTTCAGCAGAAGATCGACGAGCGCTCCAGCATGGGCGCGGTCGGCGACATGGGGACCTACATGCAGTTCAAGGCCGCTCAGGCGGTGCAGGACGCGGCCCGCGCGGGGGGCGAGGGAGGCGGCGCCGGAGCCGGCATGGGCCTCGGTCTCGGCGCGGGCTTCGGCGCCATGATGCCGGGCATGATCGCCCAGGCCATGCACGAGGCAAAGAGCGGCGGCGCAGGAGGCGGTGCCGCGGCACCCGCGGCGCCTGCGACTCCGGACAAGGGCGGGTTCTGCGCCGCCTGCGGGCACGCCCTGGCGGCCGGCGCCAAGTTCTGCCCCGAGTGCGGCCAGGCGGTGGCGGTCACCGGCTGTCCGAAGTGCGGCCAGCCAACGCCCGATGGCGCCCGCTTCTGCCCCACGTGCGGAACCAAGCTGGGAGCGTGACGGTTGCAGGTCCGCTGCGCTCAATGCGGCGCATCCCTGACGGTCTCCGTCGACACCCGGTTGCTGCCCTGCCCCTACTGCTCGACCGAGCTCGTGGTCGACGGCGAAGGGTCACTGTTCCACGAGGTCGTCCTGCCGACCGTCCAGAGGGAGTTCGTGGCGCAGCACCTCCGGCGCTTCCTCGCCGGCGACGCCACCGTCGCCGGGCTCGACCGCGAGGCGACGCTCGCTGAGCCGAAGCTCGAGTTCTTCCCGTTCTGGGGCTTCACCGTGGGTTCGGGCGCGTCCGAACGGGTCCTGTTGATGCCCGCGGCGCCGTCGTCGCTGCAGGGCCTTCATGGTCTCCAGCTCCCGGGCGGAGAGACCCGCCCCGCCCAGCGCGAGCTGTTCGGCGACGCCCAGGTGATCGACCCCGAGGTCCCGGTCACGACCGCCCGCGAGTGGCTGTCGACCAAGGCGCCCGATGCCCAGGTCCAGCGCACCGCGCTCTACCACGTGCCGCTGTGGCGCATCGACTACACCTGGCGTTTGCGGACCTTCCACGCGGCGGTCGAGGGAGTGACCGGCGCGGTCCTCCCGGCGGACTACCCGGCGAAGTCCGAGGCGCCCTACCGCCTCGTCGCCGCCGCGGCGCTGGTGGTGTTCGGTCTCGAGGGGCTGGTCGTCTCCAACCTGCTCGTCAAGGGGGCGCTCTACCTGATCTCCGCGCTGCCTCTGCTCGCCGTGGCGTGGTGGGTCACGAGGAAGGTGTGACGGAGGGCATGGCGGCGGACGCACCCGCTCCCCAGGCTGCGACGAGCCTGCACCTGTCACCAGGTCACGTTGCGAGGGTGCCGAGATGCCCGTCAGCGTGGAGCCGTCGAGTGACGAGCCACCGAGGCGTGTCACGAGACACGTCGCAGGTGGAGAGTTGCGAGAGGTCCCGCGCTGGCTGGCATATCGGTGCCCGCGGTATGGAGCTGGTGAGAAATGCAGGCTAAAACCCTCGCGGGCCTCACGTGCCCGTCGTGCGGCGGCACGGTCGAGCTGGTCGAGGGCTGGACCAACGCCCGCTGCCGCTACTGCGAAACGCCGTTGGCGGTGGTCGGTGAGCGCGGCGTGGTCCGCCTGATGGTCGTCGACGAGATCGACCGCGCCCGTGCCCTCGCCGCGGCCACGGCGTGGCTCGCCAAGGGGATCGACAAGGAGCCCGCCCTGCGTCGCGAGGCCTCCGTCGAGGAGGCCTTCCTGGCCTGGTTCCCCTTCGCCCGCGTTCAATGCGACGTGATCGGGTGGACGCTCGGGACCGAGGTCCACCGCGTCCGCAAGGGCAACCAGTGGCGAGAAGAGCACCGCCCGGTAGAGCGGCTCGTGGAGGAGTCGTCCGACAGCACCCTCCCGGCCGCCGAGGTCGGCGAGTTCGGTGTTGCCCGCGTCGACCTGCGCGGCGACCGGCTGGTGCCTTACGACGAGGAGACCCTGCGCAAGCGAGGCATGGTCTTCCGACCGCGGCTCGCCCCGGCCGAGATCTCCTCGGCCGCAGTCGACCGCGTCGTCGAGGAAACGAGGCGGCGGCGATCCCCCGATCGAGTGACCTTCTCGTGGCTCGCCGCGGTTCGCCGTCGAACGACGCTGGTGCACTACCCGCTCTGGGTCTTCCGCTACGCCTTCCGCGGCCGGACCTATCAGGTGCTCGTCGACGCGCAGGACGGCAGCCTCGCCTACGGCAAGGCGCCCGGAAACCACCTCTACCGGGCCGTCACCCTGGTCGCTGCGACCGCCCTCGCCTGCTTCCTCGGCACGACCGCGCTCCAGCACCTCGACCAGGTTGCAAGCGGCAACGACGGCTTCGGGCTGATTGCCGGGATCGTGCTCGCCCTCGCTGCGGCCGTGCGCTGGGGCTACGTCCGTTTCCGCCACGGCGGCGTGATCGAGGAGGGCACAGGGCTCGTCCCCGGGAGGCGGCCGATCGCGGCCAGCGAGCTGCTCGAGAAGCTCGCGAAGGGCAAGCTGTGAGCCTGCGGCTGGTCCCCCTCGACTGCCCTGTGTGCGGCTCGGCGATGTCGGCGGCGCCCGAGGATGAGGTCTTCCTGTGCGCCCACTGCGGCAGCGGCGCCGTGCTCGGCAGCGCCGGCCTCGAGATCGTCGAAGCGATGGCGCTCCTGCCCGCGCCCGGCCGTCGCGCCGAGAGCTGGCGCCCCGGGTGGGCCATCGACGCCGACGTCACCGTTGCACGGCGGACCACCGCCGACGGACGCACCACTCCGGGATGGTCCCAGCGTCGCAGCTTCGTCGTACCCGCCTTCGACCTGCCGCTTGGCGACCTGGTCCGCCTCGGTCGGGCCCTCAGCCAGGTCGCGGGCGCCACCGGCGACGTGCCGAAGGCAGCGCTGCCCGGCGGTCGACTGAGCCTCAATGACGCGCTCACCCTGCTCCACCACTTCGTGGTCGGGGCGGAGGCCGAGAAGGCCGATCTTCTGGCGTCGCTCGACGTCTCCGTGGTCGGAGCGGGCCACCGCCTGGTCGCCCTTCCGTTCGAGAGCCAAGGGGACTCCCTGCGCTGCGCGGTCACCGGTGTCGTCGTCAAGGCTGTAGGATGACACCGGACATGCCGCTCACGTGGACCCGTGCCCTTGACCCTGCCGCCGCCGATGCGGACTTCGACTGCGCGCGGGTGGAGACCTCCGACGGATTCCGACTCCAGGTCCTGCGCTGGCGGCCGCACCGGCCGACCGGCCTGCCTCGGATCGTGTTCGTGGCCGGCTGGGTCTCGGTCGTCGAGGGTTGGGTGCCGGTGCTGAGGGCCCTGAGCGGGCGCGCGGAGGTCCTCTACCTCGAAACCCGCGAGAAACGCTCCGCCGAGCTTCCGAAGCGCCGCCTCCGGGCGTCCGACTTCTCGATCCCGCGCATGGCCGACGATCTCGTCGAAGCCTGCGCCCAGCTCGGCGCCGACGACGGCGAGTCGCTCCTCGTCGCGAGCTCGATGGGGGCCAACACGGGCCTCGAGGCGCTCAAAGGGGGCCGCTTGGCGGTGCGGGCGGCCTTCCTCGTGGCGCCGAACGGCGAGTTCCACTACCCGTGGTGGGGTCACCTCCTGGTCCGGATGCCTGCGGCCGGCTACCGCGTCATCCGACCCCTCCTGGCGGCCTACCTCCGCCGTCACCGGGTCAACACCGAGGCCGATCCGGCGCAGATGCGCCGCTACGAGCGAACCCTGGAGGCGGCCGAACCCCACCGGCTCAAGCTGTCGGCCCGCAGCGCCGTGAGCTATCGACTGTGGCCGCGGCTGGAGTCGGTTACCGTCCCGGTCGCCGTCGCCTACGCCTCGAGCGACACCCTCCACGGCGGCTGCCAGTGCGAGACGATCGTGGACCGCCTCCCGGACGGTCGCCTGGTGCGCTGTCCGACCAACAGCTTTATGCATGACGCCGGCATCGTCGAGGAGATCGAGGGTTTTGTCGCCTCCCTCGAGCCCGACACGAGGCGGGTCGTGGCGGTGCGGCCGTGACCGGTCCCGACCTCGTGATCGTCAACCCCGCCGCGGCCGGTGGGCGGCTCGGTCGGGAGTGGCGGGAGCGCGCACGGACGGCGAGCGCGCTTGGCCTGGACGCCCCCACTGTGATGACCGAGGCGCCGGCCCATGCGACCGAGCTCGCGGCCGACGCGGCCCGCGACGGCGCTGACCTGATCGTCGTCGCGGGCGGGGACGGCACAGTCTGCGAGGTCGCCGAGGGTCTTTGCCGCGTCGGTCGCGGTCGCCTCGCGATGCTGCCGCTCGGCACGGGCAACGACTTCGCCCGAACCGTGGGCATCCCGACCCGTTTCGACGCCGCGGTCCGGGTGGCGCTTGACGGCCACGAGCGGTGCATCGACCTCATCCGAGTCGGCGAGCGCATCGCGATCAACGCGATCGGCCTCGGGCTCACCGCGGACATCAACG
Organism: uncultured Acidobacteriota bacterium; assembly: GCA_963814875.1. Classification (GTDB taxonomy): domain Bacteria; phylum Acidobacteriota; class Thermoanaerobaculia; order Thermoanaerobaculales; family Sulfomarinibacteraceae; genus CAVSIS01. Next base: position 294,128 of record CAWFFJ010000022.1, read on the forward strand.
TGCGCGCCATGCGCATCAAGGTCGTGCGCGGGATCGCCGTCTACGCCGTCACGGCCTTGGTTTCCCTGGTGCGCTACACCCCACCCGAGGTTCGCCTGCGCTGCGGCGACGTCGACGTCACCGGCCCGATGACCATCCTCGCGGTGCACAACGGCCCGACCACCGGCGGCGGCTTCCGGCTCACCCCCGCAGCCGACCCCGCCGACGGCAAGCTCGACGCCTGTCTGGTCGGGCGGGTCTCGGTACTCGGACGGCTGGCCCGGCTCGTCGCCGCCCTTCGCGGTACTCTGGGGGGGATGCCAGGCTCCCTCGAGGTCTCGGCGCCGTGGCTGGAGCTCGAGTTCACGGAACCGCTGGCGATCCACATCGACGGCAACGCCACCACGCTGGCGCCACCGTCAATCCGCTTCGAGATCGTGCCTGCTGCCCTCTGGGTCAAGGTGGCCGGCCCGTCCGCCTGAGGCCTCCGTCGTCGCCCACTGCGTCGTGATCGCGTGGTAGACCTTTCCCGGGCCCTTGACGCGTCAATCTCCTGTGTGCGGTCATCGGCTCCGCCAGCCTCGGCCGAGGCGGCATGTCGCACGAGCCTGAACTCCGAGCACCTGGGGCGGCGGGGCCCGTCCACGCTCTCGTGGCCCGCCCGCCGGCCCGGTGGAGTCGTCTCGGCTGACCTGCCCGGACCCTCGCTGTGCCGCGTTGCCGGAAATGCACGCTAGACTGGCCCCTGGCGGGGTCAACACAGCGCCCGGGAGGCCGCATGCAGCATCCGATCCGACGAATTGCCGTCAACACCGGCGGAGGCGACGCCCCGGGACTCAACGCCGTCATCCGCTCGATCGTGCTCGCGGCGCTGCGCCGAGGCTGGGAGGTTCTCGGCATCCGGAAAGGCTACGAGGGCCTGCTCGACACGTCGAAGATCATTCAGCTCGACCGCGACTCGGTACGCGGCATCACCCACCTTGGCGGCACGATTCTCGGCACCACCAACCGCGGCAACCCCTTCGAGCGACCGCTGACGATGCCTGACGGCACCGTTGCAGTCGTCGACCGGTCTGACGACGTGGTCGCGAACTTCCACCATCTCGGCATCGACGCGCTGATCGCGATCGGCGGCGACGGCTCGATGAAGATCGCCCAGCGCTTCGCCGACAAGGGGATCCCGATCGTCGGGGTTCCGAAGACGATCGACAACGACCTCTGCGGCACAGTGGTCACGTTCGGCTTCGACACCGCGGTCTCGGTGGCAACCGAGGCGCTCGACCGCCTGCACTCGACGGCCGAGGCCCACGAGAGGGTCTTCGTGGTCGAGGTCATGGGTCGCTACGCGGGGTGGATCGCACTCCACGCCGGCGTGTCCGCGACCGCCGACGCGATCCTGATGCCGGAGATACCGTTCGACATCGACACGGTGTGCGCCAAGGTCATGGATCGCGAGGCGCACGGCCGCCATTTCGCCATCGTCGTGGCCGCCGAAGGCGCAATGCCGATCGGTGGCGAGATGACGACCGTTGCACCGCCGCAGCCCGGATGCGAAGCCCGGTTGGGCGGCATCTCCGGACTGGTCGCCGCAGAGATCGAGCGCCGTACCGGCAAGGAAACGCGCACCGTGGTGCTTGGCCACCTCCAGCGCGGGGGCAGCCCTTCGACCGCGGATCGCCTGATCGCGTTGCGTTTCGGCGCCGCGGCGGTCCGCACTGTCGAGTCGAGGACCTTCAGCGTCATGATCGCGCTCGACCCGCCGGAAGTCCTCACCGTCCCGCTTTCGGAAGCGACCCGCCGAACCAAGATCGTGCCCATCGACGGCGACGTGGTGGCGACCGCACGCGACCTCGGAATCTGTTTCGGGGACGTGTGGCCGTGACCACCGTCAGGACATCGAACCTCGACACCCCGGCCTGGCGAACCTGGCACGACCCGGACGAGCCGATCCGAGTCGGGATCTCGTCCTGCCTGCTCGGGCAGAAGGTCCGCCACGACGGCGGACACAAGCGCGACGCCTATCTCATGGAGGTGCTCGGACAGTTGGTGACGTGGGTCCCGGTGTGCCCGGAGGTCGGGATCGGGCTCGGCATCCCCCGACCCTCGATCCGTCTCGGGGGGACACCGGAGGCCGCCCGACTGGTTGATCCGAAGAGCGGGCGAGACCTGACTGAGACCTGGAACCGCACCCCAAGGAGCTGATGCTGCGCAATCGGGTGTAGGCGTGTGAAGCCCAACGGCTCGGTGAGGACCCGCTCCAGACCTCTTGTGGTGATTCACTTCCGACTCTCGCGCGAAGCGAATCGAGTGAGGGCTACCTCGCCTTCGGCGGCTCGGTCACCCGCCGGCGGAGTTCCTCGGCCTGGGCGATGAGCTTCGGGTCGGTCGGGAAGCGCTCCAGGAACCTGGACAGGCGAAGCGTCGCATCCATCAGTTCGCCGTGGCGCATCAGCTGATCGACGAGGCGAGCCGCCACATCCGGCCGATCTGGGGCCAGCTCCGTCGCACGCTCGAGCGCGAAACGGGCGTCGCTCGACTTGCCGGTCCTTTCCGCGGTCGCGGAGAAGCTCAAGAGCAGACCCACGTTGGTCGGATCGACGCCCATACCGCGTCGAAGATATGACAGCGCCGCATCCAGGTCTCCCCGACGCCGAGCCATGCTCGCCAGCGCGAGGTACGGCGCTGCCGAGTCGGGACGCAGCCGGACCGCCTCATCGGCCGCCGCGGCTGCTCCCGCGGCGTCTCCCAGCTCATCCCGCGCCCGGGCCACAAGGGAGAGGGCGCGCGCCCTCACGAGGTCCGGGAATAGTGTCGACGCGGCGATCCCGCCCGCGCGGTCGAGCGCACTTTGAGGATCACCGTCCGCGAGGTCGTTCTCGGCCAGCCAGAGCAGCACGGTGGGGTCCTTCCGGACCGGTTCGAGGACCTTGAGCGCCTCGTCCTTGCGGTCCTGACGGCGAAGCTCCCCTGCCAGCGCCATCAGGGTGTCGGCTGACTGTCGCGGGTAGAGGGCGACGCGACGGTGGAGGCTGTCCAGCCGAACCAGCTCGACCTCCTCCGGGGTCAGCTCGACCGCAGGCTGGTTGTAGCCGGGTACGAGCGCACGCGCCTCCGAGAGGTAGTGCAGCGACTCCTCCGTTCGACCTGCGCGACGGAGCAGAACGGCCATCACCTGGTTCAGGTACGGGGAGGTCGGATCGCGATCGAGCGCCGCCTGGATCAACCGTTGGGCGGCCTCCAGGTCGCCGGAGAGGACCGCCGCGCTTGCCTGGTTCTTCGGACCGTCGGGATCGGTCGGCATCCATCTGCGCTGGCGCCGCCCGACCCTCTCGAGCGCAGCGGTCACCGTGGCCGACTGCGCGCCCCGGAGGTCGGAGCCGGTCAGGCGGCGCGACCGCGCAACCGCCGAAGGCAATCCGAGGGCACGGCTGGTGGCGAGGCGGAGAGCGCCGCCCTCCGGATCGACCCGGAGCACACTGGTGGTTGCCATCCACTGCCACCATCCGAAAGCGTCAACCCCCTCGACGAGTAACGCGGCGATGCTGAGGAGCAGCAGCATCCGGACCGGTTTGGCGACCATCGAACCTCCTGACGCTCCGCCGGAAGTCGACCCGGCGCGGCGTCCCATCTTCCCGCCGACTCAGTTGTACCACGGTCTTCGGGCACTCCGCCCGCTCAACCGTCTCGCTCACCAAGCCCGAGCTGGCGCAGGTGATAGAGAAGTGTCTGCCTGGAGATACCGAGCTCACGGGCCGCCGCGGTCCGGTTGCCTCCGGTGCGCTGGAGAGCGTCGCGCAGGACCCGGATGCGGAAGGCCCGCATCGATTCCTCCCAACCGCCGCGAACCTCCCCCACGGCGGCTTCGATCGGGAGGTGATTCGCAGCGACCGTCCCCCCGCGGGCGCGAACCAGGGCGACCTCCACGACGTGCTTGAGCTCGCGCACGTTGCCCGGCCAGTCGTAGGCGCGCAGTGCGGCGTCCGCGGCCGCGCTCCAGCGCGCGGCCGGCAGCCCGTCGCGTCGAACCGCCTCCTCGACGAACAGCGCGCGAAGCACCGCAACATCCTCACGTCGGTCGCGCAGCGGCGCGATCCGGATTGGCGACCCGGCGATTCGGAAGTAGAGGTCACGCCGGAAGCTCCCCTGCCGCATTCTCGCTTCGAGATCGTGGTGGGTCGCGGTGACGATCCGCACGTCGACCCTGACAGTGCGATCGGAACCGACCGGCCTGACCTCTCTGCTTTCGAGAAAGCGGAGCAACTTGGCCTGCAGCGGGGCGTCGAGATCTCCGATCTCGTCGAGAAACAACGTTCCCCCGTCGGCCGCCTGGATCAAGCCCCTCCGGGCCCGGTCCGCGCCGGTGAACGCTCCCCGTACCGAGCCGAAGAGCTCCGCTTCCAGCAGGCTCGCCGGGATCGCGGCCACGTTGACCGAGATCAGCTGGCCGGGCCGCTTCGAGAGCCGATGAAGCGCCCTGGCCGCGACGTCCTTGCCGACCCCAGTCTCGCCGAAAAACGCCACCGTCACGGCCGTTGGAGCGAGCTCCCGCAGCTCACGCCGCAGCTCGACGATGGCCTCACTGACACCGTACAGCCCGGTCTCGTCGACTTCCGCATCGCTCTCCGCGGGCAGCGACGGGAGCACCGCTCGCAGCACACCTTCGAGCAGACGCCACGCCGCCGCGCCACTGACCTCGCCGTCGAGGGGCACAACCTCGAGCTCTCCCCAACGAACCCTCGCTCCGGGTTGGCCACCGCCGATCCGCCACACGATGGCGCCGCCGCCCGACCGCAGCACCTCGAGACCGCCGACCCCGAGCGTTTCGAGGACTGCCCTTTCACGCGTGGGCTCAAGGGCGCTGGGCCGAACCCCTTCCACGAGATCACTGACGGCGTGGAGGAAGCCGTCATCGAGCCCTGCTCCTCTCGACAACCGGTGCGCCCAGCCGCTCAGACCCCCGCGCGCGAGGGTTGCCGCCGCCAGCAAGCGTGCACGGGGCTCGATCCACGTCTGGCGTCCGACGAGCTCCTCGACCAGCACCAAAGCCAGACAACCGGCGGCTCCCCCCGCGACCAGACCACCGACCAACTCACGACACTTCGAAGGTCCGGACAGCGCGAGAGCGGACACCAGGCGCGCCGCCGCGAAGACTCCCCATCCGTCCTCATGCTCGGCGCCGGGATCGACCCCTCGCAGGCCGTCCAGGAGGGCGATCCAGCTCTCGCTCTCCTGACCACCTTCGGCCAGGCGCCGACGGGCCTCGGCCCAGTCCCCGTCGAGCAGGGCGGCCACCCCATCCAGGAGCGCGGCCGCTTCCACGAAGCGAGCGTCGACGCCGAGGCCTCGGCGCGCAAACTCGTCCAGCCCTCGGCGAAACACCTCAAGTCGCCCGCGGGCCAGCTCGAGACGGACGCGCTCGATCTGAGCGAACGGGTCTCCGGGACCGGTCTCGGCTGCGCGAAGCCTCCTCTCGGCACGGTCGAGACGCAGTGCGTCAATATCTGCAACCGCCAGGTTGAACACCACCGAACGGGTTCCGTGGCGAAAGCCGGCAGCCGACTTCAGGCGGAAGGCGCGCAGCGCGTGGAGCTCCGCGTCATCTCTCCGGCCCTGATTCAGCGCGACGGTCCCGAGATCCTGCTGGAGGTCTCCGAGCGGACCCGGCCTGTCCTCGCTCTCGGCGATCAACTCCAGCAGGCGCCGCGCGGGGCGCGGTCGGCCTTCCGTGTCAAGGTGCAGCGCCCGGATGTGCAACAGCCGTCGCTGGATCTCCGGGTGACCTCCGACCACGTTGCGGCGCCAGGTCCGCTCGAGAAGTCTCCCCGGCTCGAGCACAGCGGTCAGCTCCAGCAGGCACCGCCGTCGCAGAGCGCCCTGCATTCTCTCGATCGCTGCTTCGGCCGCCGATCGGAACTCGTCGCCGAACGAACCGAGCGGGCGTTGCGTCCGCAGCGTGCGGAGCGCGACCTCGAAGGAGCACCGCGGGTTCACCTCCGCTGGCCCAGTCGCGAGCAACCTCGGAGGCTGATTCGGCGGAGGATCCATCGCGTCGATCCAACCGAGCCACGGCTTCCGGTCGGCGTCGGTGAGGCCCGCCAGGGCCGCTCGCGCGCCGGCGATGTCCAGTTGAGAGAGGCAGCTCTCCACCAAGAGCTCCTGGACTTCTCGCCCCAGCGCCCCAGGCGCGATCTCCCCGAGCAGGGCGCGAACCGCGGCCGCATCGAGATCGTCGAGTCGCTCGCGGCACCACGCGATCAGCTGGCCAGGCGAACCGTCGGCGAGGGCGGAGTGGCGGAGGCGTCGAGGATCCCCTGGAGGAAACAAGGCAAGCACCTCGGCGTGCAGCGGATCAGGAGCCATCGGATCCGGCTCCACGAGCCGCCACCGCCCACCGCTCGAAACTGCGCCCAACGCGAGCAAGGTCTCGGCCAGCCTCTTGGGTGGCAGACCGGTGTGGATGGCGAGCAGGGACTCGGGAACTCCGTCCGGCAACAGGGCGAGCAGTCTGCGAACGACGGGCACCTCTGTTCTACCGTCACCGTCCTCGACCGACTCCTCGGGCGCCGAGACGAAACGACGACTCGCCGCACGGGTCAAGGCTTCGCGATCGGCCCTCGCTCGCGGGTCGAAGCGAGCCGACCGGCGCTCCACCTCGCGACAACAGCGGTCCGCCGGGGCGCCGACCAGCATCAGTCTGCTGGTGACCACGGGCGGGTCCGGAACCGGGGAGCCGATTGCGGCCCAGCCGCGCGGAAGGCGCCCCACCACAACGGCGCACCCGCCCGTTTCGGTGACCCATCGATCGATGGCTGCCAGGTCGCCTTCGCGCGGCTCTCCGGCGACGACGAGCATGCCTTCACCTGCCACGGGCGGGAGCGGCATGGTTTCGCCGTCGTCCGCACACCGCCACAACCAGGCCGCCTTCCCGGCGCGCCGAGTCCCAAGCCAGCGTGCCGCTGCAAGCCGCAGCGCGAGACGGGCATCGGCAACTGAGACCAGGCTGATCTCTCCAGGATCCGGCGCAGGCAACGGATCCCAGCGGTAGGCCCACAGCGCCCGTGCCGTCGCTGGATCGAGTGGGCTCGGGAGACGACCGAGCGTCCGGTCCAGTACCGACTCCAGCGCCATTCCCGGAACCGCAACCCCGCTCGGCAGATCCGGTAGCGCAAGGCCGACACACTGGGCGACAGCGTCGCGGACCGCGCCCGCCAGCCTGACAGCAGCGCTCTCCCCGCCTCCCAGCCGTCGATAGACAGGCGCCAACGGCAGTGGAAAGTGCCCGAGCCTGGCGTGCACCACGCCATCGACTTCGCTCGTGCCTGCCGTTCGCAGGCCGCGCCGGCCAGGCCAGAGGTCGAGGTCCATCAGGAGCACGGACGCGGCGAGGAGCTGGACCGCGACCCGGACTCGGTGCTGGCGCGACAGGGAGGCAATCGCCGGGCCGTCGGCTTCGCCTACGCTCAGCCCACCGCTCGACGGGAACGGCACGGGAACCGCCGGATGGTCGACCAGGACCGCCTCGGGTAGCGGCAGTCTCACTGCGCGACTGCGGCCCACTGGTCCCAGAACCCGGGGAAGGACTTCTGCACGCACCAAGGGTCGTCAAGCTCGAGCGGGCCCGCCACCAGCGCTGCGGCCGCCATCGCCATCGCGATGCGATGGTCGCCCGCCGCAGTGACGGGACGGACCGACTGAGAGTGCCGCATCGTGCCAGTGACGGTCAGAGAGGCCTCGTCACGCACCACCTCCGCCCCCAGCGCCGTGAGATTCGAGACCATCACCGTGAGACGATCGCTTTCCTTGTGTTTGAGGTGCTCGAGGCCGTCGAGACGCGAGCCCTGGGGACCGCCCGCCGCGACCGCCGCCAGCGCCGGGAACAGGTCGGGCGCGTCGCCGAGATGGACAGACAACGGGCCCGTAATTGGTCCGTCGGCGATCACGCCGTCCGCGCTCCAAGTCACCGCGAGCCCCGCGCGGGCCAGCACCTCGACCACCCGCCGGTCGCCCTGACGGCTGCTGTGACTGAGCCCGACGACCTCCACCCTCCCGCCTGCCAGAGCTGCGGCGGCGAGAAAGAAGGCGGCGGCGGACCAGTCACCGTCCACGCTCAGGCTGACCGGACGCGGCCGGCCGCCAGCGACGCGCCAGTGGGCTCCGCCTCTGTCGCGCTCGATGGCGACGCCAAACGTCAGCAGGACCTCCTCGGTAAGGTCGAGGTACGGCCGCGACGGGACCCGGCCCTCGAGCTCGAGCCGGAGACCCGTGCGGAGCAGCGGGCCGATCATCAGGAGAGCGGTTGCGAACTGCGAGGACGCTGTCGGCGGCAAGGTGACGCCTCCGCCCTCCATCACGCGCCCACGGATGCGGACAGGAAGCCTGCCATCGCGCGACTCGACGTCGGCCCCGAGCCGGCGAAGGGCCTCGAGCAGTGGCGCCATCGGACGCTCGCGCAACCGTGCTGTACCGTCGACGACGAAGCTCCCGGGAACCGCCGCGCACAGCGCGGTCATGAGCCGCGCTCCGGTGCCTGAGTTGCCGAGATGGAGGTGGACAGGGCCATGCGGCACGTGAACCCGTGCACCGACCTCGAGCCGCTCACCCCATGCCACCGGCCAGCCGGCGGCGTCGAGCGCCTCGGCCAGCAGCCGGGTATCCTCGCAGTCCAGCGGACGGCGAATGGTCGCACCGTCGGCGACCGCAGCAGCGAGCAGGGCGCGATTGGTGAGGCTTTTCGATGCGGGGACCTCGACGCGCGCCGCGAGCCGACCGTGCGCCTCGACCAGGCGGCGTGCCATCAGAATGCTCACTCTGAGCTCTCGCCGCGCCCGGATTGAACGTGGGAAGAATCTAGAAAGAATTGAGTTAGGGTGGCGCCCACCGGTGCATTGTGGCCACTGGGCCAAGTGGTGTCAAGCGCTCGTCGACGAGGCACAAACGGCCGTCGCCCTCAATCAGGAGGCTGGCGCCCGTCTCCAGCCAGGCCGGCACGATGAGCGCCACCCGCTGGTCGTGCCACAGCTGCCACGCCGAGTGGAAGTGCCCCCACAGCACGACATCGACGCCCTCCCCCCATGCCCGGCGTGCCTCCCGTTGGAGGGCCTCGAGCGGCAGACGATAGCGATACTTGCGGTTGGTCTTCGCGAGTCGTTCCTCCACCGAGCGGACGATCCCGACCGCAATCGGCCCCGGCAGCAGCCGCGCCCAGACCCGTGCAACCCCCGACTTGGAAAGGGTCGCCCAGAACCTGTACTTCCAGTCGCGCTGGTTCACGCGATCTCCGTGCGCGACCCTGATTCGCTGCTGCCCGGCGACGACCTCGTACGACCGACCGCTCCAGTCGATATACGGGCGCAGAGCGGACGCGTCGAGGAAGAAGTCTCGGTTGCCTTCCACCACCACCACCCGAACACCCGCCTCTCGCGCCTGCCGCCATGAGCTCAAGACGGCGGTCACCGACGGCGTCCAGAACTTCTCGAACCCGATGAGGTACTGAAAGACATCCCCGAGGTAGAGGAGCTCACCGACACCCGCCGAGACCGAACGTTCAACGAGGCGGCACATCCTGTCGACGTCGCCGCGACGCTGGCCTACGTGCGAGTCCGCGACGACCAGGCGCTGCACGGCGGCAATACTACCCCAGGAGGCTCACAACCTCTGTTGAGGGTCGATGACCGCAAGGGTATACTCCTGCCGTTGCACGGTTTGGCGGAGGTCTCTGGAATGCACAGATTTGTGCCGTTGGTCGCGGTCCTGATGACCGCCGCCGCCACGAGCGCGGGCCCAGGACCGCGATCGCAGGCGGACGCCTCCGGGCGCCTCAATCCTGTGACTCGCGCCGCCTTCGACCGTGGCGACCAGAGCTTTCGCATCATTGTCCACGTCGAGGCAGGTCCGGAGGCGTCTGCTGAGCTCCCCGAGCGAGGTGTGCCACTGCCGCCGGCCCGACTGGCGGCGGTCCGCGAGGCCGTCAGCCAGGAGTTGGGCGCTCTCCAGTCCGATCTCACCGCCGCCGACCTCCGGGTCACCGGCCTGTTTCCGCTGGAGCCAGCCTACGCCGCTCAGGTCAGCCGTGCCGGCCTCGAGCACCTCTTGGCCGACCCCGGGGTGCGCTACATCGAGGATGACATCGCGTGGCACGTCCACACCGCCGAGGGTATCCCGCTGATCCACGCTGATGAGCTCCATCGCCAGGGAATCGACGGTACCGGAGTCGCAGTCGCGATCATCGATACCGGGATCGATGCCAGCCATCCCACTCTGGCCGGCAAGGTGGTCTACTCGCTCGACACCGCCGACGAGGACGGCGACGCGTCAGACTGTGAAACCCACGGCACCGCCGTCGCCTCCATTGCCGCCGGACGCCCCTACAGCTGGTCGTCACAGTCGTTCGCTGGCGGCGTCGCTCCAGGCGCCTCGATCCTCGCCTACAAGGCGAGCAAGTCGTCCGACTGTGGCACCTTCTACTTGAGCGACGTCGTGCAGGCGATCCAGGACGCGATCACACACCGCGACCAGTTCAATGTGGTCGCGATCAATCTGTCTCTCGGCAGCACCGACGAGCACTTTCCCGGCTTCTGCGACAGCCAGCGGTTCAGCTATGCGCGCGCGGCCGAAGATGCGGTGAAGGCCGGCATCGCGGTCGTGGCAAGCGCGGGCAACGAGGCCAAGAAGGTCTCTCTCTCGAGCCCGGCCTGCGTCAGCGAAGCGATCAGCGTCGGGTCGGTCTACGACACCACCAAGAGCTCGACCATCTCCTACTGTGGCGACAATGCCGGCGGCGCCTGCGCGCCTTACCTGTGCACCGACACGATTCGCCGCAAGCAGGTCGCCTGCTACTCCAACTCGAGCCGGTTCCTCGATCTCCTCGCTCCCGCCGAGCTCGTCAAAGGCGCCAAGGCGGGAGGGACGATCGACGACTTCGGCGGGACCTCCGCCGCCGCTCCCTACGTGACGGGATCGATCGCGCTCCTATTCGCGGCTCAGCCGACTATGACGCCCCAGAAGGCCCGGCTCGCCCTGGAGCTGACCGGCGAGCCGATTGCCGACACCGCCAACGGCATCGTGACGCCGCTCATCGACGTCGCGGCGGCAGTTGCGGGCGCAGACCTCGCGGTCGGCGAGCCCGCGCCGGCGCCGATTCCGGACGTCACCGGCCTGCCACTCCTCTCCTACGCCACCGTGGTCGAGAACGGCTGGGTCGAGTCGATCAGGGTCGTCCTCCAGATCACGCACCCGAACCCCGCCGACCTCGCGGTCGACCTGGTCTCGCCCGATGGCATTCGCGTCAGGCTGCACGACCACACCGGTGGCACGTCAGGAGTCAACGGGCTGCATGCCGACTACCCCGGAACCGACACGCCTGCGCAGGATCTGTCCCGCTTCGCAGGCGACCTGGCGCGCGGAACCTGGCGCCTGGAGGTCCTTGACGACCGCAACGCACTGTCCTCCGGAAGTCTGATTGGATGGGCACTACAGCTCGAGTTGGCCCCCGCGCCGGCGCCGCCGGACGGCGCCCAGACCTTCATCGCCGTCGGCGCGCACGCGCCAGGGGAGCGCTCGACCTTTTGGGTCACCGACCTGAGGCTCTTCAACCGGTCGCTGACAGAGCCCTCCGACGCCCAGATCTACTACGTCCCGCGCGGCACAGACGGGCGCAGCTCATTCCAGCTCAGCGCTGTGTCCGTCGGCCCGGGCACGGTCGTCAACCTCCCCGACATCCTCGCATCACGTTTCGGCGTTGAGGATGGCGCCGGCTCCCTCCTCATCCGCAGCGACTCCGGACTACTGACCGCGACCTCCCGCACCTACAACAGCGGCTCGTCACGAGGGACGTTTGGCCAGTTCATCGGCGGCACGAACTCGGGCGACACGCTCGGGGCCGGCGACGCTCCGCGGGTGCTGCTCCAGCTGGCCAACGGACCTGAGTACCGTACCAATGCGGGCTTCACCGAGGTGACCGGCAACTCGGCGACGGTCGCCGTGACGCTGTACGACGGCGACACCGGCGCTCCGCTCGGCGGCCCCGCGACGTTCGACGTCGCCCCGTTCTCAAACACTCAGGTACCACTTTTCTCCGAGCTCGGTGTAGCCCAGTCAGGCAACGCCTTCGCGCTGGTCGAGGTCACCGAGGGCAATGGTCGTGTCCTGACCTACGCGTCGGTGATCGACGCCGTCACCGGCGACGCGATCTACGTTCCCGGGTCCGACGCGAAGGTTGCGCAGTCCTTCATGATTCCGGTGGTCGCAAAGATCGGGGGCCTCGAGGGAACGAACTGGATCAGCGACGCCCGCGTATACAACCCGGGACCGGAGATCGTGAGCCTCGACCTCGAGTTCCGGCCCGAGCACGGCACCGGCGGAGGCACCGAGATGCGCTCAGTGCTGCTCGACCCCGGGCGCGTCCTCGCGCTCGACGACGCATTGGGCAGCCTGTTCGGGCTGGCGCGGACGGTCGGCTCGCTCAGGATCGCTGTGAAGGGCGGCCCGGCGCCCCTGCTCGTCACCTCCCGAACCTACAATCGGACCGCGGACGGGACCTACGGCCAGTTCATCCCGTCGGTCTCGTCGGGCTTCGGCGCCGGGAGCGGTGCCGCCGTGGTTCACCTTGACTCGACTGCCGATTTCCGCACCAACATCGGAGTGTGCGAGGTCGAGGGCGGCAGCGTGACGGTTCGCTTCGCGCTCAAAGACGGCGACGGCGTCACCCAGGGGGTCGGCTCCGTCAGCCTGGGTCCCTACGAGATGATCCAGGTCAACGGCCTCAGCGAAACACTCGGTGCGATCGGCGGCGCCAACCTCCGGGTCGACTTCTTCCACGACAACGGGGACGGACGCTTCGTCGCCTACGGTTCCGTGGTCGACAACTCCCCTGAGGGCGGGGACGCGATCTACGTTCCTGCTGCGGGCCTCTGAAGGGAATACCACAGAGACACAGAAAGCACAGAGGGACACAGAGCCACCCACCCTCCCGAGCAACGAAGGTCCGGTCCGCGATGCGGGCCGGACCTTCGTTGCTTGAGCGGACAGAATCCTCTGTGCCCCCCTCTGTGCCTCTGTGGTTCGCCCTCTCAGCCGTTGCGACGCGCGAAGTCGTCCATGAAGGTCGCCAGGGTCTCGACTGCCGCGAGGTCGGTCGCGTTGTAAATCGAGGCCCGACAACCGCCGACGGAGCGGTGGCCCTTGAGACCGACCATGTGCGCCTGCTTGGCCTCGGCGACGAACTTCGTTTCGAGCTCCTCGCTGGGAAGCCGAAAGACGACGTTCATGTAGGAACGGCTCCCGGCGTCGACCGGGGACCGGTAGAAGTCGGGATGGGCGGCGATAGTGCCGTACAGCCGATCGCCCTTGGCGCGGTTGCGCGTCTCCATGGCGGTCAGACCGCCCATCTCCTTCACCCACAGGAGGACGTTGCGGATCATGTAAATGGCGAAGGTCGGCGGCGTGTTGTAGAGGGACTCCTTCTCCGAGTGGATGCTGTACCTGAGCATCGTCGGAAGCCCGCTATTGGCCTTGGCGAGCCACGACTTGCGCAACACCACGATGGTCACGCCGGAGGGCCCGACGTTCTTCTGCGCGCCTGCGTAGATCAGATGGAAGCGGTTGGCGTCGATCGGACGCCACAGAAAGTCCGACGACATGTCGGCGACCAACGGCAGCGAGCCGGTGTTGGGGAACTCATTGAACTGGGTTCCGCGGATGGTGTTGTTGCTGGTCATGTGGACGAACGCGGCGGTTGGGTCGAGGTCGAGCTCGGCCTGGGTGGGGACCCGGGTGAAGCTCGCGGCCTCGGAGCTCCCCGCCACCCGTCCCCGGGCGACGATGTTGGCCTCCTTGAGCGCCTTCTGAGCCCACGAGCCCGTGATGACGTAGTCCGCCGATCCGCCCGGCGGGATGAAGTTCATCGGCACCATGGCGAACTGCAGCGAGGCGCCCCCCTGGAGAAAGAGCACCTGGTGGTCGTCGTCGAGCCCGAGCAGCTCGCCAATCAGGTCCATGGCCTCATGGTGGACCGCGTCGTACTCTTTGGACCGGTGGGACGTCTCCATGACTGACATTCCGGTCCCGGCCCAGTCGATCATCTCGTCCCGCGCCCTCTCCAGCGCAGGCATCGGCAGTGCGGCGGGTCCGGCGTAGAAGTTCAGCGTGCGCTTCATGGTCGGGTTCCTCCTATGCGGTCCGGTTGACGAAGTCCTCGAGGATCTGGATCACGACATCGCCGATCCGAAGCATGTTCTCTGCACTGGAGGCTCCGATGTGCGGCGTCATGATGACGTTCGGCGCCTCAAGCACCGGGCTCGCCGGATCGGGCGGATCGGAGTAGAACACGTCAGTGGCGTAGGCGCGCACTTTGCCCGAGCGCAGCGCGTCGACCAGGTCTTCCTCGACCACGCACTTCCCGCGGGCAGTGTTGACCAGTACGACACCGTCCTTCATCGATGCGATCGTTTCACGGTTGATCATGCCCCGGGTCTCGTCGGTCAGCGGCACGTGCACCGAGAGGTAGTCCGACTCCGCGAACAGGCGCTCCATCGGGACCAGCTCTACAAGCTCGTGGCTCTTCAGCAGCGGGTCGTAGGCGACCACTCGCATGCCAAACGCGAGCGCCCTACGCGCCAGCTCCGTGCCGATGTTGCCGGCCCCGATGAGCCCGAGCGTCTTGCCGAGCAGCTCGGTCCGCTTGAGCTCCTTCTTGAGCCACTTGCCCTGGCGCATCCCTTCGTGCCCGTCGATCAGCCGGGTCGGGACCGCGATCATGAGCGCGAAGGCGAGCTCGGCCACGGCGACCGCGGATGCGGAGGCAGTGTTGTAGACCTTGACGCCCTTCGAACGGGCGTAGTCGACGTCGATGTTGTCGAGACCCACTCCGCCGCGGACGATCAGTTGCAGGCGCTGAGCGCGGTCGATGTACGCCCGGTCGCACTTGGTCTTCGATCGCACCAGGACAACGTCCACCTCGGGCAGGCGTTCCTTGTCCTCGATCACCTCGCCGAAGGCGGCGAGCTTGCCCGCAAGGGTCGGGTCGAAGGCATCCGAGATCAGGATCTTCATGGCTTTCTCCTCGTCATTCCGCGAGGGGCCTGACGATCAGGCCCGAGCGCAGCTTCGGTTCGAACCAGGTGGACTTGGGCGGCATCACGGTGCCTGCGTCGGCAACCGCGAAAAGCTGCTCAATCGAGGTCGGGTGGAGCGCGAAGGCGACCGCCCAGTCGCCGGAGTCGACCAGCCGCTCCAGCTCTCCGAGGCCCCGGATCCCGCCGACGAAGTCAATGCGTTCGTCCGCACGCGGGTCGCCGATGCCGAGCACCGGCGCGAGCAGGTTGTCCTGAAGGATGGCGGCGTCGAGACCGCGAACCGGATCGTCGGCCGGGAAGGTCCCCGGACGCGCGGTGAGCCGGTACCACCGACCTCCCAGGTACATGCCGAACCGGCGCGCCCGGTCGGACCGGCCGTTCCCGACGGCCTCGACCTCGAACCGCTCGCGGACACGCCCCAGGAAGACCTCGGGCGTCATGCCGGCCAGGTCCCGCACGACCCGGTTGTAGTCCATGATCTTGAGCTGGTCATGCGGGAAGAATACGGCGAGGAAGAAGTTGTAGGGCTCGTCCCCGGTGTGTTCGGGGTTGGCCGCTCGCCGTTGCTCGCGCAGGCGGACCGCCGCTGCGGAGCGGTGGTGTCCGTCGGCGACGTAGGACTCGGGCACCCGTGCGAATGCATCTACCAGGGCATCACGATCGGCGGCGGCGGCGATGACCCACACGGTGTGGCCGATGCCGTCCGGCGAGACAAAGTCGTAGGTCGGCGGCGCCGAGGTCAGGCGCGCGACCAGCGCGTCGATCTCTGTTCGGGCGCGATAGGCGAGGAAGACCGGCCCGGCGTTGGCGTTCAGCACGTCGGTATGCCGCGTCCGGTCGTCCTCCTTCTTGCGTCGGGTGTGCTCGTGCTTCTTGATCAGGTCGGCCTCGTACTCGTCGACCGACGCGCCGGCCACGAGCCCGGTCTGGACGTGGTCGCCCATCCGCTGGCGGTAGAGGTAAAGCGCAGGCGCAGTCTCCCGGAGGAGGGTCCCCTGATTCACGAACCGCTGCAGGTTCTCCGCACCCTTGGCGTAGACCTCATCGGCGTAGAGATCGATGGAACGGTCGAGGTCGATCTCCGGTTTGTTGATGTGCAGGAACGAGATGGGGTTGCCCGCGGCCATCGCACGCGCCTCGTCGCTGGAGAGCACGTCGTAGGGTGGGCTCGCCACCATCGCGGCGAGCTCGACCGGAGGTCTCAGTGCACGGAACGGCACCACACACGTCATGTTCACCCCCACTGAAGTGAGTGCTTTGGGCAGAGCCCTGCCTGCCACGTGAAATCTATCACATGCCTTTTGTTCCCACCACTGGAGCCGACTGGAAGTCCAGCAACGGTCGGGTGGCCGCCGCCGTGGTACGAATCGCAGGCAGCGCAACGAATTGACAAAGGCGGCAACGCAATTTAGCTTGGACGTCGGGTGTTTGAATACTTGCGCATGCGACGAATCACTACCGCACTCGGCATCATCGCGTTGCTGACCCTGGCCACCTCGTGGCCGGGGAAGGCTGTTGCTGGATGCCCGAGAGAGGCGGCACGGTCCGGCGCCGAGCACAGCTGTTGCCATCGGCAGACAGCGCCGGACAAGCCCGCAGGGTGTACAGCTCACCTGGCTGACAAGGCTCGCGCGGCGATGGACCACCCGTGCTGCTGCGACCACAGTCCGGCCCACTCGCAGCCACTTGCGCAGACGCCGAGCACAAGCCAACCCGAACCTCCCGTGACGGCTTCGAGCGCGTTGGTGCAACCGGCGGCATCGTTTCCTTCCAACGGACCACTGGTCGGATCGGAGACCGCCGCCGACCCGGATCGAAGTCCCCCCGTCTTCCTGCTCGTGTGTGCATTCCGGATCTGAGCCTTTCCTGAGTGTTGGCAGGGGTTGACCGCCCCTGAGCCGGGCTCTCGATCACCTCGGGAGCGACCACCTCAGGAAAGGAGACGAGACGTGCTGAGCGCACACAAGTTCACGATGGTCCTTGGCGCCTGGGTGGTTCTGGCGGCAACCGCAGGCGCCGGAGAGGGCGTCCCCGCACAAGCGCCCTCCCCCACTCCGCCGATCGTCGCGGCCATCGATCAGGACTCCCCGAGCCAGGCGGTGCTGCGAGGCATCGACGACCGGTCGTGCCGATCGCTCGCGCTCGAGGTGCTCGAGCGGAACCCGAAGCTCGCAGCTCTCGATGCGGCGGCCGGTGCCGCCGACCAGGCTGCACCCCAGGTGCGCGCCCTCCCCGATCCGGTGGCGGGCGTCACCGCCTACCTGCTCAGCCCCGAGACCCGGGTCGGTCCTCAGCAGGCCATGATCAGCCTGTCCCAGCGGCTCCCGTGGTTCGGAACGCTCCACCTGAAGGAGCAAAGCGCTCTCTTGGAGGCCACGGCGGCGCGGGCTCGGGTCGAGGCCGAACGGCTGCGCCTCGTAACCGAGACCCGCCGATTGGCCTACGAGCTCGCATTCACAAACGCCTACGAGAGCGTGGTCCGTCAAGACCGCTCCATCCTGGGTCACTACGAGGAGCTCGCCCGCGCCCGCTATGCGTCGGGCGTCGGTCTCGAGCAGGGCGTGGTCAAGATCCAGGCGGAGATCACGCGGGACGATGCCCGCCTGCTCGACATCGCCGCGCGGCGCGCGTCACTCGAGGCCTCGATCAACGGTCTGCGCGACCGGCCGGCGGGAACCCAGATCACGGTGTCCGCCCTCCCTGCCTACCCTCAGCTGTCGCCGACGGTGGGGGCGCTGCGCGAGCGGACATTCGGTGCACGCCCCGAGCTCGCCGAAGCCGATGCCCGCATCCAAGCTGCCCAGGCCGAAATCGACCTCGCGCAGAAGGCAACCCGGCCGGATGTCACGGTCGGCCTGAGCTACACACTCGTCGGGCAGCGTTCGGACTCCGCGGGCCGCCTCAACCCTCCCGAGGGCAACGGCCAGGACATCCTCGCCCTGTTTGGAGGCGTCAACCTGCCCATACACCGCGAGAAGATCGAGGCCGGCATCGAGGCGGCCACAGATCGTCGCCTCGCGGCCGAGCAGGCCCGGCGCGCCACGGCGGCCGACATCGAGCAGAGCCTTGCCGACCTCGCCAGCCGAATTCCGCTCATCTGGGACCGCCTCCAACTCTTCAGCAACGTCCTCATCGTCCAGGCCAGGCAGTCGCTGGCCTCCGCCGAGGCGGGGTATGCCGCGGGAACGCTGAACGCCCTCGACCTCCTGGACGCGGAACGCGTGCTGCTCGACGTGCGCGTCGCGACCGAGCGGGCGCGGGCCGACTACGCCATCGCGGTCGCTCAGCTGGAGGGAACCGTGGGAGCGCCCGTGGTCACCGGACAGGAGAGCTGACATGACCGACACGAACTCGACCCCACCCGAGGCGCGCCCGAGACCCTCTCGCCGCGTCGCCGCAGCCCTCATCTGGGCGGCGATCGGCGCCGCCATCGCCGCGCTGGTGCTGATCGGACCGTTCCACGCCCTGCGCCCCGGCTCGCACGAGCCTGCGGGAATGACCGCTCGAGCGGAGCACGACACCGGAGGGGGAGGTTCCGCCTCCCAGCACACTCAGCTGTGGACCTGCAGCATGCACCCTCAGGTCATCGAGGACCACCCCGGCCAGTGCCCGATCTGCGGGATGGACCTGGTACCGCTGAAGGACGACGCCGGCAAGCGGCCCTCTGCCGCGGAGCCGGCTGGCCCTGACTCCACCGTCGCTGATGCGCCGGCCACCGGCGAGCGCAAGATCCTCTTCTACCGCAACCCCATGGACCCTTCCATCTCCTCGCCGGTACCGCGCAAGGACGACATGGGGATGGACTACGTCCCGGTGTACGCCGACGAGGCCGAGTCGGCCACTACTGGCGGGGCCGTGGTCACCATCGACCCGGTGGTGCAGCAGAACATGAACGTGACCACCGAGAGGGTCGAGCGGCGGGACGTGTCGCGCCAGATCCGCACCGTCGGCTACCTCGACTACGACCAGGAGAAGATGGTCTCGGTCACCACCAAGTACCCGGGGTTCGTCGAGAAGGTGTCCGTCAACTACGTGGGGCAGCCAGTCCACAAGGGAGAGCACCTGTTCGACGTGTACGCCCCGGAGCTGGTCCAGACCGAGCAGGAGCTGCTGTCGGCGGCCAGCTACGTCGAGCAGATGAAGGACGCGCCGGAGGACGCCCGGCGACGGGCTCAGGCCCTCCTCGACGCGGGCCGCACGCGCCTCTCCTACTGGGACATTGCGGACGACCAGATCGACCGCATGCTCGCGAGCGGCGCCGTCTTCCGCACCCTTGCCGTCGTGGCGCCTTCCTCGGGCGTCGTCATGAAGCGGATGGACGGCCTCGAGGGCATGGCCATCCGTCCCGGCATGGAGCTCATCCACATCGCGGACATGTCCACCCTGTGGCTCACCGTGGAGGTCTTCGAGGATCAGCTCCCTTGGGTGCACGTGGGCAGCCCCGCCGACGTCAAGCTGACCTACTTCCCTGGCCAGTCGTTCGCCGGTCGAGTTCGCTACATCGAGCCGGCGGTGTCGGAGAAGACCCGGACCATTCAGCTCACCCTCGAGATCCCGAACCGAGGCGACCGCCTGCGCGCCGGGATGTACGCTACCGTCACGTTCTCGCCGGTCGCAGCGGCGAACGCCGTCGCGGTGCCCTCCGATGCGGTGATCCGCACTGGGGAACGCAACCTGGTGATTCTCGCCCTCGGCAACGGCCGCTTCGCGCCACGCGACGTCGTGCTCGGCCCCTCGGGCGAGGGCTGGGCGCAGGTGTTGTCAGGGCTCTCCGAGGGTGACGAGATCGTCACATCGGCCCAGTTCCTGATCGACTCCGAGTCCAATCTGCGCGCGGCGATCCAGCACATGGTCGAAGCCAAGCGCGCCCAGACATCGGGAGGCGCCGAGTGAACTCGCCGACCCTCAACCCGCGTCTCGCGTCTCCGTGCCCTCGTCTCACGGCTGACCTCTCGCATCTCGGGCGGAGGCAAGCTCCGCCCCTACGGCCGATGACATCTCCCGTGTTGCGTCTTGCGTCTCGCGTCTCGCGTCTCGCGCCCCCTGACCTCCTCACCTCCTTACCTTCTCACCTTCTCACCTTCTCACCTCCTTACCTCGTCACTCACCAGGGAGGTGGCCCGTGCTGAACCGGATCATCGAGTGGTCCCTGCGCAACCAGTTCATGGTGGTGGTTGGGATCCTCTTCGCCATCCTCGGCGGGGTGTGGGCGATCAGCCACACCCGCCTCGACGCCATCCCCGACCTCTCGGACGTGCAGGTCATCATCTACACCGAGTACCCCGGGCAGGCGCCCCAGGTCGTCGAGGACCAGGTGACGTACCCCCTCACATCGAAGATGCTGGCGGTCCCCTACGCCAAGGTGGTCCGCGGCTACTCGTTCTTCGGGTTCTCGTTCGTTTACGTGATCTTCGAGGACGGCACCGATCTGTACTGGGCACGCTCGCGCGTGCTCGAATATCTCAGCGGAATGGCGAACCAGCTCCCCCGTGGCGTGGCGCCGCAGCTGGGGCCCGACGCCACCGGCGTCGGCTGGGCCTTCATGTACACCCTCAACTCGGACAAGCGCTCGCTTGCCGACCTTCGCTCGTACCAGGACTGGTACCTCAAGTACGGGCTGACCTCGGTGGACGGCGTCTCCGAGGTCGCGTCCATCGGCGGGTTCGTCCGCCAGTACCAGATCGAGGTCGACCCGGTGAAGCTGCGCGCCTACGGCGTCTCGCTGCAGAAGATCAAGGCCGCGGTGCAGCGCTCCAACAACGACGTCGGCGGCCGACTCGTGGAGATGAGTGAGAAGGAGTTCATGGTCCGCGGCCTCGGCTACGTCAAGGACGTCCACGACCTCGAAGTGGTGCCGCTCGGCGTCGGCCCTGGCGGCACGCCCATTCTCCTGAGGGACGTCGCTCACGTGGCCATCGGGCCCGAGATCCGGCGCGGTCTCGCCGACTGGAACGGCGAGGGCGAGACCGTGGGCGGCGTCGTAGTCGTACGCTCGGGCGCCGACACGTTGTCGACCATCGCCATGGTCAAAGCCCGTCTCGCCGAGCTCAAGCAAGGGCTCCCGGCCGACGTGAAGATCTCGGTGGCCTACGACCGCTCCGACCTCATCCGCCGCTCGGTGAGGACCCTCACTCACACCCTCATCGAAGAGTCGATCATCGTCGCCCTGGTCTGCATCGTCTTCCTCTTCCACTTCCGTTCCGCCTTCGTGGCGATCATCTCGATTCCGGTGTCGATCCTGCTCGCCTTCATCGTGATGCACATCCAGGGATTGGGCGCCAACATCATGAGCCTGGGCGGCATCGCCATCTCGATCGGAGTCCTCGTGGACGCCGCCATCATCATGGTGGAGAACGCCCACAAGCACTACGAGGAGTGGCGGGGCAAGCGATCGCACTTCGAGATCATCCTGCGCTCCGCCCAGGAGGTCGGACCGACCCTGTTCTTCAGCCTCCTCGTGATCACGGTGTCGTTCATGCCGGTGTTCACCCTGCAAGGGCAGGAGGGCCGGCTGTTCAAGCCGCTGGCCTTTACTAAGACCTACGCCATCGCCATGTCCTCGATCGTCGCCGTGACGATCATCCCGGTGCTCATGTACTGGTTCGTGCGGGGCAAGATCCACTCCGAGGATCGCCACCCCATCTCCAGGATCCTGCGCAAGCTCTACACGCCGGTGCTCAACCTGGCCCTCCACGGACGGTGGCTGGTGGTGGTCCTCGCGATCGCCGCCGTCGCCTCGATCTGGTTCCCCATGAGTCACCTCGGCTCCGAGTTCATGCCATCGCTGTGGGAGGGCGACCTGCTCTACATGCCCACCACGTTTCCGGGCATCTCCATTACCAAGGCCAAGGAGCTCCTCCAGCAGACCGACAAGATCATCAAGACGTTCCCCGAGGTCGAGTCGGTGTTCGGCAAGGTCGGGCGTGCCGACACCGCCACCGATCCGGCGCCGTTGTCGATGATCGAGACGACGATCCGGCTCAAGGACCCGTCCCAGTGGCGTCCGGGGATGACCAAGGACAAGCTCATCGCCGAGCTCAACCAGGCGATCCAGTTTCCCGGCGTCACCAACGCCTGGACCATGCCGATCAAGACTCGGATCGACATGCTCTCCACCGGCATCAAGACGCCGGTAGGGATCAAGATCGCCGGCCCGGACCTCAAGGAGCTCGAGCGCATCGGCAAGGAGGTCGAGGCCGTCGTCAAGCCGCTGCCCGACACGCTCTCGGCCTACGCCGAGCGGGTCATGGGCGGCAACTACCTCGATTTCGACATCGACCGTGAGGCGGCCGCCCGCTACGGGCTCACCGTCGGCGACGTCGAGGACGTCATCTCATCGGCGATCGGCGGGATGAATGTCTCGTGGACCGTGGAAGGCCTCGAGCGTTACCCGATCAACATCCGGTACCCGAGGGAGCTTCGCAACAACGTTCAGCAGCTCGCCGACACCCTGGTCACAACTCCAGCCGGCGCCCAGGTGCCCCTTGCCCAAGTGGCCACGATCCGCATCCACCAGGGCCCGCCCGCCATCAAGTCGGAGAACGCCCGGCCCAACGCCTGGGTCTACGTCGATCTCAAGACCACGGACCTGGGTACCTGGGTGGAGAGGGCGCAGAAGGCGGTTGCGGAGCAGGTCCACCTGCCGGCGGGCTACACCATCTTCTGGTCCGGTCAGTACGAGTACATGCAGCGCGCGAAGGCGCGCCTCGTGGTGATCGTCCCGATCACGCTCTTCCTCATCTTCCTGATCCTCTACATCAACACCAAGTCCATCACCAAGACCGCCATCGTCCTGCTCGCGGTCCCGTTCTCGGCGGTGGGCGCGATCTGGCTGATGTACTTCCTCGGCTACCACTGGTCGATCGCGGTCTGGGTCGGGCTCATCGCGCTCGCCGGCCTCGACGCCGAAACCGGCGTCGTGATGCTGCTCTACCTCGACATCGCCTTCGACCGCTGGAGGCAGGAGGGGCGCATGGCCACCTACGCCGACCTCGTGCAGTCGGTGGACCACGGCGCGGTCCAACGCATCCGGCCGAAGATGATGACGGTGATGGCGATCATGCTGTCGCTGGTCCCGATCCTGTGGGCGACCGGCACCGGCGCCGACGTCATGCGGCGCATCGCCGCGCCCATGGTCGGCGGGGTCGTGACCTCGTTCATCGGCGAGCTCATCGTCTACCCGTCCATCTACTTCATTTGGCGCTCGATCAAGCTCGAGCGGTCGGCGCTGTTCCCGCACGGCGGCGGTAACGTCGAGACGGCAGAAGCGTGAAGGAGTCAACCATGCGTCGAGTCGTTCTTCTCGTGACACTGGCGGCCCTGGTGGCCGCCCCCACTCTCGCGATCGGCGGGCAAAATGGTCAGACCTCCGCCTTCGCCACTATGACCGGACACTACGAGGCCATTCGCCAAGCGCTGCTCCATGACACCACGAAGGACATCGCGGCCCACGCCAAGGCCATCGCCGCCGAAGCGGCCGCGCTGAGCGCCCGGTTCGACGTCGCGCGGGCCAGCGTGCCCGCCGAAAAGCAAGTGGAGTGCACCGCGCTCCTGCCCGAGGTCGAACGGACGGCAAACGCGCTTGCCGACGCCGCCGACCTGGAGTCGGCGCGGGCTGCGTTCGGGGACCTCTCCAAGCCGATGGTGCGCTACCGAGAGATGGCCGGCGGCGAGCGGCCCATGGTGGTCTACTGCCCGATGGTCAAGAAGAGCTGGCTCCAGCCCGACGGTGACATCGGCAACCCCTACTTCGGACAGAAGATGGCCCGCTGCGGCGAAGTTATCTCAAAGTGACGTGCAGGTCTGTGCTCCCGTGACCCGGGATCGGGCCCCGGGGGATCTTCACGACCGCTGAAAGGACCAGCCCCATGAGCACTGATCCGGTGTGCGGCATGCAGGTCACAGCCGGAGAAACGCCGCATACCTGTGAGTTCAAGGACAGAACCTACTGGTTCTGCTCGGCCTCGTGCCTCGAGCGGTTCCTGGCGGAGCCCGAGAGCTTCACTCCCGATGGGCAGGAGGATCACCCTGAGCACGAGCACCATGAGGCTCGTACGCACGGGCTCGGAAAGGACCATCAGCACCGACATGCCGATCGCGCAGCGCCGGCGGTGGAGGCCGCCGAGTTCACCTGCCCGATGCACCCCGAGGTGCGGCAGCAAGCACCGGGCCCTTGCCCGGACTGCGGCATGGCCCTGGAGCCGGTGACCGTCGCGCCGCCGGCCGCCAAGGTGGAGTACACCTGTCCGATGCACCCCGAGGTGGTGCAGGACCAGCCCGGAAGCTGCCCGATCTGTGGCATGGCCTTGGAGCCGCGGACGGTCGCCCTTCGAGGAGGAGAGAAAACCCCGAGCTGGTCTGACATGCGGCGACGCTTCTGGGTCGCCACCGCCCTCGGGCTGCCGGTGCTCATCGTGGCCATGATCGGGCACCTCCCCGGCGTCAACCTCGCAGCTCTTGCACCGGCGCGCTTCTGGACCTTCTTCCAACTGGTCCTGAGCACGCCCGTGGTGCTTTGGGCGGGCTGGCCGTTGCTCGAGCGCGGCTGGCGCTCGGTGGTGAATCGCAGCCTCAACATGTTCACCCTCATCGGCATGGGCGTTGGGGTGGCGTACCTCTACAGCCTCGTTGCGGCTCTCGCGCCGGGCCTTTTCCCGGCGTCCTTCCACGACGCAGGCGGGCACGTCGGGGTGTACTTCGAGGCCGCAGCCATGATCACCGCTCTGGTCCTGCTCGGCCAAGTCCTCGAGCTCAAGGCGCGCAGCCAGACCTCGGCCGCGATCAAAGCGCTGCTCGGCCTGGCTCCCAAGACCGCGCGGCGAATCGAGGCGGACGGCAGCGAGCACGACGTACCCCTCGAGCAGATTCAGCCCGGTGACCGCGTGCGGGTCCGCCCCGGCGAGAAGGTTCCGGTGGACGGCGTCGTCGTCGACGGCACGAGCTCCGTCGACGAGGCGATGGTCACCGGAGAGTCGATCCCGGTCGAAAAGGCGAAAGGCGACGAGGTCATCGGAGCCACCGTCAACGGCACCGGGTCCCTCGTGATCGAGGCGCAGCGTGTCGGCGCCGCCACCCTGCTCGCCCAGATCGTCCAGATGGTCGCCGAGGCGCAGCGCAGTCGCGCACCGATCCAGAAGCTGGCGGACCAGGTCGCCGGCTACTTCGTTCCGACGGTGCTCGGCGCCGCGGTGGTGACCTTCGTGGTGTGGGCGCTGTGGGGGCCGCAGCCGGCCATGGCCTTCGCCTTGGTCAACGCGGTCGCGGTGCTCATCATCGCCTGCCCGTGCGCGCTCGGGCTCGCCACGCCGATGTCGATCATGGTGGCAAGCGGCAGAGGCGCCACCGCCGGTGTGCTGTTCAAGAACGCCGAAGCCATCGAGGTGATGCGCAAGGTCGACACCCTGGTGGTGGACAAGACCGGCACCTTGACCGAGGGCAAGCCGAAGCTGGTCTCAGTCGTCCCAGCCGGTGACGTCAGCGAGGATGAGCTGCTGCTCATGGCAGCGAGTCTCGAGCGTGCGAGCGAGCACCCCCTCGCTGCGGCGATCGTCACGGGCGCGCAGGAGAGGGGCGTCTCCCTAGTGGAGGCGGCGTCGTTCGAGTCCCTCACCGGCCGCGGCGTCGTCGGCGAGATCAGCGGCAGGAGGGTCGCCCTCGGCAATGCCAAGCTCTTCGAGGAAAAGGGCATCGTTCTCGGCGAGCTGGCAAAGAAGGCGGAGGAGCTGCGAGCCGACGGCCAGACCGTGATGTTCGTAGCGCTCGACGACACGCCTGCCGGGCTGCTCGGCGTCGCCGACCCGGTCAAGAGCACGACTCCCGATGCGATCCGCCGTCTCCACGAGGAGGGCCTTCGCGTCGTCATGCTCACCGGAGACAGCCGCACGACCGCGGAGGCGGTCGCGCACCGCCTCGGCATCGACGAGGTTGTCGCCGAGGTGCTGCCGGATCAGAAGGCTGACGTGGTGAAGCGTTTCCAGAGCGAAGGACGGGTGGTGGCCATGGCCGGCGACGGCATCAACGACGCGCCGGCTCTGGCTCAGGCTCAGGTCGGCATCGCGATGGGTACCGGCACCGACGTCGCCATGGAGTCGGCCAGCGTGACGCTCGTCAAGGGGGATCTCCGCGGCATCGTACGCGCCCGCGTGCTGTCCCGCGCCACCATGCGCAACATCAAGCAGAACCTGTTCTGGGCCTTTGCCTACAACGCGCTCGGCATACCGGTGGCGGCAGGCGTCCTGTACCCGTTCTTCGGCATCCTCCTCTCCCCCATCATCGCCGCAGCTGCGATGAGCTTCAGCTCGGTGTCGGTGATCGGCAATGCGTTGCGCCTGCGCCGCGTCGACCTGCACACATCGGAGACCGGGTCATGAGCGGCGCCCGAGCGGCCGCGGGTGCGCGCTGGGGAGCACCGGCTACGGATCGTCTCGATCGTTCTCGATTCGGCACTATTCAACAGCACATCTGCGGACCCGTGGAGGCGGACCGGTTCATGGTGACCCGGCGCGCCCCGCGCGGACGCCGTCGCCGATCAGACGACGGCCCATCGATCCGTTCGCAGTGCAATCAACCTGAAAGGGTGAGGAACATGAAGAGCAAGGTCGCACTGATGGTCGCGGGGATCGTGGTCGCACTGCCGGGTCTCCTGCTGGCTCACGGGGGCGGCATGATGGGCGGCGCGGGAAACGGAAACCTGGCCGGTACCGGCATGCTCGTCGTTGCCGACGACGGCAGCGTTCTCGTCACCGACATGAGCGGCGTCATGATGGGCGGCGGCGCCGTTCAGCCCAGCCGCGCGCTGGTCAACATCGGACCTGACGGAGACCAGCGCTGGTCGGTGGAGTTCACCGACGGCTGGCCGATGCTGCCGGCCACTCACGGGAACATCGTCGTCGTGTCACTGGTCAGCGACTGGTGGATGGGCAGCGGGGGCATGGGTGACAGCGGCTGGGGCCCCGGCGGGCAGACGACCCAGCAGCAAGGCGCCGACCAGGCGACTCTGTGGCGCTCAACCTGACCACCGGCCAGGAGCTCTCGTACCGTCTACGTTCGGCGCGCAAGGTGGCAGGCAGCATGGGCGGCGGAGGCTCCATGCACCAAGGTGACGCTGCCGGCAGCGGCACCCAGATGACCGCCACCCTCTACGCTCTCGACCCGGCCGACGGCCATACGCTGTGGAGCATCGACGTCTCCGGCGGCAGCGGCATGGGCGGTGGCGGCATGATGTCCGCCCGGAGGCCGCAGTGAGCGCCGGACCGTGGTTGCTCGCTTCGGCTCTGGCAGTTGCAACCGCTCTGCCGGCTGCCGCGGCCCCGGGCCACCTCGAAGGCTACGTCCCGGCGGCAGCCAACGGCGCCGGCAAGATGGGATCCTACTGGACCACCGACGTATGGATCTACCAGCAGGGCGCCAGCCAGGTGCAACTGTGGTTCAACCTTGCCGGCCATGACAACACCTCCAACCTCAGCGTGGTAGTGCCGCTCACCGGTCCCGCGACGTTCATTCCCGATGTGGTCGGCACCATGTTCCACACCCAGGGGATCGGCAGCCTCCACTACCTGGCCAACGGACCGGTCGAGGTCGTGACCCGCACGTGGACACCGCCGCAGGTCGGCGCCGGCACCTACGGCCAGACCATTCCCGGCGTCCCCCTCGCCGACGCTTCGGTGACGGGCACCGGGCAGGCTGGAGCCGTGCGGGTGATCGTCAACCAGTCCGCCGGGTTCCGCGCCAATCTCGGCCTTCAACGTGTCACCCGCCCCCGTCACGGTGACCGTCGAGATCTTCACGGCCGACGGCCAGCCGGCCCCCGGCGACTCGACCCTCACAGTCGAGCTGCAGCCCTTCGACATGACGCAGGTCAACGACGTCCTGGCACGGCTCGACGCTGGCAGCGGGCAGGGAATGATCATCCGGGCCGGCATCACCACGGGCGACGGCGGCATCGTCGGCTACCTTTCCGAGGTCGACAACACTACCAACGACGCCTCGTACCAGGAGGCGTTCGTGTTCGGACCCTGAGCTGAGCCACCCGCTGGTGCATATGCGCAATCCCTCGCGCTCCAGCTGGTGAGAGCTAAGCTGTTCGTGTGGGAGTCGGCATCCCTCTCCGTCAGGCAACGATCGGCCGCGTGCTCGCCGTGCTGGTCGGCGAGATCCGCAACCTGCCCGCTGACGGAGTCGGAGGCTGGATCGACCGGCCGTGGCGAACGGCGATCTTCAAGCGGCCCGTCACCGGCCCGGTCTGGTTCGGCCACCTGGGGCCCGTCGGAGATCACCATGCCGACCCCACGCGGCACGGCGGCGAGGAGAAGGCGGTCCTTGCCTTCTCCCAATCGAGCTACGATGTGCTGCGCACCGAGGGCTTCGACGGGGCATCGGCTGGGTCGTTCGGTGAGAACCTGCTTGTCCAGGGCGCCGACGAGACTTCAGTCTGCATCGGAGACCTCGTAGCCGTCGGCGGCGCGCAGCTCCGCGTGGTGCAACCGCGCCAACCCGCCTGGAAGATCGCCCGGCGGTGGCATGACACGCGCCTGCCCAAGCGCCTTGCGGCAGCGGGGTGGACGGGCTGGTACTGCCGCGTGACGAAACCGGGTGAAATCGCTCCCGGGTCCAATCTGACGCTGCTCGAACGACCGCATCCCCACATCAGCGTCCGCCGCGCGGTCGAGACACTGTACTCGCGGCACCGGGACGTGGGTGCAGCACAGGAGATTGCCTCGTGCCCGGCTCTCGGGGCGTCCTGGCGCGCCAAGTTCCATGTCCGCTTCGACCTTCCCGACGACGGTGCATGACACACGGCGTCGAGGCCGAGTCAGACACGAGTGATGGCAACCGTACAGGTCACAAATTGAGGTCAATAATCCACGATGGAATTCCCTTCCCAGAGCCCGACGATCACTACCCCGGATCCCGTCGGTGCATCGCTATCGAAGCTCGGAACGCCGCCCTCCAGGGAGCCGCAGCCGCCGACGGAGACTCCCGCTGGTGTCCTGTTTGGGAAGTCCCAAGTGCTCTTCGCGGAGCCGGCGTGGTTCCTGGCAAGGTGCGACAACGAAGGCGTAGCCAGGCTACTTCGAGGACGAACAGCGCAGCCAGGGGCCGCAATGGCCCGCGCAGAGTGCACCGGATTTTTTCAGACAGGACACTAGCAACTGGAAAGGGACTCCTTCAATGTCCGGCTTCAGACTCTTTTCACACGCTGGGTCGATACAGAAGATCACCCCGAGTCGGTGTTCCCGGCTCCGAGCGAGAGCAGCAAGGAGTCTCCCGACTGGAGCCCGCAATGAAGCACCGGCCCAATCCCCAGTCGACTTTTCTCTTGCAGTCCCTGGAAAAGACAACAAACGTGATATAGACTGCTCGCGAGAATCAGCTATGACTCGTTTGAGTTTTGATTGCTATCGTATCGTTCCACCCGGTTGGCATTCCTTTGGAGGTTCGATCATGAGTGATTGCAGACAGCGTTGGACCGCAGGCCCGTTGGTTCTCCTGACTGTGCTTTTCCTGGCCGTCACCCCGGCCGCCTTTGCCGTGGTCCCGGCGAGCGACTTCGGCGCCAGCGGGGAAGCGCCGTTCGTGCCCGTCAAGGCACAGGCTCCTCAGAGCCCGACGGACATTCTCAATGTCGACACGGGTTTTTCCTACCCGACGATCCAGGACGCCATCGACGCCGTGGCCACGGTTGACGGCCATACCCTCGAGGTGACCGTGGCGAACCACGTCGAGGGCCAGGTCTTGATCACCAAGGGCATCACCCTCCGCGGCCAGACCGGCACCGAGGTGGTGACGGCAGGGGTCGACACCGGCACGAGCGGCGACGCACGCGGGTGGTTCGTGGTGCCGACTGGTGTCTCGGTCAACGTCCACGACCTCACCTTCGACGGAACCGGCCACCTGATCTTCCAGGGCTGGAGGATCAACGCCGGCTCAGGCGGCACCTTCGACACCTGCACCTTCCGGAACATGCAGTACCACCCGACCGGGCCCGAGTACGCTGGGACCGAGATCTCGACCGTGGCCAACATCGCGATCAACAACTGCTCCTTCAGCAGTTTCGGACGGGTCGGCATCCTGTTCTTTGGCACCGACGTCACCGCTGGCATCGCCGAAAACAGCACCTTCACCGGCAAGGGTCCCGGTGACCACTTCGACTACGGGGTCGAGATCGGCGCCGGCGCGACCGCGACGGTGCGCACCAGCTTCTTCACCAACCACGGCGGGATCGTCGACCCCACCGACGAGTCGGTCGCCGTCAACATCAACAGCTATTTCGGGCCGGGCACGACGGCGACCGTGCGATCGAACTACTTCACCAACAACCGCGGCGCGATCACGGTCGGTTTCGACACGGACGACACCTCGGTCGCCACTCTCGACTACAACCGCATCGTCGGCAACGCCGAGGGTATCGACGACCGTAGCGCGGGGGGCGCTGTGAACGCCGAGAACAACTGGTGGGGATGCAACGCCGGACCGAACCAGACCGGCTGCGACACCTCGGTTGGATTCGAGGACCACGACCCCTGGCTGATCCTGCGGATCTCCGCCAACCCGACCTCGCTCCCGCCCTTCGGCGTCTCCGCGATCAGCTCGGACCTGGTGATGAACTCCGACGCGGTCAACACCTCGGGCGGCGGTACGATCCCCGAAAATACCCCGGGCACCTTCGGAGCAACGCTCGGCACCGTCAACCCGATCAACGACGCCACCGTCGCCGGTGAGCTGGCGACGACCTTCACGGCCGGCGGTGCCACCGGCACCGCGAATGTCTCGTGCACCGTGGACAACCAGACGGTCAGTACACCAATCGAGATCTTCGAGGGCGCGAGCCCCGGCATTCCCATGGCCGGTCCGCTGGCCACCGGGCTGCTCCTGCTCCTGCTCGCCGGCGCCGGCCTCTGGCTCCTGCGCCGCTGAACCAACTCTCCCTGCGAATGATCCCGCCCGCCGGCGTTGCCGGCGGGCTTTTTCATTGCTGCACTTCCGGCGCCGCGACGTGCGGAACCCCGCGCCCTTCCAAGGCACCCTCAAGTGCGTGACCCGTCGCGTCGTGGTTCCCTCGGGCTGCGAAGCCCGGCGGAGGTCAGCTCCCCGAGGCCGCTGGCTCCTGCGGGCCCAGGGCAAGGACCACAGAATGCGCCCCGCGCCGCACCTCCAACAGCTTGACGCGGTCTCCGGCGAGGTCGATCACGACGTGCAGCTCGGGGGGCCGAAGCTCCCCGTGCAGCCAGGATCGGATGCCGAGGAGCTCGGGGGTCCCGACCGGAATCAGGAGCTGTGAAAAGGGCTCCGTCACGCGCGGAATCCGCACCAACACCCGCGGCGGATCGCTCATCGCACTCACCACGGCAGAGTCCGGCGCCAGGCCGGGACCGAGCTTGATCTCGACCACCGTCGCGCCTCGGTCTCGGCTCCACACGATCCCGGCAACGGCCTCGGACAACCTGTCCGACGGGCGGACGGAAAGCTCCCAAGATTCTTCCGACGGCCCGGCTGCGCTCACCGGCTCGAGGGTGCTCTCCCGCGGAGCCGCAGCCGGCCCGCTCTGCGGCGTATCGGGAAGCTCCGTGGGCTCCTCAAGCTCACCTCCCCCACCGTCCGCAGGCACCGCTCCGGAGGTCGGAATGGGGATGGCACTGGATCCCCGAGGAGGCTGGGGGGAGACTTTCGGCGCCAGCATGTCGGCGGTCGTCCCCGTGGAAGATGGTCTGGACAGCAACACGACGGCGGCCACCACGATGGCGAGCGCCGCAACCGCCATCAGCAACCATGGCCACGCCGTGCGCCGCACTGGAGGTTCTCCAGCGCGGAGGTCGGACTCGTCAGGCATGACGATCTCGGGTTCGGCAAAGGCCGACGCGAGCTCGTCTGCCAGATCCGGGGATGACGCGCCTTCGGCATATCGAGGCCCGAAGCCGGGCTGGCCGAGGGCCTGATCTGCCTCGGACAGTCCCCGCTCCTCGGTCCCATCGGGCGCCACCTGCGCCGGTCGGGGCGGCATCCCAGCGGCACGAGGATCCGCCGCTACGGCCTCTGGAGACACGCCGTGGCGATCGAGAACCTCGTCATCGCTCACCCCACCGCCGCGCTGCTCGACGGCGGAGCCATCCGGGCTCCTCGGCAGAAGGACCTCAGCAGGAGCGGAGATGGAATGCACAACGGTGGGCTGGTCGTCCTGGGCAGCAGGAGCCCAGCCGTCTTCGGGGGCGAGCCCGCCCTCCGGCAGGAGATCGGGATTGAACGGACGGCCACCTTCCGCCTCGTGCTCCGTCACCAGCTGCTCGATGACCCGACGACTCGCCTCGGGCAGGACGACCCAGCGCATGCCCATGCCGGAATCGCAACCCGCGCCCCCCGATTCGGACCGTGTCCAAACCACGACCGCCGTGCCTTCGGTCAGCACGAAGCCGTCTGCGAGAATCAGGCGTACCCGCGCGACGCTGGATGGGGGCTGGGGCTCGGGCGTCGCGACGAAGATACCGTCGGCCGAGACCCACTGCCGCATGCGCTGCGCGAGCTCGCGGATGCCCGAGAACCAAAGATCCACCACTGGGAGGTCGTTCTGCCCGCGGGATGCGCTTGAACGTCTTCCGTCGCCCTCCAGGACCATCCGCACCCCCCTCGACGACGGCCCGCCGCACGCCCCGTCCCCCGCGGCAGCGGCGGCCTCGGACCCATCTTACCCCGCAATCTCACCCTCTTCTCGGCCCCCTTCCGGTCGTCCTCGCCCGATCCGCCGTCCCGCGCCGCCGAGCACACCACAACGAACACCCCGGTCGCGCCATAATGGGCCGTGCGGTCCGACCGCAGCGGAGGTCACGATGCGCCGTGTGCTGATCACGATCTGCCTGCTCCATGCCGTCTGCTTTCCGGTGATTGCCGACCCGGTTGACGCGACCGGGTTCGACAGCGACTTCGTCGACGCGACGCTGCGTGTCGACCTGTTCCACGGCGGCGACTCCACAGCCGAGTGGGCATCGTTCGACCGCGCCTGGCGTCAGGGCCGCTGGGCTGGCAGTCGCACCCACCTCTTGGACGAGCCCGGAATCGGCCGCTACCTCGTGACGGTCAGCGACACCGCAACCGGTCGCCTCCTGTTCACATGGGGGTACGACAGTCTGTTCGGCGAGTATCGAACCACGACCGGCGCCGCGGCAGGGGTTGTACGCACCTACCACGAAACAGTCCTTGTTCCGTTTCCCCGCCGGCCCGTCACCGTCCGGCTCACGGTCCGCCCACGCGGCGCCCAACCGCACGACTTGCTCCTGACAACCATCGACCCCGACGCCGCGACGATCAGCCGCGAGCCACCGCCGGGCAGGCTCGAGGTCGTCGAGCAACACGTGACCGGAGAGCCCGCTACCCGTCTCGACGTGGCGGTGGTCGGCGAGGGCTACCGCGCCGACCAGGACGCGGCATTCCGCGCCGATCTCGCGCACTTCAGCGAGGTCCTGCTCGGCGCCGAGCCGTACGCGGCATTCGCAGATCGGATCAACATCCGGGGCGTGCTGCGCCCGTCCGAGGACTCCGGCGTGGACGAACCCAGCCGCGGCAGGTGGCGGCGGACCGCGGTTGGTGCCAGCTTCGACTCGCTCGGATCGGAACGCTACCTCCTCACCGAGGACAACCGCGCGCTGCGAGAGATCGCCGCCGCGGTACCCTACGATGTGCTCGTGATCATGGTCAACCAGTCCCGCTACGGCGGCGGCGGCATCTACAACACCTATGCCACGTTCACCAGCGGCAACCAGTGGAGCGAGTACGTCCTCATCCACGAGCTCGGACATGCCTTCGGTGGTCTGGCCGACGAGTACTACACCTCGAGCGTCGCCTACAACGACTTCTACCCACGGGGCGTCGAGCCCGTCGAGCCGAACATCACAGCGCTGCTCGACCCGGCGAACCTCAAGTGGCGTGATCTCGTGACGCGTGGAACCGCCGTGCCCACCCCCTGGGAGAAATCCGAGTTCGACTCGATGGACCTCGCCTATCAGCGCCGACGGGGCGAGCTCAACGACCGGATCGCGGCCGCCAGCCGCACCGGTGCACCGATCGAACGAATCACCGAGCTCGAGGACGAAGGCGAGCGCCTGTCGCTCGACCACGCCCGCCACGTCGACGCCTTCCTGGCCGCGAGCACGGGCGCCGGCAAGGTTGGCGCGTTCGAGGGTGCGGGCTACAGCTCGGAGGGGCTCTACCGGCCGGCAGTCGACTGCATCATGTTCAGCAAGGGCAACAAACCCTTCTGCCCAGTGTGCCGAGGAGCCCTTGAGCAGGCCATCAGGCGCCTCATCGAGTAGGCTCCCTAGCTCGGAGTTTGGAGCCTGTGGCGTACACGGCGTCTCTCGGTCGGCTTGAAGCCCTGTTTTGGTTGCACTCTCGGCCCGTACTCGGAGGGAGGCGCGCATCGGTTGACGGTGCCGGTGAGGCGCCCGTGTAGAATGGCGCGCGGAGGGGAAGGAGCATGGCGCGCGAGCCGCTGCCCCTGATGCAGGTGGAAGGATCGGGCCAGGCGGCACCGACCACCGGCACCCGTACGGTCGGTAGGACCGCGACCGGGACGGAGAGGCGCCGAACGAACGTGATGACACCGCGACCTCTGGATCTGACTCTCGAACTGCGACCGCGATCTCGCTACGACGTCATTGACGTGGCGCACCGCGTCGTCGACACCGTGGGCGACGTACTGTCGTCGTACCGCCGTGTCCTGTACTGTTCCCTGCACACGACCGCGGGCTACCTCGACCAACGCATCCAGCGGCGCCTCGAGCATCGCCGCGACCGGCTCGATCCCTACATGCACGCCTACCAGACGCTGTTCCCGCCCGACGCGGGCTACTCCCACGACGCGCTGCATCTGCGCCGGGAGCTGAGCGACGAGCAGCGCCTAGTCGAGCCCCGCAACGCGGACGCACACCTCGCGTTCATCGGCTCCGGCCTGCGCAACTGCGTGACCTACGAGCATTTGTCCGGTGAACCAGTCTACTTCATGGACCTCGATGGCGTCTGCGACGGGCGCGCGCGGGAACGTCGGACCTCCCTTATCGCCTACACCGACGAGGAGGTCGTTGCCTCCGTCCCGTTCGAGATCCCGGTCTCCCGACACGTGATCGACTCCGTCAACCTGAGCGACCCGCGCGTCGGCCTTGTCGACAGAGTGCAGTCACTGCTCGCCGCCAACCCGGTCGAGCACGGCCGGATCGATATCTCTCTGGACGGCGCGGAAGAGTTTGCGGCGGTGACCGTCAACGAGTACGAGACCCTGCTCATGCGCCACGATCTCGCCGAGGTGCTCCGCAACCCGCTGCGGTTCATGGCCCGCCAGGGACGCAACATGCTGCGCGACCCAATGGCCATCCCTACCAAGAGCCTCGGTTACGCGAAGTACGACGCCGTCCAGGTCATCAACGAGCTGATCGACGCGCTCGGCCTCTCGGAGTCCCTGCTCGAGCGGATCGTCGCCAAGGTCATGGCTCTTCCGGCCGCCCGCGTGCTCCGCTTCAAACGGTCACTCAGCATGCCTGTGATCCGCCCGTCCGGGGGAGGTGCCCCAAACCTCGTCCGCGGCCAGTACCAGAGCCCTATCCTGATCCAGTGGCGACCTTCGTCACGACAGGCTCGCACGCTGCGCGTGTCGCTGACCCGCTTCAGTTGACCGGAGGAGAGCATGCGCTGGTACGTCATCGGCATGGGCGAGGTCGGTCGCCGGCTCACAGACGCCCTGAAGGGCTCCGGCTTCGACGTCCACACCGTCACCCGAACCTCCGGGTGGACCCAGGCGGTCATCGACCCCGAGGGCATCCGCCTGGTCACGGTCCGCGAAGACAACCTCGCGGAGGTCCTCGATCGGTTCGAGGGCGAGGGCGGGGAGCGCATTGTCGCGTTCCAGAACGGCTGGATCAGGCCGCTCCTGCGCCATCACCCCGGCGCAGGGCGCGGGCTCATCTGGTTCACCGCGAAGGGAGATTTCTTCCGGCCGCTGCGCGCCAGCGCCCTTTGTGGTGCGGTCGCCGAACCCCTCGCGGGCGCGCTGTCCGCGGCAGGAATCCCGGCTGACGCCGTCTCACCGGACGAGCTTGCGGCGCTGGAGGCCGAGAAGATGGGCTTCAACTGCGTCGTCGGCCTTCCGCTGGCGGTCCACGGGCTGTCTCTCGCCGAGTACCTCGAGCGCGAGTCGACCGAGGCCGAAGAGGTGTTTCGAGAGGCGGTCGGCGCCACCTCCGCGGCTCTCGGCGTCACCGCCGATCCCGCCTGGTGGCCGGCCTTCCAGAGGGTGGTCGAGCCGATTGGCTGGATACGCCCGAGCGTCGCCAAGGCGCTCGAGTACCGCAATGCCGCCGTCGTTCGGCTGGCTGCAGAAGCTGGCCTCGACGCGAAGACCAACCAACGGCTGCTACGCGCCTCCGGGTGGACGGCTTGAGCGGGCGCGAGACGTCCACGACCGCCGTGTCGCGAGCTCAGGAATGAGCGAGCAGACCATCTACCGGATCAGCTTCCTCAGCGCAGGGCAGGTCTACGAGATCTACGCTCGACAGGTCGTCCAGGGTGGTCTGCTGGGCTTCATCGAGGTCGACGAGCTGCTCTTCGGCGAGCGCTCGAAGATCCTGATCGACTCCTCGGAAGAGCGCCTCAAGACCGAGTTCGAGGGCGTTCGACGCACGTACATACCGATCCACGCGGTGCTGCGCGTCGACGAGGTCGAGAAGGCGGGACGCGGACGAATCACCGCCAAGGGCGAAACCGTCGCGCCCTTCCCGGTGACCATCATGCCGACCCCGAAGGGCTCCCCCGAATCCCGCTGACCCGATCCGGGCGCGCCGTCCCGCTCCTCGCTTCCCGAGCCGAAACTTCGGAACCCGCGATTCGTACCTTCCACAGTGACCTTCCGGAGCTTCACCCGAATGCGCAGAGCGATCGGCTCGCTCTCGCTTGCCAGCATCCTACCGCTCGCGCTGGTGGTCATCGGCGTCCTCGCCCTGCGCTCGTCGGTGGCGGACTGGAACGATGTTCCGACCGGTTCGATGCAGCCGACGATCGCCGAGGGCGATCGCATCGTCGTCAACAAGCTCGCGTATGACCTGCGGGTGCCTTTCCTCGGCGCGCGTCTGGTTCACCTCAGCGATCCCAGGCGCGGAGACATCGTGATCCTCGCGTCGCCCAGCGACGGCGTTCGGCTGGTCAAGCGTGTGGTCGGTCTGCCCGGCGACCTGGTCGCCCTCGACGGCAATCGGCTGATCATCAACCAGCGGTCCGTAAGCTATGGTCCGGTCGCCGACCGCGTCGTCCGGACGCTGGTTTGTCGGGCCGGCAGCCGGCTGATTGCCAGCGAAGACCTCGGGAACGCTCGCCACGCCGTCCTGGTCGCTTCGGTCGAGGGCGCTCGCCACACCTTCGGACCGATTCGCGTCCCTCCAAGCTGCTACTTCGTGCTCGGCGACAACCGCGAATCGAGCCTCGACTCCCGTTTCTTCGGCGTCGTCGACCGCTCGCTGATCCTCGGTCGTGCCGTGGCTGTGCTCGCG
Organism: uncultured Acidobacteriota bacterium; assembly: GCA_963814875.1. Taxonomy (GTDB): domain Bacteria; phylum Acidobacteriota; class Thermoanaerobaculia; order Thermoanaerobaculales; family Sulfomarinibacteraceae; genus CAVSIS01. The sequence continues at coordinate 331,698 of CAWFFJ010000022.1, forward strand.
TCGATCGACCCCGACCCCGGCTTCGACCCCCGCTGGCGCAGGTTCATGGTCGCCCTCCGGTGAATCGACGGAAGAAACCACAGAGACACAGACAGACATAGCGCTCCCGCCCGCCCGCATCACCTTTGGCTCGCGTCTCGCGCGATTCAAAGGTGATGCGGGCGGGAGGGAGGGCCGGAGATTCTCTGTGCTCCTCTGTGTCTCAGTGTCTCTGTGGTATTTCCGATTCGTCTACCGCAGCAGTCGCAGGAGCTCGACTGAACCGAGGTAGGCGAACAGCACCAGGCACGCCACCAGGCCGGCGTTGGCCGCGAGCCGGTTGTGCGCCTCGCCGACCAGGTCGCGCCGGTTGTTGAGCACCAGCAGGGTCCCGGCCAGGAAGGGCATGAACAACGACCCCAGAGCAGCGTAGACGACGACCAGCCACACAGGACGATCGAGGAGGAGCAAGGCCATGGGTGGGAAGGTCATCGCGAGAAGTGCGCCCCGGTAGACCGGCCGCCGGGCGGCAGGTCGGTCGTCACTCCTTGACAGCCCGAGCAGCTCCGCGGCGTGGGCGAACAGGTACGGCACGCCCTGCCACACGCCGACGATCGAGCTCGTCACTGCCGCCCAGAAACCGACCAGGAAGATCGTCCGCCAGATCGGCGCGACCCCGTCGCCGAGCATCCCGGCGAGGCGGACTACACCCTCGGAGCCGGCGACAACGACACCGCGAGGTTGCAGCACCGCTCCCGCGAGCACGACGACGGCGAGCCCGAAGACCGCGGTCAGCAGATAGCCGACACCGAGATCGACGCGCGCCGCCGGGATCCAGGCCCTGCCGTCCCATCCCTTCTCGCGCAGCCAGTAACCATAGGAGAGCAGAGTCACGGTCCCGCCCACCCCACCGATCACGCCAGCCACCAGCAGGGTGCCCCCCTCAGGGACGACCGGGATCAGGAGACCGCGCGCAAGGGTCCCGATCGGCGGCACCCGAGGTGCAGCTGCGGAAACCAGGGTAACCACCATCACAGCGATCGCGACACCCATCACGCGTTCGAAGACCGGGTAGCCCTCGAGCCAGACCAGAACAGCGGCGAGCACACCGTGGATGACCGCCCAGGTCCGCACCGACAGCACCGGCAGCAGAGCGTACGCTGCCAGGCCGCATGCGGACATCAGCGCCGCCGCCACGACCACGGTCCAGACCGACAGAAACACCAGGAAGTACACCTTGACCGGCCAGCCGAGTACCCCGAACCAGCCCTCGACCAGGGTCGTCCCCGTGCTGAGCTGCCAGCGCGCCACCCCCTCGGCGAGGACGAGCTTGAGTACAGCGCCGACTATCACCGCCCACAGCACGGCAAAGCCGAGTGTCGATCCAGCCTTAGCGGCAGCGACGAGGTCACCGGCCCCGACACCGGTAGCGGCCACCACCAGCCCCGGGCCGACCACGCGCAACATCCCGGAGAGTCCTCGCGGCGGTTTGGGCGGTGATCCGGTCACGGCCGCACCTCCGGCCGTCGCTGCACGTCCAGGATCCCCTGGGCCTCGGGCGGATCTGTCCGTGGGCCGCGCCAGGTCTCGCCGCCGGGTCGTGTCGGAGTGATGTCCGGTCGCGGCGTGCCCACAGCCCTCCCCTCGCTCGCTGAGCCGGCCAGAAGCGTACCAGCTTGCGACAGGGACGGAAGCAGGCTCAGAGGCCGGTGGTCGATCGAGATGCTCGGACCCTGACCACCTGTGCAGCGCTCAGGCGGGTCCGAGGTCGGCCTGGTCCGAGTCGCCCATCTCGACACCGCCAGCGGGAAAGTACTCGCGCCACCGGCGATCGACCAGACGCGCCGTGTCGGGATCGGCGAAGAGCTCACGGGGGTAGCTCGGCTTGCGTCGAGCGTCGATCACGATCGGAGCCGTGTAGCTCAGGTGGTGGCGCACGACCCGAACGTCCGCTGCGGCGATATCGGCGGCAGGTTCGAATCGGGTGAACGTCGTCCACAAAAAGTTCATCGGGCTTGCGGCCGCTCTCCGGGGTTCGTCGGAGAGCACCACCAGGGGCCAGTCGGCGAACGCAGGGTGGCGCGCGATCCGCTGCGCCGCACCCGGCTCGTCGACCCAGTCAGGACCTCCGACGACAAGACAGCCGGCGCAGAAGACCCGCACCTCCCCCACGCCTGGCGGTGTTTCCGGGGCCGAGAACACCCGAGGCAGCTCGCGCGCGGGATCGCCGAGACCGAGCCAAACCCCCTTCGAGCCGAGGTTCACCTCCGGCCCGGTGTAATCGAGTGTGTCCATCGCCAGATTGGCGAAGACGTACAGGTCGGTCTCGGGCCGCGTCCGCGCCAGGACGTGCTCGAGGGTGGCGCGGAAATCCCGAAGGTCGACCGGTCGATCAGTCACGAGAAGGAACTTGGTCAACCCGAGCTGGCCCTCGCCGAGTACCCGGAAGGCCGCCTGCATCGCCTCGCGACGATAGCGCTGGCGCACGACCGCGGCAGCCAGGGCATGGTAGCCGGTCTCGCCGTAGGACCACAGGTCTTGGACCGACGGCATGACCACGGGGAACAACGGCGCGAGCAGCTCCTGGAGCAGGTCGCCGATGTAGAAGTCCTCCTGACGTGGCTTCCCCACGACCGTCGCCGGCACGATCGCGTCGCGCCTGCGGCACAGCGCTTCGACCTCGAACACCGGGTAGTCGTGGCGCAGCGAGTAGCTTCCATAGTGATCGCCGAATGGCCCCTCGGGCCGACGCACACCGGCCGGGACCGTGCCGACCAGGGCCAGCTCGGCCTCCGCGACCAGCAGGTGGGGTCCCGGCCCCGGGCACCGACGCAGGCGCCGACCCATCAGGAGCGAGGCGAGCAGCAGCTCGGGGACGTTCTCCGGGAGAGGCGCGACGGCCGCCAGGATCAGAGCGGGAGGGCCGCCGAGAAAAACCGTGACCGGCAACGCCTGGCCAAGTTCCTCGGCGACGGCGTGGTGGAACCCTCCACCCTTTCCGATCTGCCAGTGCATCCCGGTCGTGTGCGGACCGTGGATCTGCATCCGGTACATCCCGAGGTTGTGACCGTGACCGTCCGGGTGCTCTGTGTACACCAGCGGCAGAGTCAGAAACGGGCCACCGTCCTCGGGCCAGGTCGTCAGGGCCGGGAGCCGGTCGAGCCGCACGTCGCGCTCGACGACTTCCATCACGGGTCCCGACCGGCGGTTCGCCAGCCCGACGCGCAGTGCCTGCCCGACGATACCTCGCGACCGCCAGACTGTGCTGAGCGGAGGCGGCAGCTGCTCGCGAACAAACTCCGTCAGGCTCTCAACGAAGGCCTTCGGACGGTCGCCGAAGGCGAGCTCTGCGCGCCGTCTGGTCCCGAACAAGTTCATGGCCAGGGGCAGGTCGGACCCGGTCACCCGCCTCAACAGCAGGGCAGGTCCCCCGCCGGCAATAACGCGCCGGTGGATCTCAGCCGCCTCGAGACACGGATCGACCTCGACGTCGATCTCGCGCAAGTCGCCGTCCGCTCGAAGGCGATCGAGAAAGGTCCTCAAGTCGTGGAAAATCACCTGCCCCCACGCCGCGGGTCTTGCCCACCGCCCCTGCACACGCAACGATAGCACCACGAACCGGGATACACCGGAACGCCGTATACTGGCCACTGGTCCTCCTTGCGCACCAGTGTCGCCGGCGCATGTTCGAATCTGTTCTGCCGGGAGTTTTCGAGACGTGCAGCAGCGAACGCAGCCCCAGATTGTCCCGGGGATCGAGTGGTTTCGAACGCTCGCAGAAACGGCCAGCGTGGCGGTCTTCGTGTACAGTAGGGACCGGTTTCTGTTCGTCAACCCCGAGTCGGCCCGTCTCACCGGCTACACCGTCGAGGAGTTGCTTCGTCTCGACTCCAGGTCCCTGGTTCATCCGGACTTCCACGCCGCTATCCCACGCCTCGACGACGATCCGACCGAGTCCCGCATCGCGGCGCGCCCGGTTGAGCTCCGGATCGTGCGCCGGAACGGAGAGGAGCGCTGGATCGCCTTTACCGCCGCCCGCGTCGAGCTCGATGGAGTTCGGGCTGGGCTTGGGACCGCAGTCGACATCACCGAGGCGAAACGCGCCCAACAAGGCTCTCGCCCGCAGGCTCGACCTCGAGAACCTCCTGGCCGAGGTGTCGCACCGATTCCTTCAGGTCGAGCCCGCAGATCTCGACGACGCAGTGATCGACGCGCTCGGACGGATCACGCGGGCGACCGGCGCCGACCGATGCCGGCTGCTGCGAACGGCGCCAGGTGAGAGCTCTTTTGCGTGCACCCACGAGTGGAGCCGGTTCAGTCAGGGACGTCCGCCGTCAGGCGCCCACATGGCATCGATCACCCTCCCCTGGAGCGGGCCGCGGTTGGCGTCCGGCAAGGTGGTCGCGATCATCGACGCCCAGCGCCTGCCGGCCGACGCCTCGGGCGAGCTGCACGTCGCGGCCGCCGAGGGCGTTCGGGCGGTGCTCGGTGTCCCGATGATGGTCGCAGACCGGCTCGACGGCTGTCTCCGCCTTGAGGTCCTGGGCCGGCCGCGGCGGTGGCGGGACGCCGATCGCCGGTTGTTAGTGCTCTCCGCGGCGATCGTCGGCAGCGCCCTCCACCGCCATCGCGCTCTCCAGGACCTGCAGGCGAGCCGAGACTGGCTCGAGCTCGCCCAGCACGCGGGCCGCAGTATCGCTTGGGAGTGGCATCCGGCCGACGATCGGATCCTGATGTCGGCCCACGTTGCGGAGGTGTTCGGGGTTGACCCGACAAAGGTCCCGAGCCGTGGCCGCGAGCTCCTCGCCTACGTGCCCCGTGATGAGTACCCGCAGCTCGCACAGGCGGCACGGAGGACGTTCAAGCTCGACGAGCCGTACGCCGTCGAGCACCGCATCCTGATCCCCGACGGCAGAGAGTGCTGGCTCGTCGTCCACGGCCAGGCGGTGCGCGACCCCTCCGGGTGGGTCGTCCGCATGATCGGCGTCTCTGCCGATATCACCGAGCGCAAGCAGGCGGAGGCTGAGCTCCAACGCGAGAAAGAGTACGCGCAGGTCACCCTCGCCTCGATCGGTGACGGCGTGATCCGGACCGACGCCCACGGGCGGATCGATTTCATGAACCCCGCGGCGCAGAACCTGACCGGCTGCCGCACGCGCGAAGCCTCCGGGCGGCCGGTCGGCGAGATCTACCGGGTGCGCGACGAGGCGACGGGCCAAGTGCGCCCCAACCTCGTCGAGCTCTGCCTCGGCGAAGGCCGCGTCATGGAGACATCCGACCCCGTCGCGCTCCTGCGCCACGACGGATCCGAGCTCGCGGTGCACGACAGTGCCGCTCCGATCCGTGATGCCTCCGGCCGAACCGTCGGATCTGTTCTCGTTTTCCAGGACGTCACGCGGCTTCGCAGCCTCGAGCGGGAGATGGCTCACCTCGCCCTCCACGACCCGCTGACCGGATTGATCAACCGACGAGAGTTCGAGAACCGCCTCAACGACGCGATCCGAGCGCTACGCCGGGACGGCCGTCGGTTTGCTCTGTGCTATCTCGACCTGGACGACTTCAAGATCGTCAACGACACCTGCGGGCACGGCGCGGGAGACGAGCTGCTGCGGCAGCTGGCCGGGATCCTCGCCCAGAGCATTCGACCGTGCGACACCGTCGCTCGTCTCGGCGGCGACGAGTTCGCCGTACTGCTGGCGGATTGCCAGATTCCTGATGCACGACGCCTTGCCGATCAGCTCCTCGGTTCGGTCACGCGCCATCGGTTTGCATGGGAGGACCGAATGTTCAGCGTCGGTGCATCGATCGGGGTCATTCCGCTCGCTGACCCTTCCGCTACCATGGCCCAGCTTCTGAGCGCTGCCGACTCCGCCTGCTACGTCGCAAAGGACCGCGGGCGCAACCAGATCTACCTCAGCGAGCCGGATGACACCGAGCTCGCCGCTCGCAAGGTCCAGATGCAGTGGATGGAACGGATCGGGCGCGCCATCGAGGACGGGCGACTGCGTCTCTACCACCAGCCAATCCGGTCGCTCTCGGGCTCCCTGAGCCCGACCTTGTCGGAGATCCTGTTGCGTCTCGTCGACGTCGACGGCACGGTCTATGAGGCCTGCCAGTTCATGACCGCGGCCGAGCGCTTCCGCCTCATGCCAACCATCGATCGTTGGGTGGTCGAGCACGCCCTCAAGACTCTCGGCCGACTGCACCGACAGGGCCGCCTCAACGACGCCTGCTACGCGGTCAACCTCTCCGGACAGTCGCTTGGCGAGCGCGGGTTTCTCGAGTTCATCGCGGGTCAGCTCGAGCTTCACGACGTTCCCGGAGAAGCGGTCAGCTTCGAGATCACCGAAACCTCGGCGATCACCAATATGGCGCTTGCTCAGAAGCTGATCGCCAGCCTTCGCCAGCGAGGCTGCCGGTTCGTTCTCGACGACTTCGGCAGCGGTCTCAGCTCTTTCCGATATCTGTCACGGCTCGAGGTGGACTACATCAAGATCGACGGCGCCATCGTCCGGGCGATGCTGGACGAGCCGGTGCTCTACGAGATGGTCGCCTCGATCCACCGGATCGGACGTCGTATGGGCCTGAAAACCATCGGAGAGTGGGTCGAGCGCGACGAGATCCTCGATGCACTGCGGTCAATTGGGGTGGACTATGCGCAGGGATTCCTGCTCGCAGTTCCGGAGCCCTTCGAGGAGATCAGACAGTGACAGTGCATCCAGCGCCACCACGCAACAATCATGCCGCACTGCGGCATTTCAAAGGCGCCGCCGCACGGCTCGAGGAGCGGCTGGCTGACTCAGTACAATCTCCATGTGGAGGAGTATCTTCTGTTTCGCTAGTCAACGAAGGCAGAGCGGCAAAGAGCGTCGCCTTGACAGTTTTGCCGCAGTGCGGTACATTGCGCTGGAGAGGACGTCACCGACCATCCGTCGGCCGCCCCATCCGGCGCGTTCGCGTGCAGGGAGAGTCGCTATGATTCGACTGATCAAGCGCTACGGCAGCCGCAAGCTGTACGACACCGAGGAGAGCCGCTACGTTTCTCTCGAGGAGCTTGCCGCTTGGATCCGGGTCGGGCAGCAGATTCGCGTGCTCGACAACAAGACGTCTGAGGACGTGACAGCGCAGACCCTGACCCAGATCATCTCCGAAGAAGGCCGCAAGGGCCGCTCGCTGCTCCCCAACGAAATGCTGCACGAGCTGATTCGTATCGGCGAGCAGGCCGTTTCGAACGGCGTCGAGCACATCCAGGATCGGATGGATCGAATCGTCCAGGCCTCCATCGACCGAATCGGACCGGTACGCCGGGCTCGCGAGGAGATGGAGCGACTGCGGGAACGACTCGAGGAGCTTGAGACCTCCCTCTCCGCTCTCGAAGAGGATCGCGGCCCCATCGAAACCCAGGCCCGCCCATCGGTCCGCCGCAAGGGACCGACCGCCACGTCGCAGAACGAGGATGAGTAGCCGCCACGTCGGTCTTCACGGTTCGTCGCGAGAGCGTCGTTTCAGAGTCCAGTCCATCCGGCGGGAGCCTGCGGGCGATCGAGGGCCACGTCCGGCCGTCGCAATCCGCCGACCCTTCGTTGCGCTTGTACCCATGCGCAGAGTGTCGCCCCAGCTGGGCGCGACCTGAGCTGAAATGGCGGACGACCCAGAGACACCGGCTGGCCTTCGCCGGGTTCGGTGAGCGATGACAAGCGACCAGGTGGCGAACGCTGCCGAGCCCTCTCAACGAGTCGGGCTCGCTCTCGCCGGGGGTGGCCCCGAGGGCTCAATCTACGAGATCGGAGCTCTGAGAGCGCTCGATGAGGCCCTCGAGGGCGCTGACTTCAGTCGGCTGCATGTCTATGTCGGCGTCTCGGCCGGTGCATTCATCGCAGCCTGTCTGGCCAACGGCATCTCGACAGCCCAGCTTTGCCGCGCGATTGTCAAGCACGAACCCGGCGAACATCCCTTCGTACCCGAGACCTTCCTGTCACCAGCTGTAGGAGACTTCGTCCGCGGCGGCCTCAAGCTTCCGCGCCTGCTTGCCGAGGCCCTCTGGGATTGGACGCGCCACGCCGACGAGCGGAGTCTGCTCGAATCGCTTTCCCGATTGTCTCGAGCTCTACCCGTCGGTCTCTTCCGGAACGCTCCGATCCGTACCTACCTCGAGAAGATCTTCGCCCTGCCGGGACGCACTGACGACTTTCGCCGGCTCGCCCGCACCCTCATCGTGGTCGCTACGGACCTCGACTCAGGCCTCGCGGTGCGGTTTGGCGAGCGCGGGTTCGACCACGTCCCGATCTCGCAGGCGGTCCAGGCATCGACTGCGTTACCCGGTCTCTACCCTCCGGTCCTCATCGACGGGCGCCACTACGTTGATGGTGTCCTCTTGAAGACCGTCCACGCCTCTGTGGCGCTCGACTACGGTGCCGACCTCGTCCTGTGCGTGAACCCGATTGTCCCGGTGGACACCGTTCGCTCCGTCGAGCAGGGCATTCTGCCGCGTGGCCGCCTCGCGGACCGTGGCCTGCCGACGGTCCTGTCGCAGACCTTTCGCACGATCATCTACTCCCGAATGGGAGTCGGGCTGGCGGCGTACGAGACACGCTACGAGGGCAAAGACGTGCTTGTCTTCGAGCCGCGCCGCGACGACTACGAGATCTTCTTCAGCAACGTGTTCAGCTTCGCCAACCGGAAGGCCGTATGCGAACACTCCTATGCCAGCACCCGCCGCAGGCTGTGGCGGGACCGGAAGCAGCTAGAACCGGCGTTCGCCCGATGCGGACTCCGTCTGCGGACCGAGATTCTGGCAGACCCCAACCGCGACCTGTGGCAGTCGGTCGGGCTGTACGAACGCCGCTCACGACCGTCTTCAGTCGTCACCCAGCGCCTCGAGTGTGCCCTCGACACTCTCGGAGCAGCTGGTTCGCACGCTCGAGTCCGATCCAGCGGATGAGGCTTGTCCGACCGGTGGCAAGTGAGCTAACCTGAAACATCACATCCGCATCGCGGGAGCAGCCCCCGCAGGCCGAGGAGGAATGATGGCGGCAGAGATTTTCACCACCGAGTGGGCCGTGCTCTGGAGCGACCGGATCAACGCCAATGCGGCCTACAAGGCGGCCGCGACCCGTTGGGAGGGAGCTATCGGGCTGGTCATGACTCCAGATGCGGAGATGGGCATTCCCGCGGAGCGTATTGTGGTTGCCGACTTGTGGCATGGCGACTGCCGCGGCGCCGTCGTCGGTGACCGCTCGAGTCTCGATGCGGTTCCCTACCTGATTCAGGCCGCACCGGCCACCTGGAAGAACGTTCTCGCGGGTCGAACGGACCCCATCGTCGGCCTCATGGGTGGCAAGCTGAAGCTCGCCAAGGGCAGCCTGTTCGCCCTGCTGCCGTACGCCAAGGCCGCGAAGGAGCTGGTCGCCTCGGCGTCCCGGGTCGAGACCACCTACCCAGAGGGGTGGGACTGACCCGCCGCCTGACGCAGGCCGCCGCACCGCGGCATGGAGTCTCCAACGGGTCCCGTCATGGGTCTCCTTCGACTGTCTAACATGGCTCATCCCAGTAGATTGGGATTTCTTGCTGCAATGCGGCAAAAGAGCTTGACAGTCTTGCCGCGGTGCGTTATATTCTGTCTGTGAGTAATGCCGCAGAGCGGCATGAACTCGATCGACAATCCGGCGCCCTCGAGCGCCCCGCACCGCCGGACGAACCCGGCAAGGAGGATGACATCATGGCTAAGGCGAAAGCGAAGGAGCTCCAGGGCGATCTCATGGACTCTGCCCACAAGATCTGGCTCGCCGGTCTCGGCGCAATGGCGTTCGCAGAGGAAGAGGGCGGCAAGATGTTCAAGAACCTCGTCGAGAAGGGCGAGGGCCTCGAGGCCAAGGGCAAGGAGCAGGTCGAGAAGGCGCGCGGCGCGGTCGCCGGCGTCAAGACCGTTGCCGAGAGCTACTGGGAGACCCTCGAGCGGACCGTCGACGAGAAGATGACCTCAGTCATCCATCGCATCGGCGTTCCGACCAAGGACGAGATCGAGAAGCTCACCCGCAAGGTCGAGGACCTCACCAAGGCGATCGAGAAGCTGCGGGTCAAGGAAGCCCCGGCCGCCCCGAAGCCTGCCGCCCGCAAGCCGGCCGCGAAGGCCGTCACCAAGTAGTCGATCCGTCACATCCCGCGCTCCGCGCGGTTTCGACCCGGGCGCCACTTTGCGGCGCCCATTTTTTTTCGGCGCTCTGCGGCCGCGGTCCGGTCAGCTTGCACGTCTCAGGCCGAGGAAAATACCGGCAAGGAGCATCGCAGTCCAGAGCGGCCACGGTGCGTGGAGGCCGGCGAGAATCGCGCCCGATACCAGGCAGGCTGCACCGAGAACGGTGCCGCGCAACCCGGCGAAGGGGTTCTCTGGCTGCCGCCGCCCCTGACGCTCCATCAGGTCAAGGCCCTCGGACACCAGGAGCGGCAGCCTGACCAGCGCGTCGACCATCTCGGGTGCGCCACGCAGTGCCTCGCGCAGCAGTCGTAGAGGATTGAAGTGCTGGCGCAGGATGCGGCTAATGTGACGCTGCGACACGGCGGCGACGTTGAACTCCGGGTCGAGCATGTAGCCTACCCCCTCGTAGGTCACCAGGGCCTTCACCATGAGCACCATCTCGAGGGGGTAGTACATGCGGTAGCGGGCGCCGAGGCGGATCGACTCGAGGATCAGCAGGGCGAGGGAGAAGTCGGGGACGGAGGTCGCCCGACGCCAGCGGCGGGCGAGGTCCTTGACCGCACGGCGGAACCCTGCGACGTCCGAGCCTGGCCCATGCTCTGCGACCGCCGCGAGGTGGCGGGCGGCGTTGTCGTAGTCCTCGATGATCAAGCAGTAGAAGTGAAACAGAAGGTGGGTACGGAGGCTCGGGTCGAGGCGACCGACCATCCCGAGATCGACGAAGCCGACCTTTGCGCCGGGCAGCACCATCAGGTTGCCGGGGTGCAGATCGGCGTGGAAGAAGCCGTCCTCGTAGAGCATCCTGATAATCGCCGCCGCCCCCAGGTCGAGGAGCTGTTGGCGCTCATCGGAGGACAGCTCGGACAGGCTCATCGGGTCCGGCTGGCGACCGGGCAGGTACTCCATGCACAGGACCTGTTCGCCGGAGAGGTGACGATATATCCGCGGGAACACGATGTCTGGCATGTCCCTGAAGTTGGCGGCGAAGGTCTCGGCGTTGTCGGCCTCCCAGGTCATCTCGATCTCGCGCAAGGTGTACTCGAAGAACTCGTCGATGATGCGCCGTGGCTGGTAGCGAGCGAAGGCCCACTGGAGGACGACACCGCACGCCTTCAGCAGTGAGGCGTCGCGCCACAACAGCTCGCGGATGCCCGGCTTGACGACTTTCAGGATCACGCGATCGCCCTCGACGGTCACCGCCCGGTGGGTCTGCGCGATCGAGGCCGAGCCCAGCGGAACCGGATCGACGGCCTGAAAGGCCTCCTCGAGCACGACCCCGAGGTCCTCCTCAACCACCACGCGGATCTCCTCGAACGGCACAGGCGGAAGCTGGGAGAGCAGCGACGTCAGCTCGTCGGTCACCGACCGCGGCAGGATGTCACGACGAAGGCTGAGAATCTGGCCGAGCTTGATGTAGGTTGGCCCGAGGGTCTCGAGACGGCGGCGGAGCTGCTCGGGGAACGGCAGGGCGGCCAGGTCGCGATCGACGAAGAGGCGCAGGATTCCCGCGACCACGCGCTCCGTCCTGAACAGGAGGCCGCGCTTCCCGGCCTCACGCCGGTCGGCCACCCAGCGAGTGTAGCTGCCGGCGAGCAGCCCGAAGAGCTGACGCAGTGTCGTTCGCCCGCGTCGTGCGATGCCGGGGATCCCGAACGCACCGCCGGTACGCGCCGTGCGCCGGCGCCGTACCGGCGGACGCAGTCGACGGCCCTCACCCTGGCGGGGCTCGCCGCTCACGTGAGCGACCGCCCCCGGGCGACCTGCCGCCGTCCAGCCACCCAGGCACGCAGGCCGCGCCGCTCGAGAGCCATTTTCCGACGATACCCGATCCGCGACCGCGGCGCGAGACGATTCGCCTGACCAACGGCGGCCCTTGTCAGGACATCCCCCACCGGGAGGATGCGCGGCCGCTCAGCGGTTGCGGCCGTACTTCTCGTGGCTCGAGACCCAGTCGAGGGACGAGATCGCCGACGCCAGTGAGATCTCCCCAGCGAGCGCGACGCCGGCTACGATCTCCGCCAGCTTCCTGACCGTGCCGCGGCCGCGGCACCCGAGTATCTCGAGGCACTCGCGCTGGGTCGCGAGGCCGGTCCCGCCGCCGTAGGTGGCCACGATCAGGGACGGGATCGTGAGCGAGATGTAGAGGTCCCGGTCCGGCGTCAGCTCGGTGTAGATGATGCCCGCGCTCGACTCGGCCACGTTCGCCACGTCCTGGCCGGTCGCGATGAACATTGCGGTAATGCCGTTCGGCGAGTGGGCGCCGTTGTTGTTCGCACCTGACAGCATCGCGCCGACATTGGCGATACCCGCGTGGTACACCAGGCTCTCCGGCTCCACGCGCATGTGCTGAATCAGAATGTCGCGCGGAATGACCGCTTCGGCGGTCACGCGCTTTCCCCGGGTGCGCATGATGTTGATCTGGGAGTGCTTCTTGTCGGTGGCGAGGTTCGACTCGAGGAAGAACGAGCGCACGGTGTCGAGCTGGTCGAGCATCCAGCTGCACGCAGCGAACGTGGCACGTCCGACCATGTTCTGACCGGCTGCGTCGCCGGTCGAGTAGTTGAAGCGCAGGTAGGCGAACTTGTTCGACAGGAACATGTCGATGTCGAGCAGCTTGGCAACGCTGGACGTGGCCTCGGCCGCCTTTCGGATTTCGTCGAGATTGTCGATCACCCAATCCCGGAAGGCACGCGCCTCACGGGCCGAGTCGAACACGAACACCGGCGCCCGCTGCATCCTGTCGTCCTGCACCGTACACGTGACGCCGCCCGCCAGGTTGAGCACCTTCATGCCGCGGTTGTAAGAGGCGACCAGCGTGCCCTCGGTCGTCGCCAGCGGGATGAGGAAGTCGCCCGTGGCGTACTCTCCGTTGACCCTGAGCGGTCCGGCCAAGCCGATCGGGATCTGCGCGACCCCGGCGAAGTTCTCGATGTTGCCGCGGGTGGCCGCGGGATCGAACGAGAACTTGTTCATGTGCTGGAGCTTGATCCCGGACCACGACTCCGCGAACTCCTGGCGCCGTCGGATGATCTCCGGGCTCTGGTCGTTCTCCTTGTCGTGAGGTACGGCCAAACGCTCTTCACTGTCAACACGGATGGTGTCGGAGATCTTGAACGAGAGCGTGCCAAATGGCTCGGTCTCGAAGCTCAGGCCGATAGTGTGCTTCCCGTTGTCCAGCTGGGCACCTGACCAGACCAGGTGGACGTGGGCGCGCAGCGGGAAATCGATAGGCGAGGTCCCCGAGACATCGTTGGCGGTCATGCACTCGCCGCCGGCGACCTCGATTCGCAGGTCGCCGAGTGGAACGTCATCACCGTCGATCCGGACGCCGATGAGCCGCGTCAACCGGGCGTCGCTGAGCCGGTTCTTGAGCTCGAGCCGGACGCCCTCGGGAGTGTTTTCGAGGCTACCGAAGGTATAGAGCTGCTTCAGAATCAGGGACGGGATCTTCACGTTCATCCTCCGTCGGGGGTGACAGCGAGCTGGACCCGTTGGGTTGGAACTCGAGCGGATTGTAGCATCGCCTGCTGGCCAGCCTGCCTTCGGAACTCACAGTCGGCAGGGCCGACGGCCTGAGTCTCGACGCGGCGCTCTACCAGCGGGCCACCAACCCGAGGGTGGCCTCGACCTGGCCCAGACGGCCCGGGTCGAGCACCGCCGGTACGCCCCCGCCGCGCTCGAGCGGCGCGTCGTCCACGGTCCAGAAAATGCGCGTGTCGAAGCGCGCAGCGAGGTGCCGAAGCAGGTCGAACTTCGCGCCCGCAGTGATGCTGAGGGAGAACCTGTCGGAGCTGGAAAACCCGGTCAAGGAGGGATCGAAGCGCGTGACCCCGCCTCCGAGTCCAAGGTGGGTGCTGAGCCCGTTGGGGTGGAACCAGGTGCGGACCGCCTGTAGCTGGAGGTAGGTGATGTCGATGTCGCCCGAGATCTGGACTCCGCCGCCGCTTCCCGCTCCCCGGACCGCGGTCTTCTGCCGGCTCGAGAACAGCTCGACGTGATAGTCGGCGCCGACCGGCGCCGCGATCGAGAAGCCGAGGACGCTGTCGTCGCCGACATCGACCGACAGGATGCTTGCCGAGCCCGGTTCCTCCCGGAGATCGAAGCTTCCGCCCCAACGGTAACCGCCGAACACGCTCGCCTCCCAGCGAGTGATCGCCTGAGTGTGGGGTGGGATCCACTGTGCCGACGCCAGCGCCGGGACGAGCATGAGGAGAAGGCTGACGACTGTTCGCATGGACCGCCCTCCGATGGGGAACTCTACACCGACACGGCTCTCATCGGCTACACGCTCCTGGCGCTTCGCGACCGAAGGCGCTCGACCGTCGCCCGAAGGACCGCCTGTGCCTCGGGGTGCTCCCATTCCGCGGACAGGCGCTCGACATCGGCGGAACGCGTGCGTCGGACCAGCTCGACGAGGTCGCTTCGGGTCGTCGCACGGGTCGCTGCCACCGCACGGGTGGGGAGACGGAGAATCCCCTCGCACCACGCGACGGCTCGTTCGACCACGGCTCCGGCCGGGGCGACCTCGTCGATGAGCCCGATCGCCGCGGCCGCTGGCGGCGTCAGCAGTCGTCCACTGACCGCCAGCTCTTCGGCGTGTCGGTGGCCCACCGTGCGGGTCAGTAACCCGGCCACGACGTCGGGCATCGGCAGGCCGATCTGGACCTCGTTGAGCCCGATGATGAAGTCTCCCTCGGCCATCACCCGCCAGTCGCAGAACAGGGCCAGGATGGCTCCTCCTGCCGGGGCATGGCCGGAAATCGCGGCGGCGATCGGCAGCCGGCTGGCGGCCAGCGCCTCCATGGCGTCGAAGAACGTCTCAAGGGCGCTGACCAGCCCGTCACGGTCGAGCCCGAGCAGGTGGACCACGTCGAGCCCCGCGGAGAACATACCTGGGGAGCCGGTCAGGACCATCGCACTGACCCCGGATGACGGCGCGTCGCGGACGTACTCGGCGAGCCTCGCCAGAAGCGCCGAATCCAGCGCATTCACCGGCGGCCGCGCAAGTCGAAGCACGCGAACCCGGCCCCTATCCTCGACCTCAATCATCTCGGCCCTCCCGAATGACGCGCATCCCCTCGATCCTCTACGCTAACATAGGGCACGCCTCTCGCGGAGTGTCCCCTGTAGAGGTCGCTGCGATCGAGACCGGCGACGTGAGGTATTTGTGACCCCACGGCCCGGACGACGGGAAGTTGGCATCGAGGTTGCTCCTCTTGTCTCGAGTGCGGCGGTCCCTGGTGCGAAAGGCGCTCGCCTGGCCACAACGGACCGACCGCGGTTTCGAAAAGGGAGGTTCCCCATGCGTCTCACGACCAGGCTGTTTCCGATCGCCGCCGGGGCCGCGCTCGTGGCCGCCGTATTCGTCTCCGTTCCGACCGCCGAGGCACAGTACGGCTACCGATCCGATACCGGCGCCTTGCGTCTTCGCATCGGCCTCTTCGACCCGGACGGGAGCTCCGCCTACTGGCAGGACAAGGCCCAGGACTTCACCGGATCGGCGTCCGACCTCCAGGACCTCACCTTCGGCATCGACTACCAGTGGCGACTCCAGCGCAGCTCGAGCGTGCTGTTCGGCTTTGCCTACTTCGACGGCAGTGGCACCAACGCCTACCGCGACTACGTCGACGGGAACGGCAACGACATCCGCCACACGACGACCCTCGAGACCTGGGAGATCACCGTCGCCTGGGTCACCGACCTCGGCAATCCTCGGGCCGCGGTCAAGCCGTACCTCGGCGTGGGCACGGGCCTGCTCGGCTGGCGGCTGAGGGAAGCGGGCGACTTCATCGACTTCGGCTCGGCAGGCTTGCCGATCGTGCAGGCCGGCTACCAGGCTGAGGGAACGACCTACGAGTTCTTTGCCCTCGCCGGCCTCGACTTCACCCTCAGCCCGGGATGGTCGTTCTTCGTTGAAGGCCGGTGGCGGACCGCCGATGACACGCTCGGCGATGACTTCGCCGGCTTCGGAAAGCTCGACCTCTCGGGTTTCGAGTACTCGGGGGGGTTCGCGTTCAAGTTCTGATCGCGGGTCCGGCGCCTCATCACACAGGCCCCGCCTCGGCGGGGCCTGTGCAGTTCATCGGTCTCGTGGCGGTAGGCGCACGACGACCTCGCCGGCGACCTCCCACGCCTGACGCCGGGAGCGGTCGGCCAAATCCAGCTCGGCCTCGGGCCGAGCCAAGAGGCGTTTGCGCTCGTTCTCTCCGGCCGACCACGCCGCCAGCAGCGCACCTTCGAGCAGACGGGCGTAGGCCTCGGTGGAGCGGCTCACAGTGTCCAGACGCGTCAACTCGTCGCGCACTTCTGGCGGAAGCGCGTCCATGTCGAAGCTGGAATCCATGTCACCTCCTCGCTGCCTTCCAACAACCGACCCTGGTTTCTTCTTCTTCCGCCCCCCGCCGGCACCCCTCGCGCGACGACTACGAAACTGTCGAGGCAGCAACGACCGGAACACCCACGGACGCTTTCCTGTTGCCCGGGCCAGCCGTCCTCAAATGGGCGGGACACTCGACCGGGAGGATTCTCATGGCCACAGTCATCGTCACCGGCGCCAACCGCGGAATCGGCCTCGAACTCACGCGACAGCTCCTCGAGCGCGGCGACACCGTCATCGGTGCCTGTCGGAAACCGTCGGAGGAGCTCTCGGCAACCCAGGCGAAGGTCATCTCGGGCATCGACGTGAGCGACCCGGAATCCGTTGAACGGCTGGCTCGTCAGCTCGACCACACTGCCGTCGACCTGCTCGTCAACAACGCCGGCATCCTCAGTCGCGAGACCCTGGACAACCTCGACTTCGACCGTATCCGCCGCCAGCTCGAGGTCAACGCCCTCGGCCCCCTCCGGCTTACCGCCGCCCTTCTGCCCAACCTCCATCAAGGCGCCAAGGTCGCCTTCGTCACCAGCCGCATGGGCTCGATCGGCGACAACTCGTCCGGAGGCAGCTACGGCTACCGGATGTCGAAGGCCGCCCTCAACATGGCCGCCGTCTCCCTGGCCCACGACCTGGCCGGTCGCGGGATTGCGGTCGCGATCCTGCACCCGGGGTTCGTTCGCACCGAAATGACCGGCGGCCAGGGCAACGTCGGTCCGGAAGGGGCTGCCGCCGGCCTGCTGGCGCGGATCGACGCACTCACCCTCGAGACCTCCGGCAATTTCTGGCACGCCAACGGCGAGCCACTGCCTTGGTGAGCACTGCGGGCATTGCCCGCAGCGCGAGACGCGAAAGGCGACCGGATCACCGATGTTGCCCACTTGGACCACGGGTGGAGACAAGCTCCGCCCCTCCGGTTGCCGGGCCCCTTCTCACCTCCTCACCTTCTCACTCTCTCACGCCGCTCTGTGGTCAGTCCGTCCGGCCCGTACCGGCAGTGAGCTCGAAGGTGAGCGGACAGTGGTCCGACACGTCCCAGAAGGTCGCGTCCTCGGCGCCGGGACGCGACACCAGCTCGCCGCAGCCCGCGCGGCGGCAGTGCAGCCACGAAGTCAACGGGACCCTGGAGTCGATCGGGACGCCGCGGATCCAGACGCCGTCGAGCAGCGAAGGTTCCTGGACTCCGTCCGGCGTGCCGGAACCCTCCCAGTACTCGCTGCAGCCCGACGTGTTGGGCAGACGCACGAGCCCGGCGGAGCCAAGCACACGATCGGCCTCGACGAACTCGTCCTGGGTCGAGCCGCCGAACGGACCCGTGGTGTTGAAGTCGCCCGCGATCACGAGGTCTCCGTTCCGGGCCGCGGCCCATTGCGCGAGAACCCGGTACTGACCGAGCCGCGAGGAGTGGCCCCGGGTGCCCGCGGCGAGGTGGACGGAAACCGCCGTGAAACGCCGCCCACTCGCGCGGATGACGAGTGGCACGGCCAGGGCTGGACGCAGGTCGTCGTCGAGAGCGACCGCCTCGATCTCCTCCGGTGGGCCGTCCGACGCCAGCACGGCGTCGTCCCACGCGACCGCCACCCGCTGTCCGAACCGGCCTCCATGCACCGCCATCAGAACTCGGTAGCCGCGTTCCGGTGAGCTGGCACGCAGGATCGGAGGGAACCGGCGCGTGTCGCAGATCTCCTGCAGCGTCAGCAGGTCCGCGTCGAGACCTCGGAGGGCCGCCTCCAGATCGCAGATGTTTGTCCGCCTCATGTAGGGCAGATCGGGCTCCTGCGGCCGCTCGTCGAGCGGGAAGTTGCGCAGGTTCCATGTCGCCACGCGCAGGTTGTCGGGCCGAGGCGCCGGCGGCAGCTCCTCGAGGCTCACCGTGCCACCGGCGAACCCAGCACAACGCAGGCTCGAGCGCAGCCACATCGCTGCCGCGGCGACGACCACAATCGCCACTACGATTCCAACCACGAGCGTACGGGTGTTGCGTGCCATGGCGCGCAGTGTCGCCCGCCCCATCTGTCCTGGCAAGCCACACCCGCCCGCGGAGGGAATGTCGCACTCAACAACGGCAGTTGTGGTTGAGACTAGTGAAGCGTGTGATCGGCTCACCACGAGCGGAACACCCCTCAGGAGGAAGAACGTGAAGCGCCTGCGCAACGCCCTGTCTGTGCTCGTGTTGCTGCTCGTCGTGCTCGCCGCCGCACCCGCCTTCGCCGACGAGGCCGACGCACCGCCTGCGGAGCCGCTGTGGAAGGGCAGCCTGGGCCTTGCCTACCTGGCCACCAGCGGCAACTCCGACACCCAGACCTTCGGTCTCGACTTCAACATGACGCGACGGCCCGAGCCGTGGGGCATCGAGTTCAAGGCCGCCTTCAACCGCGCCTCCGACAGCGGCAACACGACCGCCGAGCGCTACCTCGCCGCGGTACGCGGGTCGCGCGCCTTCAACGAGCGCTGGCAGGCCTTCGCGGGCCTGTCCGGGGAGAAGGACACCTTCTCTGGCTACGACCTGCTCGCGGTGCTTGCCACCGGCGTCACCTACAACGCGCTCCTCGGCCCGGTGCACACGCTGTCGTTCGACCTCGGCCTCAGCTACACCGACGAGAACCGCGTCGCGCCCGCCCCCAACGTCAACTACATGGGCGCCCTCGTCGGGCTGGGCTACGCCTGGAAGCTCAGCGACACCGCATCATTCACAGAACGGCTCGACTTTTTCCCCAACTTCAAGGAGTCCAGCGACTGGCGGCTGAGCTCGGCGACCGCGCTGCAGGCGGCGCTCAACAAGCGGCTCGCCGTCAAGGTCGGCTTCGAGTTACGGTACCGCAACCAGCCGATCGACGACCTCAAGGGAACCGACACGACGAGCACGGTGTCCCTCGTCGTCAATCTCTGAGATCTTCGGGGAGGAACGTATGAGCGAGAACATGCAGCACGTCATCGACACCAGCGTCAACCTCGTGTCGACCTGGGGGCTGCGCGTGGTGGGAGCGATTGCCGTGCTCGTCATCGGCCGCCTCGTGGCCGCGGCGGTCCGACGCGCGATTCGCCGCGGACTGGAGCGGGCGAAGATCGACGCCACGCTGGTGCCGTTCCTCGCCAACGGGACGTACTACCTCGTCCTCAGCTTTGTGCTGATCGCCGTGCTCAGCCTGTTCGGGGTCCAGACGGCGTCGCTGATCGCGGTCCTCGGCGCCGCGGGTCTCGCCGTGGGCCTGGCCCTCCAGGGCACGCTGTCGAACTTTGCCGCCGGCGTCATGTTGCTCATCTTCCGACCCTTCAAGGTCGGCGACTTCATCGACGCCGCCGGGACCATGGGCTCTGTCATGGAGATCGGGATCTTTTCGACCACCCTCAAGAGCCCCGACAACATCAAAATCGTCCTCCCCAACTCCCAGGTCTACGGCCAGACGATCAAGAACTTCAACGGCTACGACACCCGGCGCATCGACCTCGTGATCGGCGTGTCCTACGACAACGATCTCCAGGTTGCCCTCGACACAATCCGCTCGGTGGTGACCGCAGACCCCCGCGTGATGGCCGAGCCCGAGGTCCAGATCGCGGTCTCCAACCTCGGCGACTCTTCGGTCGATATCGTCGTCCGCCCGTGGTGCGCCGGAGCCGATTACTGGACGCTGAGGTTCGACCTCACGCGTCGCTTGAAGGAAGATCTCGAGGCGGCCGGTTGCTCGATCCCCTACCCGCAGCGGGACGTCCACCTCATCCAGAGCGCCGCCTCCGCCTGAACCCGCTCCGCGCCCCCGGATCCTCCCGGGGCGCGGCTGCGCTGTGCAGCGCGAGGCTCGACTCGAAGCGGACGCAGAGATAGCATCTGCAGGCCTTCGCGGCCGAGCCGACGGTGCCGGTCTCGAGGGTCGTGGAGGGGTGCCTGATGAACAGCCAATCGACCCCGTGGCCGTCCGACCTCACGCTGCGCTTCGCCCTGGCCGCGGACGCACCGCTGGTGCTCGCCTTCATCCGCGAGCTGGCCGAGTACGAGCGTCTGTCTCACCAGGTGGTGGCCACCGAGGAAGGACTGCGCCACGCTCTCTTCGGACCCCGCCCAGGTGCCGAGGTAGTGATCGCCTCGCTCGACAGCACGCCGGTCGGTTTCGCCCTCTTCTTCCACAACTTCTCGACCTTCCTCGGACTCCCCGGCCTCTACCTGGAGGACCTCTACGTGCGTCCCGAGAACCGCGGAGCAGGCGTTGGGACGGCGCTCCTCGCGTTTCTCGCCCGCACCGCGGTGGAGCGCGGCTGCGGACGCTTCGAGTGGGCGGTCCTGGACTGGAACGAGCCGGCGATGCGCTTCTATCGGGCCCTCGGCGCCCGCTCCGTCGACGAGTGGACGATCTTCCGCGTCACGGGTGAGCCGCTCACGGCCCTCGCGGCCCGCGTACCGAAGGAGCTCGAGACGCCTCGGAGCGTGTAGCCGATTGGGGACCCGTGGTCTCTCGTCTGACGTGGAGCCGGACCGGCTATTCGGGAGTGGTGTCCCTAAAGTAGTCGACCTTGCAGCCGCAGCCGTCCCACATGCGCTCGTAGATCTCCAGGCGGCCGGCGATCAGGCTCTCGGCCGCCTCGAGGGAGGCGATCCGGCGCACGAGGAGCTGGCCGCGGGTCGTCTGCTCCTGCACCAGGAGCACGCCTCCCAGCTCGAGCACCCTCAGCACCCCAGCGAGACGCGTGTCGACCTCCCGGAGACACCGACCCACGGCGAGCAGTTCGGGCAACTCCGCGGCAGTGATGGTCTCGACCCGTCCAGTGGGGAAGCGTTCGAGCCAGCTCTGGGCGTCCATCGGCCTCGCCTTCAGGTTTGGAGCACACCCTGGCGGAATGGCGGCAGGTTGCCCTGGTGGGCGGCCGCCGCCAAGCTGCGCGCCAGCGCGTCTCGAGTCGCGCGGGGGTCGATGATCTCGTCGACCCAGAGGCGAGCGGCCGCATAGCGGGGATCGCTTGCGGCGCGGTAGCTCGCTTGGATCTCCTCGAGCCGGCGCTCCCTCTCCTCCTCGGAAACCTCGTTGCCGCGGTTCTTGAGCTGGATCGCGAGCAGCGTCTTGGATGCCTGGTCGCCGCCCATCACCGAGATCGACGCCGACGGCCACGCGAAGTAGAACCGCGCCCCGTAGGCCCGGCCGCACATCGCGTAGTTGCCTGCGCCAAAGGAGTTGCCGACGAATACCGTAATCTTGGGCACGACGGTGTTGGCGACCACGTTGACCAGCTTTGCGCCGTCCTTGATGATCCCCTCCCGCTCCGCTGCCGAGCCGACCATGAAACCGGCGACGTCCTGGAGGAAGACGATCGGGACGCCCTTCTGGTTCATCAGCTCGACGAAGCGCGCCGCCTTGTCGGCGGCGTCGGGGTAGATCACCCCGCCGATCTGCATCTCGCGGTCGCGTGGACCGAGGCCGCGGGCGCGATGCACGATCGTGCGCGAGTTGGCGACGATGCCCACCGCCCAGCCGTCGATCCGGCCGGTGCCGCAGATCAAGGTCTGACCGTAGGTCGCCTTGTACTCGGTAAACCGGGACCGGTCGAGCAGACGCGCGAGGATGGCGGACGTCTCGTAGGGACGTGACCGATCGACCGGGATGATGCCGAGCAGGTCCTCGGCGTCGGCGGCCGGGGGCTCGGGCGCGATGCGGTCGAACGGCGCGGGCGCGGGTCGTGCGAGCTCGCCGATGCGCTCGCGAACACGCGCGATCGCCGAGAGGTCGTCCGGGAAGCGGTCATCGACAACACCGGAGATGTCGACCTGAACCCGCGCGCCGCCGAGGCTTTCGTTGTCGATCGGCTCGCCGATCGCCGCCTTCACGAGATGTGCGCCGGCAAGGAAGATGGTCCCGGTCCCCTCGACGATGAGGGCCTCGTCCGACATGATCGGGAGGTAGGCGCCGCCGGCGACGCAGGAGCCCATGATGGCGGAGATCTGGTAAATGCCTTCCGCCGACAGGCGGGCGTTGTTGTAAAAGACCCGTCCGAAGTGGTCGCGATCCGGGAAGATCTCGTCCTGCATCGGGAGGAAGACCCCGGCCGAATCGACCAGGTACACGATCGGCAACCGATTCTCCAGCGAGATCTCCTGCGCGCGCAGTATCTTCTTGCAGGTGAGCGGAAACCACGCTCCGGCCTTGACGGTGGCGTCGTTGGCGACGACGATCGTCTCGCGCCCGCGAATGGTCCCGAGCCCGACCACGACCCCTGCCGCCGGCGCGCCGCCCCACTCCTCGTACAGGTTCCAGGCCGCGAAGCTGCCGAGCTCGAGAAAGGGCGTCCCCTCGTCGATCAGCGCCGCCACCCGCTCGCGCGCGAGCAGCTTGCCCTGGTCGCGCTGGCGCTGGGCGGCCACCTCACCACCGCCCTCGGCGATCGTGGTGCGCTGGGCGGCGAGGATCCGAAGCTCGTTCAGCCAGTGGTCCCGGTTGGTGGCGAACGCGACGTCCTGACGAACGGCGCCGTCGAGAGTTTTCGGCATCGGGGGTCCTCCGGGGCGGGCGCTCGCCGGGAGTGTAGCACCGCCGGGACGGCCCTCCGGAGGGCCGGCGGGACGCGACCAGCCGGGTTCCGGCGTTCTGGTACACTCCGTGCACGCGGCCCCCCGGCCACCGTGCAGGGCACAGCGCCGCACGCGGAGGAACGCCATGTCCAAGGTGAAGGTGCGGCGGACGCTGCGCGAGGAGTTGCCGGGTGTCGTGGTGCTCCGCGATGCCGCAGCCTCCTCGATGCCGGCGTTTCCTGCCAGCCACGGCACCCTCGACCTCGACATGGAGATCGACCCCGACCTCCTCCACCTCCTGACCCACGATCCCGACGGCTGCTTCACCGCGGTCGAACGCGACGAGACCCTCGGCTTCGCGGCGGCCCACGTGCGCTCACGACAGTGGGTGCTGTCGCAGCTCTGGGTCCTGCCGCAGCACCGTGGTAAGGGGGCCGGCGAGGCGCTGCTCGCCCGGACGCTGGCCTACGGCGAGCGATCGGGGGCGCGCGAGTTCCTCGCCCTCGTCCCGGTCGACAACGCTGTCCAGGCGCTCCTGTATCGGCACGAGTTCCGCCCGCTCGCCCCAGTCTTCCTGATCCGCATCCCCCGCCCCTCCGCCGTCGAGCTCGGCACCGCGCTGTCGCGCCTGCTGCCCGGGCAGGACATGACCTCGGACCTGCTCGCCCGCCGCGGTCAGGCCGACCTCGACCGCATCGACCGTCTCGCCCGCTCCATCACCCGCGACGTGGACCACCAGTACTGGCTGAAGACCTGGGGCCGGCGGGTCGCGTTCGTGCGCCAGGGTGAGCGGATCGCGGCCTTTGCCTATGGCGGCCACGGACAGGTCGGCCCGGTCGTCGGGACCACCCAGGACGCCGCCCTCACCGGGCTCGGCTGGGCCATCAACCTCGCGCTGAAGACCGCGCCCGGCGCCACCCTCGACCTGCTGCTGCCGGCACCGTTCGCACCCGCGGTCGATGCCGCGTTCGAGTTCGGCGGGCGGATCGCCGCCACCCTCTCGTACTGGGGGCGTGGCCTCCAGATCTCATTCGACCGCTCGGTGCCGGGCTCACCAGGTCTGCCGTGAGCGACGCCCTTGAGCGCTCGGCGGGCCGCGCTGGGCGCCGGGTCCGCTACGAGGACGAGCTCAACCCCGCTCAGCTCGAGGTCGTCGCCCACCCGGCCGGGCCCATGCTCGTGCTCGCCGGCGCCGGAACCGGCAAGACCCGGACCCTCGTCTACCGGGTCTGCCGCCTGATCGAGGACGGCGTCCCGCCCGACCGCATCCTGCTCCTCACATTCACCAACAAGGCCTCGCGCGAGATGCTCGACCGTGTGGGCCAGCTTGTCGAGCGCGGTGCCGCACGGGTCATGGGAGGCACCTTTCACTCGGTCGGTCACCGGCTCCTTCGCCGCTAC
Source organism: uncultured Acidobacteriota bacterium (assembly GCA_963814875.1). Classification (GTDB taxonomy): domain Bacteria; phylum Acidobacteriota; class Thermoanaerobaculia; order Thermoanaerobaculales; family Sulfomarinibacteraceae; genus CAVSIS01. The sequence continues at coordinate 356,139 of CAWFFJ010000022.1, forward strand.
GCCGAACGTCTCGGCTACACGCCTCGATTCTCGATCCTCGACCGCGAGGACGCCGCCGACCTGATGGGTTCGGCTCTCGCCGATGTCGAGCGCGAGCTGCCGAAGTGGCGCAGCCCGCGGCCGCGCCTTCTCGTCGACCTCTACAGTTATGTGGTCAACACCGGTCGCGACCTCGAGCAGGTCGTGCTCGCGCGCGCCCCGCAGTACCTCGCCCAGGCCGATTCCGTGGCCGCCGTCTTCCGTCGCTACCTCGAGCGCAAGCGCGATGCGGACCTGATGGACTTCGACGATCTGCTGCTCAACTGGCTGCTGCTTCTCAAGCGCTTTCCAGAGGCGCGGCGGGAGCTCGCCGAACGTTTCCTGCACGTGCTCGTCGATGAGTACCAGGACACCAACCGACTCCAGGCGGACATCGTCGACGCGATGCTCGGACCGGGCCGCAACCTGATGGTGGTGGGTGACGACGCCCAGTCGATCTACGCCTTCCGCGGCGCCGACTTCGACAACATCCTCGGCTTCCCGGCCCGATACCCGGACTGCACGGTCTTCAAGCTCGAGACCAACTACCGTTCGGTGCCGCCGATCCTCGACCTCGCGAACGCCTCGATCCGCCACAACCAGCGCCAGTACGAAAAGCACCTCGCCCCGGTGAGGCGCGGCGGCGAACGCCCGTGGCAGGTCGCCACCGCGACCCCGGAGCTCCAAGGGAGCTGGGTCGCCGACCAGCTCCTCGCGCTGCGCGAAGAGGGCTTCGACCTCGAGCAGATGGCAGTGCTGTACCGCAACCACGCCCACTCGCTCGAGCTCCAGGTCGAGCTCACGCGCCGCAACATTCCCTACCGGGTTCGCTCCGGGCTTCGTTTCTTCGAGCAGCGTCACGTCAAGGACGTGCTCGCGCACCTCAGGTTCGTCGACAACCCCCGCGACGAGGTTGCCTTCGCACGCGCGATCAAGCTCCGCCCCGGCTTCGGCCCGCGGCTGGCGAGCCGGATCTGGAGCCAGATCACAGGGCGCTCGCCGCTCGACGCCCTGCTCGCACTCGACGCTCGCGCGGTGTCCCTTCCGCGCGCCGCTGCCGCCGCCCTCAGCGAGCTCCAGACGATGCTCGCCGCCCTGTCCACACCGCGGACACGGGAGGTGCCGGGCGAGGCGGTCCGCGCCGTTGTGGACGGCTTCTACCGCGAGTGGGCGCGCGACAACCTCGACAACGCCGGCGCGCGCCTCGACGACCTCGAGCAGCTCGCCCTGTTCGCCGATGGCTACCCCGACGTGACCGCGTTTCTCGCCGAGATCACCCTGCTCAACGAGCTTTCGGGGGAGGACATGGTCGGCGGCCCGCCCGACGAGATGGTCACCCTGTCGACCGCACACCAGGCGAAGGGGCTGGAGTGGCGGGTGGTGTTCGTGATCTGGCTCTCCGAAGGCCGCTTCCCGACGGTCCGTGCCGAGGATGAGGAGGAGGAGCGGCGCCTGTTCTACGTCTCGGTGACGCGCGCCAGGGACCGCCTCTTCCTGGTTCATCCGGAGGTGGCCCGAGACCGCTACCGGGTGGACGTGCTGCTCGACCCGTCACGCTTCCTGTCCGAGCTTCCCAGCGACGTGGCCGAGCCGGTTCTCGTGCGCCCACCCAAGGACGAGCTGGCTCTTCCGGAGCTCGGTTCCGGTCGCTACGATCTCCCCAGCTTCCTGCTTCCGGACGGAGGCGACGACGACGACAGCGTGCACTAGCACCTAGCGCCGCAGAGCCCTGGACGGCTACATTCGGGGTGGGCACACGCGGATGTCTCTGCGGCGCCAGCTGCGCAGGATTCGCTGCGCGAATCCCAGCGGCAGGGGTTGACAGGACGAAGCAAGTATATTAGAATATGCTTGAATGGTGATGGCTACTGCCAGCACCGACTGGAGGCACACATGGCCGTGACACCGCTGACCAAGGACAACATCAACGAGCTGATCGAGAACAACGACATTGTGATCATTGACTTCTGGGCGCCCTGGTGCGGCCCCTGCCGCTCCTTCAAGCCGATCTTCGAGGCCGCTTCCGAGCGCCATGACGACATCACCTTCGCCGCCTGCAACACCGAAGAGGAAGGCGAGCTGGCGGCGACGTTCCAGATCCGGTCGATCCCGACCACCGTCATCTTCCGCGAGAAGGTCGCTGTCTTCGGACAGCCCGGGATGCTCCCCGCCGAGGCGCTGGACGACCTGCTCGGCAAGGTCAAGGCGCTCGACATGGACGAGGTCCACGAGGCCGTCGCAGCCCAGCAGGCGCAGGAGACGGCCCACGCCTGACCGCAGACGAACCCCTCCTCCTTCCTCTGGCCCCGCGTCGCTTCCACTCGGCGCGGGGCGCTTTTTCGTCTCAGGCGTCAGGATTTGCGCAGCGAATCCAAAGCAGCGCGTCCTGAAGAGCCCCTGCGGCGCCGCCTCCTTCTCGGCACCCTTCATGGGCCTCTGCAGGGCGCGCGCCTAGCGGATCGGGGTCGCCGGACGAAGCGGCTCGAGAGGCTGCTCGCCCGGGTAGAGGACACGCTCGAGGAAGAGCCCCGACGGCGGTGCCGTGTACCGCGCCGGCGAGCGTTCCGCCGTGGGCGGGTGCTGGGGATCGAGCAGCGCATGCAGCTCGCCGTCCGCGAGCCGACCTGCCCCGACCTCGATCAGGATCCCGACCATCCGTCGCACCATGCGCCACAGGAAGTGCGAGGCCACCACCCGAAGCAGCAGCAGATCTCCCGAAACGGCGACCTGGAACGCCGCAACCTCGACCAAGGTGCTGTCCTGCTCCGCGGGCCGTTCGCAGAACCAGCGAAAGTCGTGCCGTCCGACCAGGCCGTGCGCGGCCGCCGCAATCGCGTCGGGGTCGAGCGGGTCGCGCACCCACCACACGAAGCGCTTCGCGAATGCTGTCCTGCGGCATGCAACCTGGTAGAGGTAGCTGCGCGCGAGCGCGTCGTGCCGGGCGTGGAAGCGAGCTGGAGCCTGGGTCACGGCGAGCAGGTTCAGGTCGTGCGGCAGCGACGTGTTCACCTGCATCAGAAACCGGTCCGGATCGAGGAACCGCGACGTCCGCAGGTGCGCGACCTGCGCGAGGGCGTGGACCCCGGCGTCGGTGCGGCCGGCGCCCTGCAGGCTCTGGATCTCGGCGCCGGTCTCCTCGATCGCCTTGCGCAGCACGCCGACCACCGTTCGATCTGTGTTGCGCTGCTCCTGCCACCCCCGGTAGCGGGTGCCGTCGTACTCCAGGGTCAGGCGATAGCCGGGCATCGACGGGCATGGTACCTCGGATCTCATCGGAGCTGCTGCCGCCCTGAGTGTGTTCCGCAGCCGCCGGGAGGCCCGAGGAGCTTTCGGTGAGTGTTCCGAGTCGAATGTCGCCGCCATGTCAAAGCTGATCACGACCTCGTCTCGTGGTCGTGTCCGCCCCCTATAATTCCGGCGGAGGCAGCACGTGTCCGGTCCTGCTCCAGCCACACCGTCCGGGGCCTCCTCCGGGTCGCACCTTTCGAGTCGGGGCCTGAAACCAGGCGTCGTGCTCGGCGGACGCTACCGAGCGGTACGGTTCATCGCGCGCGGCGGCATGGGCGAGGTGTGGGAGGTCGAGGATCTGACCCTCGGAGCTCGGGTCGCACTCAAAATCGTTCAGCCCGGCGGTGGCGGCGAAGCCACCAACCGCGAACGTCTTCGGCGCGAGGTCCAGCTCGCCCGCCGGGTGACCCACCCAAATGTGTGCCGCCTCTTCGACATCGTGACGGTCGTGCTGGAGGATCCCGACGGCTCCCACCACGAGCTGGTCGGCCTCACCATGGAGCTCCTCGAGGGCGAGACCCTCGCCGAGCGGCTCGCGCAGCCCCGCCGGCTGTCACCGGCGCGCACCCTCGACCTCGCGCGGCAGATCGCCTCCGCCCTGGCGTCTGCCCACGCGGCGGGCGTGATCCACCGGGACCTCAAGAGCAGCAACGTCATTCTCGAGAACGGCGGGAACCGGTCGGGCTTCACCCGAGCTGTGGTCACCGATTTCGGCCTTGCACGACCCGCGCCGAGCTCCCGGGCGGCCGAACCGGAGCCGCTCACCGAAGCCCACACGGTGATGGGAACCACCGAGTACATGGCCCCGGAGCAGGCCCGCGGCGAGGAGCTCACACCGGCCTGCGACGTGTATGCCTTCGGGGTCGTGCTGTACGAGATGGTCACCGGACGGCGGCCGTTCAGCGGCGGGACCCCGATGGCGGTCCTGCTCCAGGCGGCGCGGTCCCGCCCTGCCCCCCCGAGCACCGAGGTCCGCCGGCTCGACCCGCACTGGGACGCGGTCATCCTGCGCTGCCTGGCCTGGGAGGCCACGGAGAGATTCCGTGACGGGAGCGAAGTGCTCGCCGCGCTCGACTCTGTAACCTCGGGCGGCGCACCTGTCACCTCGGCTTCACCGGTGGTCGAGGGTGTGACCGCCGTCAAGCGATCCCGACCCCGGCATCGGCGCCACCGGATCGCCGCCGCGCTCGCATTCGCCGTGATGGCGATCCTCGGTGCCCTACTGGCGGTTCGTCTCATCTCGAACGACCCTGCACCACAGCTCGAATCGTCAACCGAAGAGGTCCAGCTCACCACCTGGCCGGGGCTCGAGGTCGATCCCAGCTTCTCACCCGACGGACGATCTCTCGCATTCAGCGCGAATCCGACCGGCTCGTTCGAGATCTACGTCAAGGAGCTCGCCCCGGGAGGCCGAGAGCGGAGCGTCACTACCGCCGGACACCAGTGCTTCCAGCCGTCATGGTCCCCGGACGGCAACACCCTTGCGTACTTCTCGGCCGCCCGCCACGGCATCTGGCTGGTGTCCTCGAACGGAGGCGAACCACGCCGTCTGACCGAGTTCGGTTCCCACCCGGAGTGGTCTCCTGACGGGCGCCGCCTCGTATTCCAGTCCGACCCCACTGCTGAGCTCTCGGCCAACGCCGCGCACGCCCTGCCCCCGTCGAAGTTGTGGATCGTCGGCCCCGACGGCGAAGAACCGACGCCCTTGACGCGCGTCGGGATCCCCCCCGGAGGTCACGGCGCACCTGACTGGTCGCCGGACGGACGCAGGGTCGTGTTCACGGCCTCCGACAGACGCTGGTCGACGATCTGGTCGGTCGCCGTCAGCGGCGGCGACGAGGTCGAGCTGGTCGCTGAGCCGCGCGCTGCCTTCGATCCCGTGTTCACCCGAGACGGCTCCCACCTGCTCTTCTCAGCGGTCGCCGAGGGGGAGCGCTACGGCGTGTGGTCGCTGCCGATCAACCCCTCGACCGGTCGCCCGATCGGTCCGGCAGTCCAGGTCGAAAGCCCCGGGCTCTCCAGCGCCCGCCAGTTCGCAGTCTCCCGGGACGGACGGACCATCGCGCACACCGCGATGTCCACCGTCAGCAACCTCTGGGGCCTCCATCTCGAGCCGGGACGCGGCCGGCCCGTGGGCGAGCCGTTCGCGCTCACCGCGGGCAGCGGGCGCAACAGCCGTCCGGCCTTCGCTCCCGACGGTCGGCGGATCGCCTTCGAACGGTGGCAGGTGGGCCGCAACCAGGACCTCTGGATCACGGCTCCCTACGGCAGCGACACTCGTCAGTTGACGGTGGACCCGGGGCGCGAGATGTCCCCGAGCTGGCTCCCCGACGGTCGGGGCCTGGTCTTCGTCTCCGATCGATCGGGTTTCGGCCTGTGGACCATCGACCTCGTCACCGGCCGCGAGCGACCCCTGGCAGAGCTCGGGCCCAGGGTCGACTCTGTCCGCGTTTCTCCCGACGGCACCCGAATCGCGTTCCACACACCGAGCGCCTCGGGTGTGTTCGACATCTGGGTCGCGAACATCGACGCTACGGGCGCGCGGCAGCTCACCTTCGACTCCGAGCTCGCCGGGTTTCCAAGCTGGTCACCGGACGGGCGCTGGCTGGCCTACGAGCGGCGGCGCGGCAACAGCGACCGCCTCATGGTGATCCCGAGCGACGGGGGCGACGCGGTGCAGCTCACCTTCGGCGAAGGCCGCGACTGGGCATGGAGCTGGGCTCCGGACTCCGACCGCATCGTCTTCGCGTCGTTGCGCGAGGGCCGTTGGGACCTTCGCTGGGTTCGGCGCACGACCGGCGAGGAGCAGCGCCTCACCGCCTTCGACCGACCCAACGGCTATCTCCGCTACCCGGCGTGGTCACCCCTGGACGACCTCGTTGTCTTCGAACGCGCCGAGACCGCCGGTGACCTGTGGCTTGTCCAGCAGGTTCGGAGATCTCGATCCCAAGCTCATCCTCAAGCGCCATGACCACCTCCACGACGTCGAGGTCATCGAGCCCAAGGTCTGCCATGGCCGCGTCGGCGTTGACCTGATCGACCTGCAGATCGGCCTGGTCGGCCACCGCTCGGCGCACGAGGTCCAGGGTGGACGGCGCAGTCTCAGCCGCCTGCGCGGCGAGGCCGAGCCCGACGGACAGCGCAGCGGCGCACACGACGATGCAGAGCGACATCCCCGATACCCTGATCATGCGTTCCTCCCGCGGCACATCGCTCCGGCGACACACTTCAGACGTCGACCTCGATCACCACCGGCGCGTGGTCGGACGGCTGCAGCTCACCCTTCTTCTTGCGGAACTCGCGGTCGGTCTCGGCGGACTGGACGCGAGCCATCAGCGACCGGCTGGCGAGCAGCAGGTCAATGCGGAGGCCGTGGTTGCGGTGGAACGCACCCGCGCGGTAGTCCCACCACGAGAACGACCGCCCATCCGGGCACAGCTCCCGGTAGACGTCCGCCAGCCCCCAGCCGAGCAGGCGGGCGATCCGCTCGCGCTCCTCGTCGGTGTGGAAGATGCTGCCGTGGAGCTCGCCCTCGTTCCAGGTGTCGTGGGGACCGGGACAGACGTTGAAGTCTCCGCAAAGAACCATCGGGCGGCTCGGGTCGTGATGGCGCTCGAGGTGGGCGGCCAACGCGTCGAACCACGCGAGCTTGCGCGCGAAGTCCTCGTGGCCGACGTGCTTGCCGTTGGGACAGTAGACCGTCGTGAGCTCAATCCCGGCAACCCTGGCGGTGATCAGGCGGGCGCCGAGCTCTTCCTGCCCGGGCAGGCCGGCACGGATCAGCTCAGGGGTTTCCCGGGCCAGCACGGCAACCCCGTTCCATGCCTTCTGGCCCAGCAGGACCGCGCGGTAACCCTCCGCCGCGAGCTCGGCGTGGGGAAACTGCTCGTCGGTGAGCTTGAGCTCCTGCAGGCCGACTACATCCGGCCTACGATCACCGAGCCAGGCGAGCAGAAAGTCGAGCCGCGCCCGCAGCCCGTTGACGTTCCAGGTCGCGATCTTCATGACCTGAGTCTACAACCGGTTGGTGCCCGGGACCGAGATCGGCGCTGTCAGCCCGGCAGGTGGAGCCGCACCGCCAGGCCGCCGTCCGCGCGGTTGGCGAGCTCGACGCGGCCGCCATGGGCCTCGACGATCTCGCGGCATAGAGCGAGCCCGAGCCCGGTGCCGCCCTTCTTGGACGAGTAGAACGGCAGCAGCGCGCGCGCCAGGGTGTCCTCGTCCATCCCGGGACCACGGTCGGCGACCTCGATCACCACGCCGCCGTCGCCGGCATCGGCCGCCGTCACGACGATCGCCTCCATCGGGCTGCCGGCCTCGCGCGCATTGCCGAGCAGGTTGAGCAGCACGGTCTGCATCTGCGAGGGATCGAGCTGGACGGATCGCCGCGGCAGTGGGCCGGCGAGAGTGAACGGCTCGAGCTCCGCGAGCCGGGCGAGGAAGGGCTCCATGGTGACCGCCTCCAGACGCGGCGCCGGCAGCCGAGCGAAGCGGGCATAGCCCTCGATGAAGCGGCGCAGCCGTGACACGCTCTCGTCGAGCGTCGCGAGCACATCGTCGAGCCGGTGGGCCTGCTCTGGACGCGCCCGAACCTGCCGCGCCGAGTGCAACAGCGAGCTGATCGGCGCCAGGCCGTTGTTGAGCTCGTGGCTGACGACCCGGATCAGCCGCTTCCAGACCTGGACCTCCCGTCGACGCAGCTCGGGCGTGACCCGCCGGACGGTCACCAGGACGTGTCGCGCCGCGTTGAGCTCAAAGACCCGACGCAGGACGTGGTAGACCTCCTCGTCGTCGCCCTCCGGCAGCGACACCAGGGTCGACGAGCCTTCGGCGACGGCAGCCGCGAGGCGGTCGGGAAGCGCCGCACAGACCTCGTCGAGGCGCCGCCCCTCCAGCCTCTCCCCTCCGCCGAGCACGTGGCGCGCACTGCGGCTGGCGAAGATCACCCGCCCCATGGCATTGACCAACACCACCGCGGCCTGGGAGCTCTCCACCATCGCCTCGAAGACCAGCTCGCGCTGGCGCAGCCGGGCCCGCTCGCGGCGCAGGATGTCGCCGGCACGGTTGTAGACATCGACCAGCTCACCGAGCTCGTCGCGACGGTCGACCACCAGCCGCAGGGAGAAGTCGCCCGAGCGGAACCCGCGGACGCCGTCCTGAAGAGCCCGCAGCAGGCGGACGGGCCGTCGGGTCAGGCGATCCGCGACCACGACCGCGGCCGGTACCGCGACCACGAGCACGATCAGCGCCGTCCCGAGGGGTCCGGCGCCGGCGGCCACCGCCGCTGCCGCGGCTGCGGCGGCGAGCCCCGCGACGACAGCCGTCGCTGCCGCGACGCGCCCTGCGAGGCTGAACCGCAGGTGACGCCCGGGGGCGGCGTCCGCGCCCTCGATTGGGGAAGGCTCGGCGAGCACGTCCCCGGCCTCCCGAGGCGCCGGTTCCACGGGCGCCTCCGTCACCGCTTGGGCCGTCGCTCGAGCTCCAGCCCGAGCCTGACCATGCGCCGGTAGAGGGCCTGGCGGCTGATCCCGAGCTCCTCTGCGGCGCGGGCGACGACCCCGCCGGCACGCTCGAGAACCGCGACGAGTCGATCGCGCTCGCCCAGCTCGTCGCCCTCGGGCGGGATCAACGCGGCGCGCAGCTCGACCGTTCCGAGGCCGAGGTCGACCGGATCGATGACGCTGCCGACAGCGACCAGGATCGCACGCTGGATGCGGTTGCGCAGCTCCCGGACGTTGCCCGGCCAGTCGTAGGCGAGCAGCGCCCTGCGGCCGGCCTCGGACAGCCGCCTGACGCTCCCGGCAGCTGCGGGCGCGAGCTCGGCCAGGAAGAGCTCGGCGAGCGGGAGGATGTCCTCGCTCCGTTGGGCGAGCGCCGGTACACGCAGCTCGATCACGTTCAGGCGGAACAGCAGGTCCTCACGAAACCTGCCCTCCGCGATCGCCCGTTCGAGGTCCGCGTTGGTGGCGGCGAGGACCCGAACATCCACTCGCTGGGTGCGCGAGCTACCGAGACGCTCGAACTCCCCCGTCTGCAGCACACGCAGCAGCTTGGTCTGCCCGGTCAGGGAGAGCGTGCCGATCTCGTCGAGCAGCAGGGAACCGCCGTCGGCGGTCTCGAAGCGGCCGACGCGGCGGGTCTCGGAGCCCGTGTAGGCGCCGGGCTCGGCGCCGAACAGCTCCGCCTCGAGCAGGGTGTCGGGAAGCGCGCCGGCGTTCACCTTGACGAACGGCCGCTCGCACCGGCGGCTGGCGGCGTGGACCAGGTCGGCGACCCGCTCCTTGCCGGTGCCGTTGGGTCCGGTGATCAGCACCGGCACGTCGGCCCGGGCCACCTTGAGGGCGAGCTCGACGACCGCGCGCATGGCCGGGCTGACGCACACCACCCCGCAGCGCTCGATCTGGCCGGCCTGGTCGAGGCGTTCGTCGTCCCCGCGCCCAGCACGCCGCGCCAACGCCCGCCGCACGCCGGCAACCAGGCGATCATCGTCCCAGGGTTTCTCCAGGTAGTCGGCGGCGCCCTCCTGGATCAGGCGCACCGCGGTTTCCAACGACGCCCAGGCGGTCACCAGCAGGACCGGCATGTCCGGGTCGCGGCGCCGGATCTCTCGGAACAGCTCGACGCCCTCCCGGCCCGAGGTCTCTCCGGGAGAGAAGTTCATGTCCTGGATCACGGCCTCGACCGCGCCGCGTTCGACCAGCGCCAGTGCCGCGGCGGGACCCGGCGCAGTCACGCAGGATATGCCCTCCAGATCGAGCGCCAGAGCGAGCGCACGCGCGACCGTGTTCTGGTCCTCGACGATCAGGACGGTCCCCACCCGGTCAGCTCCTCGGTTCGTTCATGTGCGTCCCGGCGTCCAGTCTCGCACGTTCCGCGACCCCGTCATCACGATCGACCCAACGGTCACGGTGACCTCACCCGGACACGGTCTGCTTATACCGTACGGGTCGCCAAGGCAGGTGCGATACGACTCGCGCGCCGGGCCGGGGCAAGCGTCGCCACTAGGCCGAGCAGCCACAGGCCCACGACCGCGGCGAGCACCAACCTCCCGTCGAGCGCCGTGCCGCCGATCGTATTGACCAATGCGATGTTGAGTCCGTAGGCGACCGGCAGCCCGAGCACGACTCCCATGCCGGTGACCAGGCTCGACTCGACCAGGAAGTGGCGCAGCACGGCACCCCTGGTCGCGCCGATCGCGCGCCGGGTGCCGATCTGCTTGGTGCGCTGCGCGACCGAGAACGAGGCCATGCCGAAGATGCCGAGCGTGGTGACGAACAGCAGCAGCCAGACGATCACCCACAGGATGCGGGCCAGAATGATGTTCTGTGAAATCCCGCCCGCCTTGACATCGAGCAGGCTCGTCACCGCCACGCTGCGGTCGGGGTAGACCGAGAGGAGCGCCTCGTCAGCCTTCGCGAACACGCCGTCGTAGGCGTCCGGCTGCGTCCGGACCAGGTACAGCATGTAGTCCGGGTCCGCTGGCTTCGACGGGTAGAAGGTGATCCGGCTCTCCATCGGGCCGCCGCCGTAGGGCGTGAACATGTGACCGACGATGCCGACGATCGTGCCCGGGGACTCGGGGTCGCCGGTATCGACGAGCTGGCCGAGGGCGTTGCCGTCGGGAAAGAGCGCGTCGGCGAGGTCCCGCGTCACGACCACGTTGGCGGGACGCGGGTCCGGGCCGGTCGGCAGGTCGGCGTCGGTGAAACCGCGCCCGGCGACGATCTCGAGACCGAGGGTGTCGAACACGTGGGGATCGGCGCCGTAGACCGGCGATCGAACCCACTTGGAGTCGTCCGCCCCCATCGGCCGGAGCTGGAACGAGCTCCCGCCTCCCTGCAGAGGCTCCGTGCTGATGATGGTCGCGTCACGCACGCCCGGCAGCGCGCGCAGGGCCGCCAGGTCGCGGTCCACGACCTGGATCCGGGCCTCGTACTCGGCAAGGTCGCGGGTCCACGGCCGCACGGTCACCGCGATCAGGTGCGCCTCGTCGATGCCGGTCGGGCGGGTGATGCGAGCCCGCTGCGAGGAGATCATGGTCAGGCAGTTGAGCACGATGGCCAGAGTCACCGCGACCTCAACCACGAGCACGGCGACACGCATCCGGTTCTGGAGCATGGCACGCAGAATCGGTCCGACCTCCATGGCGCCCTCCCCTACTGGACCTTGAGCTGCATGGCGGGCGGCACCCGGCATGCCCGCCACGCCGGGTAGAGCCCCGCCACGACCCCGGCCGTGAGCGCCAGGACCACCGCGACGAAGAGCGTGAAGCCGTCGAGCCGGAACAGCTCGCGGAAGTTGCCGGCGAGCGGCATCATCCGGTTGAGCCCGACCATCGCAAGCCCGGTCAGGACGACGCCGACGGCCCCGCCGAGCAGCCCGACCACCTCGCACTCGAGGAGCCGCTGCACGAACACCTGCCTTCGGGACGCACCGAGGGCGCGGTGGACGCCGACCCGGCCGGACGCCGCGAGGAACTTCCCGAGTAACAGACCCATCAGGTTGAGCGAGCAGACCACCAGGAACAGCATCGCGATCACGACCACGCCGACCAGCTCGTCCGGCACCACGTCACGGACCGACATCCACTCCATCAGCGACGTGACCCGGTTGTTGATCGGCCGCGGGAAGCGGCCCAGTGCCTTCTGCTCACGGGTGTAGGCATCGACGAAGCTGCGGTAGGCCGCGACCCGGTCCGGCGCCAGCTCGACCCAGTACTGGATCCAGGTCGTCTCCGACTGGGTGAAGAAGGCGTCGGGGTCTCCGCCACGGCCCGCCGTGCCCCAGCCGTCGCTGGAGCCGACGCGCGCCAGGCCGAGCTCGGGCTCGCGGATGAGGTCGAAGGGAACGTGGAACTCGCGCGTCTTTCCGAACGGGTTGTTGATGACGTCGTAGAAGCGCGGAGTCGGCTCCCACTGTGCGAACACGCCGACGACCGTGTACTCGTGCTCGCCGAGCCGGACCTTCCGTCCCACCGAGTCTGCGCCGCCGAACAGCTTCTGGTTCGCCTCCCGGCTGAGCACCACGACCCGGTCGCGACCTTGGTCAGACGTCCGACTCCAGCCGGACCCGAACTGAAACGGTGCGTCGAACATCGGGAAGAAGTCGGCGTGGCAGAGCTGGACCCGGGTCTGGTAGGGCCGGGCGCCGGGCGCGTCCGGGAAGACAAAGACCGACGCGGTCGCAACCCCGGTCCGGTGGACCGGGATGTCGCTCGGCAACAGGCCTTCCATGTCCCGGTAGGTGATGTGCTTCGGCGGGTCGCCGGGGCGGATGTCGAAGAACTCGCTCGAGGGATCCCAGCTGTCCATGCGCACGTTGAACAGGCCCTCGCTCTTGTCCGGGATGGGGTTGCGGGCGAATACGTGGTGGACCGAGAGCAGCGTGGTCGGGACGGCGATCCCGAGGCCGATCGCGATCACCGTGAGGAGCGCGATGCCGGGAGTCGAACGGATGCTGCGCGCGGCGAGCCACAGCGAGTAGCCGATCATGTCGTCCTCCTCAACCGGCGCGGCCGGCGGCGACCTCGGTCGCCGAGCCGGTGAGGCTGTGCAATCCCTCCTCGCGCATGTCGATCAGGTGGCCGTCGAGGATGTGCACCTGGCGTTGGGCTCGAGCCGCGCAGTCGGGATTATGGGTCACCATGAGGATCGTCGTCCCGGCCTGGTTGACCTTCTCGAGCAGGTCCATGATGTCGTGCGCCATCGCCGAGTCCAGGTTGCCGGTCGGCTCGTCGGCCAGAATCAGGCGGGGATCTCCGGCGAGGGCGCGGGCGATGGCGACCCGCTGCTGCTGACCGCCCGAGAGCTGCGACGGCAGGTGACGAGCCCGCCCCCCCAGCCCGATCAGGTCGAGGGCGGCCTCGATCCGGAGCCGACGCTCCCGTGCCGACATGCCGCGATAGCGCAGCGGCACGTCGACGTTGTCGAACACGTTGAGGTCCGGGATCAGGTTGAAGCTCTGGAAGATGAACCCGATCTTCCGGTTTCGGACCCGCGACGCGGCGGCATCGCCGAGGCGCGAGACGTCGCCGCCGTCGAGGTGGTAGCTGCCGCTGTCGAACCCGTCGAGCAGGCCGACGACATTGAGAAACGTCGTCTTCCCGGACCCCGACGGCCCGCTCACCGAGACGAACTCACCCTCGTCGACCTCCAGGGAGATCCCGTTGAGCGCGGTCGTCTCCACGAGGTCGGTGCGGTAGACCTTGGTCAGGTTCTTCAGTGACAGCATCTCTCTCCCCTTCCAGCCGTCTCACTTCCGGATCAGGACAGTGTCGGCACCGGCGAACCCGCCGGTGTCGGACAGCACGATGCGCTCGCCCTCGGCGAGCCCGTCAACCACCTCCACCTCGGTCACGCTCACCGCTCCGAGGCTCACGTTGCGGCGCCTGGCGAGGCCGTCGGCGACGACGTACACGGTACGTCCGCCCCCCGCCTCGAGGAACGGCCCGCGCGGCACCTTGAGCACATCGTGGCGATGGTCGAGCACCAGGCGAATGGACACCCGCTGGCTCTGCCGCAGGTTGGGAGGGGTCTCGCCGACGAAGGCGACCCGACCCTGGACCTGGCTCTCCTTGACCTCGGCGGCAATCCGGGTCAGCCGCCCCGGCCAGTCGCGCCCGTCCAGCGTCACTACGGCCTCGACACCCGCAGCGACGTCGTCGGCAGAGCTCTCGGGGATCGAGACCTCGACCTCGAGGTCCGACAGATCGACCACCGTCAGCACCGGCTGACCGCGCACCACTGCATCGCGGTCCGCGACCGAAAGGCTCCCGACCTGACCGTCGAAGGGCGCGCGCAGGCTGAGCTCCGTGCGCTGGCGCTCGGCGTCCTCGAGCACAAGGCGCTGTCGGTCGAGCCGAAGGCGCGTGTCCTTGAGCTCGAACTCGAGCGCCTCGCGTTCGAGCTCAAGCGACTGGCGCGCCTGGTCGAGCTCGAGCGAGGCGATCTTGACCGCGTCGTGGGCCTGCTCGAGCTCGATCGCGTTCGCGAGGCCAAGATCCGAGAGTCGTTGGCTGCGATCCAGCGCCCGGTTGGCAGCCTCGAGCCTGACCTCGAGCAGGTCGGCGCGCTGACGGTTCTCCAGGTTCTGCTGGCGCACCGCCAGCTGCTTGCGCCCGAGGTCGGAGCGCAGCGCCTCGAAGGTCGCCTGCTCCTGCCGGACATGGCTGTCCAGCTCCGGGCTCTCGACGACGGCCAGCACATCGCCCGAGACCACCAGCTGGCCCTCACGGACCTTGAGCGAGACCAGGCCCTGGCGCGGACTGTAGAGGGTCGGGCTCGACGCCGCGACCACGCGCCCCTGGACGCCGATGTCGTGGATCAGGTCGCCGCGGACAACGGTGCCGAACCGCAGACGATCGGCGCGGACCGAGGTCTGGGCGGCGGACCAACGCCGGACCGCGGGCCGAGCGAGCAGAACCAGGAAGACCACCGCGAGGAGGCCGGCGCCACCCCAGAGCATGACACGCACGGTCCTCGAGCGATGTCCCACCGGCCGGTCCATCGAGGAGGTGTCACGTATCATCGCTGTATGGGAGCAGCACGGTCCGTGCCAGCCCTGCGTCCCCGCGGCGACGGGTCTTCAAGTCTCTGACCGACATGAACATGTGGGACCGAATCGTAGCGACGATCTGAAGCGTCCCCGGACACCTGTCCGCCCTCGGCCGGACATTCGTCCGCCCACGCGCTCAGTCGGTCCCGGATCAGCGTCGTAGGTGCTGCTCAGGGCGCAGGTAGCGCAGCACGCAGCCGACTCCCCCGTACTGCATCAGCGTGTAGCTGTCGGCGACCGTCTCGATGGCCGCGCCGGAGAGTGTCGCGAGGCGAACCAGCTCCTCGCGCGTCGTCTCGTCGTCGAGCTCGCGGGAGATGACCAGGGTGTCGACCTGTCCGTACTCGAGGGCCTCGCGGCTGGCCTTCTCGCCCACCACCGCAAGCCCGTCGACGTGGAGGCCGCGGCGCAGCTTCTCCACCGCGGCGAGCGACTCCTTCTGCTCCTGTTCGACAAACGCGGCGAGGGTTGCGTTCACGATGTCCCCGAGACGGCTCGACCCCGACACCGGGACCGAGTCGACCAGGAGCCCGGACAGCGCCTTCGGGACCGCCTTCGCGAACCTGGCCGTGGCGCGGGGGCTCCCGGCGAGCACGACGTGCCGGTAGTCGCCCTCACGGACCAGACGCTCAACCAGCTGCACCTGCTCGTGGAGGAAGCGCTCCGAGCGCTGACGCAGGCTCGAGCGGTAGCGCTCGCGGGTCCACTCCCGCCCAACCCGCTCCGCCGTATCGGGCTGCTCGGCCCAGGTCGTCTCGGTGACCGTGCCGAGGTTGACCTCGAGGATTCGGGCGCTGGTCTCGGTCAGGAGCACGACCACGAAGCGGTGGTAGGTGTCTTCGAGCTCGACCAGGTGGTAGATGTTGGGCAGCGGATCGACCGCTACCCGGATCGGTAGCGGGAGGCGGAACTGGAGCGCTTTGAACAACGGCGCTTCGCCGCTGCGCGCGAACAGGGCCACGCCCCGGGCCGAGGGCTCCACTTGGCCCGAGTCGATGAAGGCCAGCACCTTGGCGAACGCCTCCTTGAGGTCGGCGCGTTCACGGCCGACGAACGAGCGTTCGACCAGGCGCGCCCGTTCGACGACGTAGCGCCGCGCCTTGGCGGCCGATCCGTCCGGGAGGTCGAGATAGCAGCTCACCACCGGGCTCGACGTCTCCTCGACCAGGGCGAGCTCACGCAGATGTCGGCGCAGGGTCTCAGGCTGCATGGAGTCCTCCTCACTCCATCCTACGATCGCCGTCCAGGCAGCAGCGCATTCCGCAGAGCCCTTCTCGTGAGCACCTTCGGGGCGAGCGCGCGCGGAGGCTCTGCGGAAAGCGCTGCTCTGGATTCGCTCCGCGAATCCTGATGAAGGTGTCGCTGTTTGGCGGGGGAGCATTGACTTGTGGCCGGCCGCCACGCCTCCTCGGACGGCCCCCTCACGCTCGCCGCAACCCGACCGGACGATCATCTGCCGTGGGAAGGCGCCACCTCGTGGCCCCGAACAACCTCGAACCTACCTTGCGCGAAGCGCAAGAGAGAAATACGAGGCGTCCAGCCTCGGATTTCTAAAGCTCGTGCGTCCCGACGAAGACCGGTACGCCGAGCTTGCCCTCGATCAGCGGGACCAGGCGATCGAGGTCCATCGGGCAACCCATCGCAGCCCGGGCCTTCTGCACGCAGGTGCCGAAGTAGACCGCGTCGACGTCGACGTCGAGGGCATCGAGGACCACGCACTGAAGGTCGAGCCGCGGCAGCACGAGCCCGGGGCAGTCCCCGCACCCAGTCTTGAACGCGACCACGACGTCGTCGTCATTGGCGAATGCGAAGAGGCGCTCGTTGACCGCCTTGTAGCACTTCGCGCAGCCCACACAGCTGGCGTCCTGGATGCGCTCGCAGTACACGATGCCGATGCGTCTGCTCATCTCGGTCCTCCTCCCACTACACTCGCCCGGAGCTGTACCAACGTCAATGGAACCGGATGATCACACGTGCAAGCAAGTGGATCTGCGCCGGCTGCAAGATGCGGCTCTAGCCTGCACTTCTCACCACCTCTCTACTGTGGGCGCCGATCTGCCAGCCATCGGCGGCCCTTTTGGGGCTCGGCGCCTGCGACGTATGGACCCATACGATTCGGCACCTCGTCGCTCAATGACCCAGCGCTGACAGGCACCTCGGCGCCCTCGCGACGTGACGAGGTGAGAAGTGCAGGCTTGCCCAGGTAGACTCGCGGGAACAGGGGCCGGCCGCTGCCTGGCCGAGCCGAGGAGGTTGCCGTGCCGCTTCAGCGCGTCCTCGACCAGATCGAGATCCGGGTCCTTGGCTGCCTGTTGGAGAAGGAGCAGGCGACGCCGGACCTCTACCCGCTGACCGTCAATGCCCTGGTCGCCGCGTGCAACCAGCGCACGAGCCGGGAACCGGTCATGAACCTGGACGCCGCCGACGTCTCGGCGACCCTCGACCGGCTCCACGCGCAGGTGCTGGTGTGGCCGGTCGCCTCCACCCGCAGTGAGCGCTGGCGTCACACGCTCGACCGCCAGCTCGAGCTCGACCGGGCGCGCAAAGCGGTGCTGACCCTGCTCATGTTGCGCGGTGCCCAGACCCCTGGCGAGCTGCGCAGCCGCAGCGAGAGGCTCCACGCCTTCGCCTCGGTCGATGAGGTCGAGTCTGCGCTCGAGGCGCTTGCGCAGGGCCCCGAGCCGATCGTCGTCCAGCTTCCGCGCGGACCCGGGCAGAAAGAAGCGCGATGGGCCCACCTCCTCGCCGGCGAGGTCGATCCCCAAACGCCGACGCGGCGGGACGTCTCGCCGCGTCCCGCAGCGACGCCCGACCGCCTCGCTCAGCTCGAGGCGCGCGTGTCCGAGCTCGAGGCCAGACTCGCCGCGATCGAGGAGCGCCTCACCTAGCAGCGCGGGCCACAGAGCCCCATGTCAGGAACACCTCTTGGGGGGCGGTCGCAGGGGCTCTACGGCCCGCGCTGGATTGGATTCGCATCGCGAATCCTGGTGGAGCGGTTGTACTCAGAGATGGGTCGAGGACGACATGTGCGGTGTCCGAGGCAGCGCAACTCCCGCGTCGGGGCGGACTCGTTGAGTCGCACATGGGCCGGCCGATGGCCGGCCCACGCGACGGTGCGACCGACCTACTGCTTGACCAGCCCGCGGGTCTCGAGCAGCGGCTCGATCCTCGGGTCGCGGCCGCGGAACGCGCGGTACATCTCGGCCAGGTCCTCGGTGTTGCCGCGCGACAGGACCATGGCACGGAATCGGTCGCCGTTGGCTCGGGTGAGACCGCCGTGCTCCTCGAACCAGGCGAAAGCGTCGTCGTCGAGCATCTCCGCCCAGAGGTAGGCGTAGTACCCCGCGGCGTAGCCGTTGCTCCAGATGTGGAGGAAGTAGCTGGAGCGGTACCGGGGCGGCACCTGGCGCAGGTCGAGGTCAGTCCTCTTGAGTGCTGCGGCCTCGAACGGGTCGACGGGTTGTGCCGGCGCCGAGGCGGGGAGTGTGTGCCACTGCATGTCGAGCTCGGATGCCGCCAGGACCTCGGTCATGTCGTACCCCTGGTTGAACGTGCTGGCCTTCCGGATCTTGTCCACCAGCTCCTGTGGGATGGGTTTGCCGGTCGTGACGTTGATCGCGTAGTGGGCGAGCACCTTCTGGTCGAGCGCCCAGTGCTCGTTGATCTGCGACGGGAACTCCACGAAGTCGCGCGCCACGTTGGTCCCCGACAGGCTCGGATACTCCGCGTCGGCGAACATTCCGTGCAGGGCGTGGCCGAACTCGTGGAACATGGTGGTCACGTCGTCCCAGCTCAGCAGCGCAGGCTGGCCCGGCGCGGGCTTGGTGAAGTTGGTGACGTTGAACACGACCGGCTTGGTGCCGAGGAGCTTGGACTGGCCGACCAGGTTGTCCATCCACGCGCCGCCCGACTTGTTGTCGCGCGCGAAGTAGTCGCAGTAGAACAGCGCGAGCGGCGACCCGTCCCGGTCGAACACGTCGAACACGCGGACGTCGGGGTTGTACACCGGGAGGTCGTGGCGTTCCTTGAACGTCAGACCGTAGAGCTGGTTGGCGGCGTAGAACACACCGTCGGTGAGCACCCGGTTGAGCTCGAAGTACGGCCGGATCTCTGACTCGTTCAGGTCGTACTTCGCCTTGCGCACCTGGTCGGCGTAGAACTCCCAGTCCCACGGCTCGAGCGTGAAGCCGCCGTTCTGCCGGTCGATCAGAGCCTGGATCTCGGACGCCTCGCGGCGCGCGTTGGCGACCGACGGCGGCACCAATTTCCCGAGGAACTTCTCCACCGCAGCGGGCGTCTTCGCCATCTGGTCGTCGAGCTTCCATGCCGCGTAGCTCGGGTACCCGAGAAGCGCAGCCTTCTGGGCACGGAGTGCAGCCAGCTCCGAGATCGTGGCCCGGGTGTCGTTGGCGTCGCCGCGCTCCGCTCGCAGCCACGACGCCATGAAGAGCTTTTCACGTGTCGCGCGGTCGGCGAGCGACGACAGCGCCGGCTGCTGGGTCGTGTTCTGCAGCGGGATCAGCCACTTGCCTTCCAGACCGCGAGCTTTCGCCACCTGTGCCGTGGCATCCAGCTCGCCCGCTCCGAGCCCCGTGAGGTCGGACTTCTCGCTCACCACCAGCGCGCCCGCCTTGGTCGCGGCGAGCAACTGGTTGGTGAACTTCGCGCTGAGCGCCGCGTCGCGCTCGTTGAGCTCCATGAGCGCCATTTTGTCGGCGTCGGAGAGCCTGGCCCCGGCGTGCACAAACTGCTGGTGGTAGTACTCGACCAGGCGCAGCGACTCGGGGTCGAGCTGGAGCGACGCGCGCTGGTCGAAGATCGCCTCGACACGCTTGAAGAGCTTGGCGTTGAGGAAGATGGCATCGTGCAGCGCGGCGAGCTCGGGTGCCACCTCTTCCTGCAGGTGCTGCAGCGTGGGGTTGGTGTTGGCACCGGAGAGCGCGTTGAACACCTGGCCCACGCGGGCCAGCAGCTGGCCGCTCTTCTCCAGGGCGACCAGCGTGTTCTCGAAGGTGGGTGCGACCGGGCTATTGGCGATCCCCTCTGCCTCCTGACGCTGCTGCGTGATGCCCGCCTCGAGCGCCGGCTTGAAGTCGTCGTCCCGGATGGTGTCGAACGGCGGCGCCTCAAACGGCAGAGGGCTAGCGCTGAGAAGGGGGTTGGTGCGCACGGAGGCCTCCTCGGCCATCGCGGACGGAGTCTGCAAGCTGAGGAGCGCGGCGGCACCGATGATGCCGAGTGTGAGAGTTCGAATCGTCAACGGAAACCTCCATTCGCGGCCTCGTGTCGATCAGCCCGGGGGGGGCCGGGCCGAACTGGCCACCGAACCGCTACGCTACGCGCGCCGGCGCCACGCGGTCAAGTGCGAACGTGGCTCGTCGAGTCACCGTCCAGCCGGGCCAACCCGTTGCTCCGGGTTTCGTCGCGAAGCGTGCCTCGTGGACCTGCCCTCCGGCGGAGCCGGCAGGCGGCGACCCGTTCCGTCGCGAGGGTCCCGAGGTCTCTCTGCCCGGCGGAGCCGGCCCGTTGCTCCGGGTTTCGTCGCGAGGCGTGCCTCGTGGACCTGCCCTCCGGCGGAGCCGGCAGGCGGCGGCCCGTTCCGTCGCGAGGGTCCTGAGGTGGCCGCGGATGTCGTCATTTCGGGTCGGAGCCGCGCGGAGGCGTAGCCCAGCTACGTCGAGCACGGATCCGGCCCGAAAGGGCGGCAGGCGCCGCCACATCGGGAGCCGCAGCAGGAACGGGGCGCCGCCTGCCGGCTCAGAAGCCCAGTTTCTCGATCTCCGCGATCCCCGCTGTGATCTCCGCTCGTGCCTGCGCGAGCGCCTCGATCACCGCTGCGTTCTCCGACGCGAGCAGCGACGGCGCCACCTGCAGGTCGACGACACCGGAGCCGAGGTCGAAGGCGAAGGTGCGGCCCCTGAAGTCCGGACGATCAACGTCCTGCGCGACTCTCACCATCGCCTCGGCGAGGTCGATCGAGACCGCAGCAACGACGCCCTCCGCATGTCGCTTCAGCGGTTCGGGGTCGACCACGATCAGATCGAGGCCCGCCGCTCGTGCCGCAGCGAGGACCTCCGGGTCGGCCGACTCCGCGGCGTACAGGGCAACCCGGGCGCCCACCTCAACCAGACCGCCGACTGCGGAGCGACCCTCGAAGCGCTCCACCTCGGTCTTGCGCCCGCTGCTGCGAAAGCCGGCGACGTACCCGCTCTCCAGGCGGTCCAGCCACGGCCCTCCGCCTCCAGAGAGAATCCCCGCGACCGGAGAGTCGTGTAGGGCAGCGGCGAGGACGCCCGCGAGGTAGGTCGCCTCTTCGCCGACGAAGGTCACTCCCGCCGAGCTGCCGCCTGGGGACTCGGCGCCGATCACCACAAAATGGGTATCGGGAAAGGCGACCGACTCCGTGTAGACGACCTGCGCCCATCCTTCGCCGAGGCAGAAGACCAGCTCGACCCCGTTCTGACCCAGCTGTCGGACCGCATCCCGGTAGGCCTCCGGAGCGACGCGGCCGAGGTCCATCGGTGCGCTTGCCCGTGTCTCGGCGACGCGAGCAAGACCCGCTTTCGCCTCATCGAGCCACCACCCGGGGACCTTCGCCGCCGCAACCAGCGCCACCCTGGTGGCGACCGTTGGACTCGCGGGAGGTGCCTTCGGCTGCTCCTTCCGACATCCGGGGTCAAGCGCCAGGGCAGCCACGACGATCGCGGCCGCAGCCGTCCTCCGCTGCCATCTCGGGTTTCGGAGTCGCTGATTCACCTGTTACTCCCCGGCGAGATTGTAACGCCCTAACGGTCCGCGTCCAGGACACGCGCTCCCCTGGGGTACCATAAGCCATGAACCTCATGCACCTCGTGTCGGAGCTCGACGATCTTCTCGATGCAGAGGACGTCTCGGACTACTGCCCGAACGGGCTGCAGGTGGAGGGCCGCAGCGAGGTTCGGCGGGTGATGACATCGGTTTCGGCCTCGCGGGCTCTGTTTCTGCGTGCCGTCGACCGCGAGGCGGACATGGTCCTCGTGCACCACGGTTTGCTCTGGAATGCGGCGGCTGCGGCGCCGATCGTGGGCAGCTTCCGCGAGCGGCTGCGCCTGCTCATCACCAACGACGTTTCTCTGGTCGCCTATCACCTCCCTCTCGACCGCCATCCCCGTCTCGGCAACGCGGCCCAGCTCGCTCGCCGGCTCGGCCTCGAGGAGCTGGAACCGTTTGGGGACCACCGCGGGGTCTCGGTCGGCGTGTGCGGTGTCTTCCCGCAGCCGGTGTCAGCAGAGGAGTTCTTCGAGGCGGTGGCGGAAGCCTGTGACCGTGAACCTCAGGTTTTCGAAGGCAACCGGCGCATGATCTCGGCGGTCGGCATCGTCACCGGCGCGGCACAACGCGAGTACTACCAGGCTGTCACTGCCGGTCTCGACGTTTTCGTCACCGGCGAGGCGAGCGAGTGGGTCATGCACCAGGCTGCCGAGGACGGCGTCCACTATCTTGCAGCCGGACACTACGCGACTGAGCGCTTCGGTATTCAGGCCCTCGGGCGCTGGCTGACCGAGCAGCACGACCTCGAGGTCGAGTTCGTCGACCTCCCGAACCCGGTCTAGCAGCAGCGCGCACCACCCAGCCCTCTGGGAGGTGTCCGCGTCGGCTGAGCGGGCGGAGGGCTGTGCGGCACGCGCTGCTTTGCATTCGCTGCGCGAATCCTGGTCGAACCCTCAGGTGGTCCGCAGGGAGCGGTGTACCTGTCCACCGCGGCACGCGCCGATGCGAGGGCCGCAAGCTGCCTGCGGATGTCGTGAGCTGCTCGAACTCCACACTCCGGGCAGGTCGGCGGCCGCGGGCTCGCGCCGTCGCGAGGGGCGCGAGGCGGCTGCACATGTCGTCATTGCGGTGTCGGATCCGCCTCCTGCAGCCGAAAGTGGCGTGCCTGCCCTCCGCGGTACGCGCCGTCGCGAGGGGCGCGAGGCGGCTGCGGATGTCGTCAATTGCGCGCCCGGCTGCGCGCGGAGGCGTAGCCCAGCTACGTCGAGCACGCAGCCGGGTCGCAGGGGCGGCAGGCGCGGCTGCAACGCGTCCCGCAGCAGGCGCGAGCCGCGGCCGCCGACCCAAAAGAACAGCGCCCGCGCCTCCGGACAGGGCTCAGGGAAGGGGGACGGAGTCCGGGGCAGCGCAGGCGCTTGAACTGACGGCAGTAGACACCCGAAAGGGGCGGCTGTCTGTGGCCCGAATCACAGCTCGGGTCCACCGCCTCTGCGAATGTCGCGAGTCCCTCTTCCGGTAACCTGGAACAGTCTGGAGCCGTACCCATACCTCATGCGCATCGGCGCCTGCCTTCTGCTCGTTATCCTCGCCTGCCTTTCGGGCTCTGCACCCGCCGCAGCCGAACAGGATCGCCCGACCGCACCCGAGCCGATCCGCTTTGAGCTTCCCGGTCGGGGGGCGCGCACCTACGCCACCGACGCCCCGGCCTCCGAGCTCGACCTCCAGCTCGCCGCGGAGCTCGCCCGGCATTTCCCGGAGCTCCGCTACTCGCCCCGACTCGCACGCGCCGCCGACGCCTTCGCGGCCGTCATCCCTCCGACTCTCGCAGAGGACCTTCCAGTGCCGTTCGTGGAGGCGGTCGTACGCTGGGCGGGGTCTCCCGACGTCTCGCCGAAGGTGACCCTGGTCTACACCAGCGAGAGCTCGACGGTCGACCTCTGGAGCGAGCTCGAGCAGACGTTTCAATCCGATCCGCCGACGTCGACGGCTGAAATCGGGATCGGGCGCGCCCGCGGTAACAGCCAACCCTACTCTTGGCGGTGGGCAGCGGTCGTGGCCGAGCGCAAAGTGGACCTCGAGCCGTTCCCGCGCACCGCCACACCCGGCGATGTACCGGCTCTTGCCTTTCGGCTCAACGACAGCCTTGACAACCCCGAAATCGTCGTCACCTCCTCCAGTGGGAGGGTCTCGCGGAGGCCCGCAGCACGGGACGGAGCAGGCTGGGCCGCGACTGTCCAGCTCGGGATCGATCCCGGCAGCCAGTGGGTCGAAATCATTGCGACGGGATATCGCGGTCCGCAGGTGGCGGCCCTCTTTCCGGTCTGGATCGGGGTGTCGCCGCCTCAGGTCTGGGAGGGTGCGAGAGCGGCCGACGAGACCTGGATCCAGGAGCCCGAACAGGCCGAAGGCCTCCTCCTTGGCCTGCTCAACGACGAGCGGCGTCGCCACGGTCTACCACCGCTCGTAGCCGATTCCCGGCTCGCCGAGGTCGCACGACGACACAGCCAGGACATGCTCGACCGTGGGTACCTCGCCCACCTCTCACCGGAGGGCACCGGCCTCCCGGATCGACTTCGCGCGGCCGGCATCCAGACTCGGCATTCGGCGGAGAACCTCGCCCGTACCCCCTCGGTGGCCGAGGCTCACGCCTCCCTCATGCGCAGCCCGGCCCACGCCGCGAACATCCTCACCGCCGAGATGGACCGGGTGGGCATCGGCGTCGCGTTCGGCCGAGGCGAGGACGGTCGGCCGACGGTCCTGGTCACAGAGGTCTTCGCGAGGAGCCCGCAGGGCTGAGGCTCTTGACGGTCAGTGGGAGAGTCGAGGTGCAGGCGCGGGCCTCGGCCCTGCGGGCTCCTTTGACGCGCTGCGCGCGTCCAGGGAAGAGGGACCGCCACACCGAAGGAGATCCGAATCCCGGAGCATCGGAGATATGGGCACCACATGTCTGATCGTGACCACGTGCCAGCGACCAACTGCCGGCTCGGGACCGAACGCGCCAGAATGACCTGCTTCAGGGCTCTCGAGAGTCTTCGCCCGCGTCGGTCGCGGCGCCGCCGCCGTCGCGACGACGGCGGCGGCGGATCGCGTCCCGCAGCAGGTACTCGATCTGACCGTTAACGCTGCGCAGCTCGTCCGCGGCCCAGCGGCTGATATCCTCCCACAGCTCGGGGCTCAGACGGAGCAGAAAGCGCTTCTTGTCCTCGGACATTGTCCCTTCAGTAGAGGCTCCCGGCGTTGATCACCGGGTGAGCGTCGCGGTCACCGCACAGCACCACCAGCAGGTTCGAGACCATCGCGGCGCGGCGCTCGTCGTCGAGCTCGACAACCTTCTCGTCGGAGAGCTGCTGCAGGGCCATCTGGACCATCCCGACCGCACCCTCGACGATCTTGCGGCGAGCGGCAATGATCGCGGAGGCCTGCTGCCGTTGGAGCATTGCCCCGGCGATCTCCGATGCGTAGGCGAGGTGGCTCAAACGCGCCTCGTCGACATGGACGCCGCGCGGGCGAGCCGCTCCTGGAGCTCGCGCTCGAGTGCGGCCGACACCTGGTCGATGTCACCACGCAGCGTGATCTCCGCCGACTGCTCGTCCTCCTCCCAGGAGTCGTAGGGGTAGGCGCTGGCGAGGTGGCGCAGCGCGCTCTCGCTCTGGGTCTCGACGTAGTCCTGGTAGTTCTCGACCTCGAAGCAGGCGGCGAAGGTGTCCTCGACGCGCCACACCACCACCGCGGCAATCTCGATCGGGTTGCCGGCGCGATCGTTGACCTTGAGCCGTTCGCCGTTGAGGTTGTGGCGCCGCATCGACAGCTTGCGCTTGGCGGTGAACGGATTGACCCAGAAGAAGCCGTTGTTCTTGACGGAGCCGACATACCGCCCGAACAGCACCAACACCCCCGCCTCGTTGGGCTGCAGCACGAGAAAGCCGACTGCGGTCAGGATCGCCGCCACCAGGACGAGGATGCCGGCGACCACGAGCGCTGCCACGCCGCCGCCGCCCCACCAGCGGTGCTCGCCGCCCACCACGCCGACCACCACGAGGCCGGTCCACCGAGGACAGGAAGATGTCCACGGGCAGCATCGCCCACCCCGAACGCCCATCAACCTCCCGCTCACCACTCATGCTCCACCTCCTACCAGATGATACGACAATGATATCACCATGGTTTCATCAAGGTGCCAGCAGTCGGCCACGACGCGCGAACGTGCTACCTTCACCGTCCGCGGCAGACGGCGTCACGTGACGAGAGCGGCGAGGTGCTGTCAGCGTGAGTCATTGAGCGGCGAGGGCGAGTGTATGGTCAACGTCGAGGCGGAGTGGAAAGGGGGATGGTGAAGATCGGCGGAGTAGGGGGGTGGTGGGAAAGCGGGGTGGACCGCAGAAATGCCCCGAAGATCCGCTGCGTTCCGCTTCGCTGGGGATCGCCCTTCCTGCAACGACGGGGCCGGCTCCCGGAAGAGACGGCAGACAGGAGACCTGCTCGATGCCCACCGGAGAACTCTCCGACGCGATCGCCTTCGACGAAGCCCGCGCGCACATCGTCGACCGTTGCTTCCGGCCGACGCCGGGCGACCTCGCGGTGGGCCTGGAGATCGAGTTCTTCGCCATCGAGGTGGACGATCGCGGCCGTCCCCTCCGCCGCTGCCGGATCGCCGGAGCCGACGGGCTGGTCTCCCGCCTCGATGCCATGGTCGGCACGGTGCCGTGGCTCGGCGCACGGATCGAAAGAGCGGGCAACCCCTTCTACCCGGTCGCCGGAGGCGGCTTTCTCTCCTTCGAGCCCGGGGCGCAGCTCGAGTACTCGGGGCCGCCACTGCCCGGCCCGGCCGCCGCGCTCGACGACAGCGAGCGCATCGTCACGGCGCTCCGCCGGGCGCTCGAACCGACCAACGTGGTCCTCGCCTCGACCGGCGTCGACCTGTGGACCAACGTCGCAAGCGTGCCCCAGCAGCTTCACGGCGCCCGCTACCCGGCAATGGCCGCATACCTCGGACGCATCGGGAGCGCGGGTGCGACCATGATGCGGCACACGGCCAGCACCCAGATCAACCTCGACCTCGGAGATGAGCGAAGCTCCCGTGAGCGGTGGATGCTCGCCAACCTGCGAGCCCACTCCTGACCGCGAGCTTCGCCGCCAGCCCGACCCAGGACGGCGTGTCCGCCCGGACGCGGGCGTGGCAGTCCCTGGACGTCACTCGCACCGGGTTCCCCAGCGGAATCCTGCACGGCGACGACTCACCCGGCGCCTACGCCGACGCCGCTCTGGCTGCGAACGTCCTGCTCTTCTGGCGCCCGGACGGCACCGCCGCCCCCGGCGAGCCAGGCTTCCCCTTCTCCCGCTGGATCGCCGAAGGGCACCCCGAGCACGGCTGGCCGATGATCGCGGACCTCGACTACCACCTCTCCACCCTCTTCTTCGAGGTCCGCCCGCGGGGCTTCCTCGAGCTGCGCTCGGTGGAGGGACTCCCTGACCCGTGGCGGGCCGTCCCGGTGGTCCTGATGAGCGCTCTCCTGTACGAGCCCGAGGCACGGCGGGAGGCGCTCGAACTGCTCAACCCTCTCGCGACACGACTGGGAGGACTGTGGCAGACCGCGGCGCGACACGGAGTTCGCGACAACGAGCTGCGCGACCTCTCGGTGACCGCCTGGGAGATCGGCCTGGCCGGAGCCGCCCGCCTCGGCGCGGAGCTGATCCGCCCAGCGGACATCGAGCGCACCCAGCGCTTCATCGAGCGTTTCACCCGTGTCGGCCGCCTGCCGGCGGACGAGTACGCAGCCGCCTTCGCCGCCGGACCCGCGTGCGCACTGCGCTGGGCGGAGGACGGCGAAAGCGGCCTCACCTCCGACCGTGCCATTGCCGGCTGCCTCGGCGGCCCCGCCTGAGGGTCGCCGGCCCAGCCGATGATCGCCGCGCCGGACTGGGACCGGTTGCGACCATGACACGGCACGGTCGGCCTGTGCTCTGCCTCACGATCGTCGTCGTGGTACTGGCCGGCGGGGCCGCGGCCCTCGCCCGGCACGTCGCGAGCTTCGGGATGAGCGTCGAGGCCAGAAACGCGCTCCTCGCCCGCCAGCAGTGGCCCCCGCGTGTCGGACACCTCATCCCGTGGCAGCGGCCCGACCTGATTCGCGAGGCGGTCCTCGCCCAGCTCGACGCGATCGAGACCCCGCCACAATCCTGAGACTGCGTGCTACCATCCGACGACATCGCGATGGAGGTCGCCATGCGTCGATTGCTCCCCGTCCTGACCCTCGCCGCCCTCATTCTGGCCGCGGCTTCCCCACTCCTGGCCGAAGCTCCGCCCACGCCCGACGCCTTCTTCGGTTTCACGCCGGGCTCCGACCGCAACCTGGTCGACTACGAGCAGCTCCTCGCCTACCTCGGCAAGCTCGCGGCCGCCTCGCCCCGCCTCGAGCTGCGCGAGGTCGGCCGCTCCCCGCTCGACCGGCCGATGGCCGTACTGTTCATGTCGTCGCCCGCCAACATCGCGCGCCTCGATCAGCTCAAGGAGCGTCAACCGTCAGCTGGCGCTCGATCCGGACATCCCCGACGCGCAGCGCGAGACGCTGATCGCGGACGCCCGGGTCTTCGTCATGGCAACCTTGTCGATGCACTCCACCGAGGTCGCGCCGAGCCAGTCGTTGCCGCTCTACGCCTACGAGATTGCCACCACCGAGGACCCCGCGGTGCTCGCCGAGCTCGACAACGTGGTCCTGATGGTGATGCCCAACCACAACCCCGACGGCATGGACATGGTCGTCGAGCACTACCGCAAGTACCTCGGCACGAAGTACGAGGGTTCATCGCTGCCGCGGGTCTACCACCGCTACGTCGGCCACGACAACAACCGCGACTTCGTGTCCCTGACCCAGGCCGACACCAAGGTCATCAGCCGCCTGTTCTCCACCGAGTGGTACCCGCAGGTGCTGGTCGAGAAGCACCAGATGGGGAGCACTGGGCCGCGCTACTACGTCCCGGTCAACCACGACCCGATCGCGGAGAACATCGACGAGGGACTGTGGAACTGGATGGCGGTGTTCGGTGCGGCCCTGCAGCACGACATGACCGCGGACGGCCACCACGGGCTCGTCAGCCACTGGGAGTTCGACAACTACTGGCCGGGCTCGACCGAGACCTCGCTGTGGAAGAACGTGATCAGCTTCCTCACCGAAGCGGCGAGCTGCAAGGTCGCGACGCCGGTCTACGTCGAGCCCACCGAGCTCGAGGGCGACGGCAAGGGCCTGGCGGAGTACAAGAAGAGCGTTAACATGCCCGACCCGTGGCCGGGCGGGTGGTGGCGCCTCGGCGACATCGTCGCTTACGAGCTCAGCTCGATGCGCTCGATCCTCGCCACCGCCTCGACCAACCGTGAGGCCATCCTCCGCTACCGCAATGACCTGTGCCGCAAGGAGGTCGCCGAGGGACGCACCCAGGCGCCCTACTTCTACGTGCTGCCCGCGCACCAGCTCGACCGGGGAGCGCTGCCCGACCTGGTGGCGCTGCTCGAGGAGCACGGCGTGCGGATCGAGCACCTGACCCGCGACGTCGTCGTGGACGGCCGGGCGCTGTCCGCAGGAGACGTGGTCGTCCCTCTCGCCCAGCCCTACCGGGCCTTCGTCAAGGAGGTCATGGAGCCCCAGGTCTACCCGGTCCGCCACTACACGCCCGGCGGCGAGATCATCAAGCCCTACGACGTCACCAGTTGGTCGCTGCCGCTGCACTGGGACCTCGACTGCTTCGCCCTCGACGTCCCCTCCGCGGACCTCGAGGCGAGCCTCGAGCCGGTCACCTCGGCGGCGCTACGCGGCCCGGCGCCGACGCTGCCGAACGGTCCCTACTGGGGCCTCGCCTACCCGTCCAGCGACAACGCGAGCTTCGCGGCGGCCTTCGCCGCGTTCAAGGCCGGCGTCGCGGTCGAGCGGACCCAGGCGGAGGTCGCGACGCCAGCGGGCGTGCTTCCGGCCGGCACCTTCCTGATGCGCGCCGACCAGAAGACCGGCAACCACCTCGCCGAGGTGGTCCGGGCTGCGTCCGTGCCGCCCCTCGTGCTGGCCGCCGCACCGGACGTCGCCACGCGCGCGGTGCGCGCGCCGCGCATCGCACTGGTCGAGACCTGGACCCATGACATGAACGCCGGATGGACCCGCTACCTGCTCGACACCTACGGCGTGAGCTACACGGTCGTCCATCCCGCAGACATCGCGAGCCAGGACCTCGCGAAGAGCTTCGACGTCATTGTCTTCCCCGGAGCCGGCGAGGACCTCCTGGTCAAGGGCGAGCGCAAGCGGGGCGATCGCTACTTTCCGAGCGACCTCCCGCCCGAGTACCGCAAGGGCATGGGCGACAAGGGGCTGGTCAACCTCGGGTCATTCGTTGAAGGCGGCGGGATCGTGGTCGCCTGGGGAGACTCGGTGAACCTGTTCACCGACGGGCTCAAGGTCAAGGGCGAGGGTTCTACCCCCGACAGCGAACGGCTTCCCGTCGGCGACGCCACCGACGACGCCAAGAAGGCTGGGCTCTACGTTCCCGGCTCACTGCTCGACGTCCGCGTCGTGGCGGAGCACCCGCTGACCTGGGGCCTCCCGGCCCACCTCGGCGTGTTCTCCCGCGGAGAACCGGTGCTCACGACCTCGATCCCCGTCCTCGACGCCGACCGGCGGGTGGTCCTCGTCTATCCCGAGACCCACGTCCTGCTGTCGGGATACATCGAGGGCGAGGCCGCGATCGAAAACACGCCCGCGATGGTCTGGGTCCGCAAGGGCAAGGGTCAGCTCGCGCTGGCGGCCTTCGCGCCCCAGTTCCGCGCGTCGACGCCAGGAGCCTACCCCCTGCTGTTCAACGCCCTGCTGCTGCCGCCGCTGCAGTAACGGAGCTTTTTGTCGTGATGGAAATGGCGGCCTGGAAAGGCCGCCTTACCCGTCCCAGGAGCTGATCACTCGATGGCCCGCCGCCACCCGCCGCCGCTCGAGCGAACCGCCGTCCCCGACGGCGAACTCGCCTACGATCCACAGTTCCTGCCCACCGAGATCGCCGACCGCCTGCTCGCCCGGCTCACCATCGAGATTGCGTGGGACCAGCACGTGCTCCAGTGGTTCGGGCGAGGTCGTCCGAGCCCCCGACTGTCCGCCTGGTACGGCAACTCCACTGCCCGCTATAGCTACTCGGGCCTGACCCTCGAGCCGCGCCCGTGGCTGGCGCCGCTCGCCACCCTGCGGCGCAAGGTCCAGGCCGCCGCCGGCGCTCGCTTCAACGCCGTCCTCGCCAACCTCTACCGGGACGGCAACGACAGCATGGGCTGGCACGCGGACGACGAGCCCGAGCTCGGCACGAACCCGGTCATCGCCTCCGTGAGCCTGGGTGCGCCACGACGCTTCCGCCTCCGCCACGTCGGACCGCCGCAGCTCGCGCTCGGCTTCGACCTCACCCACGGCTCGCTGCTGGTGATGGCCGGGGAGCTCCAGCACCACTGGCGTCACACCGTCCCCAAGACAACGCGCTCGGTCGGCCCCCGCCTCAACCTGACGTTTCGCCGAGTCCTCCCACCTCGGGAGCTCGCGAGAGATTCTGGCCAGTGACGTCTCAAACCCACGGCGAGATGTAATCTATGGGGTGAAAGCTGCGTCACACCAACCGTCAAGGCGGCGAAGGGACGGCGACGGACCATGGCACCACGGGGCGACGAGCCGGACGGGGCGACCCAACGCTGGAGCAGCCTGTGCGATCCGGAGACTCTGCGCCTGTTCGTTCGCAACCTCGGCGAGGGTGTCTACGTGACACGCAGCGACGGCGCCGTCCTCGACGCCAACCCGGCCTGCCTCGCCATCCTCGGCGTCGGCTCCCTCGACGAGCTGCAGTCGCTGAATGCCGAGCTGCTGATTGCCGATCCTGACCTACGCGGTCAGGAGTTGGCGCTGCTCGAGCGCGACGGCCGGGTGCGCGAGTTCGAGCTCGAGATCCACAGCCGCGGACGGGGTGGTGCGAACGGTCCTCGATACCGCCTACCGGGTGGTCGACGAGAGCACCGGCGAGGTCTTCTACCACGGGATCCTGGTCGACATCAGTGCCCGCAAGGAGCTCGAGCGCCAGCTCCGGGATGCCGCGGTCCGGGACCAGCTCACCGGGTGCTTCAACCGCCGCTTCCTTGCGGGAATGCGCGCTCGCCTCGAAGCGGAGGGTGGTCGATGGGGCATCGTGGTCATCGACGTTGACCATTTCAAGCAGTACAACGATCGCTACGGTCATCTCGCGGGCGACGCCGCCCTGGCCTGTCTCGCCCGGTTTCTCATGAACGAGGTCCGGGTCGAGGACGTCGTGGTCCGCTTCGGCGGCGACGAGTTCCTGGTGGTGGTCGAGAAGGACGCAGAGGAGACGACCCCGCTGGTCGCCGACCGCCTGTCCCACGCCGCAGTGGACCACGCGGGAGTGGACATCAGCCTCGGCTGGGCGACACGGGACGGCGACGAACCCTTCGAACGGACCATTCACCGCGCCGACGAGGAGCTGTTCACGATCCGGGTCAAGCGCCGCAGCTCGCCCCGCAAGCGCATGCCCGAGACAGCGGAAGGCGCATGAGGTCGTGGGTCAGGGGGCGGGACGGATTGCCGGAGCCCCGGCAGGAAGTGGCAGTTTCTCGGGCACGCGGATCTGCAGGCAGACGAAGAACCCGACGACGGCAATGGCGCCGGCGAGCAGGAACACCCAACGGAAGCCATACGCCTCCCAGATGTAGCCCGACAGCACAGGGAGCGTCATCGCGACCGCGTGGTCGATGGTGATCCCGAGCGAGATCGTGGGCGTGATGTCCGAGGGATCCTCGGTTATACCGAGGTAGTTGTTGAGCGTGGCGCCGAAGATGCCGGACGCCGCGCCGAAGAAGAGCGTGGCGAGGAGCGCGCGGCGGAGATCGCGCGGTGCGCGGCGAAAGGCGTCGAGGCTGCGCATGGGAGACCTTGGGGCGGCGGCGCCCGCCGCCGGAGTGTAGCTCAGGAGCCCTATCGGGCGCATGCCCTGGCAGGTGCCGGGAGATCGGCGGGCGGACACAGACATCTGTCACACAAGCTTCCGAGATGCCGCCGAGACGCGAGCCGGGCACGTCGAGGTGTCGCGCGGCAGACTTCTCCCAGAAATGGTCCAGAAGCGTCCGAATCCTGTCCAATCGTGGTACTTATGGGGCGTGTGCAAGCAGTCAGCTTGGCCTCGTCGAACCGCCGCTCAGCGGGGGTGGCATTCTGCCCCTGCGCACGGACCGACTTCCCTCTCCATCGCCGAGGGTGGCAGCGGACGGCCGCAGCTCCGCGACCGGACCCACAGCCAGCACCAGATGCTCCGAACCGCGCTCGCTCGCATGTTGGTACTCGCCTGCACCGTCGCGGTCTGCGGGTACCCGACCGCAACCTTGGCGCAGACCTACCTCGTCCACACCTACACCGGGAGGGAGGGGCTGCCCTCTCCGAACGTCCGGGATCTCGCCTCGGCGCCCGACGGTGCGATGTGGTTCGCAACCCACGCAGGGCTCGCCCGCTACGATGGGCTGAACTGGCAGACGATCTCCGAGCCGGTGCTGCCGAGCCGACTGCTGACCGGGGTCCGCGTCGACTCGCACAACACAGTATGGGCCTCGACGACCCGAGTGGATGCGCCCCTGATCGTCGGTGAGGGCGGGTCGTGGCGGCTGCTGCCGTACCCGACCGGCGACCTCGACCCGGCCGAGATCGAGATCTCGCACCTCGCGTTGGCCGAGACCGGCGGAGGGTCTTTGGTCGGTGTCTCGCTGGGTCCCCAAGGGGTCCTGCTGTGGTGCAACGGCTGGCGCCGCCTCGAGCTCGGCCCGGACCTGCCCGGGACGGAGGTTCGGGATCTGGCCGCCGATGGTGATCGCCTTCTCGCCGTCACCGACACCGGCATCGTCGCGCTGACGGCGGCGACGGTGGAAGAACTCTCGGGCGTCCCGGCACGCGACGCTGCGGGCACTTTCCTGGCAGCCTCGGTCACGTCGCCCTCGACCGTCTGGCTGCTGACGGAGCGCGGTCTGTGGCAAGTTCGCGGCGGCGCCAGCGAGAGAGTTGCGGACGTTCACGAGCTCGGGCTGCGTCCCGGCGACCGTCACCGCCTGCTCGCCGATCCACCGTACGCGGTCTACATCGGGTCCCTCGCCGGGCTGTGGCGGTTCGACCTCACAGCTCGCACCCTCGAGCCGCTCGCCTCCCGCAACGGGCTCCTGTCGGGGAGCGCGAGTGCGCTCGCGCTGGACCGCGACGGCGACATTTGGGTGGCGAGCGCCCGCGGCGCCTCGAAGCTGGTCTCGTTCCGTTTCGCCAACCTGAACCGGAGCAACGGGCTGGCCGAGGACGAGGTCTCGGCGATCTGCGAGCCGCGGCCGGGCGTTCTCCTGTTCGGACACCAGGGAGGACAGATCACGCGGCTCGAGCACGGGTCTTTCTCAATCCTGCGGCTGGCACCTCCTCATCTGGCCGAAGGCGGCCGCGGGTGCCGGATCATGGACCTCCACGTCGCCGACGACGGGAGGACATGGGTCGTCGCGGCCTGCCGCGGCGTGGGCGTCCTCGGACCCGGCGGCGTCGCCCGCTGGATCCACCCTGGCCCTCCGGCGCAGCCCGGCCTGACATCGGTCATCACCGATGGGAGCGGCCGCGTTTGGGTCGGGGGAGAGGACGGTCTTTTCGAGCTCCGTGGGGATCGCCTGCAGTCCGTCGCGTTTCCCGGCGGCACATCCTCGCTGGTGCGACGTCTGAGCAGGGGACCCGAAGGCACCGTGCTCGTGTCCACCCTCCTGCACGGTGTGCTCGTGCTTCGCGACAGACGCCTCGAGGCGCTGCAGGGCCCCGACAACCCTGCCCTGCGCAGCGTCTTCACGACCTTTGTCGATCGCTCCGGCCAGACCTGGGCGGGGACGGCCGGAGGCCTGCTCGAGGAGGCGGACGGTCGCTTTGACGTCCCTGTCCTTCCCGTCCTTCGGCTCGCCCGCCCGATCTTCCAAATTGCCGAAGGGGCCGACGGACACCTGTGGTTCGGCACCGACGACGGGGTCTACGAGTGGGACGGTTCGGCTCTCACTCACCACTCCACTACGGACGGCTTCGTCGGACGTGAGACCAACCGGGCGGCGACCCTGCTCGACAGCCGCGGGCGTCTCTGGCTGGGCGCCGACCTCGGCGTCTCCGAGGTCCGGCTGAGTGCCGGCAGAAGGGTCCCTGGCCCCCCGAGTCTTCGCCTCACCGAGCTCCTCGCGGACGAGCGCCGGCTCCCCCTCGACGGCTCGCTCGAGCTCGACCTCGACGCGCGCTCCCTGCGCTTCTCGTTCGCCGCGGTTTCTCTGGTCGACGAGCGGGCTCTCACCTTTCGCACCCGCCTGCTCGGACTCGAGAGCCGCTGGTCGGACCCGCTGCCCTGGTACGAACGCTCGGTGCGCTACGTTGGCCTCCGGCCAGGCCTATACCGGCTCGAGGTGGAGGCATCCGTCGGCAACGGCACGCCTTCGGCCACCGTGACATCGCCACCCCTGTTCCTGCACGGGCCAATCTGGGCACGGTGGTGGTTCGTGCTGGTCCTCGCCGTCGTCACTACGGCCCTGATCTGGCTCGGCGTCAGCGCAGGCGTCCGTGCGCGCTACGCCTCCAGGCTGCAGGCCGAGGTCGATGCCCGGACACGCGCGCTCAGCGAGTCGGAGCAGCGCTACCGGAGGCTCTTCGACGAGAGCGAGCTCGGACACCTGTTGATGGATCCTGGAACCGGCTCGATCCTCGACGCCAACCGCGCAGCCGCGACGCTGGTCGGACTCGAGGAGGAGACCCTGGCCGGTGCGGACCTCCGCAGTCCGCAGCTCGCCTGGCTCCAGAAGGCAGTGGACGAGGTGTTCCGTTCCGGCGGGTCGGCGGGCACGCGGATCGTGGAGCTTTCCCGGGACCAATCGGAGGGTCCGAGGCGCCTCGAGATCACCGCCTCTCCGGTCCAGGTTGAAGGTCGGCACTGTGTGCTGGTGTCCGTGCGTGACGTGACCTCACAGCTTCGGCTCGAGGAGGAACGAGAACGCGCCGCCCGCCTCGAGTCCCTCGGCGTGCTGGCCGGGGGCATCGCACATGACTTCAACAACATCCTCATGGCAGTTCTCGGCAATCTGTCCCTGCTGCGCTTGAGGAGAGGCCTGCCGGAGGATCTCGAGCCATCGGTCGAAGCTTCAATCGCTGCCATTCGACGGGCGAAAGGCCTCACCGACAAGCTCTTGACATTTGCCAAGGGTGGCACACCGCAACGGCGGGCGACCGATCTGGCCCTGCTGGTCCGGGACACGGTCGACCTCGTCTTTTCCGGCTCGAGCTGCCGCTGCACCGTCCACCTGCAGCCCGGCCTGTGGCCGGCGTTCGTCGATGACAACCAGCTCAGCCAGGTCCTCAACAATGTTCTCATCAATGCGGTCCAGGCGATGTCCGAGGGGGGCACGGCGACCGTCGTCGCCGACAACGTCGAGCTCCCTCCCGACAAGCACCATCGGCTCGCGTCCGGACCCTACGTCGAGCTCCGGATCGCGGACACCGGAACCGGCATCGCGCCGCAGCACATGGACCGTGTGTTCGACCCCTACTTCACAACCAAGCCGGCTGGCAGCGGTCTCGGTCTCGCCGCAGCTCGCTCGATCCTGGTCGCCCATGGAGGGTGGATTGAGATCGAGAGCGCCCTCGAGGCCGGAACGATCGTCACGCTGTGGCTGCCCGCCCGCCCCGGCGCGACGATCGAGAGAAAGAACGCCAGCGAATCGCACCCGAAGGGCGCCGGTCGGGTTCTGGTCATGGACGACGACCCGGCCCTCCAGTCCCTGTACAGCCAGGTGCTCGTCGAGCTGGGCTACGAGCCTACGGTCACGGCGGACGGCCACGCCGCTGTCGAGGCCTACCTTGCCGCCATACGCCTCCGGCGCCCGTTCGGCGCGGTGTTGCTCGACCTGACGGTGCCGGGCGGAATGGGCGGCAGCGAGACGCTCGAGGCCCTGCGTCAAATCGACCCCTCGGTGCGCGCGATCGTTGCGAGCGGCTACTCGGCCGAGTCCGGATTGGGGAGCTACCTCGAGCTGGGTTTCTGCGCCGCGCTGCAGAAGCCGTTCACGTTGGGCGACCTCGCCAGCGCGCTGCAGGAGGCCCTCTCCACCGAGATACACTGAGTACAGCACTGCCGGCCCCGGACCGAGATCGAGCGGGAGCGGCACAGGAGGCAAAGATGCGTCGTCAGTGGATGCTGGGTTGGATGATCGCGACGGGCCTCGCACTCGCCGCGCTCGCGAGCGCCGCCGAGCGTAACTACGCGCGCCCGATGGAGACGGTGTGGGACGACGCGGTCAAGGCCGCACGGGATGCCGAGCTCGTGGTCGTCAACTCGGATCGCGACAGCCACTTGCTCATGCTCCGGACCAAGGCGTGGTACTCGTCGAAGAAGGGGCTGCAGATCCGGGTCGCGCTGTCCGGGAGTGACGGCGCCGTCGTCGTGCACGCCGAGGCGGTCGATCCCGAAACCGCCGAGAGGCTCTCCAAGCCGATCACGAAGTACCTCGAGGCGCTCGACACCCGCCTGAACTGACCGCGCGTCCCGCCGTCACGGCGCCGTGTGGAAGGTGAAGACCAGCACCAGAAGGCGCACGCTGACTACGGCCAGGGCCACGGCCAGGGCGCGGATGATCACCCGTCCGTTCACCTTGGTCGAGGCCCGGGCGCCGATCTGAGCACCGACCAAGACCCCGGCAGCCAGCGCCAACGTCCGGTGCACGCCGTGGTGGAAGGTACCGGTGGCGATGTGCACGATGGTGCCAACCAGCGCGGTGATGGCGAGGATGAAGTGCGAGGTCGCCGTCGCGACGTGGACCGGAAAACCGAGGATTCCCGCCAGCGCCGGCACGTGGATGATCCCGCCGCCGATGCCGAGAAAGCTGGACAGGAACCCGACCCCGACGCTAATCACGATGCCGATGACGAGCCCGCGCCGGTCGAGGTGAATGCTCTCGTCATGCACGGCAGGGCCCGCCGGCGGCGCCTTGACGAAGACCAGCGCGGAGATGCCCAGCAGCATCACCGCGAAGATCAGGTCGAACAGCCAGCGCGACACGTAGTAGGTGCTCAACGCTCCGACCACCGAGCCCGGGACCGCCGCTGCAGCGAAGATCAGACCGTACTTGTAGTTGATGCGGCCCATGCGACCATAGGCGACCGAGCCCGAGGTGGCGTTGGCAAGCGTCACCGCGAGCGAGATGCTGGTGATGGTATCGGCGCTCTCGTGTGGGTACAGCAGCAGCAGCACCGGGGCGAGGATGAAGCCCCCCCCAGCACCGATCAGCGTCCCGAAGACCCCGACCAGGGCTCCAAACGTGATCAACCCGAAATAGTGCTCCATCGCGATCCCTTCTTAACCGACCGCCCCGACGGTACGGGCGCAACGCTGGGTCAGGTCGGATCTCTGTCTACTCTCCCACCACCACCGGCCCACCCGGCGCCTCGCGCGGGCGCCGCATCACGAGCACCAGGGGAATGATGACCAGGAACAGGATACCGAGCACGTGGAAGGCGTCGAGGAACGCCAACTCTGCGGCCTGCCGCTGGACCATCCCCCAGAGGACACCGATGGCCTTGTGAGCCGCCGTGACCGGATCCTCGCCGGCGGCGCGAAACTGAGCTTCGAGGCGTTCGAGCGCGGCCCGACCGATCGGATCGTAAACGCTGACGTGCTCGCCGAGGCGTCCAATGTGGAGTTGACGCTGGCGTACCAGGAAGGTCTGGATCAGAGCGATACCCATGCTCCCACCGATGTTGCGCATCAGGTTGAACTGGCTGGTCGCGTTTCCCATCTCCTCCTTCGGAATGGGGTCCATGGTGATTGTCGTCAGCGGCACGAACAGCATGCCGAGCGAGATGCCCTGGATGAACTGGGGCCAGAACAGGTCCCAGTAGCCCGCACTCAGGTTCAACCGCGAGAGCCAGAACTGTGACAGCGCACCAACCAGGAACCCACCGACCAGCATCTTCCTGGCGTCGATCCGGCCGACCAGCAGCCCGACCACAGGCATGGCGAGGAAGGAGCCCATCCCCCGCGGCGCCATGGCGATCCCCGCCTGGTAGGGCGGATAGCCCATGACGGTCTGGAGCATGATCGGCATCAGGATCAGGTTGCCGTAGAGGACGAACCCGACCAGAGTGATGAGCAGGACGCCCGTCGCATAGGTGCGCTCGCGGAAGATGCGCAGATCGACCACCGGATGGCGGATCGTGAGCTCGCGGACGACGAGGACGGTGAGCGCGATGACGGCGGTCAGTAGCAGAGCCGAGATGAAGCGTGAGGCGAACCAGTCTAACTCCTGGCCGCGGTCGAGGCCCACCTGCAGCGCGCCGATCCCGACCGTGAGCAGCCCGATGCCCCAGTAGTCAATACGCGCGGAGCCACGGCGGATGTACGGCGGGTCGTGAATGAACAGCCACGTCATCACCACCGCCACCACGCCGACCGGGATGTTGATGTAGAACACCCAGCGCCACGACCAGTTGTCGGTCAACCACCCGCCGAGAACGGGTCCCAGGATGGGCGCTACGACGATCCCGAGCCCCCAGAAGCCCATCGCCTTGCCGCGCTCGTGGGGTGGAAACGCCTCGAGCAGGACCGCCTGCGAGAGCGGCTGCATCACGCCTCCGGTCAGACCCTGGATCACCCGCCACACGATCAGCACCGACAGCGAGGGCGACAGCCCGCACAGGAACGACGCGGCCGTGAACCCGACCACCGATCCGATCAGCAGCCGCTTGCGGCCCAGCATATTGGCCAGCCACCCGGTGATCGGCAGGATGACGGCATTGGCGGCGAGATACGTGGTGAGCGCCCAGGTCGACTCCTCCACGGTCGATGACAGGCTGCCGGCGATGTGGGGCAGCGAGACGTTCACCACCGTGGTGTCGAGAACCACCATGAAGGTGCCGGCCATCACCGAGATGGCGATCAGCCAGCGGTTGACCTCCGGCGGCGCGGGGCGACCCGGCTCGGCCATGGTCAGCGGATCGTCACGGTGGGAACCACCGACATGCCCGGGCGCAGGCGGTGTTCTGGGTCCTGCCCCACCTCGAGCGCGATCTTCACCGGCAGCCGCTGAACGACCTTGACGTAGTTGCCGGAGGCATTCTCGGGGGGCAGCAGGCTGAATCGCGCACCCGTCGCAGCGGAGATGCTGTCGACGTGGCCCCGGAGCGTCTGCCCGGTGGCGTCGACGTCAATCGTGACCGGCTGCCCGGGGCGCATGTGCTCGAGCTGGGTCTCCTTGAAGTTCGCGGTCACCCACACGTCGTCCAGGTCGACCAGCGCTGCGAGCGGTTGTCCGGCCTGCACGATCTGCCCGATCTCGACGTTTCGGGCGCTGACGACCCCGGAGGTCGGCGCCGCGATGGTCGTGTACTGGAGGTCGAGCCGAACCCGCTCGACCGCCGCCTTGGCCTGCGCGACGCGGGCCTCGGCCGCACGGACCTCGGCCTCGGTGACCGCGACCTGGTCGGGCGCAGTCCGGGCGGCGCGCAGCCCGGCCTGGGCCGTGTCGACCGCGGCCAGCGCCTGATCGCGGGCGTGCCCCGATGCGACCACGCTGGCTCTCGCGGCGTCGGCTGCGGCCCGCGCAGCGGCTGCGACCGCGGCGGCGTTATCGTAGTGCTGGCGAGAGATCTCGTCCTTTGCGACCAGGTCCTCGAGCCGAGCGAGGTCTCCCTCTGCGCGTTCGGCGTTCGCCTCAGCCTCCCGGAGCTTGGCTCGAGCCGCTTCCAGCCCCGCCTCAGCCCCTGCAGCGGCGGCTCGCGCTGAGGCCATGCCCGCGTCGGCACGCTCGGACCCGCTCGCGGTCGTCTCCCGCGTGATCGGTACGCCGGCGCGCGCAGCGGCGAGCGCTGCCTCCGCGGCGGCGAGGTCTGCCTGGGCCCTCTGGAGCGCGACTTCGTGGTCGGCCGGGTCCAGCCGCACCAGGACCTGTCCCGCCTCCACCCGCTCGTTGTCGGAGAAGGCCAGCTCAATGACGGTGCCGCCGATCCTCGCCGCGATCGGCGTGATCGTGCCGTCGATCTGGGCGTCGTCGGTGGTCTCGCGGCCGTGCAGCTCGAACCACGCCACCACACCTCCGACCACGAGCACAACGCCGAGCAGCAGCAGGGCGCGCCGAAGCTTGGGCCGTGAGCGCAGAGCGGCCAGCGCGCCGCTGCCGCCGTTCCCCGGCCCGCTGCTCGGATCGGAAATCTCGTGGATCGGGCGGTCGCCCTGTGATCGTGGTCCGGTGCTCACTGCGTGCCTCCCATGACGTCATTGAGGTCTTCTGCGGCAACCCCGAGGGCGCGGGCCAGGGCCACCTTCGCCCGGTTGAAGGCGAGCAGGCTGGCGATCGCGTTGTCGTGGGCGGTCGCCACCGCTTGCTGAGCCTGGACCACCTCGACGCCGGTCGAGACGCCGGCGGCGAACCGGTCGCGGGTCTGCTCGAGCTGTGCGTCCGCGACGCTGGCCGCGCCCTCGGCCACCTTGACCCGCGCGTCCGATGCCTCGAGATCGAGCAGCGCAGTGCGCACCTCGAGCTCGACCCGCTCACGCAGATCGTCGCGGATCGCCTCCCGCTCGGCGAGCCGAGCCGTCGCCTGCTCGACCCGGCCACGCACGGCCCCTCCCGTGAACAGAGGCACCCTGACCAGTGCGGCAATCGTGAAGGTGGTCTCGGCGCTGCTCGGCGCAGGTCCGATCCGGCCGACGTCGCCGTGGAGGGCGAGCGACGGCAGACCCTCGCCACGAGCCGCCCGGAGGCCCTCGCTCGCCGCCTCTACCGCCGCCTCGGCGCTCTGGAGATCCGCACGCTTGGCGTCGGCACGCGCCAGCGCGGCGTCAAGCAACGGGATCTGAGCCGGCTGGTAGACGGGCCGATCAACCAGCTCGAGCGGCCGGCCCAGCGGTACGCCGATCGCCCGGGCCAGAGCGAGCTTCCGCGTTGCCGCTTCGTTCTCGGCCACGATCAGGCGTTGCTGCTCGGTGGCCAGCTGAACCTCCGCGCGCAGCACGTCGACCCGAGCCACGAGGCCCGAGGCCTTCATGTCCCGAGCCTGACGCGCAAGGCTCTCGGCACTGGAGACCTCGGAGCCCACCGCGACCACCCTCGCCTCGGCCGCCACCGCCTCGAGGTAGAGCGAGCTCACGCCGAGGACGACCTCGTCGCGGACATCGTCGGCGGTGGCACGGGCCGCCGTCGCGGTGGCCTGCGCCGACCTCGCGCCGGCATTGACGACCCTGTCGAGCAGCGGCATCGAGCTCGAGATCCTGGCGTCGAAGACGTTGAACGGACCGATCAGCGGCGACTCGCCGGGGGCGACCGGCAAACCGTAGGCCTCGAGGTTGATCTTGGTGCGCGCCTCGCTCGCCTCCACGGCGAGGTCCGGCAACCGCCTTGCCCGCGCCGCCCGCGCGGCCCCGGCCGCGCCTTCGGCCCCGCTCTCGGCGAGCAGCGAGGCGAGGTTGTGCGCGAGGCCGCGTGTCACCGCGTCGACCAGCGACAGTCGCAGAGGCTCGGCGTCGAGAGACGCCGCAGCGGACGGTGAGGGGGCCGCGGTCGACACAGCTACGGTGTCGACCGGAACGCGGGACTCGGCTGCGGCAACGACGGTCGCGCATGCGAGGGCGACGGCGGTCGCACGCGAGATCAGTAGTGTTCTCATCGGACGGCAAGCCCCTTCCACAGGAGGTCGGTCACGAGGGTGGCGTCCTCCTCAATCGACTTGGCGGACTCCCCGCGCATCCGCCGCCGGATCACGGCACGGGTAATGTCGAAGATCGCCCGAGCAGCCGCATCGGCTGGGATCCGCCGTACGACGCCCGACGCCATCGCTTCTGTCAGCACCGTGGCGAGCCGATCGACCTGCTCCCGCGCCGACGCCTCGATAGACGCCTGGAGGCCGCCACCACGGCCGATGTCGCACCACGCCTCGCTCTGGTAGACGGAGAAGAACCCGAGATGCTCTTCGAGGTAGGCGAGCTTGGTCTCAACGAAGGCTCGGATCGCAGCCTCGCTCCCGTCGGCCGACTGGACCGCGGCGATCGCCCGATCTTTGAGCTCACCCACGTAGCGTGCAAAGGCGGCGCGGTAGACTTCCTCCTTGGAGGTGAAGTAGAGGTAGACCGTGCCCTTGGCGACACCCGCTTCGCGCGCAATGTCCTCCACCGTAGCCTTGTCGAAGCCCTTTTCGCCAAATACCTTGAATGCTGCCGACAGAATCTCCGCAGTGCGGAACTCAGTCAGGACCTGGTGTCGCGTTCGTCGCATGGGGCTCGTGGCGGCTCCTGGGTCAGTTCACTGACCGCTCGGTCAGCGCAGAAGTCTGAACACTACCACCAAGGCACCCATTCCGCGCTGCGCCGTGGTCGTAGCGCGGTCCGGCGCCGCCTACCGGATGCGAGCGCCGTCGACGGATGTCGGTTGCGGTGGCGGTCCTGCCAACAGCCGGTCACCCCTCGGCGCCGCTCGAACCGTCGGATGCCGCGGCCACCAGCGCAGGATCACGTCCGAGTACACACCGCGCACACCCTGGCGGAGCAGGGAGAGAACGTCGGCAGGCTCGTTCACCGTGTGGACCATGGACGATGTACCCACCTGGAGCAGCCGTCCCACGAGGCCAGGGTTGAAGCGCGACGTGGCCATGGTCACGATGGGGATCCGGCGCCGGCTCGCTACGTCGACCACACCATCGTCGTCCAGTGATGTCCTGTAGAGGGTGAAGATCACGGTCGCAAAGAGGCCGTGGTCGCGCTCGACGGCGGCCACGTCCTGCCACTGCTCGGACTGGTAGAACTGAGGGATGATCCTCGCGATCAATGCCGGGTCAACCCGCTCCGCAGTGGCCACCACCGCCTCCAACGAACGGCGGAAGTCGGTGTCCTTGGTGTCGGTGACGAGGTAGATGTCGGGCCGAGAGGCCATCAGGCGAAAGAACTCCTCGAGGGTCATGAGCGTGAAGCGGCCCTGAAAGCGATGGCTCAGAAACTCGGAGGTCGTGACCTCGCCGATCGGCCGGCTGAGACCGACACGCTCCTCGATACCGCTGTGAAAGCACACCAGGTCGCCGTCCGCTGTGAACGACAGGTCGAGCTCGTAGTACTTGGCGCCGAGTGAGTAACTGTGGAGAAACGCCTCTTTGGAGTTGGTGTAGGTGATGCCGTCGATGGCTCCGAGCGCGTGAGCGAAGAACGTCCCGGGAGCGAGCGCATGGGCGTGTTCGGGTAACGCCGGCTCGGCTGCCGGACACCGACCCGCCCCTGCGATCACCCCGATGACCGTTGCCGCGGCCAGTAACAGAAGGCTGCCGGCTCCGGCACGTCGAGTCGAATGCGCTCTCGTCACTCCTGGAATGGTATCGCACCGCGAGCACAAGAGCGGTCGGGGCCGTGCTCCCCGGTCGCCGGACTGGGGTGACCTATCGCGCCCGCGCGGATCTCCCGATGCTCCTCGCCGACAGCCGTCGTCTCAAACCCGTGGTGAACACGGCACACCTGCCGCGCTATGATGGCGCCGAGGGCATTACGGGATGGCGGTCCTGTTCATCTCGCGCGGTACCATGTCCGGCGTCAGTCGGCTGGTGGCCTGTTTCGCCGAGCACTCGGCGGTCCGCCTGGTGTCGCGGGAGGAGCTGGTCGAGGTTGTCGACCGCCACGGCGAACTCGCCAGCCGGGTCGTCGAGCAGCTCGCGTCGGCCGACCGCGCGTACGACCAGTTCAGCCGCAGCCGGCATCCCTATCTGGTCCTCATGCGCCAGGGTCTCCTGGAGCAGCTCCGCGGCGACGGGATCATCTACCACGGCTACTCGGGCCATCTCCTGCTGCCCCCGCTGCCGCACTTCGTCCGGGTGCGCATCGAAGCACCGCTCAGTGTACGGATGCCGCTGACCATGGAGCGGCTCGGCTGCAACGAGGAGGCCGCCCGTGAGTACATCCGCGAGGAGGACACCCGTCGCGTGCGCTGGGCCCGTTTCATGTACGGGCGCGACATCCGCGACCCGCAGCTCTACGACCTCGTCCTCAATCTCGAGCGGATCAGCCTCGAGACCGCGTGCCACACCCTGCTGCACGTTC
Organism: uncultured Acidobacteriota bacterium; assembly: GCA_963814875.1. Classification (GTDB taxonomy): domain Bacteria; phylum Acidobacteriota; class Thermoanaerobaculia; order Thermoanaerobaculales; family Sulfomarinibacteraceae; genus CAVSIS01. The sequence goes on from CAWFFJ010000022.1 coordinate 400,863, forward strand.
TCGAGTCGCCTGAGCTCATGTGCTCCGAGGAATCCCGGCTCCGACTCGAGAGCATGAGGCTTGCCGCCGCCGTCGAGGCGGCACTGGTCTCCGACCCGCGCACCCACACCTATGAAGTCGGCGCCCAGGTCGAGGACGCATCGGCTCGGCTGACCGGGCCCTACCTCGAGCAGGAGGCCCTCGAGGTCGTGCGCGAGATCGTGCTTTCGATCCCGGGGATCGAATCGGTCGACTACGCCCCGGGCTACGCACCGTTCCTCGGGGCGATCTCGTAGCGCGGGGGGACCGCCCCGCACGGAGTATGGAGCCCACGAGAGCCACAGCGCGCGCTGCGCGCGCGAGGAGACACGCCATGCCCGACACCGCCTTCGAAGACGCCGTCCGCACCTCCCTCGGGGACATCCGCTCGCTGATAGCACGCTCGGTAGAGCTGCAGAATGCCGAGAATGACATCGAGCTTGAGGTTCACGACCTCCAGCGTCAGCGCACGACCGCGATCGAGGGACTGCTCGAGCACTCGAGCTCCACCGCCGCCTCGAACCGCATCGCCACCGAGCTCGCGACGGAGCGGACCTCCCTGACCCGTGAGCAGACCCGCCTGTCGACGCGCTCGACGGAGCTCGGCAACATCCGGACCGAGCTCTCGCGCGAACGCTCCTCGCTTGCGGGTCAGCGCACCGACCTCTCGGTCCTGCGCACCGACATGGCCCGGGCGCGAACCAACCTCGCGGACCAACGCACCGGCATGGCGCGGACCCGGACTTTCCTATCGGAACGCCGGACGCACCTCGCCGAGAGCAGGACGAACTTCGCAGAGAGCAGGACCACCCTCGCCACGCGACGGACGTACCTGTCCAAGCTGCGCACCGAGCTCGCCCGCGGACGAACCTACCTCGCGCTGACCCGGACCGGGATCGCCTTCCTGACACTGGGGGTCGGCCTGATGCGCTTCTTCGGGCTGTCGTGGTGGAGCCTGTTCGACGCCGCCCTGATCGCGGGCAGCGTCGTCGCCACCGGCGTCGGGCTGCGAGGATACCTGAAGGCGACACGTCTGACCCAGAAGCTCGACCGGGTGCTCGCGGCGGAGTGATGCCCGGCGCTCACGCCGGGAGGGGGGGTCCCATGGACAGTGCCATTGCACGGGCAATCCGTACCGAGATTCCGCCGGTCGCCATCGTCTTCTCTGACACCAAACCCGAGGGAGCGATGCAGTTCACCGAGGGCCGATGGGGCTGCGTGATGTGGCTGCTGGCCAACGCTGCGAAGGGGCGACGCGCGGTCGCCGACAGCCGCACCTTCGGCTGCATCGGCGGCGGTGTCGGGCTCGGGTTCGGCAATCAGTACCTGAACTGGCCGGGGGGCATCGAGTGCTTCTACGGCTTTCTCACCACCGGCGACGAACGCACCAGCGACGCGGTCGACACAGGTCCCGCCAAGGCCGTACCGATGAGCCGCAGCTCCGCTGAGCACATCCTCCACGGCGAGGGCTACCTCAAGACCCCCGAGCTGGCGGAGCGCTACGTCGCCGCCCTGCCGATGACCGAGGTTCCCACCCGCTACGTGATGCTGGAGCCGCTCGCCGAGGTCGGCGCCGATGAGCGTCCCGAGGTGGTCATCTTCCTGGTCGATCCCGACCGGCTCGCGGCACTCACGGTGCTCGCCAACTACGACCGCGATGACAACGAGGGCGTCATCATGCCGTTCGCGGCGGGCTGCCAGTCGATCGGCATCCTCCCCTACCGCGAAGGACACAGCCAGCACCCGAGGGCTGTGGTCGGATTGGTGGACATCTCGGCCCGCGCATACATCGCGCCCCAGGTCGGCGGTGGGCTGATGAGCTTCGCGATTCCGTTCGCGATGTTCGAGCGGATGGAGGCCAACGTCGCGGGCTCGTTCCTCGAGCGCAGCACCTGGAAGAAGCTGATCGGCGGGTGACGCCGGCGAGCCGGTCACTGCGCGCACGGGTCAAGCGGACTGAACCACAGAGTCACAGAAGGCACAGAGAGGGACGGAGCCACTGGAGGAGACGAGGCTCCTCCCCTACGACGTCTCCCGTCTCGCCTCTCGCTTCTCCCGTCTCGCGTCTCGCGTCTCGCTTCTCGCGACCGGAGTCCTCCTGACCTCCTCACCCTCTCACCTTCTCACCTTCTCACCTCATCGCCTTCTCGATCTCCGCGAAGCGCGGGTCGTTTCGCAGCGAGTCGAGACGCGTGGCCGGCATCGGGCGATCGGTGTTGCGGAGCTCGGCGAACCCTCGCGTTAGCACCGCGTCGTAAGCCTGCTCGTCGCGGTCGGCGCGGTGCTCGGCCTTCTCGGCGCCCTTCACCCTCGGGTCACTGGCGAGGCGCGCCGCCGCCTCCCGCGCGGCGCTGACATCGACGAGACCGTCGAAGGTCCTCACGACCGCCTCCCAGCGCCGCATCGCGTCCAGCGGTCTGCCGGCGTCCTCGAGCGTCCGCGCTGCGGCGATATCGGCGGCAGCGAGCTCCTCAGCGAGCGTCTCGTTGCGCGGCCGGGTCCCTGCCCGCAACGCCTCCGCCTCGAGCCAGGCGACGCCTTGAGCGGCGAGCTCCGCCGGCATCCACTGGATCCGGCCGCAGGCCCGGCTCCCGGCGGAGCCGGGCCACCGGCGGGTTCCCTCGCTATACTGGCGCTGCCGATCCGCCGGCACTGGAGACTGCCATGCTTCGAGCCGCCGCCCTCCTCACCGCCTGCTGCGTCCTCGCCCCGGGCCTTGTCCTCGCGGCCGACCCTCCACCCGCTGTCGATGACGCGCGCGCCTTCCTCGACCGCGCCAACGCCAAACTCCTCGAGTACTTCGCGTCGCTGAAGGCGTGGCTCGACCAGCAGAATGCGGGCGCGACGTGCGGGAGGTGACTCGATGAGCCCGGAGCCCGCCGGCACCGTCGCAATCGTCGACGACGAGTCCTCGATCCGTGACACGGTTGGGGTCGCGCTGCGCCGGGAGGGGTATGCCGTCGAGGCCTACAGCGACGGCGCCGCCGCCTGGGAGGCTTTCGCGAAGGCGCTTCCGGACCTGGTCATCCTCGACATCCTCATGCCCAGGATGGACGGGCTCGAGCTGTGCCGACGCCTGCGCACCCTGTCGCCGACCCTGCCGATCCTCTTCCTGAGCTCCAAAGACGAGGAGTTCGATCGCGTTCTCGGCCTCGAGCTCGGCGCCGACGACTACCTCTGTAAGCCGTTCTCGATGCGCGAGCTCCTCGCTCGGGTCCGGGTCCTGTTTCGACGCCTCGCACTCAGTCGCACGCCGGTCGATGCCGACGAGGTGCTGGTCCGAGGGTCGCTCGAGCTCGACCAGGCGCGCTACACGGTGCGCTGGAAGGGTCTCACGGTTCCCCTGACGGTGACTGAGTTCCTGATCCTGCAGGCCCTCGCCCGCCATCCCGGGCACGTGAAGAGCAGACGCCAGCTCATGAACGAGGGCTATCCGCACGACGCCTTCGTTTCCGACCGCACGATCGACTCGCACATCAAGCGCTTGCGCAAGAAGCTGGTCGCCGCGGACCCGGACTTCGACGGCATCGACACCGTCTACGGCCTCGGTTACCGCTTCCGCGAGGGATGATGCCGTGGGGCGGTTGAGCCGCGCGCTGTCGCGCCTGCCGGTCCGCCTGCTCGCCTTCAACGTCCTGTTGGTGGCGCTCCCGGTTGCCGGCGTGCTCTTCTTCGACACCTACGAACAACAGCTGCTGCAGGCGCAGGAGCGCACCATGGTTCAGGAAGGGCGCCTGCTCGCCGCGGCCGTCGAAGCCGGGGGCCACATCGAGGCGGCGCCGGTCCGGGCGATCCTGGTCCAGCTCGAGCAGCGTCACGAGGCCAGGCTTCGGGTCATCGACGGCGACGGTATGTTGCTCGCAGACTCCGCGGCGCTGGGACCGCGACGACCCGCGGACGCCGAGCCGCCGCCGGCCGAGGGACCCAGGCGCGGGTGGCTGTACCGGATGGGATCGCTGCCGTTTCGTCTGCTGCGCGGCTCGGGGGAGTCGAGCGAGGCCGCCGGCGAGGCCGTAGACGTGTACGAGGGCTCCACCTCCCTCGACGGACCGGAGATCCAACGCGCCCTCTCCGGGCGCTACGGCGCCGTCACTCGGAGGCTCGGAGGAGACCGTCCGGTGGTCGTCTTCTACACCGCGATCCCGATTCGTCTCGACGATCGGGTCGCCGGCGCGGTGCTGGTCTCCCAGTCAACTGCCCGCGTGCTGCGGAGCCTCGACGCGGTCCGGGTGGCGGTGTTCGAGATCTTCCTCGTCACCCTCGCGGTTGCGGTCGTGCTGTCGTTCGTGGTCGCGACCACCATCGCCCGGCCGCTGGCGCGACTGCGACGCCAGGCCGAAGCCGTGGTCGACCGGCGCGGGCGTCTTCGCGGAGGGTTCGCGGCGACCGACCGCCGCGACGAGATCGGCGACCTCGAGCGCGCCCTCGCCGAGCTCAGCCGCCGGCTCGAGGTTCACCTGGCCCACGCCGAGTCGCTCGCTTCCGACCTCGCCCACGAGTTCAAGAACCCCCTCGCCTCGATCCGCACGGCTGCCGAGCTCGCCGCCGACACCGAGGAACCTGACGAACGAACTCGCCTCGTCGGCCTGGTCCAGCGCGAGGTCGCCCGGCTCGAACGCCTGATCAGCGAGGCCCGCGAGGTCTCGCTCCTCGATGCCGCGCTCGAGCACGAGACGCGACAGCACATCGACCTCGAGGTGCTGGTCGAAGGTGTTGTCGAGGGGTTCCGGCTCCGCCTCGACGGGCGTCCGTCCCTCGTCCTCGCTGTGGCCGACCACTCGCCGATGGTGTCCGCAGATCCAGACCGGCTGATCCAGGTGCTGGAGAACCTGCTCGACAACGCGACCAGCTTCTCGCCGCCTGACGGTACGGTCACGGTGGCGCTGCACGCCGACCAGGGCGAGGCAGTAGTCTCGGTGAGCGATCAGGGGCCGGGCATACCCCCCGAGCACCTCGAACGGGTTTTCGACCGCTTTTTCAGCTACCGACCGAACGGCAACGCCGATCGCTCACACAGCGGACTCGGGCTGGCCATCGTGCGCACCATCGTGGAGGGATACGGCGGCTCGGTGAAGGCCACTGCGCGCCCATCTGGCGGTGCCGAGCTCGTCCTCCGGCTGCCGATCGCAGAGTCTCGCGCGTGAGGCTCCGCGGTCTGCTCATCGCCGTGGCCGGGATCGCCGCGCTGGCTGGTTGCGCTCGCGGACCGTCTTCGCTTCAAAGGAGCAGGAGCCTGGACGACCTCAAGGAGGCGATCGTCGAGCTCCCAACGCGCTACCCGGCGGTCGCCCGGATCGTCGCGATCGGCGACCTCCACGGCGACATCGAGGCGACCGACCGCGCGCTTCGCCTGGCGGGCGCAATCGACGCCAACGCCCGCTGGGTGGGCGGCGACCTTGTTGTCGTCCAGGTGGGCGACGAAATCGACCGCGGCGACCATGACCGGGAGGTCCTCGAGCGTTTCGACCGTCTCGCCGGCGAAGCGCGGGCCGCCGGCGGCGCGGTGCTCGCCTTGCTCGGCAACCACGAGCTGAGAAACGCGAAAGGACGCTTCCGGGACGTCTCCCCGGCCGGCTTCGCGGAGTTTGCGGACGTGCCCGTGAGCGGACGCCCCGGACCACAGCCGGTCCGCCGTGACCGCAGGGGCCGGTGGGAGGCGTTCCGTCCGAGCGGAGAGATGGCCGAGCTGCTGGCGCGCCGCAACGTCGTGGTGGTGATCGGCGACACCGTGTTCGTGCACGGCGGCGTGTTGCCCGACGTCGCCGCGTACGGGCTCGAGCGCCTCAACGCCGAGACGCGGTGGTGGCTCTCGGGCGAGCTTGAGGCGTTGCCCCGCATCGTCGATGCGCGAAGCGGCCCGGTGTGGAGCCGGCGCTACTCGGACGACCCTTCGCCGAAGGACTGCGCCACCCTCGCCACGACGCTGAGGATGCTCGGCGCATCGCGCATGGTCGTCGGCCACACCGTCCAAAGGGACCACATCGTGCCCGCCTGCGGCGGCGCCGTGTGGCGGATCGACGTCGGCCTTTCCGCATACTACGGCGGACCGACCGAGGCGCTCGAGATTGCGGGCGGCCAGGCGCGGGTGCTCAGCTCCGTGCCGCTGCCGAGCTGAGCTCCGCCTGGCGCGAGGCTGCCCGAGTCCACCACAACACCTCGTCGAGAAAACGGTCGGTGCGGGTTGCAAAGGCCTCGTCGTTCGGCTGTCCATCTATGAGCTACACACTCCTAGGGGACTGGCGCCCACGACCAACGCTGCCGACCAGGATCGGAACCCGAAGGGTAGTGCCCGACATCGGTCCTCCTCAGCGCCTCGAGAGGGCTCGGTCGATCGACCACCGTCCGGCGCCGAGAACCAGCAGCGCAGCGACGATGCCGAGCACCAGGATGTGGTACTCAAAGCCCTCTCCCGCCTGCTGCCCGGTCCAATTCATGAAGAACCCGTTGTGGGCGTGGACGGTGGCGATGGCGCCGAGCATCTCGACTCCGATGCCAAGCGCCGCGAGTCGGGTCAGGACGCCGGCGATCAGGGCCAGCGATCCGAAGAACTCGATCATGATGACCAGGAAGACGATCACTGCGGGGAGCCCCATCTGCCCAGTCATGTAGCCCATCGTGGCCTCAAAGCCGTTGCCTCCGAACCAGCCCAACATCTTTTGGGCCCCGTGAGGAAACATGACGACCCCGAGAGCCAACCGCAGCAGCAGCGGCGCCCAGCCGTCGTCGGTCGCAAGCAGTCGCTTCCAGAACGTGTTCATGGTGACCTCCAATGGTCGATTCAGTTCAGTCGCGTGCCCTCGTCTCGCCGGCGGCATTCAGGCCGAGCTTGCGGCACAGGCGCGCGAGCTCGACCTGTTCGTCGGGGGTCAGCACCGAAAGGTCGGCGACGATAGCGGCGACATGGCCGGGGAAGATCCCTTCGATCAGTCGTCGTCCGGCGTCGGTCAGCACCACCGTGACCATTCGACGGTCGGTGCCCGCGCCGCGCCGCCGTTCGACGAGACCATCGCGCTCCAGGTTGTCGATCACTGTCGTCAGGTTGCCCGTGCTCCTCAGGAGCTTGACAGCCAGGTCCGTCTGGCACATCGGTCCGCGGTGCAGGAGCGCTTCGAGGACACCGAACTGGCTCTCCGTCAGCTTCGCGAGGCGGGTCCTGGCGTTGGCTCGCGCGCCCACCGTGTTGGCAGCGCGACGCAGCTTGATGAAGGCGTCGAGTGCTCGACGTTCCGCGATCGTGCCCAAGTAGTACGTGCCCATCCCGCCTCCCGGCCTGTGGAACGAGGGTCAGCGCGAGAATATTTCGAACTCGAATCAATCGACGTCGTATCGAGCTGCCGACCTCCATGACCTACTCCGGCACCCCCCCACGGGCTACCATGGCGTGCAGGACGCGGGCAACCGCCGCGCCCACGCCCGCTCGTCACGTGCGAAAGGACTGCGACACATGGGTGCAGGCCGTCTGGCGACGATGCTCGCCGCAGGGGTCCTTGCCGGGCTGTTCTGGTTCAGCGCGATGGTCGTTGGCGGATGGCTGGGACACAGGCTGACGCAGCGCGGGCTCTCCGGACCGGGAGCCGCCGCGCTGGGGTTGGCGGCCTATGCCCTCGCCGGCGCTGCCCTCGGGCTCCTCGGCGCACTCTGGTGGCCGCTGCTGGCAACACTCGCCCTGCTCCCCGCCCTGGTCGGGGCGCCGCGCTGGGCCCGTCCGGAACGGATCCGTGACGCGGCCGCACCGTGGCTCTCCGCCGTGCGGGCCGAGCCGGTCGCACTCGTCTCTTTCGCGGTCGCCGCGGCGGGGTACGCCGCGCTCGCCACCCTGCCGTTGTTCCACCACGACATGGTGGTCAATTATCTGGCCGTCCCGAAGGCCTTCCTGCTCGCCGGAAGCTCAACGCCGCTACCGTCGAACGTCTTCTCGAGCACGTCCTTCGCCCTGCACGCGCTGCTCGCGTTCCCCGTCGCCCTCAACGCGCTGCTGCCGGACGGACCTTTCGCGTTTGGATGGGGCACCGTCTACGGCGCCTTCCACCTGATCACTGTCCTGGCGTCGGTGTGGGCGCTCGGCGGGGTCCTCGCCCATGCGCTGCCCGACCCCACCGGGGCGAAGCGCGGCGCGGTCCTCGGGGCCGTGCTGTGGCTCGCGATGCCTCAGACGGCGCTGCTCGAGGCGCTCAAGCTGGTCGAGATGGTGACCACCTTCGTCGCGCTCGCCCTGGTCGTCGAGATCGTCGAACACCAGGACCGCTCGGTCAGGAGCGGAATGGCGGCGGGCCTGATCGCGGGCCTGCTGGTCGCCGCCAAGGCCCAGCTCGGCGCCTTCGCCGCGGTGGCCGGCGTCGTCCTCCTGGTGCGGCGGAGGTCGCTGCGGCCCGCGCTCGGGTTCGGCGCCGGCGCGCTGCTGATGCTCGTCCCGCAGCTCGTGCGCAACGGGATCGCCTACGGTGCACCGCTGTTCCCGTACGTTGGCGGACACGGCGAGCCGCTCGCCGCGGCCCGGGACTGGATGTCGATCAACGCCGTCGCGCTCCCGAGTGGACTTCTCGACCTCGTCCATCGCATCGGTTCGCTGCTCGCGCTGCAACCGGAGACCGGGATTTGCATCGCCCTGCTCCCGCTCGCGTTCCTCGGAAGGGTGCGCGCGCCCTGGCTGTACGCACTCGCCGTGCTGCCGCTGGTCGCCCTTTCGGCAGCCTCCGGCGCCGCCTACCACGTGCTCCGCTGGGGACAGTCCTCGCTGGTGCTGCTGTTCGGCGCCGCAGGCGTGGGCCTGGTCGCGCTGCTCGCCCGTCGTCCGCTGCTCCGGCTCCCGGCGGCCGCTGTCCTGGCGGCGGCGATGCTCCTCGCGGGACGCTTCACCTGCTCCACTCTCGGCGGCTGCTCCCAGCTGCTGCTGGCCCCCGAGAAGGTCGTGGCCAGCCACATCCCCTCGCTTCCAGCTCGGGAGCTGCTGATCCGGGACCGGAACGCCAGGGTGCTCTACCTCGGGGAGCTCGACGGCTACTACGGGCTCGAGAACGGCACCCTGCCATCGCCGCACGATGCGGGCCCGCTGCTCGCCTCGCTGGTCGCGCCGGACCCGGACGCCACGCTGCGGCGTCTGGTCGCCGCCGGGGTCGACGTCCTCGCCGTCGACCGGGCGTTCGACGACATCCTCGGTCCACGAGCGCCTTGGGCGGCGCTCACCGCGGACCAGCGGGCGGTGCTCGGACGATTGCTGCGCACGCTCGAACCGATCGACGTCCCACCGCCCGTTCGGGCGTTCCGGGTTAGCGCGCCGGACACGACGGCGGATCCCGGGCACTGACCGAGACCAGTCGCAGCCTCACATGCTCGCTGAGATCGGACCGCTGTCTCTGTCGGGTATACTCTTCCATCGGTCACAACGAGCCAGGACACACGCGAAGAAGGAGGACCGGATGTCCATGATGAAAGAGTTCCGGGAGTTCGCGGTCAAGGGAAACGTGCTCGACATGGCGGTCGGCATCATCATCGGCGGCGCCTTCGGAACCATCGTCAAGAGCCTGGTCAACGACGTCGCCATGCCGCCCATCGGCATGCTGCTCGGCGGCGTCGACTTCTCGGACTTCTTCGCGGTCCTCAAGCAGGGCGCCACTGCCGGGCCCTATGCCACTCTCGCCGCGGCCCAAAAGGCGGGTGCGGTCACCATCAACTGGGGCCTGTTCATCAACTCGGTGATCAGCTTCCTGATCGTGGCGTGGGCGGTGTTCCTGCTCGTGAAGTCGTTCAACTCCCTCAAACGTAAGGAAGAGGCCGCCCCCGCTGCGCCGCCAGCCCCGCCGCGCCAGGAGGTCCTGCTCGAGGAGATCCGCGACCTGCTCAAGAAGAGCTGAGGGCAGGACTACACAGCGCGGGCTTTGCCCGCAACCCAAGAGCGCTCCAGGGGCAGGCCTGAGAGCCGGTGCTACCGGCTGTGAGCCACAGGCATCGGTCGTTCGAATCCGGGGGACGGGCGGCGGGCAGCCGGCGGCGGGGGTCGGGTTCTGCATTCCGGCCGGCGACGCCTTCGTGTCCCGATCCCGGCTTCCCGCGCCCTGCCGCCCGCAGCCTGATCCCGGACCCGAACGCTGGGGCGGGAGCAGCTGGGCCGACTGGCAGTCGGTGGTCGGCGGAATCCGGGTTCGGGCGGCGGGCAGCAGGCGGCCGGAACGGGAGCGGGCGCCCGACCGCCACGGCCGTGTCCCCCGATCCCGACTCCCCGCGCCCTGCCGCCCGCAGCCTGATCCTGGTCCCGAGCGCTAGGGAGCGGAGCAGCTGGGCCGACTTGCAAGGGGTCTGGGGTCGAATCCGGGGGGTCGGGCAGCGGGCGGCAGGCGGCGGGGAGCTGGCAGCAGGTAGCAGGGTCGGGATCGAGGTCGCGCGGGTGGCCGGGCTGTCTGAACGGAGAGTGTGCTTTACAGAATGTCGCCAAACCGGAGGGACTTGTGACCCGGGAGTAGTACAGAGGGTTTCGATCGGACCTCTGTGCTCCTCTGTGTGTCTGTGCCTCTGTGGTATTCCGCTACTTCCTGCTGCCGTCAAGGGTGTCGAACAGAGCGACGTACTCGCCGGTGAGCTTGTGGCTCGGCACCAGGTGCACCAGGGGCTTCGAGGCCTCGTGCGACTCGCGGACCTTGACCGAGCTCGAGAGGTAGGGCTCCAGGACCGGAAGGCCCTCCTGCTTCAGCTCCTCCACCACGCGCCGGGGAAGGCGGGCACGGGACTGGAACTGGTTGACCACCACGCCCGCGACCACGAGCTTGGTGTTGTGGTCCGCCTGGACCTCACGCACACTGTCCAGCAGGCCGTACAGTGCACGTCGCGAGAAGTCGTCGCAGTCGAACGGAATCAGGCAGCGCTCGGCGGCGATCAATGCCGACAGGGTGAAGAAGTTGAGCGCGGGCGGCGTGTCCATCCACACCGAGTCGAAGCCCTTGAGGTCGTTGAGGGCGTCGCGCAGCTTGTACATCTTGTAGCGCTGCTCGAGCTTGGACTGCAGGCCCTCCAGTTCGGCCGAGGCCGGCAACACCCACAGCCCGTCGAAGCGGGTCGGATGCAGGTACTCGCGGGGCCCGTCCTTGAACAGCTTGAAGCCCAGGGTCTGCTCGAAGAAGTCGGCCGCGTTCGGCCTCGCCGAAGCGGCCTCGGAGCCGAGCAGGTAGTGGCTTGCGTTCGCCTGCGGATCGAGGTCGACCACCAGCGTCTTGGCCCCGCGCTGGGCGGCAATCGCCGCCAAGTTGCACACGATCGTCGATTTGCCGACGCCGCCCTTCTGGTTGAAGACCACCCAGCGCATGGCGCCTCCCTGGTGGACCCGCCCTCTCGATCATGCGGCAGCAGGTCCGATGTCACACACTATAGACGTTTTGCCGCAGTGCGTCAAGATTGAGTGCCGACTGGCCCTTTTCACGCCGCTGTGCGGCGGCGGATAATGGTCGAGATGGCCGTTCTCGAATGATTTTCCCGATCGCGATCCAAACCCTGCACGTCGCGGGATCCCTCCCGAACGCTGCTCTGCGCCGCGGGTCGCTGCCTGATGGCGCGTCCATCCCGACCGCCGCGGGTCGAGTCGGGCCGGCGTCGGCCGATCGCCTACCCTTCGGCCGCGGGCAAGGCGGTGTTGGCCACTGCAGCGATTGTGGTCCTGGTCATCGTCAGCGGCCGGCTCAACCGCCAACCGGCGGCTCCGCCGCTGGCGCCGGCCGCCCCGAGCGCCACACCGACTCGGCCGGGTGCCTCCGTCCCGACTGCCACAGCGACCCCGTCGGTGACAGCTCCCCGCGCAGGAGGAGATGATGTCGCCCTGGAGCGAGCCCGCTCCCTCCCTCACACCGACCTACCCGCCGGTGCCGACACCGGTTGCAGTCGCGACCCGCACCCCGCGGCCGACGCCCTCCCTCGCCGACTGCGTTACCTTCGCCTGGTCGACCCTGCAAACCTACGATCCGCCTTCGGCACACGTCAACGTGACCATTCAGGCCCAAAACCACTGCGGACGGGAGCTCGGACCGCTCGAACTCTGGTTCGAGGTCCGCGGGTATCGTGATGGGAACCTCGTCCAGGTCGCACGCGGACACCCGTTCGACCCGATCGGGACAGTCTTTCCGGCCGAGCTGACCATCGGCCTGCCGGGTTCCGAGACCTGGTACGACCGGATCACGGTCGAGATCCTCGAACCCCGCTGAACCCCAGGAGGCGCTCTTGGAGACCGACGCGCGCACCATGGACCCCAGCATCCTCACCCGGATCCTCGAGGAGTTCATCCCGTTCAACCGCTTCCTCGGCGTGCGCTCGCTCGAGCTCGGCGACGGCCTCGCCCAGCTCGAGCTGCCGTTCCGGCCCGAGCTGGTCGGCAACCCACTACGCCAAGCGCTGCACGGGGGGGTGATCTCGATGCTGCTCGACTCGACAGGCGGCGCCGCGGTGTGGACCCAGATCCGTCGCGACGACCTCCCGTCCACCATCGACCTGCGCATCGACTACCTCCGGCCCGCTCGAGCGGAGGCGCTCATCGGTCAGGGCCGGGTGGTCCGGCTCGGCAACCGGGTCGGCGTCGTCGAGCTGCGCGCCTACCACCCCGGCGACGAGGTCCGACCGGTCGCTGCCGGGATGGGCGTGTACTCGATCCGCCGCGCGACCGGCAAGGACGACGCGGTTCCATGGCGGCGCGTGCTCTTTGAGCTCGAAACGTCGACGTGACATCCACCTGCCGCCACGCGGTAGACTCAGAGAATGCAGCGCGTAGACGTCGGCCGTCCGACCCTCGGCGAGGAGATCGCCAACAGCATCACTCACGGCATCGGTGCGGTGTTCGGCGTGACCGCACTCACGATCATGGTCGCGGTCGCCGCGACCTCCGGGGACGTCTGGGGCGTCGTCGGCGCCAGCATCTTCGGCGCCACCCTGGTGCTCCTGTACACAGCCTCGACCCTCTACCACGCCATCACTGCACCTCGCGCCAAGAACGTGCTGCGCATCCTCGATCACTCGGCGATCTTCCTACTGATCGCGGGGACCTACACGCCGATCACCCTGGTCAGCTTGCGCGGACCGTGGGGCTGGTCGCTGTTCGGAGCGGTCTGGGGCCTCGCCCTCGCGGGCGTCCTGATCGAGGCGACGCCGCTGCGCCGCCTGCCCGCAATCTCACTCGTGCTCTACCTCACCATGGGCTGGGCGATAGTGGTCGCCGCCCGTCCGATCGCCGCGGCGATGGCGTCGGGCGGCCTCACCCTACTGATCGTGGGCGGTCTCTCCTACACCCTCGGCCTGACCTTCTACGGTTGGAGACGGCTGCCCTACTCGCACGCGATCTGGCACCTGTTCGTGCTCGCCGGCAGCACCTGCCACGTCCTCGCCGTGGTGCTCTACGTCCTCCCGGTCCCGCGATAGAACGGTTCTTACCACAGAGGCAAAGAGGCACAGAGACGCGCAGAGAGGCACCACTTGGGTAGTGGCCCTCACCTGTTTGCATCCCGCAGCTCCGCGCGCAGCAGCCCGTAGATCAGACCGCCCAGCCGATCCGCGCGACGAAGAACCGCGCCGGGGATCTCGACACCGCGTGCTCCCATCAGGGCGAGATCGCTCTGCACTTCCTGGTTTTCTGCATAGGCCGCTTCTAGATGCTGATACCGGTTCCCCAGCGTCCGTCCGCTGGCCTCAGAGAGCCTCAACGCAGTATTGTCGGCGGCCCGAACCAGATGGTCCCGCAGATGTGAAAACCCACGGGGCAGCGACAGCTCGGCGATCGCGGCTGAAAGCTCGACCCAGCACCTTCCGCCCCAGCGTTCGGGTCCGGGATCAGGCTGCGGGCGGCAGGGCGCGGGAAGCCGGGATCGGGGGGCACGGCCGTGGCGGTCGGGCGCCCGCTCCCGTTCCGGTCGCCTGCTGCCCGCCGTCCGAAGCCGGATTCCGCCCACCACCGACTGCCAGTCGGCCCAGCTACTCCCGCCCCGGCGTGCGGCTCCGGGATCAGGCTGCGGGCGGCAGGCAGCGGGAAGCCGGGACCGGAACGCCGTAACGTTGCCGGCCCGAATGCCGAACCCGACCCCGCCGCCTGCTGCCCGCCGCCCGTCCCCCGGATTCGGGCGCCCAACGCCTCTGGTCCACAGCCGGCAACACCGGCTCTCAGACCCGCCCCTGGAGCGCTCTTGGGTCGCGGGCAGAGCCCGCCGCTGAGCTTCTGTGGTTCAGACCTCTTCGCGCGCTCCCCGGCAGGCGGGGCACGGGCACAGAGCGCGCAGGGTCTCGAACGAGTAGATCCCGGTCCCATGCCCGTCGGAGAAGCGCAGCGAGAGCGCGTAGCGACCAACCGGCCGGAGCTCGGTGAGGCTGACACTCTGCTGCCACAGCGGCAGCGCCGGCCGTTGGCGCTCCGCGCGGCAGGCCGCGCACGGACACTCTCGGCGCAGCAGCGCCGCCGGGTACACCGAGCGGTGACCGTCGGGCCAGCGCAGCTCGAGGGAGTCGGCGGTCGCCGCCTCGACCACACACCCTCCGAGGTCGAGCGGGTAGCCGCTCATCGCTCTATCCCTTCACCGCGATGCTCACCAGCCGGCCGGGAACCACCACCACCTTGGCGATCTGCTTGCCCTCGAGGAAGCCACGGACCTTGTCGTCGGCGAGCGCGAGACGCTCGAGCTGCTCCCGCGGCAGATCTGGAGCGACGTGCAGCCTACTGCGCACCTTGCCGTTGACCTGCACCGGGATCTCGAGCAGCTCCTCGACGACGGCCACCGAATCGACCTTCGGCCACCCACTCGAGAAGATGCTCTCGCAGCGACCGAGCCGCTGCCACAGCTCCTCGGCGAGGTGGGGCACGATCGGGCTCAGGATCCGCAACACGATCTCGAAGGTCTCGCGCAACACCGCCGGGTGAGCGGACTCGACGCTCGTCCGGGTGAGGTTGAGCAGCTCATTGCAGCGCGCGATGGCAGTGTTGAACTGGAAGCCGCCCTCGATCGCGTCGGTGACCTTGGCGACCGCCTGATGGGTGCGGCGGCGCAGCTCGCGGTCGACGTCGCCGAGCTCGGCCGGGATCGGTGTTCCGGGCGGCGCGACCCGTTCCAGGTTACCGACCACCAGGCTCCACAGTCGGTTGACCGAGCGCCAGGCGCCGTTGATCCCGCTCTCGGTCCAGATCTGCATCTGGTCGGGCGGGTTGTCCGAGAGCATGTAGAAGCGAACCGTGTCGGCGCCGAAGCGCTCGAACATCGCGTCGGGATCGACAATGTTGAGCTTCGACTTGGAGATCTTGGTCATCGAGGCCTGCACCGGCTGTCCGCACTCGGCGCAGGTGGGCTCGAGGATCACATCACCCTCTCGGCGCCCCCGCACCTTCTCCTCGGCGAGCCACTTGTGGAGCTCGCAGTAGTAGGCCGTCTTGCACACCATGCCCTGACAGAACAGCCGCGTGAACGGCTCGTCGAAGTCGACCAGGCCGAGGTCGTGAAGTGCCATGGTGAAGAAGCGCGCGTAGATCAGGTGCATCGTCGCGTGCTCGATGCCGCCGATGTACTGGTCCACCGGCATCCAGTGCCGGATCGCTTCGGGCGAGAACGGCGCGGCCTGGTTGTCACTGTCGCAGTAGCGCAGGAAGTACCACGACGAGTCGACGAAGGTGTCCATGGTGTCGGTCTCGCGTTCGGCCGGACCTCCACAGCGCGGGCACGTGGTGTGGACGAAGGACTCGCTGGTCGCGAGCGCGTTGCCACCGCCGGCGCGGAACGCGACGTCAGTCGGCAGCAGCACCGGCAGCTGGGACTCCGGCACCGGAACGATGCCGCACGCAGCGCAGGTCACGAGCGGAATCGGGCAGCCCCAGTAGCGCTGACGGGAGAGCAGCCAGTCGCGGAGCTTGTAGTTGACCTCGGCAGCACCGAGGCCCTTCTGGTCGAGCCACCTGATGATTTCGCCCATCGCCTCGAGATTGCGCCGACCGGTAAACGGACCCGACGCGACCATCGTGCCAGGATCCGTGTACGCCTCCGTCATTGTCGTCGGGTCGAGCCCGACGTCGTCGGGACGGATGACGACCCGGATCGGCAGGTCGTAGGCGCGCGCAAACTCGAAGTCGCGCTGGTCGTGCGCCGGGACCGCCATGACCGCGCCGGTACCGTAGGTCATGAGCGCGAAGTTCGCGACCCACAACGGCACGTCTTCGCCGGTGACCGGGTTGGTGACGTGGAAGCCGGTGTCAACGCCCACCTTCTCGCGCTCGGCGAGATCGCGGGCGGAGGTCGTCCCCACACGCATCTCACGGACGGCCGCCATCACCCGCGCCTCGTGCTCAGTGCCCTTGACCAGCTTCTCGACCAGCGGATGCTCCGGCGCCAGAGACAAGAAGGTGACGCCCCACAGGGTGTCCGGACGGGTGGTGAAGACCGGGACCTCGTCGCCTGTCTCACTGACCCGGAATACGACCCGTGCGCCCTCGGAGCGGCCGATCCACTCCTTCTGGAGCTTGAGCACCGAGTCCGGCCACCGTCCCTCGAGCTCGGCGTGGTTGTCGAGCAGGCGTTGGGCGTAAGCGCTCATGCGGAAGAACCACTGCGACATGTCCTTCTGCTCGACGCCGGTTCCGCAGCGCTCGCAGGCGTCGTCCTTGACCTGCTCGTTGGCGAGCACGGTCTGGCACGACGGGCACCAGTTGACCGGCGCAGTCTTCTTGAATGCCAAGCCGCGCTCGAAGAAGCGGAGGAAGAACCACTGGGTCCAGCGGTAGTACTCGGGGTGGCTGGTCGCCACCTCGCGCCTCCAGTCGTAGCCCCAGCCGGCGCGCTCCATCTGCTGGTGCATGCGCGCGATGTTGGCCTCGGTGAACGTGTGCGGATGGACGCCGGTCCGCATCGCCGCGTTCTCCGCCGGCAGCCCGAACGAGTCCCAGCCCATCGGCGACAGCAGCTTGAAGCCGCGCAGCAGCTGGTACCGGGCAACAACGTCGCCGAGCGTGTAGTTGATCACGTGGCCCATGTGGAGCACGCCTGACGGGTAGGGGTACATGCACAGTGCGTAGAACTTCGGTCGGGGGTCGTCGTCGCGGGCCTCGAACAGGCCAGCCTCGCGCCAGCTCTCCCGCCAGCGCCGCTCGATCTCGGAAAACACGTACTCCTGGCTCATCGTCGCCTCCGGGCGCTCTCGGCGCTCCGACCCGCGCCAGAGGAAACCCCGGCGCAGAAGCCATAGGATACCGCAGTGCGGCGGCACACCGACGAGCCGCAGACGAGACCTGGTTTCCGCACCGCGTCACGTTGAGAGGCTTGACGTGGCCGCTTCCCGGGAGCCGTCGAGCAGCAACGGGTCGACGTGCGAGTGATCCCGCTGAAGCCGGCAGATCGGTGCCCGCAGCTACGAGGTCTGCGGTACAGGCAGGCTAGGATGAAGGAGTAAGTCGCTCGCGATCGTGAAAGGGAGACCGCCATGCCGTCGTACCGCGTCATTGCCGCCGTCTTGATGGTGCTCGGCTCGACCCTCGCCGCCGCTCAGGAGGTGGTGCGCGTGGAGGTCGTCAACAGGCCCGAGGTGCAGAAGGTGGAGGGAGACGTCCGCCTCAAGGGCCCAATCCCGTCCGCAACCGGGATGCGCTTTCAGGACGTTGTCGTGACTCCAGTGGAGCGCACGGAAACCACGCGGCTCACCCTGGTGGGCACCGTCTCGACCGAGGGGTTCGCCTGGGTGACGCTGAGCCTGGCGGGCGAGATCAAGGGGACGACCACCCGCGGTGGCACCGTCGGCGCCGTGCTCGTGCCCGCCGAGGAACCGATTCAGCGGGCGCTGACCGAGGACGGCCTGTACCTGTTCCCGCTCGAGGCAACGGCCGAGGTCGCGGTCGGGGCCCGTGGGTGGGTGCGCGATCAGAGGGCGAGGCTCTCGGTCGGCTTTGCCCGCTACAACCTCTACCTCTACAACTCCACCGACAAATCGGTCGGCACCACTGTCTGGGTCTACCTGAGCAACTCATGATCCCGACCCTGCTCCTGTTCGACATCGACGGCACCCTGCTGCTGTCGGGGGGCGCCGGCGCGCGGGCGATCGACCGCGCGTGCCGGGAGCGCCTCGGACTGGACGACGCGTTCGCCGGCATCTCCCCCGACGGCAAGACCGACCCGATGCTCTTCGACGAGGTACTCATCCGCAATGGACTGAACCTCGATCCCGAGCTGGTCGCGGACCTGAAGGCGCGATACATCCGGCATTTCCCCGAGGAGATGGCCGCCGCGCCCGGTGCTCACCTCCTCCCGGGGGTCGTAGAGACCCTCGAGGCGGTGCACGGACTCCCAGACGTCGCGCTCGGCCTGCTGACCGGAAACCTCGAGCCCACGGCACGGGTGAAGCTCGCGCACTTCGGACTCGACCGGTTCTTCGCGTTCGGCGCCTACGGATCGGACGACGGCCAGCGCGAGCGCCTCGTCCCGATTGCCGTGGCGCGTGCCGAGAAGCTGCTTGGGCGCACGATTGGTTGCGGTGGACACGTGGTCGTGATCGGCGACACGCCCCGTGACGTGGCCTGCGCCCTCGCCAACGGCGTCACGGCAGTCGGTGTCGCCAGCCACCGTTACCCTCCCGCGTCACTTCGTGCAGCCGGCGCCCACCACGTGCTCGCTGACCTCAGCGATCCGGGCGCGCTGCCGGCTCTGCTCGGCTTCACCTGGGCGCCGCAGAATAGAGCAACACACCGGCGGTATTCTGGAGAGTGATGATCAACGACTCTTCCGTCGACGGCCCGAGCGGTTCGCCGCTGTGGACGCCTCCGCGGTGACGACCCGCCGCGACTTCGTCCGTCTCGGCACCGCCGCCGCGGCCGCGGCCTGCCTTCGCATCGGCGCCGCTGCCCAGGCCCTCGGACAGCTCTCGACCGGGAACCCACTGCGGCTGCTCGTGCTCGGGGGCACGGGCTTCTTCGGACCCCACCTCGTCGCGCACGCACTGGCCCGCGGCCACACACTCACGCTGTTCAACCGCGGTCGCACGAACCCCGACCTCTTCCCGGAGGTCGAGAAGCTACGCGGCGACCGCGAGACCGGCGACCTCTCCGCGCTCGCGGGACGCAGCTGGGACGCCGTGGTGGACTCGTCTGCCGTGCTGCCGCGCTGGACGCGCGAGTCCGCACACGCGCTGCGTGGCGCTGTCGGCCAGTACGTCTTCATCTCGTCGCTTTCGGTCTACGCCAATACCTCGCGGCCCGGCATCGACGAGCTGGCTCCGGTCGCCCGTCTCGCCGACCCGGCGAACGAAGCCGTGACTGCTGCCTCCTTCGGCGCCCTCAAGGCGGCCGCAGAGGCCGCTATTCGCGCCGAGTTCGAGGGTTTGATCACGGTGCTCCGTTCGGGGTTGCTGTCCGGCCCCCGCGATCCGACCGACCGTTTCACCTACTGGCCGGTCCGGATCGACCGGGGTGGCGACGTGCTGGCGCCGGGCAGCGCGTCGGATCCCATCCAGCTCATCGACGTGCGGGACCTTGCGGGCTTCGCAGTGGCTGTCATCGAGGCGACGGTCGCCGGGATCTACAACGTCGTCGGCCCGCTCGCCCCGATGTCGATCGCCGAGATGCTCTACGGCATCCGGGCGACGACAGCGGCCGACGTCCGGTTCATCTGGGTCCGCACCGAGTTCCTCTGGGAGCAGGAGGTCTCGCCCTGGACCGACCTTCCGGTATGGGTCCCACCGCGCAACGGCCTCGAGGGCTTCGCTCGCTTCTCGAACCGGCGGGCGGTCGCCGCCGGGCTCATAGTCCGCCCGCTCGCCGACACCGCGCGCGACACCCTGGTCTGGTTCCACAGCCTGCCCGACGCGCGACGCTCCCAGCCGCGGGCAGGCCTCAGCCCGGCGCGCGAGGCCGAGGTGCTCGAGCGCTGGCGCCGCCGCAAGCTCCTCCTGGCGCCGAAGGTCACCGCGTGACCGATGGCCTTCGACACCGACAATCCCCAAAGGAGCCCTCAAGACACGGGCCTGTGACGGTGATTGGGACGTCGAGCCGGGACCGACGGCCTCTGCCTTGTGGGCCCCCCTGACGCGCTCCGCGCGTCGTGGGCTGGGGGAGATCTCATGTCGTTGCCTGAAGCCAGGAGAGTGCAACGTGTCTGAGCGCTCGCCGCCCGGAGTCCTTGTCGACTCCGACTTTGACCCTCCAGCTTGGCGTCAGGATGCGCGCAGCGCATCCCAAGCAGCGCGTGCCGTAGAGCCCATCGCGTGCCACCGCCCCCTGGACACCCTTCAAGGGGCTCTGCGGCATGCGCTGCTAATGGTGCAGCACCGCGCGCTCGACGGCGAACAGGTCGCAGCCGCCCGGAGCCGGCTTCACTCCCGGGGACCAGGCCAGTGCGGCCGAGTTGCAGCCGTACACCGCGCCGCCCTCGACCCAGTAGGCGGCGACGCCGTTGACCAGCACCGCGGTCCCGGCCCTGAGCGGCCCCTCGACGACCCGGGTCGCAATGACGTTGGACGCCAGCGTCCGAACGACGAGCTCGGATCCGGAGGGAGGCCCCTCGAGAAGACGTTCGACACCAACTACTGCCGCCAGCACGGCGACGATCGACACCAGTACGATCAGCGGTCCGCGCCACGCCCGTCGCCGGACTTCGGAACCGGACAGCGTGCCCCCACCGTCATCGGCCGCGGGAACGATGAAGCGCTCGCCGCAACCACGGCACTGCTGCTCGCTACCGGCGTACCTCGCCGGCACCTGCATCGCGTGCCCGCACTGACTGCACACATGAACGATCGCGGTCGCACCAGGCACTGATCATGCCTCCGAGGCAAGCATATCCGATCGTGAGGCGCGCCATGTTGTCGCGCGTCACGTCACGCCCAGCAAGCTACCCAAAGCGCGGCAATCTCAAAATCGACAGTTCCCAGTTGCACGTATTCGCGCTCTGGGGTAGCATCAGGTCGTCGTCGTGGGAGCCCGCATGGTTCCCCGGAAGTGGTTGCGTGGTGAGACTCTTTCGGATCATGCGCGCGGACCGGGAAGCCGAGCAGGTCGAGGAGTGCGGCGACCTCCAACGTCGCTTCCGGGACTTCCAGCGACTGCTCGATGCCAACCACCGCGTGCTGTCAACGCTCTCGGAGCTCGAGGCGCACGCGCGCGGAACCGAGCCCTTCGGAATCGACTACGTCCTGTCGAGCTTCGCCCTCCTGCGGGAAGGGACCTGCGAGGTCGTCGACGCGATGATTGCCCTCGGGGGAGAGGCCTACGAGGGACTGCGCACCGTCCTGGACGAGGTCAACACCCGGATCGAGACGATCCTGACAGGAAGCCGCACGGTTCAACCTGACGTGCTCACGCTGCCACTGTCGGCGGTGGACCTCGAGCGGTCCGGCTCGGTCGGTCCCAAGAACGCCCAGATCGGTGAGATGCACAACCGTCTCGGTCTGCCCGTCCCCGACGGGTTCGTGGTCACTGCGTGGGCGTACCACCTCTTCCTCGAGTTCAACGACCTCGGTCAGCGGATCGCCGAGCGCCTGGACCGTATCGACCCCCACCACTACGGTGAGCTGATCGCAGGCGCCCGGGAGATTCGAGAGATGGTCGTCTCGAGCCCGGTGCCCCGGGAAGTGGACGACGCGATCCGCGCGGCCTACTTCGAGCTCTCTCAGCGCAGCCGTGCGACCCGCTTCGCCCTCCGCTCGAGCGCCATTGGGGAGGGCGGGCTGATCAGCTTCGCGGGTCAGTACCGGACTCTCCTCGGGGTCCGCGGCTCCGAGCTCGTCGACCGATACCGCGAGGTTCTCGCAGGCAAGTTCAGCGCCAAGGCGATCTACTACCTGCTGAGCCATTCGCTTTCCGAGGCCGATCTCCCGATGAGCGTCGGCTGTCTGCAGATGATCGACGCCGCCGCCAGCGGCGTCGTCTACAGCCGGGATCCAGTTCGCCCGAACGACGACGTCGCGATCGTCACCGCTGTCCTCGGCCTCGGCCAACCCCTGGTCGACGGTTCCGCGACCCCGGACACGTTTGTCGTGTCGCGCCGCGACGGGAAGACCGTTCGTTCGTGCATCGCCGAGAAACCTCGACGACTGGTGCTCGACGAGGCCTCCGGCACGGTCCTGGAGGAGGTGCCGCCAAGCCTGCGCCACGCCCCCGCTGTGTCGCCGGATGTCCTCGCCGATCTCGTCGAATACGCCGCACGCCTCGAGGCGCACGGAGGCGGGCCGCAGGACGTCGAATGGGCGCTCGATCGATCCGGTCGCCTTTTCCTGCTCCAGACTCGACCGCTCAAGGTGCGGGCGGCCGCGAACGCGGGCGTGGCCGAGCCCGATACCGCCGCTCTCGAAATCCTCGCACGCGGCGGGACGACCGTGTGTCCCGGAGCAGGTGCCGGCACCGTGGTTCACGTTGTGAATCGAGACGACATCCATGCTGCCCCCGAGGGCTGCGTCCTGGTCGCCGAACGCCCGCTCCCGGAGCTGGTCGCCGCCATGGATCGGGCAGCGGCGCTGATCACCGAGTGCGGTGGCGTGGCGAGTCATATGGCCACGCTTGCGCGGGAGTACGGCCTCCCGACGATTTCGGGTCTGCGCGGCGCGACGCAGCTGCCTGAGGGGATCGACGTCACCGTCGATGCGACCACCGCAACGGTCTATGCCGGCTGTCAACCGAACCTGGTCGCGGCCCGCCGCAGGCCGGCCGATGAAGCCACGGCCGAGGGCGACGCGCACCGCGTGTTGCGCGAGCTGCTCGGCGCGGTGGCGCCCCTCAACCTCCTTCACCCCTCGGACCCGGGGTTCACTGCGGAGAGCTGCAAGACCCTGCACGACATCACCCGTTTCGCGCACCAGCAGGCGATGGAGGAGATGTTCCGCCGGGCCGGCGACGCTGATGCTGGACATGACGGCAGGCTGCGGCTTCGCACGACGACACCGCTGCTGATCAACCTGCTCTACCTGGAAGGGGAGCCAGATCGCGCCCGGGCCCGCGGGTGGGTCGACGAGTCCGACATCCACTGCGCGCCGATGGAGGCGTTCTGGCAGGGCGTTCTCGAGGAGGGGTGGCCGTCGCCGCCGCCAGTGAACTTCAAGGGGTTGATGTCGATGGTGAGCTCGCACATGCGACGCGCGAGCCGGACTGGATTCTCCGAGGACAGCTACGCGATCCTCGGCCGCGAGTATCTCAACATCAGCCTGCGCATGGGGTATCACTTCTCCAACGTCGAGGCGATGTGCACGGCAGAGCCGAACAAGAACGCCATCCGCATCCAGTACAAGCACGGCGGTGCGTCGATCGAGCGACGAATCAGGCGCATCCGCCTGATCACAGAGATTCTGGCCGCCGCAGGATTCGAGAGCTTCTCCAAGGGCGACTTCCTGGACTCGCGCATCGCCTACCTGAGCGCCGAGGCCGTGCTCGAACGGCTCCGCCAGCTGGGTCGACTCGCGATCATGACCAAGCAGCTCGACATGGCACTGTCCACCGATGGCGTGACGGCCTGGTACCTGACCGACTTCTTGCGCCGCCTCGGCCTCGAGCCGCGGCGACGCCATGAGGCGGGCAACGACACCGCGGACAACGCGGGGGGTCCGTGAGCCTGCGGTCGCTGACTTTTGTCACGACGGGAGTATGAGCATGGAGATCGTCCGCGCCCGCGACATGATGATCCCCCTCGACAACTACCCCCACATTCCCTACTGGTTCAGCCTACGCCAGGCGATGGCGGAGATGGAGAGCTTTCGCCTCGATCACGACGGCCGCCACTCGCTGCCCCGCGTGGTGCTGGTCTTCGACGAGGCCTACAAGCTGCTCGGGCTGGTTCGCCGCCGAGACCTCATGCGTGGTCTGGAACCCCGCTTCTTGCTCTCGGAGCCGATCCACCACTCGAAGGGCATCGTCGACGTGAAGCCGGACCGCGATCTCGCTGAGCTCACCTCGGACGGGATCGTCAAGCGGATTCGGGAACAGTCCGAGCGGCCGGTCAGCGAGGTCATGCTCCCGATCCGAGCGACGGTGAAACACGACGACCATCTACAGACAATCGTCAACGTGCTGGTCGAAAACGACATGAGCCTCGTTCCCGTGCTCCAGGACGATCAAGTTGTCGGTGTCGTCCGGACTGTCGAGGTTATGCACGAGCTCGCCAAGCTCGTGCTGTGAGCCGGGAAGGAAACCCGCCATGACTCAGACCTCCCCCACCGTACGCAGCTCGTCTCCCGGCTCACCGGGTCTGCCTCAGAAACCTGATCAGATCTACCTGTCGGGGGCCGGCGCCCGGCAGCCGATCGACTGGAAGCGCACCGGCTTCATCCTGCTCGGCCTCGGACTGTTCCTGCTCGTCTACCTGTCGCCGCCTTGGTCGGCCGCGGTCGACCCGAACGGCGAGTCGTTTCCTCTGCCCCCTGAGGGCAAGGCAGCCATCGCCCTTTTCCTGCTCACCGCGACCTGGTGGGTCTTCGAGGTCATCCCGATCGGGGTCACCTCGATCGCGGTCGGCGTTCTCCAGGCGCTGTTCCTGATTCGGCCGGCGCGGGTAGCGTTCACGGACTTCATGGATCCGTCGGTGTGGTTCATCATCGGGTCGATCGTGATCGGCATGGTGTTCTCCAAGACCGGCCTGACCAAACGCATGGCCTACCGGATGCTGGTTCTGGTCGGGGAGCGAACCAGCATGATTTACCTCGGCTGCTTCGTCATGACCGCGGGTCTGACTCTGATCATGGCCCACACCGCGGTCGCCGCAGCCGTGTACCCACTGCTGATGGCGATCTACTCCCTGTACGAGGAGGGCGACCGGCCGACCCGTTTCGGCAAGGGCCTGTTCATCGGAATGGCTTTCGTGGCAGGCGCCGGGAGCATCGTGACCCTGCTCGGCGCCGCTCGCGGCGCGGTCGCGGTCGGCTTTTTCAAGGACATTGTCGGACGCGAGATCTCCTTTTTCGAGTACAGCTACTACCTGTTCCCCGTCGGCTGGGGGATGGTCGCGCTGCTATGGGTGTTCTTCATGCTCTGCTTCCGCCCCGAGCGTAAGACCATCCCCGGCCTGCGCGAGCGCGCAAAGAGCCTCTATGCACGTCTCGGCCCGATGTCCCGGACCGAGATCCTCACCCTGGTCATCGTCTTCTCCGCAATCGCCGTGATGAGCCTGCGCTCCTTCGTGCCGGCACTCAAACCCCTCGACAAGAGCGCCATCATCCTCGTCACGACCGTCCTCTTCTTTCTCTTCAAGGTGCTCAAGATCTCCGACCTCGAGGAGGTTCCATGGAACATCGTGCTCCTGTTCGGCGGCGCGATGAGCATCGGCTTCTGCCTGTGGCAGACGGGGGCGGCGAAGTGGATGGCCATCAAGTGGCTGATGCTGTTCCAGAACGCCCACTGGTTCGTGTTCGTGATGGGGATCGCCTTCTTCGTCCTGGTGATGACCAACTTCATCATGAACGTCGCGGCGATTGCGATCTCGCTGCCGGTGGCGCTGGTCATCGCGCCCTACCTGCACGTGGCGCCCGAAGTGGTGTTGTTCGCCGCCCTGGTGACAGCAGGAATGCCGTTCATGCTCCTGGTCGGAGCCGCACCCAACGCCATCGCCTATGAGTCGAGGCAGTTCACATCCGGGGAGTTCTTTCTCTACGGTCTGCCCGCCAGCCTGCTCCTGATGGTCGTGCTCGGGCTCGCGGTGGCCGTGGTCTGGCCGCTCATGGGGATGCCGGTCGTGACCCACTGACCGGCGTACCACCCGACCGGTCGCACTCGACCCGGTCACGCCCGGACCGCTTTGCCGTGTAGAGCGCGTCGTCGGCCCGCTTGAGCAGGTCGTCGAGGCCACGGTCGCCGGAGACGAGCTCGGAGACACCGATGCTCACGGTGACCGACACCTTATCGCCGTTCCCGCGCACCCGCAGCCCGGCCAGACGCTGCCGAAGGCGCTCGGCCGCGGACGCCGCCGCCGTGATGTCGATCTCCGGCAGCAGCACCGCGAACTCCTCGCCACCGACCCGACCGAAGAGGTCCTCCGCCCGCAGGGCTGCCCGACAGGCGCGCCCAACCACCGCCAGAACCTCGTCACCCACTGCATGTCCCCAGCGATCGTTGACCTGCTTGAACAGATCGAGGTCGAACATCATGGCGGACAACGGGCGGCGGTGGCGACGGGCCCGCGCGACCTCGGCCTCTCCGCGAACGAAGAAGCTGTGGCGGTTGTGGGCGCCGGTGAGCGTGTCGGTCGTCGCGAGCCGGGTCAGCTCGTCCTCGAGGCGCTTGCGGTCGGTCACGTCACGGGCCACGGTCTGGACCGCCAGGCCTTCCGGGAAGGTCGCCAGCGTCGAGACGATCTCGACGTCCCGCCAGCGACCGTCCTGCCCCCGTAGCCGCACCTGGGCGGGGGGAAGCGGCCCGCCGTTCGCATCCAGCGTGGCCAACCGCTCCCGGATCATCGCCGCCGATTCCTCGTCCACGTAGTCAGCAATCTCCAGCCCTATCAGGGACGACGGATCGGTCGCGCCGACGATCTGTGCCGCCTCCGGATTGGCGTAGATCACCGCGCCGCGACGGTGCAGCACAATCGCTTGGGGCGAGTGCTCGACCAGGTTCCGGTAGCGCTCTTCGCTGCCGACCAGCGCCTGTTCTGCCGCCGCTCGGGCCTCGACCTCCCGGCTCAGCGCCTCGCGGGCCCTGCGTTCCGCCTCCAGCGTCGCGAACTGGCGTCGGCGGGTTCGCTGCTCCAGACGGTCGCCGAACGAGCCGAGCACGTTGACCAGGGCCAAGTAGAGCACCACCAGAGCAAGCTCGTTGGCCTGCGGTTCGAGCCGGACCAGCACAACACCCAGAAAGCCGAGGCTCAACACCACCGCGCACGCGGTCGTCACGATTGGCGATGCCGGGACAAAGAGGTACACCACCAGCAGGATGACGATCACGGTCAATGCATGCACCATGACGTCACCGGGGCTCAGCGCGATGATCGCGCAGGTCGCGGCGCCCATCGCGAGGATGATGGCCGCGAGCCCGGTATCGCACCAGCTCGGCCGGCGCAGTGACCGTGCCATGGCAAGCCCGAAACCGAGCACAGCTGCGGCCACGGCAATCCGAACGCCGAGCAGCAGTATCCGGAGCTCGACGTCCTGGACGAGCAGGACGTCGATCACGAATCCGGCCAGGTAGAACACGGCGCCGGCGATCGAGACCAGCCGGATTCTCCGAGCAGTCGTTTCCCAGCTCTGCGCGTGATAGAGCGCCTCCCACTCGGCGCTGGCAAACTCGCCGGTCAACCGGGAGACTTCAGGTTCATGCAGGCTCGCCAGATGCCCCCCCTTGGCGAAGACTCGCACCCTCCGGCTACGACGTCAGATCAGCTCGCGTACCGATTCCCGTCACGCGGGCCCACAGCACCGGTCGGCTCCGTCGGCGATCGCCACACGCTGAACCAACCCGCCATCGGCCGACCTTCCGTCCCTCAGGGCCACTGCCTTCCCGACGATTCTCGCACGAGACTCGCCGGCCCGCGTCCCTACTACGGTGTGGAAGCAGCAATCGCGAGAAGACCTGCCCGGAGTGGGTTCAGTGCGCCTGCCCAGCCGGATGGGCGTGGCCGTGGTCGGGGCAAGGGTAGGAAGACCGGAACTCCCTGACCAAAACCCGCAGCGCCTCGACATGCCCCAGGTCAGTCGTCTGCTTGCACTTCATGGCCTCGATCAACATCGAGTGCAGGATCATCAGGGTCGTGTTGCGAGGCGACGCCCGGCGGGGCACTGCCCCTCGGCTCCCATTCCGGACGGCACGGACGCTCAGGACGCGGCGGCAGGCAGTTTCGACGTCAGCGAGTTGCGGATCCACGCCGGATCGAGCCACTCGAGGGGATCCACCGAAGTCCCGTGCACGAACACCTCGAAGTGGAGATGGTCGCCTCCAGCGAGCCCGGTTGCGCCGGTTCGGGCAATCGTCTGGCCCCGCGACACCACGTCGCCGGCCGCCACGTCGATCTGGGACAAGTGGCCGTAGCCGGTCATGACGCCCAATCCATGATCGATGAGCACGAAGTTCCCGTAGATCGCGAGCCAGCCGGCGTAGACCACTCGCCCCGCGTTCGCCGCGGGCACCGGCGAGCGCGCGGTCGATGCGAGGTCAAGCCCGAGGTGCGTCTGATGGTCGACGACCTCGCCCTTGTACCTGTACGTCCGCCGGTCCGCGAAGCCGGCCTGAACGGCGCCCCGCGGAAGCTGCAGGAAGGCCCCGTCCCACAGCGGTCGACCGGCGGTGTCGGACGAAAGGTCCCGGATCACCAGGAGGTCGCGTTTCCGCTCGGCGCCGTTGATCTCCAGGTACTGGTCGAGCAGCGATCCGTGCGCCATCAGACCGGGGGTCCGACTGACAATGGCCGGGACCACGCGCTCGAGGAAGGCATCCGAAATCTCGACGGCATCGTCGTGCTCCGCCCTGGTGCGGAAGCCGTCGAGGAACGGCTGCTCCGCCCGGTTGCCTGCGTCGTCCTCAGCGAACGCCCGCACCTGATTGCCGTCAGTGAGATCCCATGGCACCGCGTACACCGCGACCCGCTCGTCCGCTCGAATGCCGGGCATGGACGATGCCGGCGAGACCGCCTGACCGGCCCGCACTCCACACGAGGAGACGTGTTCACCGATCCTGAGCACGACCACCCCGCTGCCGCCCTCGCGGACGAAGTGCCCTTGCGAGACGATCTCCAGTCGCGGCGGCCGGGTCCGGACCGGGAGCGTGACCTCGGTCATGGCGGGCTTGGCCCGGCGCAGGGGTCCGTGGGCGCGATCGGCGACCGCACGCACGACCGCCGGGCCGTCGACCAACCACGGCTGACTCAACGTTCCGACCGTCGCCTCGAGCACGGTCTCGGCGTTCGCCGTCCGGCCGGGCAGGGCAAACGGACTGTGCCGGCTGAAGCTCCGTTCCGCAACCACTTCGACCCGGTCGCCCTGGACGAGCTCGAGGCGAACGCTCCCGAGGCCGTCCTTCGGCTCCCGAAAGCTCGCGCTCACCTGATTGGCGCTGCCGATTGCTGGAAAGGACGTCTTCAGCGTGATCTCCGGCGTCCCGCCGACATGGAATGCGCCGCGCGCGGCCCACGCCACGACCGCCACCGCAACGACGGCGAGCACCAGTCGCCAGCGGCCTCCACCCTTGGACCGGCTTGACCGCATCGATCTCCTGTTCATGAGCACTCCCGGGCCACGCCGTAGGGACGACGTGACGGCGGTTCACTATAGCGCGCCGGCGGGACACGACGCAGCCGGACAACCCTCGCCTGCGACCCGGGTCACTCAGAGGTCGCCGAAGCGCAGCTTCAAGGCCCGGATGACCAGCTCGGCACAGCCCTCGACACCGAACGCGCTTGCGATGTCCTCGAGAACAACCTATGCCGCAGTGTGACGAGATGCCACACGGCGCATGCGGAGTGAGGGGTGAGGAGTGAGAAGTCAGGAGTGCAGGCTCAAGAGCCCATGCACGACGTCGCTTTCTCTCGTCGTTGCTCTTTTCTCTTTCTTCTTCACTCTTCACTGGTCCCCTGGAGGAGCCTCACGCGACGGGGTTGCTCAGGCAGCCGATACCCGATATCTCGACCTCGACCAGGTCGCCCGCCACCAGGGGACCGACCCCGGCCGGGGTCCCCGTGAGGAGCACGTCGCCCGGCTCGAGGGTCATCACGGCCGCGGCCCAGGCCACGATGGCCGATGGCGAGAACACCATCTCGCTCGTGTTGCCCTGCTGGCGCGGCTCGCCGTTGACCCGACACACGATCTCGCGCCCGGCCACAGCCCCCTCGTCGACGCCGGCGACCAGCCACGGCCCGAGCGGGCAGAAGGTGTCGAAGCCCTTGCCGCGAGTCCACTGCCCGTCGCGGCGCTGGAGGTCCCGGGCGGTCACGTCGTTGGCACAGGTGATGCCCGCGACGACGTCCCACGCCTCCTCCGGCCTCACGCCGCGGCATCTGCGTCCGATCACGAGAGCGAGCTCGGCCTCGTGCTCGACCCGCTCCGACAGCGCCGGTAGCACGATGGTGTCTTTCGGTCCGATCACGCTCGAAGGCGGCTTGAGGAACAGCAGCGGCTCCTTGGGCACCTCGGCGGCATGCTCGGCGGCATGGGCGACGTAGTTCCGGCCAACGCAGACGATCTTGGTCGGGCGCGCTGGTGCCAGCAGGCGGACGTCGCCAACCCGGCCCAGCACACGCCCGGGGCGTGGTGTCTGCCCGTCGAACGGAGAGCCCGCGACCTCCGCCAGCTCGTTCCCTACGACCACGGCCCACCGCGCCTCGCCTCCGGTCACAACCCGCGCCCACCGCATCGGCTCGGTCATCGCCCCGACCCTCCGTTGACCTATCCTAACCCGCTCACGCCAGGAACCCGCTGGGCAGAGGCGCTGTTACACTGGACTTTCGGTCCCCATCGGAGGACCGGTGCAGACCACGATGCGGAGGCCTCGGTGAACCTCCCGAAACCACCCGACGGACCACCTGCGGTCGCCCCGCCGGACTCGGCAGCGACGCCGCCGAAGGCTCGCCGGGGCCGCAAGGGGAAGATCAACCTCGGTCACCGGATCTACTTTCTCAACCGCGAGCTGAGCTGGCTCGAGTTCAACCGGCGTGTGCTCGAGGAGGCTCTCGACCCGGCGAACCTTCTGCTCGAGCGGGTCAAGTTCCTGTCGATTTTCGCCTCCAACCTCGACGAGTTCTTCATGATCCGGGTCTCCGGCCTGCGCAACCAGCTCGCCGCCGGCGCTGTCAAGGCGCCGCCGGACGGGATGACGCCGGCCGAGCAGCTCGCCGAGATCCGCGAACGGCTGCTGCCGATGCTCGACATCGCCCTGCGCTGCTGGGCCCGCGACCTGGAGCCCAAGCTCCGTGACGCCGGCATCACGGCGCTCAAGTGGGACGAGCTCAAGAACAAGCAGAAGAAGCTCCTGCGACGGCACTTCAAGAGCGACATCCTGCCGGTGCTGACGCCGCTCGCCTTCGACCCGGGGCACCCGTTTCCGCACATCTCGAACCTGAGCCTGAACCTCGCGGTGGTCGTTCAGGACCCCGAACGGGGACGACGATTCGCCCGCGTCAAGGTGCCCCAGGTCTTCCCGCGACTGCTCCGCATCCCGAGCGAAGACCGCGCCGGAACCTACGAGCGGCTGGGTCTCGAGGAGCTCAGCTCGACCACCTTCGTGTGGATCGAGGAGGTCATCGCCGCCAACCTCGACCTGCTCTTCCCCGGCCTCGAGGTGACCGCGGCCTACCCGTTCCGGGTCACTCGCGACGCCGACCTCGAAATCGAGGAGGACGAGGCCTCGGACCTGCTCGCGGCGATGCTCGAGGTCGTCGGTCAGCGCCGCTTCGGCTCCGCCATCCGGCTCGAGGTCGACACCAAGATGCCGGCCGATGTGCGCGAGGTCCTGCTTCGCAACCTCCGCCTCGCTCCCTTCCTGCTCTACGCCCAGGACGGGCCGGTCGGCATCGCCGACCTCGCCGAGCTGACCCGCCTCGACCGCCCCGAGCTCAAGGACCCTCCGATGATCCCGGCGACGCCGCCCGCACTCTCCGGGGACGGGGCGCCGTTCGCCGCCATCCGCCAGCGCGACGTCCTCCTCTATCACCCCTACGACAGCTTTGCGCCGGTGGTCGACTTCCTCAACGCCGCCGCACACGACCCCAAGGTCCTGGCGATCAAGCAGACCCTGTACCGGGTCGGTCCGAACTCGCCAGTCGTGGCTGCGCTCATGGACGCGCGCGAGCACGGCAAGCAGGTCGCCGTGCTGGTCGAGCTCAAGGCACGCTTCGACGAGGAGAACAACATCGGCTGGGCGCGCTCCCTGGAGCACGCCGGAGTCCACGTCGTCTACGGTCTGGTCGGGCTCAAGACCCACGCCAAGATGTGCCTCGTCGTCCGTCGCGAGGCCGACGGCATCCGCCGCTACGTCCACCTCGGCACCGGCAACTACAACCCTGTAACCGCCAGGATCTATGGCGATCTCGGGCTGTTCACCTGTGATCCGGAGATCGCCAGCGACGTCTCCGACCTGTTCAACGCCCTCACCGGCTACTCCAGGAAGACCCAGTACCAGCGCCTGCTGGTCGCTCCGACCGGGATGCGCGAAGGCATCCTGTCCCGCATCGAGCGCGAGATCGCCGCCCACAAGCGGACCGGACAAGGCCGCCTCGTGTTCAAGATGAACGGCCTGGTCGACAAGGCCTGCATCATGGCGCTCTACCGCGCGTCCCAGGCCGGCGTCCGGGTGGACCTTCAGGTCCGCAGCATCTGCTGCCTCCGTCCCGGGCTCCCGGGGGTGAGCGAGACGATCACCGTGACCTCGGTGGTCGGTCGTTTCCTCGAGCACAGCCGGATCTTCTGGTTCGCCAACGGCGGCGACGAAGAGGTCCTGATCGGGTCCGCCGACCTGATGCCGCGCAACCTCGACGGCCGTGTGGAGGTCCTGGTTCCGGTCCGCGACCCCGGTCTGGTCGCCACGCTTCGCGACGAGATCCTCAAGGTCCACCTCGCGGACACGGCGAAGAACCGTCGCCTGCTGCCGGACGGCGGCCACGAGCGAATCAGGCCGGCCGACGGCACGACCGCACTGGACTCACAGCTGTGGATGATCCGGAACCGTCAGGCCTTGCACGAGGCGGAGTAGTGCATTTTCTCGACCTGAGGACAGGTCGATAAAATGAAACAGCCCCCGGTGACCGGGGGCTGCTGGGGTCACGGGGCAGGGCGAAGGACTGGCTACGTTCGCAGTGACTTGGCGACGACCTCGAGCACGTCGTGGGTCCTTGCGTCCTCCTCACCGGTCTCGCGCTGGGCGTCGGAGAGCATCGCGAAGCAGAACGGGCACGCGACGGCGACGTCCCGGGTTCCGGACTCCTTGAGCTGGCCGTAGCGCGTCTGGTTGATGCGCTCGCCGAGCTTCTCCTCGAGCCACATGCGACCGCCGCCGGCGCCGCAGCACATGGCCTTCTCGTGGGAGAGCGTCGCCTCCCGGAACGTGACCCCGGGAACGGCGTTGAGCAGGAAACGCGGCGCGTTGAACTCGCCGTTCGTCCGTCCCAGGTAGCACGGGTCGTGGTAGGCGAGGTCCATGTCCACGGCGCCGGTCAGCTTCACCCGGCCGGACCGCACCAGCTCGGCCACCAGCTGGGTCCCGTGGACCACCTCGTAGTGACCCCCGAAGTCGCCGTACTCGTGGGCCAGGGTATTGAAACAGTGCGGGCAGTTGGTGACGATCTTCTTCACGCTGTAACCGTTGAGCGTCTCAACGTTGGCCATCGCCAGGGTCTGGAACAGGTACTCGTTGCCGAGGCGCCGGGCGGCGTCGCCGGTGCAGGTCTCCTCCGGACCGAGGATCGCGAACTTGATCCCGGCCGCCTTGAGGATCTTGACCAGGCTCTGCGACACACGCTTGCCGGCGTCGTCGTAGCTGCCCGCGCACCCGACCCAGAACAGGTACTCGAAGTCCCCACCCGCCTCGGCCGCGAGCGGAACGTCGAGGCCCTCGGACCAGTCGCCGCGCGTCTCCGGCGCAAGCTGCCACGGGTTCCCGTTGACCTCCATCCCGCGGAAGGCGGGCTGGGCCTCCTCCGGGAACTCGGTCTTCTCGAGCACGAGGTTGCGGCGCATCTCGACCAGCTTGTCGACATAGCTGATGTCGAGCGGGCACGCCTGCTCGCACCACCGGCACGTGGTACAGGCCCAGATCACGTCGGGGTCGACGATCGCCGGGACCAGCTCGACGTCAGATGAGCGGCCGTTCTCACCGGGATCTGCGAGCAGGCCGGGCTGCTCCCGGTAGACCTGGTCGCGGACCGACTTGAGGTACAGCACCGGCTGCAGCGGCTTGTGGGTGAGTGTGGTCGGGCAGAACTCTCGGCAGCGCCCGCACTCCGTGCAGCTGTACATGTCGAGGATCTGCTTCCAGCTGAAGTCGGTCACCGTGGCGATGCCGAACCGGCTCGACTCGTCGATGTTCTCGAGGTCCATCGTCGGCAGCTTGCCGCCCGGCTCGAGGTTGGTGAAGTACACGTTGAACAGCGACGTGTAGACGTGGAAGTGCTTCGAGTACGGCAGCTCGTTGGCGAAGTAGTAGAGCGTGACCAGGTGGATCCACCACAGCGAGGTGTAGATCAGCTGCAACGTCGCAGCCGAAAGACCCGCGAACCACGACCCGATCAGGGACGAGACCGGCATCCAGCCCGCCTTCATCCCGGAGGCGATCCGCGCCCCCTCGGAGGCCAGGTCCGAAGCCATCAGGATGAAGATCAGACCGATCACGAGCCAGGCGCCGAAGGACTGGATCACCCGGGCCGGCTCGCGCCGCGCCCTCCGCCACATGGCGAAGCCGATGCCGACCAGCACGAGGACCTCGAAGATGTCCTTCGAAAACAGGTAGGCGTGGCCGATCGGGGTCTCCAGCAGCGGCAGCTCCCACCCGGCGAACAGGCCCTCGAGGACCATGGTCACCGTGCGCAGGCTGACCACCAGGAAGCCGTAGAAGATCAAGATGTGGTAGAACCCGGCGACCGGGTCGTTGAACATCTTCTTCTGGCCGATGGCATTCGTCAGAACGTGCTTGAGGCGCTCCCCGACCCGGTCGAAGCGATTCTCCCCGCGGCCCAGGCGCAGCATTTGGAACCGCCGCCCGAGCGACAGTACGACGCCACCGATACCGAGGACCGTGAGGATCCAGAACCACACCACGCCGGGAATGCCGAGGAACGCCCCGGCGGTGGCATGGTGCAAAGCCGTCGCGTGCTGCATGCTCCCTCCCTAGCCTGCTTCGAGTGGCGGCGATGGGGAAACCCCGAAGGTGCGGAGCCCGGCTGCGTCTCGACCGGTGCCCAGCGGTGAGAGAACGTGGGTCACGGCGGGAGTATAGCAGAGACTGAATGAACGTTCACTCAGTATTTCTCACCGTCGGACGGTGATAAATACGAGTTGGCTTGACGAACCAGCTTGGCGAGCAGGGAGGACGTCGGAAGCCCGGGCGAGGACGGCTCCGCCCAGCGCCACTCTGGCGCGTGCGGGGGGCGTTCGGGGACCGAGAAACAGACCGGGTGGACCTCGATCCGGCGGTGGGTGATGCTGTGGCGAACCGGTTGCATGGGCGTTCCGTCGGGAAGGTCTTCGAGGGGAAGGAGCCGGCGCGCTGCGGGCTCGGCTGCCTCGTCCGTGGCGAGATCGGCGAAGGGCGGGAGCCACAGTCCGCGCAGGATCGGACCCTCGTCGACCCGCCGCAGTAGCCACCGACCTTCGGGATCGACCGCACAGGCCGCAACCCACCGGCAGTCCTCCGGAGCGCGGGTGCGGCGGGGCCTCGGGAAGGCGAGCGGCCGGCCCTGGCTGCGGGCTGCGCAGTCCCCGGTGAGGGGGCACACGCCACAGGCAGGGTCGCGCGGTCTGCACACCACCGCCCCCAACTCCATCAGCGCCTCGTTGACAGCGCCCGGCGGACGCCCGGCCATCCCCTCCTCCACCCACGCTAGGATGGCTCGCCGCCCCGCCGCCCCGCGCGGGTCGGCATCGAGCGCGAGCACCCGGGAGGCGACCCGCAGCACGTTGCCGTCGAGCACGGCCGCCGGCAGGCCGAAAGCGAGCGAGGCGACGGCTGCGGCCGTGTACGGTCCGATCCCAGGCAGGTCTTCGAGGGCGGCCGGATCCCGCGGCAGGCCGCCGGCAGCGACCGCCGCGCGGGCGGCGCGGTGCAACGACCGGGCGCGCCGGTAGTAGCCGAGGCCCGACCACGCCGCAACCACTTCGGCCTCGTCCGCAGCAGCGAGGCTCCCGAGGTCGGGGAATCGCGCCAGGAACTCACCGAATCGCACCACGACGCGGTCGACCTGGGTCTGCTGGAGCATCAGCTCGCTGACCAGCACCCGGTAGGGGTCGCGCGGCTCCTCGCGCCACGGTAGCGACCGTGCGTGACGGCGGAACCAGGCGAGCAATCGGTCGAAGGCGTCCACGCGCGCATCCTAGCAGCGCGTGCTGCAGAGCCTTTTGGAGGGAGTATCTGTCGATCGAGTGGCTGCAACACTCTGCAGCGCGCTCTACTTCGGATTCGCTGAGCGAGTCCTGTCGGACGAGCTGCGGCACGCGACAGGGATTAGCGATGATGCTAGTCTTGCCGCGCAACGCTCCGGTGCGTGCAGTTGTGTTTCAGTCCGAGGCACGCCCCGGCGCAGTCGCGGCCGCGGCCGAGAGTGCTGCGGCCGCCCCGGAGATCCATGACACGCACCATGCTGATCAATGCGCAGCGCCCCGAGGAGCTGCGCCTCGCCCTGATCACCGACGGAGTACTGGACAAGTACGAGATCGCCGCCGCAGAGTCGGGCCTGACCCGCGGCAATATCTACCGCGGCATCGTCGCCAGCGTGCAGCCGAGCCTCAATGCCGCGTTCGTCGACTACGGCGCCGAGCGCAACGGCCTGCTCAAGGCCGAGGATGTGGTCGCGTCCGCAGCTCACCGCAAGGCCGAGGACGGCAGCAGGCCGCGCATCGACCGGGTGCTCGAGAAGGGTCGCCCGATCCTGGTCCAGGTGACTCGGGATGCCGTCGCCGGCAAGGGTGCGGCGCTGACCTCGAACCTCAGCCTCGCCGGCCGGTACCTGGTCTTGATGCCACTCGACAGCGTCCGCGGCGTCTCACGCAAGGTCGAGGACGAGGAGTCGCGGCGGGAGATGAAGGAGAAGCTCGAGGGCCTGGTCCTTCCCGAGGGCTGCGGGGTCATCGTCCGCACCAACGCGATGGGACAGAACAAGACCACGCTGAACCGCGACCTCAGCGCGTTGCTGCGGCTGTGGAAGCGAATCCGGCGCGAGTCCATCCAGGGCAAAGGACCCCGGCTGCTGTACAGCGACCAGGACCTCATCGTCCAGGCTTTGCGCGACCTGCTCGACTCCAGTGTCGAGGAGGTCTGGATCGACTCCGACGACGCGTTCGAGAAGGCCGAGCGGTACGTGCAGAGCTTCATGCCCCGGGCGAAAACTCAGCTGCTGCGGTACCGCGAGCGCATGCCGCTGTTCTCGCGCTTCCAGCTCGAGGAGCAGATCGACTCGATCTTCCAGCGGCGGGTTGAGCTCCGCAGCGGCGGGTCGATCATCATCGAAGGAACCGAGGCGCTGACCGCAATCGACGTCAACTCCGGCCGCTCGATGCGCGGCGGCAGTCAGGAAGAGACCGCCTACACCACCAACCAGGAGGCGGCCGCCGAGGTTGCGCGCCATCTGCGCCTTCGCGACATCGGCGGCTTGGTGGTCGTCGACTTCATCGACATGCGCTCGGCCAAGCACCGGCAGAACATCGAGAAGGCAGTCAAGGATGCCATGAAGGCCGACAAGGCCCGGTCCACGGTCGGCCGGATCAGCCCGAACGGTCTCCTGGAGATCAACCGGCAGCGCCTGTCGAAGGCCCTGCAGCTTCGGACCCACCGACCGTGTCCGACCTGCTCGGGCGCCGGCATCATCGCCAGCCCGGAGGTCGTCGGGCTCAATCTGCTGCGTCGGATCGAGACCCGCGCCGTGACCGGTCGTCTCAAGGGGGTCCGGGTCGAGCTCCATCCCGAGCTCGCCGACGCGATCCAGAACGGACGACGGCGCGAGGTCGCCGACATCGAGGCCGAGTTTGACCTCCACATCGACATCATCGCCGCCACCAGCATGCACCGCTCCGAGGAGCGGATCGAGTGGATCGCACGTGACACGCCCCTCGCCGTTGTCGCCGCACCCACGGCGCCCAACGCTGCCGACCTCGCGGACACCGGGCCCTCTCGCGGCGGCGACGCCGTGTCTGCCGCGAGCGGCGAGGCAGCGGAGGACGAGGCCGAGGGCGGATCCAAGCGCAGCAGCCGACGGCGCAGCCGCGGCGGGCGGCGGCGGCGGCGCCCGAGTGGTACGCCGGAGGACGCTTCCACCGCGGAGCCCTCGCCCGATTCCGGCGGGACGACGGCGGAGTCGGTCGAGGCGGGGCACGACGGTGACGCCGACCAGCACGGCGCGTCCGAGGCCGACGAGACCGAACGCGGTACCGACGGCAGCGAAACCCCGACCAAGCGCCGCCGGCGACGGCCGCGGCGGCGGCGCCCCGGCGGCACGCCGGAGGACGGTCCCACCGCCGAGGCCTCGCACGATTCCGGCGAAACCACGGCGGAGCCGGTCGAGCCAGGACACGGCGCAGCCGCCGAGCAGCCCGACGGACCTGCCGGCGACGAGACCGAGCCCGGCGACGACGGCGGCGAGGGTCCGACCAAGCATCGGCGGCGCCGCCCTCGCCGACGCCGACACTGATCCGCCACTCTCGGCACCCGGCATACTGCGTTGCGGTAGACTTTCTCGCAGCATTTGAGTAACGGCAGGTCGAGACGCGGCACAGGAGGCGAGGTGGGAGACCGACAGCCCGAGGAGGACAAGCTCGTCGAGCTCATGGTCGGCTACCAGAAGGGCAGCATGGACGCCTTCGCCGAGCTCTACGAGCACCTCCAGAAACCGCTCGGCCGCTACCTCTGGTCGTTCGTGCGCGACCGGACCACTGCCGAGGACCTGTTGCAGGATGCGTTTCTCCAGATCCATCGCGCACGTCACACCTACACGCCGCCGAGACCGGTGCGGCCGTGGGTCTACGCCATCAGCCGGCATGTCGCCTTGATGCACCTGCGCTCGAAGCGGCGGCGCAAGGAGAGCATCGCGGCAGAGGACCTGCCCGAGGTGCCCGTGCCGCCCGAGCTGGAGTCGTACGCCGATCGAGCGACCGTCCACCGGCTGCTCGCAGCGCTCCCGCGCGCCTCTCAGGAGGTGCTCATCCTGCACCACCTGCTCGGTCTCAGCTTCGAGGAGGTCGGCCTGATCGTCGGGGCCGCTGCGGGAACCGCGAAGGTACGTGCACACCGCGCGATCAAGTCGCTGCGCGAGACCCTCGACCAGGGAGGACTCACCCGGTGACCGAGAGCATCGTTCCCGAGGTCCTGCGGCGCGCGGTCGAGGCCGAGATGCGGCCGGTCAAGCCGCTGCCGCCCGTCTGGCTCCGGACGCTGGGCGTGGTTGCGGTTGCCGCACTCGCCGTCGCTGCGGCTCTGGCCACCTACTCCCTGCGCTACGACCTCGACGCGATCCCAGAGTGGCTGAGCTGGGGATGCTCCGCACTCCAGTTCATCATCGGCACCCTTCTGGTCGGTCTCGCGCTGCGCGAGGCGGTTCCCGGACGCGCCGTCCCGACCGGCGCCGCCGCCGCCGCGCTCGGCCTCGGTTTCACCTTCCAGTTGATTGTCGGTGTCGTCACCTGGCTGGCGAGCCCGGGTGCGCCGTTCAGCTGGAGTGGATTCTCCGGCGGCGTCGTGTGCATGCGGAACGAGGTCACATTCGCGCTGCCCGCCCTCATCGTGACACTGTGGTTGGTCGTCCGGGCGCTGCCGTTGCGTCCCTCGATGGCCGGGGCCTTCGGTGGCGCCGGCACCGGCCTCGTCGCCGACGCGATCAACCACCTCATCTGCCCGATGACCGACCTCCGCCACGTCGTCGTCTGGCACACCGGTGCCGTCGCCGTGCTGGCCCTCGTCGGGTGGCTCGCTGGCGCCTTGTGGGAGCGTGTACGGCGGCCCGCCTGAGCCGCCGCGCCGGAATTGTCTCTGCTTGCAGCGCGGACCTCATGTTCCAAGGAACCTGTTGGGCAGAGGCCCCCAAACACGTTCCCACTCACCAACCACCCTCCCCGGGCCTGTGCCCGACAGGTTCCTTGACAAGCCCGGCGGTGCCGTTCAGAGTGGCCAGCGAGGTGCCGCGTCACCATCGCCGGAGGAACCATGACACTCGAGATCGACTTCGCCAGCCTTTCCCTCAAGGACGCCCTCGACCTCGCGATCCTCGTCGAGGACGAAGCCATGGAGCGCTACAACGAGTTCACCCAACAGATGCTGACCCATCACACCGAGGACTCCGCCCACTTCTTCCGCTTCATGGCCGCCAACGAGAAGAAGCACGGCGACGAGCTCCGGAAGCGCCGGCACAAGCTGTTCGGCGACGCGCCGTGTGGCGTCGACCGCTCGCTGCTGTTCGACGTCGAGGCCCCGCCCTATAATCGTGCGCGCGCCTTCATGTCCGTGTACGCGGCTCTACGCGTAGCGCTCGACGCCGAGGTGAAGGCCTGGACCTTCTTCGACAGAGCCCTTCCGACTATCAAGGACCCCGATGTCAAGGCCCTCTTCTCCGAGCTTCGAGAGGAGGAGGTCGAGCACCAGGACCTGGTCAATGGTGAGATGGCCAAGCTGCCTCCCGAGAAGGACTTCGACCCGGACGACTTCGTCGATCCACCGGTCGCCCAGTAGTGAACCCTCCGCGGCCCTTCCGGGGTGTGCAGTACGGCGTTGTGCGAGAAGGAGTCTCGGATGCGGTACTGGCCCGGCCCCGGAGCTGACGCCCGGATCGGTATCCTCCTCGCCAATCTCGGCACCCCGGACGCCCCATCGCCGGCGGCCCTGCGCCGCTACCTGCGGGAGTTCCTCGGAGATCCCCGCGTTGTCGAGGTGCCTCGGGCGCTCTGGTGGCTGATCCTCAACCTGGCTATCCTCCCTGCACGGCCTCGGCGCTCGGCGCGCCTGTACCGCAGCGTGTGGACCAACGAGGGCTCTCCGCTGTTGGCCACCACCCGACGCCAGGCGATAGCGCTGGCTGAGCGGCTCACCCTGCGCAACGGTGCGAAGGTCGTGGTCGAGCCCGCCATGCGGTACGGACAGCCATCGATCTCAGCGGGCCTGCGCCGGCTCGCCGAGCAGGGGTGCGGCCGGGTGCTGGTGCTGCCGGCCTACCCCCAGTACGCCGCCGCGACCACCGGCTCCACCTTCGACGCCGTCGCCGCGGAGCTCTCCCAGTGGCGCAACCTGCCTGAGCTGCGCATGGTCCGCTCCTACCACGACCATCCGGGCTACATCGCGGCTCTGGTGGCCACGGTCCGGGAAGCGTGGGCGGAGGGGAGCCGCCCCACCAAGCTGATTCTCTCGTTTCACGGCATCCCGCAGCGATACGCCGACGCCGGCGACCCCTACCCCATCGAGTGCTCGCGAACCGCCCGGCTGTTGACCGACGGGCTCGGACTGCCCCGGCGGGACTGGGCGTTGACCTTCCAGTCGCGGTTCGGCCGCGAGCGCTGGCTGACGCCGTACAACGACAGGACCCTCGAGGCGCTCGGCCGCAAGGGCTTCGACGGGATCGACGTCGTGTGCCCAGGCTTCTCCGCCGACTGTCTTGAGACCCTCGAGGAGATCGCGGTGACCAATCGCAAGATCTTCGAGCACGCCGGCGGGACCGGCTACCGGTACATCCCGGCCCTCAACGCCCGCCCCGACCACATCGCCGCGCTCGCCGACATCGTCAGCTCCCATCTCGCTGGTTGGACATAGAAAACCACAGAGGCACAGAGAGGGACACAGAGCCCCCGGCCACCCACGATGCTACGGATCGGGCTCGGGACCTCGCGGCGGCGACCGGGATCCCGATCCCGCCCCCGCTGCCCGCTGCCTGCCGCCCGTCCCCCGGATTCGGGCGCCCGATGCCTGTGGCTCACAGCCGTCAGCACCGGCTCTCAGGTCCGCCCGGTACCGCTCCTGGGTTGCGGGCAGCGCCCGCCCTGAGCCTCTGTGGTATTCCCCCTCCGGGCATGACGTGGCGTTCGGTTGTGTTGCAGGTCAAAACGGAGGCGGAGATGAGGATCGTCGTCTCGGGTGCGAGCGGCATGATCGGAACCCTGTTGGTGCGCCGACTCGTGAACGAGGGTCACGAGGTGAAACGCTTGGTTCGGGGACGCAGCACCGTTGCCGGCGACGAGCTGGCCTGGGACCCCGGAGCTGGTGAGCTCGATCCCGAACACCTCGTCGGGGTCGACGCGGTCGTCAACCTGAATGGCCGCAACATCGGCGCTGGACGGTGGACCGAGCGCACCAAGCATGAGCTGTGGTCCAGCCGGACCGAGCCCACCCGAGTGCTCGCCGACGCCATCAGGAGTGCTGACCCGCCACCGCGGGTGCTGGTCAACGCCTCCGCAACGGGCTACTACGGCGACCGCGGCGACGAGATCCTCGACGACACGGCCGATCGCGGCTCGGGGTTTCTCGCCGACCTCTGCGCCGCATGGGAGACCGAGGCCGAGGAGGCTCGCACGGAGCGTACCCGGGTGGTCTGCCTCCGTCTCGGTATGGTGGTGTCCTCGAATGGAGGCGCGCTGGACCGCATGCTGCTCCCGTTCAAGCTCGGGCTCGGTGGTCCGATCGGATCGGGCCGCCAGTGGTGGCCGTGGGTGGGGATCGCAGACGCGGTTGCCGCCTTTCACTTCGCGGCCGAGAACGACGCGCTCGAGGGCGGGGTCAACGTGGTCGCCCCCCAGCCCACTCGGTGCCGGGACTTCACCTCCGCCCTCGGCCGCGCTCTCCACCGCCCGGCGGCCCTGCCAGCTCCTGCATTCGCCGTCCGGCTCGCCCTCGGGGAAATGGCCGATGCCCTCCTGCTCGCCAGCACCCGCGCCGTGCCGTCGGCGCTCGAGGCTGCAGGTTTCGAGTTTGCGGCCCCTCGCATTGAGGGTGCGCTGCAGGACTCGCTCCGCCGGTAGCTGCACCACCCGAGGCGGGCTGCCAAACGCGCGTTGCGCGATCCCCTCGCCTTTGTTCGCTCGGCGCGTACCGCAACCCGCTCAGCAGCGGCCGCCAAGACAAGGCATGAGAGTTTAGAAAGTCAAGCGCATGTCAATGTAAACTACTGCAAATCCGTAGCTTTCCAAACTTGCAGGGCGTAGACTGTGAGCGTGCATTCCTGCCCCATTCCCATGGACGGGGGCGGTTCTCTGAACGCGCCCCCGGCTCTCCCGGAGGCTCCCTCTCCGGAGGGCATGGCACATGCCATCGGTCGAGGGACGCGCAGTAGACTTCGGCTCTTGAGACCCCAAATGTGCGCCGGCTTCACTCTGACAGAGGTCCTGGTGGTCGTGGCCATTATTGCGACTCTGAGCGCGATCATGCTGCCGAACATGCTCAAAGCGCTGGTTGAAACCCAGCAGGACAAAGCCGTTGATGACATCCGGAACATCGAACGCATGGTCCTCTCGTTCCAGCTCGACACCGGAAACCTGCCTGACAGCCTCGACCAGCTCGGCGTGAAGGTGCCAATCGACCCCTGGGGCAACCCCTACCAGTATCTCCGCATCGCGGGAGCCGGCAACCATGGCAGGGGCCATTGGAGAAAGGACCGGTTCTTGGTCCCGCTGAACTCCGACTTCGACCTGTACAGCATGGGTCCAGATGGTCGTTCCGCGCCGCCACTGACGTCCGAGTTGAGCCGTGACGACATCGTTCGAGCCGCCGACGGCACGTTTGTCGGCCTGGCATCGGAGTACTGAGCGTGGCCGATCGCGGTACGAGCAACGTGTTTCGCAGCCGGCTGGCACGCCGGGTCGTGCTCCTCTTCTTCGCCAGCGCGCTCGCGCCTGTCGCCCTGATCGGAGCTCTGTCGTTCCGCCAGGTGATCACCAACCTTCGCGAGCAGAACCACCGCCGCATTCACCAGCAGGCCAAGGCGACTGCGATGGGCATCGTGGAGCGCCTGCTCCTGCTCGAGGCCGACCTCGACCTCGCGGCAAGCCAGCTTCGGTTCGAACACTCGGCGGACGCGCCGCTCCCGCCAGGACTCACGGCCCAGCTTCAGAGCTACTTCGAGGGCGTCGCGCTGAGCGCGCAGGACGGCCACGTCGAGGCGATACTGACCGGCGAGATTGAAGCTCCGGCGCCGCTCACCGCCGCCGAGATCGAGCACCTCGACGGCGACAACACCCTGATCCGGGTTCGCCCGAGCGATGGCCTGATGGCCAAGGTACTGCTCGCGCGGCGGGTCGAACCGTCCTCCGCCGACAAAGGTGTCGTCTGGGGCCTCGTCAAGGGGGAGTTTCTCTGGGGTGTTGGGCCGAAGAACCCGTTACCGCCCTCGGTGGAGCTGTGTGTGGTCGACGAGGACGGCCGCATGCTCATCCGTTCGCTCGCGATACCCGAGGACTTCGCGCACACCCTCGCCGAGGCCGCAGGGCACTCGACCGACCGCCGCTTCGGTTGGAGCTCGGATGGACGGACTTTCCTCGCCGGCTACTGGCCCATCTCCATGCGCACGAACTACCAGACACCGGCCTGGACGGTCGTGATCAGCGAGGACCGCCGCCTCGCTCTGCAGCCGATAGCCGACTTCCAGGCGACCTTCCCGCTCGTGCTGCTGCTCTCGCTGTGGATCGTGCTGCTGATCAGCCTGATTCAGATACGGCGCTCGCTCGGACCCTTGCAGGACCTCCGCGAGGCAACCTCGCGCATCGCCGACGGCGCCTTCGACACCCGTGTCGCGATCACCTCCGGGGACGAGTTCGAGGAGCTCGGCGACTCCCTCAACTGGATGGCCGGACGGCTCGGTACCCAGTTCCGGAGTCTCTCGGCCCACGCCACCGTCGGTGGTAGTGCACTGACTGGTACGCCGATC
The DNA here is from genome assembly GCA_963814875.1 of uncultured Acidobacteriota bacterium. Classification (GTDB taxonomy): domain Bacteria; phylum Acidobacteriota; class Thermoanaerobaculia; order Thermoanaerobaculales; family Sulfomarinibacteraceae; genus CAVSIS01. The sequence goes on from CAWFFJ010000022.1 coordinate 445,289, forward strand.
GCCGAGCTGGCCCAAACCATCATTGACGTGGTGCTCGACGCGTACCCGTCGGCCACGGTCGGTCTCGCGGTCGTCGACGGGAGATCTCCTGACAGGGCGCTCTCATCGGTCGGGCGGCGCCTCGGAAAGGGCGCCGGCACCGGCACCTGCATCAGCGACGCGACCGTGGACATGACGGAGCTCCCGGACATCGTCGAGCTACGTGCGGGGAACGCTGTTGTCAGATCCGGCTCCTCGGCGGCCGCGGCCGCCGTCGCTCCTTTTCTTGTCGGAGATACCTCCGCGCGTGTCGGGGCCGTCCACCTGATTCCCCTCGTCGCCGATCGAACCCTGCTCGGGACCTTGTTCCTTGCAGTGCACAAACCCGACGAGCTCTCTGCGGAGTGCCGGCAGTTCGGATCCGACCTGGCCGGACAGCTGGCGCTGGCTGTTCATGGGTCCAAGCTTCGAGACGCCCTCGAGGCCGAAAGGCGCAGGCTCAGCCGCCTGGTTGAGCACCTCCCCGACGGCATTCTGCTGATCGACAGCGAGCACCGGATCGTACTGGCCAACCTCGTGGCTCGCCGCCTTCTGCCTGTGCTGACCTCAGCCTCGGTCGGAGATCCGATCGAGCGGATCGGGGGCTACGGGATCGCTGATCTGACCCCCGCCGGGCCGGGTCCCCGTCAGGAGATCGCCGTCGATCACCCGCAGCGGAGGGTCTTCACTGTGGTGACCGGCGACGTCGGGCCCTCCACAGACGCCCCGTCGACGGTCATCGTGGTGCGCGAGGTGACTCGTGAACGCGAGATCGAGGACCAGATGCAGCGCCAGGACCGTCTCGCCGCGGTCGGCCGCCTCGCGGCGGGTATCGCTCATGACTTCAACAACATTCTCCAAGGTATCATGATGGCCGGCGAGGTCATTGCGAAGAGCGACACACTTCCGGATCCGCTGCGGCGCATGGCCCGCGACATCACACTAGAGGGTCACCGGGGTGCTCAGCTGATTCGGCAAATCCTCGACTTCAGCCGAACATCGCCCTCAGTTCGCGAGTCGGTGGACCTCGGTGCCCTGGTCCGCGAGCTGACCCGGCTGCTGCGGCGTACGATCCCGGAGAACATCACCATCACCGTCGAGATCGAGGAGGGGGATCACTACGTCCTGGCCGACGTCTCCAAGCTCCAGCAGGTGATAACCAATCTCGTCGTGAACGCCCGCGATGCAATGCCGGGCGGCGGTGGAATCGTGTTGAGACTGTCCAATATTGACACCGCGAACGAGCGATCGTCGCCGGTGCCCGATCTTCCTGCAGGCAGGTGGGTCCGGCTCGACGTCGTCGATATCGGTGTTGGGGTTCCCGAGCACGTTCGGCCGCACGTTTTCGAGCCGTTCTTCACCACCAAGCCCTCCGGCCAAGGAACCGGCCTCGGCCTCGCGCAGGTTTACGGGATCGTCGACGACCATGGCGGAGTGGTTCGCTTCACGAGCACCGAAGGTCTGGGCACGACCTTTACCCTCGTCCTTCCACGCAGCGAGCATGGCGAACAACCCGCCCTTCCCGCGAACGAAGAGATCGTGCCCTCCGTCCACGGCCGAATCCTCGTCGTAGAGGACAACCTCGCTGTGCTTCGTGGTCTCGAGGAGGCTCTGTTGGCTTGCGGCTACGGCGTCACGACCGCCAGAAACGGCCGTGAGGCACTCGAGACGTGGATCGCCGACCCTCGCAACGTCGACCTGGTGCTGACGGATGTGGTCATGCCCGAAATGGATGGCATCGAGCTGTGTCGCTCCCTGCGTGCCGAGCAGCCCGACCTTCCGATCGTGCTGATGAGCGGGTACACCCTCGGGCACGAAAGTGCTGAGCTCGAGACGCTCGGCGTCCAGGCCATTCTGGCGAAACCCTTCACCTTCAATATTCTGAACGCCACGATCGCGAGGTTGCTTCAGAGCTCGGCCGAAGAACCGACCTAGACTATTCTCTCCCGGATCCGCGCCGAGAGGATGTCCATCAGCCACACGGTGCCCGCGATGAGCAGCACCAGGGTCCCGACCTCGCCCCACTCGCCGAGGTCGACCCTCGGTTTGAGGATGTAGCCGATGCCGCCGCCGCCGACGAAACCGATGATCGTGGACATGCGCACGTTGATGTCCCAGCGGTAGATCGTGAACGAGAGAAAGGGCGGGATCACCTGCGGCACGACCCCGTAGCGCAGGATCTGGAGCGTTCCTGCGCCGGTGGCCGTGATGGCGTCCATCGGACCCGTGTCGATGCTCTCGATCTGCTCCGAGTAGAGCTTGGTCAGGGCCGCGACCGAGTGCACCCACAGCGCCAGCACGCCCGCGAACGGCCCGATCCCGACCCACGAGATGAAGATCAGCGCCCATACCAGCGGCTCGACCGCACGCACGAAGTTCATCAGGGTGCGCATCACCGTGTAGGCGATCCGGGCGGCTAAGGAACCTCGGGTCAGGTTGCGTGCCGAAGGGAAGGCCATGACGAAGGCGATCGGAATTGCGAACGCAGTCGCCATGAAGGCCAGGAACACGGTCTGGACGAGCAGCACCAGCCCCTCGTGGAGGACGCTCGACGAGGGCTGGAGCAGCCCGCGGATGATGTCCGACGCCTTCGAGAACTTGGTCAGGAACGAGATCACGTCAAGCTCGGTCACCAGCCAACCGGTGAAGAACGTGAGCTCGATGAACACCGCGACGAACCAGCCCGAGATGCGCTGGGTCCAGGGCCGGTCGCGCTCGGCCTCCGGCGCACCGCGGACGATGAGCCTCCCGGGCGAGGCGCCGATGGTGCGGTAGAACAGGTTCCACAGCGTCGCCAGCACCAGGCTGCCGGCCGCGGCCCACGCGTAGTGGAGCAGGTCGAGGATCTGCTCGGCGGTGAGGATCAGCCCGGTCGGCCCGCGGCGGCCAGAGAAGGCGAGCACGAGGAACTCGACCATCAGCCACGCGGTCGCGATCAGCACCGCGTCCACCGCCACCGTGTTGAGGCGGGCGATGTTCTTCGGCCATCCGATCAGCGGATGCTCGGTCTCGTTCCCGCGCGGCATCGCGATCACCCCGCCACCGAGGACGTCTCGGCGTCCTCGCCGTAGATCTCGCGGTAGGTTCCGGGATCGAACTCGCCCGGAGTGCCGGACCACACCAACCGCCCGTCACGCAGCGCGACCAGACGCGTCGCGTAGCGCGTGACCAGATCGAGATCGTGCAGCGAGCACAGCACGGTGAGCCCCTCCTCGCGGTTGAGCGCTTCGATGTGCCGCATGACGGAGTGCCGCAGCGCGGGGTCGAGCGAGGCCACCGGTTCGTCGGCCAGGATGAGACGCGGATCCTGCATCAGAGCCCGTGCGATCGCCACCCGCTGCTGCTGACCGCCCGACAGCGCGTCGGCACGGCTGCCCGCACGGTCGGCCATGCCGACCCGCTCGAGACAGGCCATCGCGCGCTCGTGCTCGGCCGGCGTGAAACGCAGGAAGAGGCTCCCGGCGAGCCCGGCCCGCCCCAGCGATCCAGCGAGGACGTTGGTCAGCACGGTGTGCCGCCGCACCAGGTTGAACTGCTGGAAGATCATCGCGGCACTGCGGCGCATGGCCCGAAGTCGGGCCCCTTGAGCTGCGGTAATGTCCTCGTCGAAGATCAGCACCCGGCCCTCGGTCGCGGTGACCAGCCGGTTGATGCAGCGCAGCAGGGTCGACTTCCCCGAACCCGACAGTCCGAGGATGGCGAGAAACTCCCCGTCCTGCACCTCGAGCGAGACGTCGGCGAGCGCCCGCACGCCACCCGGGTAGACCATGCCGAGACCTTCGACCCTGACCGCGATGTGGTCGGCAGGCTGGTCCGCGAGCTGGGCTCCCGGGCTCACGAACCGCCGCCCTTTCCCTCGCGCTGGTGGCGGAGCCGCTCCTCCGCCGCCTCCAAAAGCCGCGTCGCGCTCACCCCGGACTCCTTGAGAGCCGTCCGGAATCCGTCGAAGTCCCTGTCGCTGCACGGCTTGGCCGCGATCCCGGCGACCAGATCGTAGTACGCCGACTGACCGTTTGGGGTCGCCAGGAAGGTCTGCAGCGAGGCCTCGAACTGCTCCCACAGATGGCGTGGGAAGTCGCGGCGGACGCAGCACACATCGTTCGGGATCGGGTCGGTAAGCGCGATCACCCGGACCTGATCGAGGAACTTCCGCCGCTCCTCCTGGCTCTGCATGTTCTTCAGCAGCAGCATCCGCGCGTCGGCCACCAGGGTCCCGTCGCGTTGGCTGGTGGCCGAGGGCGGCGAGTAGAACGCCGATCCGCCCGCGACCTTGCCGTCCCGCACCGCTTGCACGACATTCGGGTGACCGCCCGCGAAGTAGACGTGGCCGAGGGTGACACCGGCGCGGTTGAGCAGAATGCGGGGAAAGATGTGGCCCGAGGTCGAGGTTTCGTCGGAGAACGCGAACGGCTGCCCGTTGAGGTCCTCGAGACGGCGGATGCCGGAGTCGGTGCGGGTCATGATGCAGCCGTAGTAGACGGTCGACTGCTCGTCGACGGGGTGCTCCGAGGTCTCGACGATCCGGGTCTCCTCGAGCGTGCCGGGACGGTCGTACTCGAGCTCCTTGCGCCCGTCCCCGACGAGGTCGTGTGGACCGGAGTAGACATAGCGGCTGACGGCGGCGTCGACGCCATCGCGACGCTCGACCAGGGTCCAGATCGCGGTCTTGTCATCGCTGACAGGGAACTCGACCCAGCCAGGTGCGAGCTCGTCGAGGCGGGCCACCATCGCGGCCCGCAACCGGCCACGGACGGTTTGGGGAAAGGCGACCCGGCGGTCGACCAAATCCTCGAGGCGGTCGGGCTCGCCTGCGGCCGAACGGGTGACGACGATCGCGTAGCGCTCGACCGCGCGCACCACCTGCAGCCGCGCCTCGGCGCCGAAGCGGGCGTTGGCCACCACGTAGGCGAAGGCCGGGATCCAGGCCACGTCCGCCTGCCCCGCGCCGAGCGCCTGGATCACCGCGGCGTAGCTCGTCGGAACCTGGGAGCGCAGGGTCAAGCCGCTGTCCTGGCGGACGAAGCGCGCCAGCTCGTCGCCGCGGCGCACCAGCGTCCCTTGCTCGACGGAGGGGACGAACAGCATCTGGACCGCGCGTTGACCTCTCACCTGGAGAGTTGCGCGGCGGTGCAGCCCCCACAGAAAAGAGACCGCGAGGACGGCCACCAGGACCCACCCGAGGCGCGGCAGCCAGACGGTCCGCCAGCGTGTATCTGCCATGCTCAGCAGCCTCTAGCCCGTGCGGGACAGCGCTCGAGATCTCGGAGCCGACCGCAACCCCTGTCCTCGCGCGCCACGCCCGTTTCGCGCCGTGCCGCGACGTGGCTGACGGCGGTGTGCAGAGCGGCGGGCGCAGCAGGGGCACGCTGTGACGAGCAGGCCAACCTCCGGCCGCGAAAGCGTAGCACAGGCTCACCGAGCTCTCCCGCGCCGAGATGATGATGATAGGGTTGCCGTAGCAGACCTCGGCACGGACGGCGGCCGCACGTTGGGGTGCCGTCGTCCGCAACCAGCCAGCGGAGGCCGTCATGCCGTTCCGTCGCTTCTTCCTCATCGCACTTTCATTCGCCCTCGTCTCGTTGCCTCTCCCCGGCTTCGCCGCCGAGGCTCGCCTGGCCCGCGACCCCGCACCGTCACCCGACGGCACCACGATCCTGTTCTCGTGGCAGGGTGATCTGTGGTCGGTACCGGCGAGTGGAGGCACGGCCCGCCGACTGACCGCCAACCCGGCCCTCGAGCGCCACCCGGTCTGGTCACACGACGGCGGCATGGTGGCGTTCGCCTCCGACCGCCACGGCAACCTCGACGTCTTCGTCATGCCGGTCGACGGTTCGCGGACGCCCACGCGCCTCACCTTCGCCTCCGCCGACGATGTCCCGCTCGACTTCACGCCGGACGGCAGGGCAGTGCTGTTCGCGTCCCGCCGGGACGAGTCGGTCCGGCGCATGCCCGCGCTGTACACGGTGCCGGTCAGCGGGGGCACTCCTGCCCTCGCTCAGGACGCTCTGGCGCACACGGCCGCCTACGCCCCAACCGGTGATGCCCTCGCCTATGTCCGCGGGGGCTCGCCGTGGACGCGCCGCGGCTACCACGGCGCCGCCAACCGGGACGTCTGGTTGCGCACCAGCGACGGGGAGGACGTCCGCCTGACCGACTTCAACGGTGACGACGACGCCCCGAGCTGGATCGACGACCACAGCCTCGCGATCCTGTCGGCACGGGCCGGACGGAAGAACGTCTTCCTCTTCAACCTGGTGACTCAGGAGACCCTCGCCCTGACCACACACAACGGCTCCGACGTCCGCGCGCCGCGTGCGGCCGGTGACGGCTCGATCATCGCCTACGAGTTCGAGGACGGCCTGTGGGTGGTTTCATCGCGCGGCGGCGACCCGCGACGGCTCGCGATCGAGGTGCCGGCAGACACCCTCGACAACCAGGTCGAGCATGTCTCGCGGACCAGCGACGCCGACGAGCTCTCGATCAGCCCGGACGGCACCCTCGCCGCCTTCATCGTCCATGGGGACGTTTTCATCACCGGCGTGCGCTCGAAGGAGGACCAGGACATCGCCCCCGCCCCGACGGTTCGCGTCACGGCGACGCCGCAGCGGGAGGCGGACCTGTCGTGGGCGCCCGACGGCTCGGCGCTGCTGTTCACGTCCTGGCGCTCGGGCAACGCCGATCTCTACCTCTCCCGGCCCGCTCACGGCGGTGCCTGGACCGAGAGCTTCGAGTTCACCGCCGAGCAGCTGACCGACGACCCGGCCGACGAGCATGCGGCATCCTTCTCGCCCTCCGGCGAGCGGATCGCCTTCGTCCGGGGGCGCGGCGACCTCCTGACGATGGCCCGCGACGGCAGCGACCGCAAGGTCCTGCTCGAGCACTGGTCCCAGCCCGACTTCGAGTGGTCGCCCGACAGCCGCTGGCTCGCCTACTCCATCCCCGACATGTCCTACAACTTCGAGGTCTGGATCGTACCCGCCGCCGGCGGCGAGCCGTACAACGTCAGCCGACATCCTGACGACGATATCGAGCCGCGGTGGTCGCCCGACGGCAAGCGCCTGATCTGGTCGACCAAGCGCCACGGCGGCAGCCTCGATGTGTGGGGCGTGTGGCTGACGCGCGCGGACGACGAGCGCACCCCGGAGCAGTGGCTCAAGGTGTGGCAGGCGAAGCCGGGGGCGCCACCCGCCCAGGACGAGCGCCCTGCGCGCGATGCGAAGCGAAAAACAGCCCGGTCTGCAGAGAAGATCGCCGAGAAGACGGTTGACAGCGTGACACCGCTGACGGTCTCGATCGACTTCGACCGCCTGTGGGAGCGCTCCAAGCCGATCACCGACCTGCTCGGCGACGAGCATCGAGGCATGGTGAGCCCGGACGGGAAGACCGTGGCGTTCTCGGCCGAGCCGGAGGGCAAACGTGACCTGTACACCGTGCGTTGGGACGGCAAGGAGCTCAAGCGTCTCACGACCGGAGGCCAGGAACCACAGGCGGTCCAGTTCGACGCCAAGGGGAAGAGCCTCTTCTACCTCGACCACCGAGGCACCGTGAAGCACGTGGCTCTCGACGGCAAGGCGGGCGATCCGGTGCCGTTCGAGGCGCGCTACGACCTCGACCGGCCCGCCGAGCGCGCGGCGGTCTTCGACGAGGCGTGGCGGGCCCTCGACGTCAACTTCTACAACCCCGACTTCAACGGGGTCGACTGGTCGGGGGTCCGAGACGTCTATCGACCGTGGGCCCTCGAAGCGTCCACCGACGCAGATTTCGCCGACGTCATGAACCTCATGCTCGGCGAGCTCAACGCCTCCCATATGGGCTATCGGCCGCGCCGGGACGACGACGGCGACCGAGGCGGCTGGATCGGCGCCTTCTTCGACCCGGCCGCCGGCGGGCCCGGCCTACTCGTCCGCGAGGTCCTGCCGGACTCCCCGGCCGCGCGTGTCGACGTCGCGATGGTGCCGGGCGAACGGCTGGTGGCGGTCGGGAGGACGCCGACTGGAGCCGAACACCAACGTCAACGAGCTGCTGGTCGACACGGTCAACCGCCGCGTCCCCGTGGCCATCCTCGGAAAGGACGGCAGCGAGCGCCAGGCCGTCGTGGTGCCGCTCTCGGCGCGGGACGGACTTCAGCTGCGCTACGAACAGTGGGTCCGGGAGCGCCGGCGGATCGTCGATGAGCGCTCCCACGGCCGGCTCGGGTACGTTCACATCCAGGGAATGAACATCCCGTCGTTCGAGACCTTCGAACGCGGGCTCTACTCCGCGGCGCACGGTCGGGAGGGACTGATCATCGACGTGCGCTCAAACGGCGGCGGCTGGACGACCGACTACCTGATGACCGTCCTCGAGGTCCGTCGCCACGCCTTCACCGTACCCCGTGGAGGCGACCCGGAGGTCCGCGCCTACCCGCAGGATCGGCTCCCGCTCGCCGCCTGGACGCGTCCGGCGCTGACCGTCTGCAACGAGGAGTCCTACTCCAACGCCGAAATCTTCTCCCACGCCTTCAAGACCCTCGGCCGCGGCCTCCTGGTCGGGACGCCCACCTTCGGCGCGGTGATCTCGACCGGCGCCGCTCGACTGCTCAACGGGGCGATCGTCCGCCTGCCCGGCAGGGGCTGGTTCATCGCCGGGTCCGGCGTCAACATGGAGCTGCACGGCGCCGAGCCCGATGTACTCGTCGATCTTCCGCCCGGCGAGGACACCGCGTCAGACCACGACACCCAGATCGAGAAGGCCGTCGACGTGTTCCTCCAAGGCATCGACAACGATCCGCACTACGCGGCGTGGTGAGCGCTGTGATCCGGGGCCCATCTCGTGGGAGGTCGGGTCACGGGCGCCGCCCATGCGCAGTCTCCCGTGCCGTCGGATATGGCATACTTCGGTCCATCCCGAGGGGCGACGGGCGCGGTCCGTCGCCATAAGGTGGTGACATGGGCCTCGAGGTCAACGAAGTGGCCAAGGCTGCGGCAAACATCGAGCGCATTCGGAGCTTCCTCGCGCCGCGTGTCGAGTGGACCATCACACCCCAGAATCGTGAGGTCCTGGCGCGCGCCGCCGACTCCTTACGCTCGACCGATGCCGTGGTCGTGCGCCTGCTGGGGGTCGAAATGTCGTCCGAGCCCGGCGCTGCCGACGCCGCGACGGCTTTGGAGCCGGGCACATTCGATCCGAAACGGCTGGCGAAGATCGCTGACTTCTCCGAGCAGCTCGCCCGCTGGTTCGCGTCACACAACGGCCAGGAAGCCGGCGCCGCCGCGACGGAGCTTGGCCGGCTCCACCAGCGGCTCGTCCTGACCAACCACCTTCTGGAGAGAATGCTCCGGCTCGAGCCGTCAGTTGTGGACCCGCCACCAGCCGCGCCTCCGCACCTAGACGACTTCCTCCCCGACCCGGGCCCGACACCGACGGACGATGACGCCCCGATCGGACCGGCGCCGGTGCCCCTCGGTCCGGCAGCCGCCCCGGGGATGCGGCGCGCCGGCAGTGCCTCCGCCACCGATCGGGACACAGTCTCTCGGTTTCGGACCGCAGCCCAGCGCAGCGATGAGCTCGTTCTCGACCCGGCGGGCGAAGAAGAGCTCCTGCTCATGCACAGCGACCGTGTGGAGCTCAGCAGCTCCACGAGGTGTCGGCTCGACGAGTACCTGGCGTCGGAAGAGGTCGAGCTTTCCAAGCAGGATCGCCGCATTTTCGATCGCAAGGTCCTCCGCTGGATCGAGGCGATCCCGACCGGTCAGCTCATGGTCATCAAGATCACCGACCTCAACGGTCGCCCGGAGCCCTACGCCCGGTACCAGCCCCGCCTGACTGAGTAGCGGGAGGAGACAGCTCACCCCAAACTCCTCACTCTTAACTCTCTACTCTTCACCCTCGATGAAATCGAGCAGCTCATCGACCATGGCGAAGGTCAGGCCCCAGATGACGTGGCCGTTCCAGCGGTAGCACGGCAGGGAGATCTCGGCGTTGCCGTGGCGCCACGGCATGGTCGACCGGTTGGCGCGCTCGGCGAGGAAGGTGAGCGGCACCCACACGATGTCCTCGACCTCGTGGTTGGTGATCAGCGGCACGCGGGCCGTGAGCTCGAAGACGAACGGCACGATGACCAGTCCCATCGGCCGGCCGCGGCCGATCGCGGCCAGGTCCGACAGCCGGCCGATGGCGGCCGCGTCGCGATCGAGATCGAGGCCGACCTCCTCGAGGGTTTCCCGCCGGACGGCGGATCCCGGCGTCTCGCCCGGCTCCACACGGCCACCGGGAAACGCCATGTGCCCCGACCACGGGTCCTCCGGATGCTCGGCGCGCTGGATCAACAGGAGCTCCGGTCCCGCTCCACCCTCCGCGATCACTACCGCCACCGCGGCGAAGCGGCTCTCGGGCGTGCTCGGCAGCTCGGTGAAGGCTCCGCGGGCGAGCGCCGCCCGCGCGCAGGCCATCGTCAGACGATGCTCAGCCCGCACGAGTCACCGGTCAGTCCGCGGCGGTGGGCGTCATGTCTGAGTGAACTCCTGCCGGATGGCATCCCACGCTCCGCGGTACTCGATCTGGGCCTTGACCCGCTGGGTCTCTTCCGCTTCGTTGGATGCGCCCCGCATGGCCGCCAGGGTCGCAATGATCTCCAGGTTGACCGGAGGCCGGCCGACCACCGACAGGTAAGTGTTGCGCACGATCGCGAGCCGTCGAGGAGTGGCCAGGTCCCGGAGGTCGTTCACCGCGCCGACACCACGGCTGTAGAGGAACTTGAGGATGTTGTTGATGTCACGCTGGGCGCAGGCAATGCCGAACTCGGCGAGGACAGACGGCAGGTTCTCTGCCTCGAGCGAGTCCTCGGCCTCGTAGTTGGCCTCCTCCTGAAACCGGTTGAGCTCCTCGTAGAGCAGCGTGAAGTGCTCGTCGATGGCGTTGAGCATCTTGGCCAGGATCGTGAACTGGCGCCTCGCGGCGACATTGGTGCGGCTCCCCGGCTTGTAGCCGAGGTGGTGCTCCATCACGCTCCACAGCTCCTGGGTCACCGTCTGTACCTGAAGCTCGAACCACGGCCGATCTCCCTCCGGCACAACGCTCGAGCGCAACCGGAGGGTGTAGTGGAGCGAGCTGTAGCCGCTCTCCTTCTCCTGCTGGACCAGGTGGTCGAGCCCGAGAAGCCGAACCTGGCTTGCGCTCATGTACGCGGTCGCCGGCTTGTCCGTGGAGACCTCGACCACGTCCGAGCCGCGCAGCTCGCGGTCGATCAGGGGAAGGTGGCTGAGAACGTAGACCAGCACGCGGACGCCGATGGTGTCGTGCATGTGGCGGAAGCTGGCCGGTACGACCCCCCGTGGAAAGCTCTCGGGCTTGCGGATGATCTTGTCGACGACCTGCTCGGGACGCTTGATCCGGCTGAACGCCATCCGCACTGGAGTGGGGATCGGGATGCGATTTGTCCGCTTGTACTTCAACCAGTGCTCGGGCTGCTGCCACCGCTCCAGGATCTGCCTGACCTCGTGTTGGGTCGGCTGCAAAACCTCGCGGACGTAGACCTCGTAGGCTTGGAGGAACTCGCGCAGCCGGACGGGATCTGGCGCAGCGGCACGTCCGCGAAAGCCGTTGCGGCCGAGTGGAGCCGGCCCCTCGTACGGACCGAGCGGCTCGGGTCCGTCGCCAGCCCAGCTCGAATCGAACGGGCCGGGATCAGTCACGGCCGAGCCGAGCGATCGCCTCGTCGCGGCTCGAGAAAATCTGGAAGATCTCGTCGAGCCGGGTGAGCCGGAGGAGGGCGAGAATCCGCTCCTGTGGGTTGAGTAAGGCGAGCCGGCGGCCGGCCTCGTCGAAACGCTGCAAGTGCCCCACCAGCTCGCCGAGCCCGGTCGAGTCGACGTAGTCGATCGTCGACAGGTCGAGCAGGACAGGTCCCGAGCTGGACCTCAGCAGGTCCGCAAGCCGGCGCGAGAACTCCTGGGCGGACTCCCCGACCTTGATCACACCTTCGATCGACAGCACCGTGACGCCGTCCTGCTCGGAGCTCGTGATCCTCATTGTTCCTCCGCCTCCTCCCCGGTCCCGTCCGCCTGGGTGATAACGCCGGCAGAGGCAAATGCATCGCACGCCCGGCGCAGAACCTCGGCGCCCCATTGTATGGGCCGCCGCGCGACCTGGGCAAGGAGCTTCAGCCGCTCCCTCTCGCCGTGGTCCGAGACCACCTTAACGACGCCCCACGGCACCTGCCACATCTCCGCCGTAGCTGCCACCGCCGCGCTCTCCCAGTCCACCACGACCAGCCTCCCGCGCCCCCGGACCTCCGCGATCGGCGGCCGGTGGGAGGGCGACGCGACGTGACCCTCCCAGCACGCCACCCGCGCCCGCTCACAGCCCGGAACGGCCATCAGCTGACGGACCAGCTCCGGCTCCGGCTCGAACCGGCTCGGGATGTGCACCGGAAGCTCGCCGAGGGCGGCCAGGGCAACGTCCACCACCTCGGTGGCCGCCACCACCGTTCCGACACTGACGGACGGGTCGTGACAACCTGCCGTGCCGAAGCTCAACAGGACCCACGGCTCGAGGTACTGGATCGCAGCCTGGGTCGCAGCTGCGGCAGCGACCTTCCCCGGGCCGCAGCGGATCACCGCGTACGCAAGCTCCCAAAGCTCGCCGCGGTAGAGCATCCACTGCCCCCAGGGCTCTCGGGACATGTTGCGGCCGACGGCCGCCGCCGCCCGAGCCTCGAACGCGTGCGCGGCGATCACGACGACGTTCTGGCTCACCTCTCCTCCAGGCGCCCCGTCATGGTAACACCGGGCCTTCCACGCCTCCGTGAGCGAACCACCCAGACTCCCAACCTCGGCATGAAACCCTCTACGCGCCCCTGCGTATCAGGAACTCAACGGACCCATTACCTCCTCCTTCTTCGCGCCCCGCACGGACCCGCGGGGCCAATTTTTTGTCCGCCCACGGCAGCGGAGGCTCTCCATTGCACTCGACGTCTGTCGCCGAGACGAGGTGTCCCTCATCGGGTAGGCTGGAAGGTGGTGCTGCTTCGGAGGTCGCCGTGAAGGCACGTCAGATGCTCAAGCTCGGGATCCCCGGCGGGGAGGCGTTGCGGCTCGCGGAGCGGGCCGCCGCAGCGCTCGCCGCCAGCGGCGCCGACACCCGGGAGATCCGCCGCCGCTTCCTGGCCGTCGTCGCGGCGCCTGGAGACCACCTCGAGTCCCCCGAGCTGGGCGCTCTCGCCGCCGCCCTGGTCGAGCTCGAGGCGCGTGCGTCCACGGACGGCGTCCGCAGCGAGGCGGTCCGATATCGGCGCTGGGGTGACGACGTCGAGCCCACCGCTCTCACCCAGATGGACAACGCCTGCCGGCTGCCGATCAGCGTCGCCGGCGCCCTCATGCCCGACGCCCACCAGGGCTACGGTCTTCCGATCGGCGGCGTCCTCGCAACCCGCAACGCCGTCATTCCCTACGCGGTGGGCGTCGACATCGCGTGCCGAATGAAGCTCTCGGTCCTCGACCTGCCGCCCGAGGAGCTCGACCGGCGCTCGGACCGTCTGCGACGGGCGATCGAGGCCGAAACCAGCTTCGGCGTCGGGGCGATCTTCCGCGACCGCCGCCAGCACGAGGTCATGGACCGCGACTGGCGGGTCAGCCCGGTCACCGAGCGGCTCAAGGACAAGGCGTGGTCCCAGCTCGGGACCTCGGGCAGCGGCAACCACTTCGTCGAGCTGGGCGTGCTCACCCTCGAGGCCCCCGAGCTCGGTCTGGAAGCGGGCCGGTACCTCGCGCTGCTGAGCCACTCCGGCAGCCGCGGCACCGGCGCGGCGGTCGCCGACCACTACAGCCGTCTCGCCAGGTCACTGCACCGCGATCTCCCCAAGGAGCTGGCCCACCTCGCGTGGCTCGACCTCGACAGCGAGAACGGACGGGAGTACTGGCAGGCGATGCAGCTCATGGGCCGCTACGCCGCCGCCAACCACGAGCTGATCCACCGCCAGGTGGTGCGGCACCTGGGCGCGGCGGTGCTCGCCGGGGTCGAGAACCACCACAACTTCGCCTGGATCGAGCGCCACGGCGGACAGGAGGTCGTCGTCCACCGGAAGGGCGCGACACCCGCCGGCGACGGCGACCTCGGCGTGATTCCGGGCTCGATGGCGTCGCCGGCCTACGTCGTGCGTGGGCGCGGCAACCCCGAGTCGCTCCGCTCGGCCGCCCACGGCGCCGGGCGCCGGATGAGCCGCACCGAGGCCCGGCGCCGGTTCAGCCGCCGGGAGCTCGACGCGCTGCTTGCGGAGAAAGGCGTGCGCCTGATCTCGGCCGGGCTCGACGAGGTCCCGATGGCCTACAAGGACATCGACGCGGTCATGGCCGCCCAGCGCGACCTGGTCGCGGTCATCGCCCGCTTCGACCCCCGCCTGGTCAAGATGGCCCCGCCCGGCGAACGCCCGGAGGACTGAGGCCCTCGGCTCACCAAGACCGACCCCGGGCCTCTGTCCGACAGGCTCCCGTGAAACCCTGTCTCACGCAATGCGTACCTCCGCTCGAGGCGAGCGGTCCCGCTCCCTCCTCCTTCGCGGCCTCGCCCGGACCCGGCGAGGCCGCACCTTTGTTTTTTCCACCGCTTCCGCGGTGGCAAAAACATTCAGCCTCAGGCGCTCGCTCCATGGCGAGCGCCTGAGGCTGCCAGGCTGCGTTCCTGCGCAGCTTCGCTGCTTGCGCCTTCCCACCATCAGCGGGTGGCCGGTGGTTTGGCAGTTGGCGGGACCTCGGTCAAAGACCGGTGCCGTCGGCGAGTGTGAGCGAGCGAGTTCAGGGAAGCGCCGCAGATAGGGACCCATTACGGGATGATCGCCATCCCATGATCCGCAACGGCCTCGCGCGGTCCGCAGCCGCTGTCTGATGGGGCCGCTCTTTCTATGTTTTTTCCACCGCTCCTGCGGTGGAAAAAACAATCAGTCTCTGGTGAGGGAGCGGTAGGTGACGCGGTGGGGGCGGTCGGCGGCATCTCCCAGTCGACGCTTGCGGTCGACCTCGTAGTCCGAGTACGACCCCTGGAACCACTCCACCGCGCTGTCGCCCTCGAACGCCAGCATGTGGGTCGCGACCCGATCCAGGAACCAGCGGTCGTGGCTGATCACCACCACGCATCCGGCGAAGGCGAGGATGCCTTCCTCGAGGGCGCGCAGCGTGTTGACGTCGAGGTCGTTGGTGGGCTCGTCGAGGAGCAGCACGTTGCCCCCCGAGCGCAGCGTGCGCGCGAGATGGACACGATTGCGCTCTCCCCCGGAGATCGACCCGACCAGCTTCTGCTGGTCGGCGCCGGCGAAGTTGAACCGGGACGCGTAGGCGCGGGAGTTGACCTGGACCCGACCGAGCTGCACGAACTCCTGGCCGTCTGAGATCTCCTCCCAGACGGTCTTCTTCGGGTCGAGCGAGCTGCGGCTCTGGTCGACGTAGGCGAGCTGGACGGTGTCGCCAATCCGGATCGAGCCCGCATCGGGAGCTTCCTCGCCGATGATCAGGCGGAACAGGGTTGTCTTGCCGGCGCCGTTGCCGCCGATCACACCGACCACGCCCCCCGGCGGGAGCGAGAAGTCGAGGCCGTCGAACAGCAGGTGGTCGCCGTACGCCTTGCGCAGGCCCTCGGCGCGGATCACCAGGTCGCCGAGACGCGGCCCTGGCGGAATGAAGATCTCGAGGTCGCGCGCCATGCGCTCCGGCTCCTGTTGGAGCAGCGTCTCGTACTGCGAGAGCCGCGCCTTGCCCTTGGCGTGGCGCGCGCGGGGCGCCATCCGGACCCACTCGAGCTCGCGCTCGAGGGTCCGCTGGCGCTGGCTCTGGGCCTTCTCCTCGACCCGGAGGCGCTCCTGCTTCTGCTCCAGCCACGACGAGTAGTTGCCCTTCCACGGAATGCCGCGACCGCGGTCGAGCTCGAGGATCCAGCCGGCGACGTTGTCCAGGAAGTAGCGGTCGTGGGTCACTGCGATCACCGTTCCCTGGTACTCCTTGAGGTGGCGCTCGAGCCAGGCCACCGACTCGGCGTCGAGGTGGTTGGTCGGCTCGTCGAGCAGCAGGATGTCGGGCTGCTGGATGAGGAGACGGGTCAGCGCGACCCGTCGGGCCTCGCCGCCGGAGAGCACCGCCACCGAGGTGTCGCCGCTCGGGCAGCGCAGCGCGTCCATCGCGAGCTCGAGCCGGCTGTCCAGGTCCCACGCGCCGATCGCGTCGATCCGGTCCTGGACCTTCGCCTGGCGGTCGAGCATCGCAGTCATCTCGTCGTCGGACATCGGCTCCGCGAAGGCGTCGCTGATGCGTTCGAACTCCTCGATCAGCGCCACCGCCTCGCCGGCGCCCTCGCGCACGATCTCGAGCACCGTCTTGCCGGGATCGAGCTGGGGCTCTTGCTCGAGGAACCCGATCGTGAACCCGGGGGCGCACACCGTGTGCCCCTCGATCTCGTCGTCGAGCCCGGCCATGATGCGCAGCAGCGTGCTCTTGCCCGAGCCGTTGAGGCCGATCACGCCGATCTTGGCGCCGTAGAAGTAGCCGAGGGAGATGTCCTTGAGCACCTGCCGGGTGCCGTGGTACTTTCCCACCCGCACCATCGAGTAGATGACCTTCTGGGTCTCTTCTGCCATGATTCCGCCTCCCCTAGTGTCCTGTTTGGGAAGTCCCATGTGCTTATCGTGGAGCCAGCGTGGTTCCTGGCAAGGCGCGACGACGCAGGCGTAGCCTTGCTACTTCAAGGAGGAGCAACACCGCCAGGGGCCGCGATGGCCCGCGAGAAGTGCACCGGAATTTTCCAAACAGGACCCCAGCCCGAATCGGCCGTTCGTGCACAGGGAGGATAGCACCCGGTTGGACCGGCTACTTCTTGACGAACATGTAGACCGCGAGCCCGACCAGCACCATCGCGAAGATCTTCCTGAAGCTGTCGGTCGACACGTGCTCCACCAGGCGCGCCCCGACCTGGGCGCCGACCACCCCGCCGAGGCCGAGCAACAGCCCGAGACGGTAGTCGACGTTGGCGAGCTTGTTGTGCGCGACCAGCGCGGAGACCGCGATCACCAGGATGGCGAGGAACGACGTTCCCACCGCCTTCTGCGCGGTGTAGCCGAGAAACAGCAGCAGCGGGACCATCAGGAAGCCGCCGCCGAGACCCGTGAACGAGGCCGCCACGCCGACCACCAGGCCGAAGACCACCGGGAGCACCCACGTTCCCATCGCGCACCTCCTCGGGCCGGGATGATAGCGCTCTGAATACCACAGAGGCACAGCGTGAGAAGGTCAGGAGCACCGTCGCGGGATGCAGGGTGCGAGCCGCAAAGTGCACGACGGGAGACCCAAGGCGTCGTAGGGGAAGAGCTTGCACGCTGTTTCGAAACCCGGGGGGATCTCCCGCACCTCGCCCGGCACAGCCTGTTCGGGCTCGCCCGAAAATCTGAACCGCGAAGACGCAAAGACCGCAACGTGTTTCTTGTGAATAATCTTGGCTGCCGTCTTTGCGTTCTTCGCGGCCTTTGCGGTTCAAACTGAAAGGACTGGAAACCGCACCCCCTGCACGCGGCAAGGCTTGCCGGTGGGAGTTGTGAGTCAGCCTGCTTTCCTCGTCCCACGGCTCTGTGTCGTCTCTGTGTCTCTGTGGCTCTGTGGTAAATCCCGGACCCGCTACACTGCTCGGCATGGCTCGATCCCGGGGCGAGCGCCCGACGCCGCGCAACCTGTTCTCCTTCTCCCGCCTGAAGTCGTTTCACCAGTGCCGGGCGCGCTACCGCTACCGCTACCTCCAAGGCAAGCGCGAGGCGTTCCGCTCGATCGAGACCGCCCTCGGCAATGTGGTCCACGAGGTCCTTGAGTGGCTGTACCGCGAACGCGACCGGTCGGCCTCCCCCACCCTCGACGCCGCCCTCGAGGAGCTCGCGCGGGTCTGGCAGACGAGCGTCGGCGACGACGTCGCAGTTGTACGGGTGGGAGACACCGCCGACGCCGCCCTGCGCTCGGGACGCGAGATGATCGAGCGCTTCCACCGCACCGTGTTCGTCAATGACAGCTCCGAGACCGTCGCGCTCGAGAAGCGGCTCAACTTGCGGCTCGACGACGGACTCGTGTTCACCGGCTTCGCCGACCGTGTCGGACGGACCGCGAAGGGCCGGCTCTTCGTCGTCGACTACAAGACCTCGAGCCGCGAAGGCGACCCTTCGGACTTCTCCGAGGGCCTCCAGGCCCCGCTCTACGCGACCTGCACCCTCGAGAGCTCAGGCGAGGACGAGGTGCTCGCCGGCTACCACTACCTCCGGCACGGCACCACCCGCTGGCACCCGGTAACTCGCGAGCGCGGCCGCGAGCTCGCCGCACGCTTCCACGCCCTGGTGCTCGAAGCGAACGCCGCCACCGACTTCCCCGCCAGCCCGAGCGCGCTCTGCGCCTGGTGCGGCTTCAACGCGATTTGCCCGGACGCCCAGGTTCCCGAGTCGCTTTCCGGGGGTCTCCGCCTCGCGCGGGAACGCACCACCTCCGACATCAGGGAGTCGCAGGGCTGACAAGCCCGCTCGCGAGTGAGCCCAATCAGGCCGGCGGGGCGTCCGGCACGCATGCCAGCGCCGGGCGCCTGCCACGAATGCCGGCGAAGACGTTCTGAAGCGCGGCGATGTCTGCCGCCTGATCGGCCGTGGCCTCGAACGGCGGGAAGAAACGAAGGGTCCGGCTCCCCCAGTCGAGCGCGACCGGGACGATCGGCACCCCTGCGCCGCGCGCGATGTGCCAGAAACCCGTGTGCCATCGCTCGACCCGGCTGCGGGTCCCCTCGGGCGAGAGCGCCAGCAGCATGCGATCGGACGTGCGGAAGCGATCGACGACCTGAGCCACGACCCCGCCCGGCGCCGTGCGGTCCACCGGAACGCCGCCGAGCCAACGCATCAGCGCCCCCAGCGGCCAGCCGAACACCGTGTGCTTGCCGAGGAACGTCACCCTCACCCCGAGCGCAAGGATCACCAGGGCAGCGACCACGAAGTCCCAGTTCGAGGTGTGGGGGGCGAGGATCGCCACGATCTTGCGGGCGTCCGGTAGCGAGCCCGCACTGCGCCAGCGCCACATCAGGAGCGCCCGACGAGCGAGCGCGCGCACTGGACGCGATCCACGGCGGGGCACCTGCGGCCCGAGCTCCGTCGACCAGCTACGTTCGGGGATGGTCATCCGGTGGGGAGTGTAACCCGCAGGCTTGCCGAGCGAGCAGATCTCGTCAACGTGACGGCTCCGTAACCGGAGAGTGGCTGCCGAGGGGGGGTGTGCCGGCGTGCCGCTGGAGGAGGCCGCGCGGCGGCAAGGATGGGATGGCGGGGCTGGCGGGACTCGAACCCACGACCTTAGGTTTAGGAAACCTCTGCTCTATCCACCTGAGCTACAGCCCCGTGGGGTGACGATCGTACGATTGCGGCGGGTTGGCGTCAACGCGGGGGAGCCCTGAGGTTTGCCCCGACCCAGGGGCGCGGCCTGCACGTCACGACGCTCTACAGCTACGGTGACCGCTGACGCTCCCAGCCGCAGCGGCGTGTGAGCGAATCCAACTTGCAATACTGGAGTAAAACTCCTACATTGCAAGAATGCAGCCGATCGAACGACATCTCAGCCGTGTGATTGGACCGCTGCGGCGGGGTTACCCGGCGATCGCCATCACGGGACCTCGCCAGTCGGGGAAGACGACTCTCGCCCGTATGGCGTGCACGGACCTGCCGTACGTCAACCTCGAAAGCCCGGCCGAGCGAGAGCTCTTCCGCACAGATCCTGTCGGCTTCCTGGCGGGTTTCCCCAACGGGGCGATTCTCGACGAGGTCCAGAACGTACCCGAGGCCTCGTCCTACCTGCAGGTCCGAATCGACGCGGACGGTCGCATGGGTCGCTGGGTGCTGACCGGCTCGCGGCAGCCCGAGCTAAGCCATGACATCGGCCAGAGCCTCGCCGGCAGGGTGGGGCTGCTGCACCTGCTGCCGTTCTCACACGCCGAACTCGCCAACGCGCCCAACCGCCCCACGACCCTTGCCGATGCCGTCCTCCGAGGCGGATATCCGCCCCTCTACGACGCCGACAGGGAGCTCGAGCCCGCCAGGTGGCTTGAGGACTACGTCGAGACCTTCGTCAGCCGCGACATTCGCCCGGTCCTGTCGGTTAGAGACCGGGGTGCCTTCGACGCCTTCTTGCGCCTGTGCGCGGCTCGATCCGGCCAACAGTTCATTGCTGCGGCTATCGCCCGGGAGATCGGCCTCGACGGCAAGACGGTCAGCCATTGGCTGTCAGTGCTCGAGGCGTGCTTCGTGGTACGGCTCGTCCGGCCGCACTTCCGCAACTTCGGCAAGCGCCTCGTCAAGGCCCCAAAGCTCTTCGTCACCGACTCGGGGTTGGCCTGCAGACTGCTCCACATCACCGATGCCACCCAGCTCCGCAGCCATCCTCTGTACGGTGCTCTGGTCGAGAGCTGGTGTTTCGGCGAGGTCCTCAAGGCTCGGCTGAACCGCGGTCTCGCGCCCGACCTGTGGTACTGGCGCACGTCGGACGGGCACGAGATCGACCTCGTTCTTGAGTCCGGGCACCACCTGCTGCCGATCGAGATCAAGGCCGCGGCCACCCCGTTCCCCAAGCACGGCGCCGAGCTCGTGTTGCTCCGCCGACTCGCCGCCGAGCGGGACCCTGACACCGTCGTGCCCCCGGGCCTCATTCTCTATGGTGGCGACGAGCCCCGCCCATGCGGACTCGATCGATTCGTGCCGTGGCACAGCATCGACGCGGCCGTGGCCGAGCTCGACGGGCCCGGGTCAACATGATGCTCGACCCGCTCGACGACGCCACTCGCACCCACCTGGCGAATGGGGTATCCGTCTCGCCTTTCGATCCAATTGACGCTTCCCTCTTCACCCCTCGCTCCTCACACCGAATGTCTGGGGCACCTTCCCGCCCCTAACCTCACATGAGGTGTCCGGCACCTTTCGGATCTCGGAAGGGCGTTCACCGAAGACGGTGGGTCCGAAGACTCCGGGGCCCCGAGACGGGGCCGTCAGGTCTAGGGAATCGGGCGGCTCTCGATCGTCCCGGGGCCGAGCTCACGGGCTGGGAGGTGTGGTACGTTCGAGGGCGAAGAACGGAAATTCCAATCCGCAGGCGAAGCCGCTGGCAGAGTACCTGGACCGGTGGCCGGAGGCGATCAGTCGCTGGGCGGGCCGCGGGGCCGAGATGCGGATGGGGTCTGAGCACTCTAGCGCTGTTTACGTGCGTCTCGATCAGGACCTCGCCAGCGGACGGGGAACGAAACCCGCGAATGGTCAGAATCTCTAAATCGTTGGGCCTGGCATCTGTCATCAACTCCGTGAACCTCAAAAGGGGACATCCCATGCTCACCTTCACACGAAAACAGCTTGGCTCATGCATACTCCTGATCGCCCTTTTACTGACTTCGTCGCCGCTTTGGGCAGGCTCTCTGGCCCCGTTTGATCCAACAACGGCACCCGCCCAGCCCAACTATGCCGAAAAATCGGCTTGGCTTGCCTCCCCGGACAACCCCGACCAATACGGCGTGGACGTCTTCTGGGTCTACCCGACGATCCTCGCTGACAACGAACACTGGCTGATGGACATGACCAGCCAGCCCCTCCAGGAGCTGGCGCAGGAGACCATCATCCGGCAGGCCAGTGTCTTCACCGGCCAGGCCAACCTCTACGCCCCGTACTATCGGCAGATGAACATGGCCGGTCTGGCCTTGTCACCTGCCGACCGGGAAACCCTCATCAAGTTCGGCAGAGACGACGTGATGCAGGCTCTGGACTACTACCTCACGCACTACAACAAGGGCCGCCCCTTCATTCTGGCTGGACACAGTCAGGGGTCCAACCTGCTGACGGATATCCTGTTGGAAAAGTGGGGCTCCATGGGCGTGGAGGACCAACTGGTCGCCGGTTACATCATCGGCTGGTCCATCACCCAACAGAACCTCAAGGACAACCCCGCGCTGACCATGTGCTCCGAAGCGAGCCAGACCAACTGCTTCATTTCCTACAACACCATGGCTGCAGGCAAACAGAGTGTCGCCCCGACCCTCATCAAGGGAGCCGTGGTGGTCAACCCGCTGTCGTGGCGCATCGACGGAGTCAAGGCCCCGGCCGAACTGAACATCGGCACGACCCTCTTCGAAGCGGACGGATCGAGCCGGACGTTGCCCCATTTCACGTCCGCGCAGGTCGTTGACTCCGGCCTGGTCGTGGAACCGGCAGATCTGAAGTTGGTCGATTCCACATCAAGCAGCTTCCCCGAGGGCGTGTACCACGTGTTCGACTACTCGTTTTTCTATGAGAACCTGCGGGCCAACCTCGCCCAACGAATTCAGGCCTTCATGACCCGAAAACAACACTAGCGTTCTTCGCCCCTCCGCTGCGACAGGGCCTGGTCGAGCTCCTCCATACGGGCTGCCTCCTCCGGGTTCTCGATTCATGTGGCGGGCACCTTTCTGGACGTTCGAGGGCCCGCACGGGGCGCTGTGGAAGCTCAAGACGATGGAGGGGTACTTCAACTTCCAGCGACCAACCCCCGCCGCCTGCCGTGCCGGCGACTTGCCGGCTGCGACAGACCTCATCGTGCAAGCATATCGATGGGCACGCCCGCATGCCCCACCTCGGAGTGCCGCGAGGTGGGCATCCGCACTGTGGGCGGTGTCGGTCCAGGCGCCGGCCGCCGAAATCGCGTGCGTCCGGCGCGCGTTGGTAGGCACGAGGGGCGGCGCTGGACGAGCGCGGTCCAGTGGAGGGGCCATGGCATACCAGATCGAACGCACGAGACGGGAGGGTGAGTCCCAGCAGGTGCCGCAGCCGATAGCGGACGAGCCCGGCTTCGTTCGGGTGGACGTGACCTGGGGGAAGATCCAGCCGATCTCGCTCGCCGATGGCGTCCGCACCGCAGGGGAGCGCGAGGTGATCGACCACCTGGACAGTGGCGGGACGGTGATCGACGCGCGAACTGCTGACGAGTACGCCGCCGGCACGATCCCCGGCGCCCGCAATCTCTACCACGGCGATATCGCGCAGCACGCCGACGCAATCCGGGCCGCCGCCCCGGCGGTGTTGTTCTGCAACGGCCCGCAGTGCATCCAGTCGCCGGACGCCGTGCGTTCGCTCCTCAACGCCGGAGTGCCGCCGGAGGCGCTCCTGTACTACCGGGGCGGCGTGCACGACTGGGTGACGCTGGGCTTGCCCCTGGAGCCGGGGCGGCGCTCAACCCGGCGTCGCGGTTGAGCTGGCCCGCCAGACCCCGGTGGTGGAGGAAGAACGGTCTCAGCGTCTTCGGAATCACGAGTACCCACTGCGCGTGGCCGACGTCCGCGAGTACGTCCTCGACGAGCAGCGCCGCGGTCGCGGCCGAGCGCTTGGCGGCGCACGAAGGGCACAGCTCGCGGGTCCTGCAGGAGAAGTCCAATTCATGTGCCGGACACCTTTCAGGCACGTTCCCGTCCGGGGCGGCGTACTGCAGCCAACTCCTGAGCCTTGACAGGCCTGCGAACGGACCCGATACTCTCTCTGCGACTAGAGACGGAGACGCGACGCGACTCCTTCGGAACCTCAGGGTTCTGCTCTAGACGCGTTTTTTGTTGCGTGCACGACCACAGCCAGGGGGCCTGCGCTTGTACATCCTCTACGTTGACGAATCCGGGGTTGAGGAACTCAATGTCCCACCGCCTCACTTTATCCTGCTCGGCTTGATGATCCCGGCGGTTGAGTGGAAGAGCCTCGACGCGGCCATTGAGGCGGTGAAGAGCCGATTCGAGCTCTCCGGAATCGAGATTCACACCGCATGGATGGCCAGGCGGTACAGCGAGCAAGAGAAGGTAGCCGGGTTTGCTGCGCTCGATCGAAAATCTCGAACGAGGACCTTCCAACTCGAAGTGCAGCGCCGCAGCGGTGTCCTCGGAGTCAGAGGCAACACCAAGAAGATCAAGGCCTACAGGCGAGAAACCCGCGAGACAGGCCGCTACGCCCATCTGACCAGAGTTGAGCGCTGGACCTGCCTCAAAGAGCTCGCGGCCGAACTCGCAAAGTGGCCCGGAATCACGCTCTTCGCGGACGCGATCTCGAAGCCCGATTACATTGCGGGGACGCGGACACCATACGAGATGGCCTTCGAGCAGGTACTGACCCGCTATCAAGCTCATCTTGCCCGTGTGGCCGGCACAGGTATCGTGGTGCACGACAACAACACAACTGTCGCGCCCCGCTTGCATCAGTTGGCTCGGAAGTTCCACGAGCAGGGGACGTTCTATCGGCAGATACCGAACATTGTGGAGACACCGCTCTTCGTGGACAGCGGCCTAACTGCCATGATTCAGATGGCCGACCTCTGCTCGTTTGCCCTTCGGCGTGCCCTGGAGAGAAACGACTTTGAGCTGTGGGGTCTCCTCCAGTCATGCGTCGATGAGTATCACGGCAAGAAGGTCGGCGTCCGGCACTTCACGGGACCACGCAACTGCTCCTGCCCGACCTGTGTCGCCCACGGCCGCCGGTAGGGGCACCGGGGGGTTGCCCGTCATTCTGCCCGGGACGCCGCTCTCGCGGCGATCGAAAGCCCCGGCACCGTCACGCTGCCGAGCGACCTCGGCTGACCTGATCTGCCTCAACTCAGATTCCTTGCACTTGCTATGTGCCGGACGTCAAGACGGGGTGCGGCGAGGACGTACGAGCGCTCTTATGTGCCGGGCACCTTTCTGCTCGGTTTCCTGCCCGCGATCGTCGCCTTGGCGGTGGTCGGCGACAACGTCGCCCGATTCGCTCAGGATCCCGAGGGTCGCTATTGACCCTTGTCGGCGTCGCCACCGCACCGGCGGCGGATGGCGTGCTGAGCGGTCGCTGGCTGCTTCGGCGGCACGGCCCCTGATTCGGGCCGGTCAAGATTCTCGCGGCCCGCTCACTGGCCAGGTCAGGAATCTCCGATCGGATTTGATCCCGACTCCGATCGCGCCTCGGCCGAGGTGGAGGACCATGGCCCAATCGGTCTCGTACGAGCTCGTGGTCGAGGACCAGTACCCCGCGCCGAGCGCTTTGAACGGGTGATCCGCCGGGAGGGAGGGGTCGCACTCCCGCGCATCGAGCAGCGACTCGAGCTCGGTGATGGTCGGAAGGCGCCAGGATCGGTCGTCCGACGGACCTCGGTCGAGATATCGAACGGCGGCCAGCGCCTCGGTCCAGGTCGCGGGACCCGGGCACAGGTCCGCGGCGGCGGACCACCAAAGCCCGGTGAGCCGATCCTCGACCGCGCCGGCCCGCACGGTGAAACGCGGCCTCGGCCATGCGACTCCGGTCGGCGTTCCGCCGTCCTGGCCGCCCCCTCCATCGACGACAACACGACCGGAGACGTCGTACGCCACTTGTTGACCCGTGGCGGGAATCACCTCGCTCGACCCACGGCACGGCCACACGAGCGCGCCCCGGTCCTTGGACTCGAAGAACACGCGCCCACCCGTCAGCTGGACGGCCCAGGCATAGGCAGGGTTGCGGGCGGCGCTGGTCGAGCTCCAGTACCATCCGAGAAAGACGTTGCGGAACGGATGGCCGGATGGCAGCGCCGGATTGCGGTCGGCGAACGAGATCAGGCTCCAGAGCTCGCGCCGGTTCGGCAGCCGCCAGTCTTCTCGACCGAGGTGGCAATTCGAGCACAGCTCAGCGATGGCGTCGATCGCCTCACACCAGGTGAGCGGCCACTCGAGGTGGTTGGCGTCGGGCAGCCAGGTGAGCCCGGTGAGCCGGTCGCGCACGCCGTCCGGCGCCACGACGAAGCGCGGACGTGGCCACGGCATGCCGGGCCGGAGCTCGCCGTCCTGGCCGCTCCCCCGGCACGCGATCGGCCTGCCGCGCTCGTCCCAACAGTCGGTCTGACCGGTGGCCCTGATCAGGGTCATTTCTCCCGCCTTGTCGAGTCGGTGAGGATCGGGAACCGCAAACTGACTCGCGAATCTTCTCGCTCAGCGCAGGATAGTCGCTCGCACCACACCAGGTCAGGCGATTCCGACGATTTCCTCAAGATCGTCGGAATCGTCTGACTTGGCACGGATGCGGAAAAAGGGCCCCGCGTTGCCGCGGGGCCCAGGTCCTGCCCGGACGCGGGATCCGGGAGGCGCGAACCCTGAATCAGTCGGCCATCGCCGTGGCGGTTATCGGCCACAGCAGCGTGGCGGCGCAGCCTCGATGTTCACGGCGCGCTGGGAGTCGGTAGCGGCGAGGAACCACTCGTCGACGGTCTCGCCCTCGACGGTGACGTCGAAGGGCTCGTGGTCGGCGATGCCGAACTCCGAGAGCAAACGCAGCAGCGCCGGCTTCCAGAACCAGATCGTGAGATCATCACGGCCGTTGCCGTTGACGTCGCTGGTGTCGTGGGCGACGAGGGCGTACAACGGCTCGTCGAGATCCTCACCGTTGATCTGGGTGATTGCCAGCGTGGTGGTGTCGATGTCGGCGACATCGAGGTCGCCCGGCAGCTCGATCGTGGCCTCGACCAGCGGCCACCAGTTGCGGCCGTCGATGATCCGCGGGGAGAGCTCGAGGGTGGCGTTGAGGGGCATGAAGAAGGTGTACTGCACCGCCAGCCTCTCGGCGATGTGGTCCCAGTGGTCACCGTCGAACCAGCGCTCCGTGAAGGGCACCCCAATGGCCTGGAGGGCTCCGGAGAAATACATGTTGGCATAGTCCGCTCCGACTTCGTCACGGGTGCCGCAGTCGAAGTAGAGATCGACACCCCATCCACTGGCCGCCAACTCGGCGGCCCACCGGGTGTCGCTGTTGGCCGCCATCGCGCCCCAGGCAGGTGTGAGCTGGCCGTACTCGTCGAGGGCCAGATCGACAAAGAACGGTGGGTTGGCCGGGTTCGGTGAAAACGACGCCGCCGCGGCGAACATGGATACCGACAGTAAACCGGCATCGGGTCGGTAGTCGTACGGAACGCCGCCGGGGTACTCGGTGGAGATCATTGCCGGGAAGATCATCGCGAATGGCTCGAATGCGAGCGGCCCAGCGTTGGAGGCGATCCTGCTGAAGAGATCGGCGTTGCGCAGTCCCATTCGGACCGCGCTGTAGCCGCCCCAGGAGTGACCGGTGATGAACCGGTGTTCGCGATCGGCCACCGTTCGGTAAGTCGTGTCGACCCAGGCGATGAGGTCCTCGGCGAAGTAGTCCTCGAAGTCGCCGTTGAGCTCCGAGTTCGTCAGTCCGGAGTGCACGGGAACAGGGTAGCCGGCATCGATGTACGGCGTGCAACTGGCCTCCGGTTTCACCAGGATGAACGGCGCCAGCGCGCCCGAAGAGATCATCTGCTCGGCCACGTCGATGATCTCCGGGTAGTCGAGATGATCGTGGCTCATCCCGTGCACGAAGTAGACGACGGGGTAGTCAATTCCCGACGTGTCGTACCCGTCGGGCAGGTAGATCTGTGCCGGCATGTCCTTGCCGAGCGCGTCGGAGTAGAACGTGACTTCCTCCACCGTTCCGGCGGCCCACAACGGGGTCGCGACGGCCAAAGTCAGCATCAGAACTGCACACATTGCGATTCGTTTCACAACGCACCTCCTCCGTGGTTCGCACCATTTGGGACCTTTCTCTCGAAGGTGCCTGGGCGCCGGTCGGGCCCGGCCGGCGCGGTTGATGAAGCCATGGCGTGGATTGTCGATCTCAGTGTGGGGCCGGAGCAGGGGGAAGTCCTAAAGGAATGCTAAAGGAAAGGCAAAACCCGCGATCGATAGATACAAAGTGGAAGAACAACCATGATCGTCTGAACCGTACCAGGTATCACAATCTCACAATGTTCCAAGAAGGCCCTCTGCCGAAGCCGCTTCGCTTCACTCTCGACGTTCCGTCATTTAGACGTCGGATGCTGCAAGGAGGAGATCGAGCACGATGACGCGAATCTCAGACACGACTCGCAGCCGCCGGTCGTTCGTGAGGAACGCTTGACACCCGTGCTCGATGGCACACGCAAGCTGGACGGCATCCGGCGTCCGAATGCCATGACGGGAACGGAGCTCGGCAGCTCGGATCGCGATGGACGGGGTGATGACCGCCGTAGTGAAGTTCGCAGCATGGAGTGCTGTCATGGGCGGTGGTCCCACTCGTCTCTCAATTCACTGACGTAGTCCTGTGCGTCGATCCCCCGCCAGATCTCCGCTCCGAGACCTCTGAGCTCGAGAATGGAGCGACGGGGCCGTGTGCCAAGCTCGGCATCTGCGAGATCTCGGGTGATGAGCTCTACCAAACGCAGCCGCTCGTCCGGTGGCAGCTTCCGGATTTCGGCCTCGTACAGCGCCTGAGCCTTGGTTCCCACGGCAAACTCCTCGATTCGATCATAGGCTGCTCGGCGATTTCCCCACCTTTCAGCCCGCCTGGTCCAGGGCCGACACTTTTGACACTTTTCGTCGTCTGCCTGGTGGCCATCGTTCGCACCTCCCCACCTCCTCAGGGCCATTCCCCTCCCCGGCGCTTCCGTGGTGGCCAACACCCTGTCGGTCCATGATATCGCCCACGGCGTCCTCCCTTACCTCCCATTCAAGCCGATCTCAATCTTCTGATCACGATCAAGTCAGCTTCAAGGAAGATTCACTCCGCACATTCTCACGACACTCGACTGCTCAAACACCGGACTGCGACGTCGCCTCAGATCTAACTCTCTGAAAGAAAAGACATGTTTCGCAGTTAATCTGTGAATTTGAGATTCTTGATATATTTCCTGTCTTTGCTTGACATATGACACCGGTCACAGATAAGTTCGGAGAGTTGCCGACAGAACACTGACTCCACAGTCCGGCGCACGGAGGTCGTACGTCACATCGGCATTCAGCCACTCCGTCAGGGACCGACTCGTGCCGTGCTGTCGGCGACCCTCGCCATGCCCCCTTTGCGATGTCCGACCCCACACTGACTCCGCCTGGACCGACCTTCCCCGGTCTCCTCCCGACCACACCGTCCCGACAGGGAGCGTCCATGACCCGCCACCGCCTCGCCGTTGTGCTCCTTCTTCTTCTCGCATCCGCCGCATTGCCCGCCGCCGCGGCCGAGCCGCTCGCCTCGGGCCAGCTCCAGCTGCTCGGGAGCAGCCTGACGCTGTACAGCGACGGCCAGGTCAACGATGCCGACCAGGTGCTCGACGTCGGCGAGCCGGGCCGAGTGCGGACCTGCTACGGCGGCGTGGCGGCGCCCTGCGGCGCGATCGCCCCCGGCGACCCGCGCATCGCCGGCCTGGTCGTTCGCGCCGAGCTCGACGGCCCCGAACTGCCCGAGCCGATCGCCCTCGAAACCGTCCCCGGCGGGACGTTCCTGCTGCCGTCGTTCCAGCAGGAGGGCGACTACCGCCTCGCCAACATCCGCCTCGTCAACGACGCCACCGAGCGCGTGCTCGGCGCCGCCCAGCCGTCCCTCGCGGTGCTCCACGTACGCCGCATCCTGGTCGCTTCCGCCACCGTCACCACGCTGTCTCTCGCCGACCTCCAGGCGCGCGGCATCACCATCTCCCAGGAGAACTTCCAGGCCTTCAACTTCGCGGTCGGCTTCGCGTTCGGCTCCGAGACCGTAGTGATCGACTTCCCGGTGATCTACGACGGCAACGGCACCGTGTCCCCGCTCCAAAAGCCCACCGTCCACCTCGACGGCCTGCCCGACGACGTTGCCCACACCGTGTCGCGGTGGCAGCCGCCGGACATCATCCCGTTCCGGCTCGAGGTCCCCGCCGACGGTGGGCTGGACCTGTTCGAGGAGACGAACGAGGTCCTTTCGCTGCCGCTGCTCGGCGCGATCGTGATGCCCGGCAACGTCGCCTTCCTCAACCAGTTCTTCGAGGCGAGCGTGATCGTCGCCAACGGCGCGCCCGGCGGCACCGGCGTCGAGCTGGCCGACCTCGCCGGTACGCTCAAGCTCCCCCAGGGCCAGGTACTGCGGGTCGCCTCGACCGATCCCCCGGTGGCCCCAGGACAGAGCGTCCCGGTGGTCACCGCGGGCGGCAGCCGCGTCGTCGGCGCGGCCGAGCAGGGCGCCGCGGCGTGGACTCTGGAAGGCCTCGTCGCGGGCACCCACGTGGTCCGGGTCGACCTCGAGGGCGAGATCCGCCGTCCAGGACGCGACCCGCTGCCGGTGGCGAGCTCGGTCCAGGCCGCGGTCGACGTGGTCGACGCCCGCTTCCACCTCACCTTCACTCACCCAGACGTGGTCCGCGAGGGCGAGGCCTACTCGCTCTTCGTCACCGTCGCGAACCTCTCCCGCGCGACCCAGAACCTGGTTACGGTCGAGATCCGCGACCAGCAGCTCGTCGGCGCCCACAAGGAGGATCCCGGCGACACCTTCTCGCGCACGATCCAGTCGCTCGAGCCCGGCCAGGCCGAGACCCTCGAGTACCGCCTCGTCGCCGACGTCACCGGCCAGGTGGTGGCGGCGACCTTCGAGTCGTCGTCATCGGCCGGCCAGGGCAGCATCCGGCTCGTGACCGGCGTCGGCGAGCTCGGCATTCCGCTCTCGCCCGCGACCCTCATCATGCCGCGCTTCTCCG
Source organism: uncultured Acidobacteriota bacterium (assembly GCA_963814875.1). GTDB lineage: Bacteria > Acidobacteriota > Thermoanaerobaculia > Thermoanaerobaculales > Sulfomarinibacteraceae > CAVSIS01. The sequence continues at coordinate 475,810 of CAWFFJ010000022.1, forward strand.
ACCGGCTCGCCCCGCCGTACGTTGCCTCGGACGCGTTCCTGCGCTCCTGGGTGCGCTTCCTCGGGCTCGCCTACTCGCTCGCCACCGCGCCGCCCGCCGCGACGCCGCAGGGGCTGCCGCGGGTGGTGCGCGCCGACGTCGAGCAGCGCGCCGTCGACATCGCGGAGGCCGGCCAGCGGACGTTCCTGGGCGACGGGACCCTCGAGTCGCTCGAGGTCCTCGCGCTCGAGCTGCTCGGCTGCCGCCACCACCTCGCGGAGATCGACGAGCTGCGCCGCACAACCGCCAAGGGCCTGACCTCAGGTGTCGAGCTGGCGACGCTGATCCGCGGCGAGCAGCAGGCCCGCGGGCTGGGTGCGGTCGAGCTCCTGGATCACCTGGCACAGACCGCCGGCTACACGGCCCCGTGGGTGGCGGCGACTGTGGTTCCGACCAACGGCGACCCGGCGCCGGTGCTCGAGGTCCGCCGCGAGACCGCCGCCGGAATCGAGTCCCTCGCCTACCCCGGCGACCACCCGGACGCGCTGCGTACCCTTCCCTTCGGTGAGGTGCTCGCGATCTCACAAACGGCCTCGGGAGACGACACTGCCCCGCTCGCCCTCGTGGGCCATGTCCCAGAGGGATCCGACCTGCAGGTCTTCCTCCACAACCAGGAGAGCATGCCGGCCTCGGGTCACGTGGTGGTGATCGCGCCGTCGACCGACGGCCTGCGCCGGATCGACCTCGGCCAGCTCGTGATGCCGGCCCACACCGTGTGGGTGCTCGACCTGTCGCCGGACGAGCCGAACCCGATCCTCACCTGGCCCGTCACCGGCCTCCCCGTCGACGGCGCGCCGCAACCCACCGTCACGCAGGTCGCGCTGCCCCCGTTCCGGCTCATCGGCGCGGTGCAGGACTTCGAGATGGGCGCGGCCCGATCGGGCGACGGGCTCGGCAACGTCTCGCGGCCCAATCGCTACGGCAACGGCGTCAGCTACCTCTTCAACCGTCCGCCGGACGCGACCGCGGCCGAGAACCCCACGAGCTACGCGGTGCGCGCGTCGTTCGACGGCGAGGAGCTCGACGGAACGCCGCTCTCCGCCGTCCACGACATCGCTGCCGACGGCGCCTGGGTGCAGCCCTCGGGACGGGTGGTCAACGTCCGATACGCCTCGCCCCTGTCCGCCTTGCTCGACGACGACCTGCAGCCTCTGGTACAGCACACGCACCTGCTCGACACGGCGGCATTGGTCGATTCGTGGGGTGAAAGCCTCGACCCGTCCGTTCCCGACCCGTCGATCGAGACCGAGCCCCGCCACTTCGGCGGACTCGTCACCGGGCACGTTCTGCGCGGCACCGGCGAAGGCGTCGTCGGCGCGACCGTCGAGCTGGTTCGGCCGCGCGGCAAGCTGTCGACCTCCGGCAACGACATCGTGCTCGACCTAGTCGCAACCACCACGACCGACGCCACCGGCGCTTTCTTCTTCGACTTCGTCGAGGAGCCCCACTGGGACAACCAGGTGCGCCCCGGCTTCACCCTCCGCGCCAAGGTGCCCGCCGGAGCGGACCCCCTCCTCGAGCCCGCCGCGGTCGAGGAGGTCGGATCGATCATCAGGACCCAGAACCGCGTCGCCCGCGTCAACATCGCCCTGCTCGGCCGCGGCTCGATCCGCGGCCACCTGACCTGGGCGGACACCGGTTCGCCGGTCGACGGTGGTACGGTCGCCGCCGCCAGCGTCCTGTTCAGCGAGATGAAGTCCGCATCGGCCAGCGTCGGCGACGGCTCGTTCACCATCGGAGGTCTGCCGGTCGGGCCGATCACGCTGACCGGAAAGGACAGCGCAGGTCACAGGGTGTACGCGACGGTCGGCATCGAGCACCCCGGCGCGGTGGTCGACGTCGAGCTCCGCGTTCCCCGGACCCGGCCCCCCGGCGAAGGCACCGTCGAGGGAACGGTGTTCCGCCAGCCCGCCTCCGGCGATCGCCAGCCGCACGCCGGGGCCCGCGTCGCCGTCTACTCGAAGGGCCAGCCGGTCGCCGAGACGACCAGCGACTCACTCGGCCGGTTCGTCGTTCGCAACGTTCCCGAGGGTCAGGTCACGGTCCAGGCGGCCGACTGGACGATCTCGCGCACCGCCGTGCTCGCCGACCTGATGCTCGCAGCGGGTGAGACGGCCCAGGTCGAGC
>CAWFFJ010000023.1:0-156204 GCA_963814875.1 uncultured Acidobacteriota bacterium
AGCTTCTTGATCTCCTCGACCATCGGTGGGATGACCTGGAAAAGGTCGCCAACCACCCCGTAGTCCGCAACCTTGAAGATCGGCGCGTCAGGATCCTTGTTGATCGCGACGATGCACTTCGACGAGTTCATCCCGGCGAGGTGTTGAATGGCACCGGAGATACCGCACGCCACGTAGAGGGTCGGGCTGACAACCTTGCCGGTCTGGCCGACCTGGTGGCTGTGCTCGATCCAGCCGGCATCGACGACCGCGCGGGAGGCACCGACGGCCCCGCCGACGGCTTTCGCCAGCTCACGGATGAGGGCGAAGTTCTCCGGGCCCTTGATGCCGCGCCCGCCCGAAACCACGATGTCGGCCTCTGCGACGTCCAGCTCACCGCCGCCTGAGGCGATCACCTCGGCGACCTTGGCCCGGATCGTCGGCGTCAGGCCCGTGAGGGCCACCACCTCGGCGGTGCCGCCGGTCTCGTTGGCGGCGAAGACGTTGGGTCGCAGGCTGATGATCTGCGGCCGCTTGCCCGCCGCGTCGACAGTTGCGAACGCCTTCCCGGAGTACACCGGACGGCGCGCCACGAACCCCTCGCCCTCGAGCTTGAGGCCGGTGACGTCGGCGAGACCGCCGACGCCGAGGCGAGACGCCGTCCGCGGCGCGAGATCACGGCCCATCGCCGTGCCGGCAAAGAAGATCGCCGTCGGCTGCGCCTTCTCGGCCGCGGCGACGACCGCCGCGGCATAGCCCTCGGCGCTGTACTGCGCGAAATCGGCCCCCTCGGCGTGGTACACGGTCTTCGCACCCCAGGTACCGAGAGACGCGGCATCGCCTGGACCCACCAGGACCGCGGCCAGCGGCCATCCTGGGCCGGCCGCCTGGCGGGCGGCCTCGCCGAGCGCCTGGAGGGAGGCTTTGCGGATCTCACCGTCACGCTGCTCCACGAATACCAGAATCCCTGCCATGATCGCCTCCCTCAAATGACCTTCGCCTCGTCGCGAAGCAGCTTGACGAGCTGCGCCGCGGCGCCGGCCGGATCGTCCTCACCCGGGATGATGGTGCCGGCCGCCTTCGGCGGCGGCAGCTCGAGGGTGCGGATCGTGGTGGTCGCGTCGCTGCCCTCCTGAATGCCCAGGCTCGCCACCTCGATCTTCTCCACCGGCTTGCGCTTGGCCGCCATGATCCCCTTGAGCGCGGCGTAGCGCGGCTCGTTGAGGCCCTTCTGGCAGGTCAGCAGTGCCGGCATCGGGCTCGACACCTTTTCCTTGCCGCCCTCGATCTCGCGGACGGCGGTGAGCGAACCCTCCCCCACTTTGAGCCCGGTGATGTTGGCGACATGGGGCAGGTCGAGCAGCTCGGCGAGCATCTGGCCGACCTGCCCGCAGTCGGTGCCGACGCCCATGTAGCCGCACAGCACGAGGTCGCGCTCGCGCGAGCCGATCACCGCGGCCAGCACCCTGGCGATGGTGAAGCTGTCGCCGAGGGTCGCCTCGCCGCCGATCACGTGGACGGCGTTGTGCGCTCCGCGCGCGAGGCAGTCGCGCAGCGCAGCCTCGGCGCGGGCCGGACCGTAGGTCACGACCGTCACTTCGCCTCCGCTCGCCTCTGTCAGCTGGAGGGCCTCCTCGAGGGCGTACTCATCGAAGGGCGAGACGATCCACTTGATGCCCGCCTCGTCGATGTGCTTGCCGTCTGCGCCGATTTTGATGACCGACGCCGTGTCCGGTACGCTGGTCACACAGACGATACACTTCACAGCCTACCTCCGTTGCAGGATTTCCGAGGCTCGAACCGAACTGAGTGAATGATCATTCACCTCATGGAGTGTACCAGACAGCGGCTGCGGCGACCACCCGCCGCAGTGCGGCGAAAGGGCGGCACGCGAGGACTGTGGAGCGCACAGATGGAGGGTGGATGCGGGAGCGCCGCGAAGGGCCGGTTGAGGCGCACTCGAAGAACAGTACTCCGAGTACGGGTCGAGAATGCAACGAAAACAGGGCTTCGCGCTGCCCGAGAGACGCCGTGTGCGCTATCGGCGACACACTCCTAATCGCCGCTGACCCTGGCGGCGCTGCTGTCGGCGCGCCTGGTGATTTCGGCACGACCGACCGCGGAGTTGGCCCGCGGTCCGCGTTCCTCAGCCTCGGTCTGCAGGCGGCGAATCTCGCCGTCGTACGCCGCCATGACGCTGCGCTGCTTGAGCAGGCCGACCAGCGGCGCCGGCGGCGGGCCCGACAGCACCGGCAGCACGTCGAGACCAAAGGCGGAGAACCGGCGCACCGCCGAGTGGAGGTCGTCGTCGGGAGCGACCCAGGCCGCGGACTCGGCGCTCACCCCGAGATCGGAGGCAACCAGCACCGACCACACCTCGGGGCTCGTGACAACGCGGCGGACGTCGTCGACCGTGAACATACTGATCATGTGGCCGTCGTCGGCGACCACCGGGAAGGCCGCCTGCGCGCTCGTGGCGACCAGGTCGAGCACGGCGTTGAACGTCATGCCGGGCGGGACGGTCACGATCTCCGCCGCAGGATCGAGAACGTCGCGCACTGCGAGCTGCTCGAGGACGTCGACCTGGAACTCGCCGACGTGAGCCGGGGAGTCGATCCGCCCCGGGACCTGGGCCTCGTACAGGTTGGCCTTACGTGTGAGCAGGAAGGTCACCGAGGACACCAGCATCATCGGCACCAGGAGCGAGTACGAGCCGCTCATCTCCGCGACCATGATCAAGGCCGCGATCGGAACCTTGGCGACGCCGGCGAAGAACGCACCCATGCCGACCAGGACACACGCCGCGAGGGGCGGCGCGATCGACGGTGCGACCCGCTCGGCGACCTTGGCGAAAATGGCGCCTGCCAGTCCGCCGATCATCAGCGAGGGCGCGAACACCCCGCCCGACCCGCCGGAAGAGATGGTGAAGGTGGTCGCCAGCAGCTTGGCCGGCAGCAGCAACAGCAGCAGGGTGAGCGAGAGGCGGTCGTCGAGGGTGAGCTGGATCCAGCCGTAGCCGCCGCCCATCACCTGGGGGAGGAACATCGCCATCACCGCGAGCATGGTCGCGCCAACCGCCGGCGTCGCCCACGGTGGGATCGGGAGCCGCCGGAAAAAGGCGTCCCGCATACCGTAGAACACGCGCACGTAAACCACGCCGATGAGGGCGAGTCCGATGCCGAGCACGAGATACGCGAGCAGCTGCGCCGGCCTGATGAACGGCGTCAGGTCGGTGCGAAAGAGAACGCCCCAGCCGGTGAGCGAGCAGTTGACGACGTACGACACGATGGAGGCGATCAGCGCCGGGACGAGTGCCTCCGACTCGTACTCATTCTCCGAGTAGAGGACCTCAATGGCGAACAGCGCACCGCCGAGGGGAGCCCGGAACATCCCGCCGATGCCGGCCGCGACTCCGGCCACGACCAGCACCCGGCGGTCGCGGATCGGCAGCTTCAGCAGGCCTGCGAGGTAGCTGGCGAAGCCGGCGCCGACCTGGGCGACCGGTCCCTCGCGCCCCGCCGACCCACCCGAGCCGATGGTGAGCATGGAGGCCAGCAGCTTGACCGGCACGACCCGCGTCCGCACCACGGCTCGCTGCCGGTGATAGGCCTCGATCACCGCGTCGGTGCCGTGTCCCTCGGCCTCGGGGGCGAAGGTCTGCACCAGCCAGCCGACCACCAGTCCGGCGATCGGCAGCACCAGGAGCAGCACCCAGGGACGCTGGGCGGGCGCCCAGGTGTCCGGTGCACCGGCGCCGTGGGCCGGAGCGGTGAAGCCGACCAGGCGCCCATGCAGCACAGCGGAAACGCCGTCGACACCCCAGGTGAGCAGGGCGGCGCCGAGCCCGGCAACCACGCCGACGGCGCTTGCCAGGACCAGCCAACGGCCGAAGTGGTAGAAGTCGAAGCGATCGGTCAGCCGAGCCGCGCGACGAATCCAGGGGGGGACTCGAACTGCCATCGGTCAGTCGATCGGTGCCGGACCGATGGCGTCCACCCTTCCCCCTAGCCCGCATATCTCGCCAGCGTTCGTCACGAGGGCGACGAGGTGACGTGTCGAGCGGCGTGTTCGATCCGAGGGGAGCGGAGGCGTACTCGACAGTACGTCGAGCACACCGAAGTGAGAAGACGTCGCTGGGCGCGGTGCATCGTCGGCCGCAGCAGAAGGTTGGTGAGACATGCGGGCTCGGCTCAGGTCAGCGCACCGACGACGAGACAGGCGTTGGTGCCGCCGAACCCGAAGGAGTTGCTCAATGCGATCCGCACCGGCATCTCGCGCGCGGTGTGCGGGACATAGTCGAGGTCGTTCTCCGGGTCGGGCTGATCGAGGTTGATCGTCGGCGGCACAACCCCGTCGCGGATCGCGAGCACGCTGAACGCGAACTCCAGGCTGCCTGCCGCACCGAGCAGGTGGCCGGTCATCGACTTGGTCGACGAGATCGCGAGGCGGCGTGCATGGTCGCCGAAGGCACGCTTGATCGCGACTGTCTCGACCCGGTCACCGGCTGGCGTCGATGTCCCGTGGGCGTTGATGTAATCGATCCGCTCAGGACCGAGGCCCGCATCCGCGAGCGCCGCTCGCATCACCCGGTACGCGCCGTCGCCGTCCTCGGAGGGCGCGGAGATGTGGTAGGCGTCGCCGCCCATTCCAAACCCGAGGACCTCGGCGAGGATGGGAGCACCGCGGCGACGGGCATGCTCGTACTCCTCGAGCACGACCACCGCCGAACCCTCGCCGATGACGAAGCCGTCCCGGTCCTTGTCCCACGGCCGCGAGGCCCTCTCGGGCTCGTCGTTGCGGGTCGACAGCGCCCGCATTGACGAGAAGCCAGCCACCGGCATGGGCGAGATGACCGCCTCGGAGCCGCCCGCGAGGATCGCGTCGGCGTAGCCGTGGCGGATGTAAAGGCTGGCGTCGCCGATCGCGTGCGCGGAGGTCGAGCACGCGGTACAGGTGGCGGCGTTCGGACCCTTGGCGCCGGTCAGGATGCTCACCACCCCAGAGCACATGTTGATGATCGCCCCGGGGATGAAGAACGGCGACACCCTGCGCGGCCCGCGGTCGCGCAGGGCGTCGTGAGTGCGCTCGATCAGCGGCAGGCCGCCAATGCCCGAGCCGATCACAATCCCAACCCGTTCGGCGTTGGCCTCGGTGATCTCGAGGCCGGACGCCGTCAGGGCCATCCGGCTCGCTGCAACCGCATAGTGGACGAAGAGGTCGAACTTCTTGACCTCTTTGAGGTCCATCCACGCCTCGGGCTCGAAGCCATCGACCTCGGCGGCGATGCGCACCGCCCAGTCGGTGGTGTCGAATCGGGTAATTGTGGAAACCCCGCTCGAGCCGGCGACGAGCCGGGCCCATGTGGCTTCGGTGCCGATACCCAGCGGAGATACCAGTCCGATTCCGGTCACCACGACCCGGCGGGTCAAGCGAGCCTGCATCTCTCACCGGGTTTCGTTACGAGGGCAACGAGGCGCCGTACCCGGTGGTGTCTTCGACTCGAAAGGCGCGCAGGTGTACTCGACAGTACGTCGAGCACGCCGAGACGAGAGAACGCTGCCGGGTGCCGCGCATCGTCGCCCGCAGCAGAAAGCTGGCGAGACATGCAGGCTAAGACTCCAAGTGGGCCTGAAGGTAGTCGATCGCGTCTTTCACCGTTGCAATCTTCTCCGCGGCCTCGTCCGGGATTTCGACCCCGAACTCTTCCTCGAAGGCCATCACCAACTCAACCACGTCGAGAGAGTCGGCGCCCAGATCGTCGACGAATGACGCCGTCGCCGTGACCTTCTCGGCATCGACGCCGAGCTGCTGAACGATGATCTCCTTCACCTTTGCTTGCACATCCATGACGCCTGATCCTCCTCGGTTGTCCTCGACTTCGCGAGAGCCCGACCGTGATACCACACGGCGTAGGGCCGCGCAAGCCCACCCACGACCCTTGACACCGGTCGAAAGAAGGAGTACTCAGCCAGTTGTGGCCTCTCTCAGCCACGGAACCGGAGGAGATGGGATGGAAGCGTACATGACCGCCAAAGAGGCCGCAGACTACCTGAAGCTCGCCGAGCGGACCCTGGTCCGACTCGCCCACGAGGGCAAGATCCCCGGCGTCAAGATCGGCGGCCAGTGGCGGTTCCGCCGCGCCCTGCTCGACGAGTACCTCGACACGCTCGCCTCCGAGTCGGTGGTGACCTCGGGCGTCACCCCGGGCCAGGTGATCGACGCACCGATGGCGGAGATCTTCACCGTCGAACACATCATCCCGGAGCTTCAAGCGGGCGACCGCAACGAGGTCATCCACGCGCTCGTCGAGCACGTCACCCAGCTCGACCTGATCAAGGACCCGGCCTGGCTCGAGGCCGCCCTCGCCGCGCGCGAGCGGCTGGTACCGACGGCCGTTCCCGAGGGCGTCGCGTTCCTCCACGCCCGCCGCCGGTCCGCCGACAAGTTTCCGCATCAGTTCATCGCTCTCGGCCGCAGTCGCGAGGGGATCGTGTTCGGCTCGCCCGACATGGGTAAGACCAACATCTTCTTCCTGCTCGCGCTGCGCAACGACGCCTTGCACCTGCGCTGGCTGTCCCGCCTGGCATGGATCGTGCGCCACCCGGGCCGTCTGGCTCGCATTCTCGACGCCCCGGACGCTGCCGCAATCCACGCCGCGCTGCTCGAAGCCGCGGCGAGCCTGCCGACGTCGCTACGCCCGACCGGCAAGGCCGCAGGTCACTAGCAGAATCTGCGCCCGTGCGGCGCACGGGCGCAGATTCTGCTCGGAGTAGACTCGTGGGATGAAGGTCGCCCTGATCGGTACCCACGGCGTCGGTAAGACCACCCTGTGCTACGAGCTCGCCGCACGGCTCAAGCGGCGCAACGTCGACGTCGAGATGGTTCGCGAGGTCGCCCGCCGCTGCCCGCTGCCGATCAACCAGGAAACCACCCTCGACGCCCAGGAGTGGATCCTCCACACTCAGGTAGCGCTCGAGCTCGAGGCTGCCGCACGCCACGAGATGGTGGTCTGCGACCGGTCGGCGCTCGACAACTACTGCTACATGGTTCACGCCGCCGGCAGCCTCGACGCCTGGGAGCGAATGCTGGACCGGTGGCTGCCGACCTACGACCTCTTGGTGCACGTCCCGATCTGGTCGCGGCCCACCTACGACGGCGTGCGCGCGATCGACCCCGGCTTCCAGGAGCAGATCGAGCTCCTGCTCGACGGAATGGTCGCGGTGCGCGGGCTGCGCCCACTACGGCTCGCGGTCGAAGACCGGCCGCGCTGGGCACGCTGCATTCTGGAGCGGCTGCTGCCCAAGATCGAGCCCACCCTACCCCTGTTCGACGAGGATGAGGAAGAGGACGACGACCCCGACCCCCGCCCAGCGGACTAGCGGCAGCTCACCACCAAGACACCAAGACACCAAGAGGCGGATGGCAATCTCAGCTGCCGCCGCCTCCGAGTGGGTGACGCATGACGTGGCGAATCATCTCGCGCCTGAGAGATTCGTCGTCGCCTACCGTTTGCGGCGCAGGCCCGACTCTCACCTGTCATGCCTTGGTGTCTTGGTGTCTTGGTGGTTTGTCATGCGCTACCAGGCGGGGTAGCCGGTGATGTCGCGGATCTCCTTGTATAACGGCTGCAGGCGTCGGTACAGCTTGCTGTAGACCCGGCGGTAAAGCGCGTCGTAGAGCTCACTGCGCTCGGAATCCGGCTCGAAGCGGTCGCCGAGGTGACACATCGCGGCCGCCGCGGCGTCGAGGTCCGGGTGGAGGCCGAGCCCGACCGCCGCGTCGATCGCCGCACCCAGACCCGAGGCCTCGTAGACCCGGGGGCGCGCGGCTGGCCGTCGGAAGATGTCGGCGGTGAGCTGCATCGCGACATCGCTCTGCGATCCGCCCCCGGCCACCCTGAGCTCGGTGATGCGCTCGCCGGTGCGCCGCTCACTGCGCTCGGCGCCCTCGCGCAGGCCGTAGGCGAGCCCCTCGAGAATCGCGCGGTACAGGTGCACCCGGGTGTGGACGTCGCCAAAACCGATCACCGCCCCTTTTGCCTCGGGTCCCGGCACCCGCACGCCCGGCGACCAGGTCGGCTGCAGCACGAGCCCCATCGACCCCGGAGGGACCTCCCGCACGAGCTCGTCGAACAGCGCCTCCGGCTCGATCCCGCGCTCGGCCGCGAGCTGCTGCTCGCGGGCACCGAACTGGCGCACGAACCACGACACCAGCCAGTAGCCGCGGTAGATCTGGATCTCGAGGTTGTACCAACCCGGCACCGCGGCGGGATAGGGCGGCACGAACCGCACCGCCTCCACGTAACGCCGCTGGATGGTGTTGACGGTCGCCGTCGTGCCGTAGCTGAGGCAGCCGACCGAGGGCGTCACACAGCCGGCGCCGAGCACCTCGCACGCCTTGTCCGCAGCCGCCGCGACCAACGGGAGACCGATCGGGATACCCGTGGCGCCCGCGGCCTCCCGGGTGATCTCTCCGAGGATACCGGTCGGTGGTACCAGGTCGGGCAGCATGTCGGGCTCGATGCCAAGCGCGCGCCACTTCCAGTCGCGCGGCCCGGCCCACGCGAGGCGTTTGTAGTCGAATGGGATGTACCCCACCTGGCAGCCGACCGAGTCGACGAAACGGCCGGTCAGGCGGTGGGTCAGGAAACCCGACAGCAGGAGGAGCTTGTGGGTCGCCCGCCAGATTTCCGGCTGGTGGCGACGGATCCAGCTCGCCTCGGCCTCGGCCTGGAAGTGGGCGATGGTGTCGGCCACCCCAGCCAGCCGGAAGCCGATGCCCCACGCGCCACCGACCGCAGGCACGCCCTCGGTCCGCCGTTGGTCCAGCCACACGATCGCCGGCCGCAGCGGCTCTCCGTACCGGTCGACGTTGACAACCGTCGCCCGCTGAGTGGTCAGGGCGACGCCTGCGACCGACTCCCTCGATACCGGCGCCGTTTCCCACAGCCGTAGGCACGCCTCGCACAGCGACCGCCAGTAGTAGAGGGGATCCTGCTCGGCCCATCCCGGATGCGGCGAGACGTAGGGCTCGAGAGGCACCTGCGCCTTCCCGACCAGCTCCCCTTCGAGGTCGAAGAGCAGGGCGCGCACGCTCTGGGTGCCACAGTCGATGGCGAGGATGTGGTCCCGAACCTGCATGTCGCACCCCCCCGGCTGCCGCGACCACCGACCGGGCATCCATCGTGGTCGTCATCGCGACGTGACGACACCCGCAGGCGTGGTGGCCCGCCTCGGATCGCCCGCTCGATCAGCTCCCAAAATCCGCGGATCCAGCATAACCCGCACGCCCCACGACATGACGCAGCGAGACCCGAAGAGTGCTCACCTCGCACCCTCGGTCATACCACGATCGAGCAGCGGCAATCTGTGCACTTCCCGCCAGATCTCCCGCCGAGAAGGCTCACGTCTGCCGCGCCCCATCGCAGGCCCGCGGCCCAGCTCGAATCTAAGAGTCCATCCTCCGTTCTTTTCTCCACCCCTCGGAAAGCCGCGGGCGGCGGCGTGCGCAAGCACGACGTATCGCGGCTTTCCGAGGGCGGGCGGGTGGGTCGAATTAGGGTTGGGTGCTCACCACGGACGCCGAACCGGAAGCCGGGCGACCCGCGCAGCGGGTCGGCGGCTCAACGAGATTCGAGGCCGTGAGCCACGAGGCTCACGGCTACAGATCGAGGAGAGCCGCAGCCCGTGACGCCTCGTCACGGGCGTCTCGGCGCGGTCGAGATCCAGCTATCGCGGTAACGGAAGCAGCGCGCCGCCGGAGACCGGCAGGTCGACTCCGGTGAGGTGGCGGCCGGTGGTCTCGTCGGCGAGGAAGAGCACCGCCGCCGCGACGTCCTCGGGCTCCGCGATGCGGCGCAGGGGAACGCTGGCCTTGATCTTCTCCTCGCGGCCGTCGACTGCGAGGGCAGGCTCCGCCATCGGCGTGCGCACCCAGCCCGGCGACACCAGGTTGACGCGGATCTCCGGCGCGAGCTCCTGGCCGAGCGACTGCACCAGGCCCCACAGGGCGGCTTTCGAGCCGGCGTAGTGGCTGTGGCCCGGCTCGCCGCGCTGTCCGGCGGTGGAGCCGATGTAGATGATCACGCCGCGGGCCATGACGCGTGCCGCCTCGCGCGCCAGGTAGTAGGCCGAGAAGGTGTTGGTGCGGAACATCTCCTCGAGGGTCGCGGCGTCGAGCGAGCGGATTGCGCCATCGTTCCAGATCCCCGCAGAATGGACCAGAACGTCCAGTCCGGGAGCGGCGGCAACTGCCGCTATGCACCCGGCTTCGGTGGCGAGGTCGGCCGCGACCGGGACGACCCGGTCTTTGCCGAGCTCTGCGACAAGGGCAGTAACCGGCCCAGGCTGCGAGCGGTACTGGGCGACGACCCGGTCGCCGCGCGCGGCGAAGGCGCGCGCCGTCGCCAGGCCGATGCCGGACGACGCGCCGGTCATCAGGACGGTCCGTGGCGCGCCCACGGTCACTGGCGCCCGCCGCTGCCCGGGGTCACGGGGCGCAGCGCCGCGCGTACCGGGGCGGCCTCGGCGCCGACCAGGGCCAGCGGCAGGGCGGCGAGGACGTAGAGCCCTGGCTCGACATCGTCGAGGAGCAGGTTCTCCAGCCACACCAGCCCGTGGCGCGCGAGGGCGCGGTGGGCCGGGTGCGCGGTCGAGTCGAAGGGGTCGACCGACGGCGTGTCGATCCCGACCATCTCGACGCCGCGCCCAGCGAGCCACTCGACCAACCCGGGGTCAAGGGCAGCGAAACCGGAGTCGAGGGGAGCGTCGAGCGGGTAGCTGTCAGTACGGAACAGGACGCGGGCGGCGAAGGGCACCCAGCCGTCTGGCAGGTCGGCGCGGCCGATCGTTGCGGCGCCGGGCGCGGCGCGGACCACCTCAGCCGGACCGATCAGCCGATCGATGGACACCTCATCGAGCCCGGTCGCGGCCGGGTCGACGTGCCGTGGGGTGTCGAGGTGGGTTCCGACATGGCAGGTGGTGGTGATCGCGGAGTTCGTCCACTGGCCGTCCCGGTGCAGCTCAAGGGAGAAGCCCCGGTCCCCTGGCCACACCGGCGTCGCGGCCGACAGCGGTCGTGAGATGTCGCGCCACAGCTCGACGGGCGGCTTTCCGAGTTGACTCACTGTTCCCTCCCAGCGCGGACTGCCACGCTGCCGGAGGGTAGCAGAGCACGCACCGAGGTGCGAGCAGACCGTCGCCGGTGCTCCCCCGGAGCCGCCGCGGGAGACCCCGACAGCCCGGATATCGCACCCTGCGCGTATGATAGGGTCGGGTGGTCTTCATGGGATTGATGGCGCGTTTTCGCTCGAGCCTCACGTATCCCATCGCGGCGACTCTTGTGCTGGTGACGGTGGTACCCGTGGCGCTCGTCGGGCTCCTGCTCGCCTCGCACAACCGCGAGCACCTGACGACTGTCGAAAAGCAGTACCTCACCCGCCAGGCGGTCAGCCTCGCGAGCGAGGTCAACCTCTACTTTTCGGGCTACCGGACCCAGCTGCGCGCGACCGTGAGCGCGCTCGAGGCCGGCTCCGCGCTCGACACCGACGCCGCCGCTCGGTCGCTGCTCGAGTCGCTGGCCAACGGCAACCAGGGCTTCGTCCACCTCCAGATCCTCGACCCCGAGGGGGAGGGCACCTTCGTCCGCACCCGCCAGGTGCCACAACCGGCCGATGACGCGCTCGCCGCCGTGCTCCAGGAGGCACACTCGGCAGCTCTCGCCGGGCGCGAGTTCGAAGACCTGCACGTCACGCTCCCGCGACCCGCCTCGCCCATGGCGGTGCTCGGATACCCTCTGCGATCAAGCACCGGGCACCTTTGGGGCACTCTCGAGGCGGCGATCGACTTCACCTCGTTGCAGCAGCGGCTGCTCGACAACACCTATGCCGGCCTGCTCGTCAGCATCATCGACAGCGACGGCGTGGTGGTCGTATCGTCGCGACCTGACCTCGTCGGTCGCAGCCTCGACGAGTCGCCGCTGGTGCGGGACTTCCGTTTCAAACCCTTGCGCATTACCCGGATCTACCCCCACCCGGTCGACCTCACGGCAGGCACGGTGCTGGGCTCGCTGGCGCCGGTAGAGTGGCCTAACTGGGGCGTCGTGGTCGAGCGGCCGATCGCGGAGGCGTTCGCCACGGTGCGCTCGATGCAGTTGCGAACCCTGCTGGTCACGGCGATCGCAGCGCTCGTCGCCCTCGCGGTCGGGTTTCTCATGAGCCGCCGGCTCACCCGCCCCATCCAGAATCTCGCCGGGGTCACGTCGGAGATTGCCGAGGGCAATCTGACGGTTCGCGCCAACGTCTCAGGCCACGACGAGATCGCCCGACTTGGCGGCAACTTCAACAACATGGCGGGCAGCATCGAGACGCTGGTGCGTCGGCTCAAGCAGGCGCTCCGTCACAACCAGGAGCTCTTCCTCGACACCATCCGCACCCTTGCCGCCGCGATTGACGCCAAAGACCCCTACACTCGCGGCCACTCCGAGCGGGTGAGCTCGTACTCGATGGCCGTCTCGCGCCATCTCGGACTCGGCCCCGAGGAGGTCTTCCGGATCAGGATTGCCGCCATTCTGCACGATGTCGGCAAGCTGGGCGTCCGCGACGGTATCCTCAACAAGCCGGCGGGCCTCACCGACGAGGAGTATGCGATCATGCGGCGGCACGTCGAGATCGGCGCCCAGATCATGACGCCGATTCGCCGTTTGAAGGACATCATCCCAGGCATTCGCAACCACCACGAGACGTGGGATGGAAGCGGCTATCCGGACGGTCTCAAGGGAGAAGAGATCCCTCTCGTCGCCCGGATCATCGGAGTCGCAGACACATTCGACGCCATGACAACGACTCGGCCCTATCAGGAAGCCAAGAGCTTCGAGTTCGTCGTGGCTCAGATGCGAGCCATGTCCGGTACACGTTTCGACCCGATGGTGATCGACGCAATGATGGCGGCCGTTGCCGCTGGAGACATCTCGCCACCGTCCGAGGATGCCGGCGACGTGGCACTGGTCGAGGAGGTCCAATGAGACGGTTCTTCGCCGCAGTTGCGATGCTCGGCGCCTTGGCGTGTTCCAGCTCGAGTCCCCAGTCTTCCTCGGCGTCGGGCAGGCCTGCTACCGATCAGCCCAGCAATCCCCTGTACGCGTTCACTCTCCAGCGACAGGGATCGGTGCTGCTCCAGCAAGGCCGCTATGAGGACGCTCTCAAGCGCTTCCAGGAGGCCGATGCACACTCCCCCGGCAACGCCACCGTGCACAACATGATCGGGCTGTGCTACCTCAACATGGAGAAGTACGACGAGGCCCTCAAGGCGTTCGACAGAGCGCTCGACCTCATCCCGTCCTTCACCGACGCGCGCAACAACCGGGGAGCGACCTACCTCGCCCTGAAGCAGTATCAGCTCGCGGAGGTCGACTTCGTTGCGGTTCTCGCCGACACCACCTACCCCCATCGTTGGGAGGTCTACTACAACCTCGGGATGGCCTATCTCCAGCGACGCCAGACCGGAGCGGCGGAGGAGAACTTCCGCCGCGCAGCGTTCGCCCCGACACCCGTTTTCGAGGCCTACCTCCGGCTCGCCGACATCGTGCAGCAGCGCGGTGAGATCTCCGGCGCCGTCGACCTCCTCGAGGAGGCCAAGCTCAAGTTCCCGGACCGGATCGAGGCCTCCCTGGCGCTCGGGCGCCTCCTGATGCGCGTCGGTCGCGTTGAAGAGGCCCGTACGCAGCTTGAGCATGTGATCGACTCCGATCCCGGGTCGACCTTCGCGGACGAGGCCCGCCAGCTTCTCGAAGGGCATTGATGCCGTTCAACTACCTGCTGACCAACTTACTGGTCGACGTCCAGAGCGCGGTCGGCGCGATCTTCGTCGACGACGAAGGCGAAGCGATCGACTGGGTCACCCGCCACAACGATCCCTACGATCTCAAGGTCGAGGGCGCGTATCACAGTATCTTCAAACGACACCTCGAGCGCCTCGCCGAAGCCATCTCCGCCGGTCCGATCGACGACTACGTCATCGCCAGCGATCGCCTGGTGTCGTTGACGGCCGCCCTCCCGGACGGATACTATCTAGTGCTCGTCTCGGACCGCTACGGCTCCCAGGCACAGGCGATGTACTTCCTCAAGCGCACTGCGGAGGTGATCGCCCGCGAGATCGCCTGACCGGCGCGGCCGCAGGAGGGGGCGATGGCACGGTCCTTCCTCGACAAGCTGAAGCGCGGACTGCTCATGACCCACACCGAGTTCCTCGAGCGGGTGGGTGAGACCTTTCGACGCACCGGCCCGGTGGCGCCCGAGCACCTCGACCGGCTCGAGGAGGCGCTGATTGCTGCCGACGCCGGGGTCGATCTCTCGCTGCGGCTCACCAACGAGCTCCGCAGTCGGGTCAAGGCGGGCGAGCTCACCGACTCGTCCGAGCTGCGGCCGGCGCTGCAGGAACGCTTGCTCGCGCTCATGGAGCGGGCGGAACGAGCCCATCCGCCGACGACCCCCGCAGCGCGCCCGAAGGTCACGCTGGTCGTCGGGGTCAACGGGACCGGCAAGACCACCACTGTGGCCAAGCTCGCGAAGCGATCGCGCGAGGCCGGCTCCGGGGTCGTGCTCGCCGCCGCGGACACCTTCCGCGCAGCGGCCGTCGAGCAGCTCTCGGTGTGGGCGGGGCGGGTCGATGTTCCGGTGGTGAGCCAAGCAGAGGGTGCGGACCCGGCCGCCGTGGTCTTCGACGCGATCGCGTTCGCCCGGGCACGCGGGCTCGACGAGGTCTTCGTCGACACTGCCGGTCGTCTGCACACCCGCGCCAATCTGATGAAGGAACTCGAAAAGGTGCATCGGGTCGCGGCCCGCGAGGTCGACGGCGCGCCCCACGAGGTGCTGCTCGTGCTCGATGCTACGACCGGCTCGAACGGCATCGAGCAGGCGCAGCGCTTCGGCGCCACTGCGGGTGTCACCGGGGTCGTGCTGACCAAGCTCGACGGCACCGCCAAGGGCGGTGTGATCCTCGCCATCGCCGACACCCTGAACCTGCCGGTGCGCTGGGTCGGGGTCGGCGAAACGGTCGACGACCTGCTCCCGTTCAACGCAGGTGAGTTCGTCGATGCGCTCCTGGAGACGGGCTCGTGACCCGACACGCCGATGACGCATGAGGACGATGCGCGCTTCATGGCGCGCGCCCTCGAGCTGGCCGAGCAGGGCCGGTACGGGGCCTCGCCCAACCCGATGGTCGGGGCGGTCGTCGTCGATAGAGCGGGCACCCTCGCCGGGGAAGGCTGGCACCGCGCCTGGGGGCGCGAGCACGCCGAGACGCAGGCGCTCGCCGACACCGCGGACCGCGCTCGGGGAGGCACGCTCTACGTCACCCTGGAGCCCTGCACCCACCATGGTCACACCCCGCCGTGCGCCGACGCTGTGATCGCCGCCGGGATCAGCCGGATCGTCATCGCCACCCGGGATCCCAACCCGGCCGCCGGCGGCGGCGTTGAACGGCTTCGTGCAGCCGGCCTCGAGGTCGAGGTCGGCCTCCTCGGCGACCGCGCCGACCGCCTCAACCGGCGCTTCCGGCGCTGGGCCGTCGATCGCCGTCCCTGGGTCACGCTCAAAGCGGCGGTGTCGCTGGACGGCCGCATCGCGACTCACACCGGTCGCTCCCAGTGGATCACCGCCGAGCCGGCGCGACGGCGCTCGCTCGAGCTGCGCGAAGAGCACGACGCCATTCTGGTCGGCGTCGGCACCGTTCTCGCCGACGACCCGCGCCTGACCCGCCGCCTCGGGCTCAACCCGGTCGAGCGCTTCCTCAGGGTGGTGCTCGACTCGCACCTGAGGACTCCCGTGACCGCCCGGGTCGTGGCTGAGAACCCCTCGTCCACCGTGCTCGCGCACACGGCGGGCGCGCCGTCGCCGCGTCGACTGGCGCTCGCAGAGAGCGGAGTGCGTCTGCTGGAGGTGGCAGCCGACGACGACGGCCGGGTCGACCTGCCCGCGGTGCTCGCAGCCCTCGCCGCCGAGCCCGCCGCCGCGGTCCTCGTCGAAGGCGGGAGCGAGGTCGCTGGCTCGTTCGTCGATGCCGGGCTGGTCGACGAGGTGGTCCTGATGATGGCGCCGATCCTGATCGGAGGCCGCGCCGCACCCGCCGCGGTCGGAGGGCGCGGGGTCGCCGAGCTCGCCGACGCCGCGCGCCTCTCGATCGAGCGCGTCACTCGCCGCGGCGACGACCTCGAGCTGGTCGCCGTCCGTCCGGAGGAGGTCGATGTTCACCGGGCTGGTTGAAACCGTCGGCACGGTTCGCAGCGTCGGGCGGGGCTCGGCGGGGAGCCGCCTCGAGATCGCTGCCACATGGCTCGACGGCGAAGTACCGCAGCACGGCGACAGCGTAGCGGTCGACGGCGCGTGCCTGACCGTCCTCGACCCGGACGCAGCCGGCTTCGTCGCCGATCTCTCACCCGAGACCCTTGCACGGACGCTGCTCGGCGGCCTTCGTCCCGGCACGCGGGTCAACCTGGAGCGCGCCCTACGTCTCGGCGACCGTCTCGGCGGCCACCTGGTGCAGGGCCACGTCGACGCACTCGTTCGCGTGCTCGCGATCCGCGACGAGGGCGGCTCCGCCCGCTGGCGCTTCGAGCTGCCGGCTGCGCACGCGGCCGAGATCGCCGAGAAGGGCAGCGTCGCCGTGCACGGGGTGTCGCTCACCGTCGCGAGCATCGGGCCGGCCTGGTTCGAGGTCGCGCTGATCCCTGAGACCCTGCGCGCCACGACCCTCGCCGACCTCCACGTCGGCGCGCGCGTCCACCTCGAGACCGACGTGCTCGCCAAGTACGTCGCGCGGCGCCTCGGCGGCGGTGCGGGCGGTGCCATCGAACGGATGTTCGGCGGGGGGGCGTGACATGCGCCGCATCGAGCCGGCCTACCCCGATCTCTTCCCCATCACCCATGCGGTTCGGCCCGGCTACCTTCCGGGTCCGAAGGTCACCCTCGACCCGATTCGGATGGGCGTGGTCTGGGAGGACGCCCCTCGGCGCGTACTGCCCGGACAGGAGTCGGTCCCGCGGCATCCGGTGCGGGCGATCGCATTCGCCCGCGTCCTCAGCCAACGCCCACACCTGGTGCCGCTGCTGGTCGAGCGCGGCAGCGCGGTGCTGGTGGTGCTCGACGACGCGAACCTCACACCGGAGGACGTCGGCCTCGCCGACCTCGCCACGGACGCCCCGGTGACCGCGCTGCTGCCGGTCCTGCCGGCCCCCCTTTCAGACAACCTCAACCTCCCGGAGGCGTGGCACTCGTGGCGCTGGGGGGCGATCCTCGGCCTGTTCCCGTTCCCCGGCGCCGAGCCGGAGGTCGAACGGCGCATCGAGCTTCTCGAGCGATCCGGGGCGACCTTCGCGGTCGCCGCCCCGCTGCTGTTGACACCCAAGGACCGCCACCGGATTCTCGACGGCTGTGACGGGACCGGTCTCGAGGATCGGCTCGAGAACGCCCTCTTCCACGCCGACGTGAGCCGCGGCCTGCTCGCACTCGAACGCCGGGCCGGAGTGACCCTGCGGCGGCTGGGCATGGAACCGGTCATCTCTTGCCTGGTTTCGCAGCTCGACAACGGCAGGGCCGCCCGGATGTCGGCTCTGCTGCGGCTGTGGGCGCGCCGCCTCGACCAGTCCCACGAAGAGAGCTCCTTCGGGTGGCGCCTGCGCAGAGCGGCGGCCGCGCTCGAGCGGCTCCGTCAAGACCCCGAGACCCTGGCCGCGGAGGACAACCTGCGGGTCGTGCCCGGCTTCGACCCCTGGGTCGAGAGCTTCACCCGGGCGCTGTGGAACGGCGGGGAACCGGTCGAGTCGGCGTGGCAGCTGTGGTCCGGCGCGGCCGACCAGCCCGGCGGCTGAGACGGTGGCGCCGACCCCCACCCGACACGGGCTGCACTGGCGCCTCGTGCACGACGGCGACCTTCCCGGCGATCTCAATATGTCGCGGGACTGGGTGCTGCTCGAGGGGACCGCAACCGGCACGACCCCGCCCACGCTGCGCCTCTACGGGTGGCGGCCGCCGTGCCTCAGCCTCGGACGCCACCAAGGCACTGAGGCCGCCGACCTCTCGTTCTGCCGAGCGGCCGGCATCGACGTCGTGCGTCGGCCCACCGGCGGCCGCGCCGTCCTGCATCATCTTGAGCTGACCTACGCGGTAGCCGCTCCGCTCGACTTAGGGCCGCTCCCTCGCGCGCTCCAGGACGCCTACCGCCTGATCTGCAGCGGTCTCGTCGCCGCCTGCACCGCGCTCGGAGTCGCGACCGAGCTGACCGGTGGAGACGTGAACATGATGCTGCCTGGGCCGCGCTCGGTGGTGCCCTGCTTCAACGCCCCTGCGGGTGGCGAGGTAGTGGTCGGCGACCGCAAGTTGATCGGCTCGGCGATGCGTGCCCACGACGGTGCGGTCCTCCAGCATGGCGCGATCCTGCTCGACTGGGACCCCGAGCTCCAGGCCGGCAGCATGGGCCTCGACGACGACAGCGGCCTGCGGCCCTTCGTCACCACCCTGCGCGAGCAGCTCGGGCACGTGCCCGGACGCGGTGAGCTCGAGAACGCCCTCACCCGCGGCTTCTCTACGGCGCTTGGCGTCACCCTCGAGCCCGGCGAGCTGTCCGCAGCCGAGGAGCGGCGGGCGCAGTCCCTGGCCGACTCGTTCCGCATCGGCTCGAACGTCACAGGGCAATTCCGTGTCGGCTTGAGCGACTGACCCGGAAACGCTCCCGGGCGGAGACAAGCTCCGCCCCTACGTCTCGCATCTTGCATCTCACCTCTTGCGTCTTGCGTCTTGCGTCTCACGGCGACACGCCCGGCCAAACCACGGGCGGAGACGCGCTCCGCCCCTACTCCACCCCCCTCAGGTTGTTACCTCCTCACCTCCTTACTTCCTCACCTCCTCACCCATCCGCTACCATGGCGGGCCATGAGCGAGCCGAGCGTCACCGCGCGACCGCGCCCCGCGTGGTGGGTTCCCACCCTGTACTTCGCCGAGGGCTTTCCCTACTCCCTGGTGCGCAGCATCTCGACGGTTTTCTTCACCGACGCCGGCGCCAGCCTGCAGGCCATCGGGCTGACCTCGCTGTACGGTCTGCCGTGGACGCTCAAGCTGCTGTGGGCGCCGCTCGTCGACGTCTACGCAAGTAAGCGGCGTTGGATCGTCGCCGCCGAGGCGGTGCTCGCGACGCTGGTCGCCGTGACTGCCTTCGCATCCGGTCTGGCATCGCCGCTCGGTGTCGTGGCGGTGCTCTTCCTGCTGATCGCGATCGCCTCGGCCACCCACGACATCGCCGTCGACGGCTACTACCTGGAGGCTCTCGACCGCATCCGCCAGGCGCGTTGGGTCGGCCTCCAGGCGGGCGCCTACCGCCTCGCCCTCGTGTTCGGCTCCGGCGTCGTGGTGGCCTTCTCAGGCTGGACCTCGTGGCCGGCCGGGTTCGGTCTCGCGGCGACCGTGCTCGGTCTCCTGCTCGCACTCCACGCCACCCTGCTGCCCCGAGCCGAGGCCCCGCGTCGGCCCGCCCGTGAGCTGCTGGCCTTCCTCGTCGCACCGCGCACCCTCGGTGTGATCGCGAGCGCTGCGGCGCTCGGGCTCGGCGTCCGGTGGCTGCTGCACCTCCCGACGGCCGCACCGGCCGCCGCCGTTCTACGCCGAATCTCGGTCCCGGAGTGGATTCTGCTGCTGCTGTTCACGGCCATGGCCGTCGCCGCGGTCCGGGCCCCGGCGCTGAAACGGCGTCTGTACGCCTCGCGCTCGACCTACGCTCTCGCCTTCGTCGACTACCTCGATCGTCCGCGGGTCGGGCTGGTTCTGGCGTTCCTCGCCTTCTACCGCTGCGGGGAGTCCTTCCTGCTCAACATGGCCTATCCGTTCCTGTCCTCGATCGGCATCACGCGAGCACAGTACGGTGTCGCCTACGGGACCTTCGGGATCCTGGCGTCGATCACTGGCGGCGTCCTCGGGGGGGCACTGATCGCGCGCTACGGCCTCAGGCGATGCATCTGGCCCTTCGTCCTCGCACAGAATGTGCTCAACCTGCTTTACATGGCCCTCGCGTGGCAGACTGTCGGCATGACCGGTGCCACTCCCCCTGCCGCGCCGCCGCTCGTCCTGGTGACCTGTCTGATCGTGATCGAGGCATTCGGCGCCGGGCTCGGGACCGCCGCGTTCATGGTCTTCGTGATGCGCACCACGCGGCCCGCCCACAAGGCCGCCCACATGGCCATCGCCACCGGTCTGGCGACCGTTTCGGCGACCATGGCCGGCGTGGTCTCGGGCTTCCTCGCCTCCGCGCTCGGTTTCACCCTCTTCTTCGCCTTCACCTTCGCGGCGACCGTGCCGGCGATGGCCATGATTCCGTTCCTTCCCGGCCTCGACGGCGACCCCGAGCCCGAGGCGGCCGGCCGGTGACGCCCCACAAACGTTTCCCCGCTCTGACCGCCGGAGCCCTGCTGCTCGTGCTCGTGACCGTCTTCTTCCCGACCCTGTTCGGGACACGGGTGATGTCACCGCTCGACACGCTGTTGAACGCACCGCCATGGCACGCACAGCAGCATGTCGTCGAGGCGACCGACCCTGCCCTCCGCCCGGTGGCGAGCCGGGTACTGCCGGAGCTGCTGGAGCTCCGCCGGGAGGGCCTCGCGACCGCGGTGTGGGACCCAACCCTTGCCGCCGGCGGGCCCGGCACCCTCCGCTGGGACCATGGGCTGCTGTGGCCTTTCACCCTGCCGCTGGTGCCGTTGGTGCCCGAGACCCACCTCGTCAACACCCTCGTGCTGGCGCGTCTCGTGGTCGCGTTCATGGGGCTCTGGCTGCTTGCACGTCGCCTCGGTCTCAGCGAGGTGGCAGCCGCGACCGGCGGGGCCGTCTACGCCCTTTCGGGCCCCCTGGTGGCCCGTTGGTCGCTGCCCTCGAGCGCCGCCCTGGCCACCCTGCCGCTCCTCCTGTGGGCCGTCGACAGCGCCCGGTTCTCGCCTGAGCCGCGCCGCCGGCTGGCTGGCCTGACCCTGGTCTGGCTCGCCTTCCTCGCCGCCGGCGACCCCGCGATCACGGTACTCGGCGGCGCGCTCGCCGTTGGGTGGGCCGTGCTGCCCGGCCGCACGGCGTCGCGCGGCCGAGTGGTGCAGCTCGCTGCCCCGATCCTCGCGACCGCGATCCTGGCGCCGGCACTGGCGCTCACCGCGGTCGCCCGTGTGCCTCATCGCGACGGTCCCGTGGCCGGCTGGGGTCTCCAGGTTGCCAGGCTGCTGACCGATCCGATGGCCTGGGGCAGCCCGCGCGCCGAGACCTACCAGCCGCCGGAAGGTCTCGGGGACATCCCGTTCGCCGATGCCTGCCTGACCCCCGGCCTGATCGCCCTGGCCTTGGCCGCCCTCGGCGTGGCTGCGCGGCGCCCAGCCGGGCCGTTGTGGGCGGCGGGGGCGGCGATCAGCCTCGCCGCACTCGCCGCGGCACCGGTTGGCCGCCTCGTGGTCAGACTGCCAGGAATCGACCCGGCCAGTCTCCCGGAGGTCGCCGGTCTCGCCGCGCTCGCCTTCGCGGTCCTCGCGGCGTTCGGCGTGGAGGGCATGGCCCGGCTGGCACCCAGCTCCACGCTGCGCGCCGCGCTGCCCTTGATGGTCGTGGCGGTGGTGCTCGAGCAGGGCCTGCTCGCAGGGCACCTGTCTGCGTACCTCCCGACCGCCGAGGCCCAGCTCGCTTCGACTCAGGGGCTCGAGCACGCGGTCGCAGACCGTGATCCGCTCAACCCGATGCGCGTCGCGCCGCTGCTCGACATGCTGCCGCCCGACACAGCCTCCGCCTTCGGGCTCGAGGACCTGCGCAGCGCCGGGCCGGCGCGACTGGACTACGGGCGCTGGCTTGCGGTCATCGACCCTCAGGCGATCGGCGGCGACGGTCTGCGGCTCAACGCCGCGACCGCCGACCTCACCCATCCCTACCTTGCATTCCTCGGCGTGCGCACGCTGCTCGAGCCCTCCGCCCCGCGCCTGGTGGAGTACGCACTCGCTCAGCAGGCGGCGGAGATCGAGCCTCGCGACCGCCTGTTCGGTCCGCTCGACGGACGACCCATCGAACAGGTCCTGCGCCTGCCCGAGGCGTGCTCGAGGGTTGCCGTATATGCCACCTCCCGCGGTGAGCCGGTCTCGGGCGATCTCGAGATCGAGCTCCGCGGCGAGCCGAACGGACCGACGTTGGGACTCTGGCAGGTCGATGCAGCCGCGCTCGGCCGTGACGGCCTGGTGTGGCTCGATCTCCCCATCATCCCCCCCGAGAGCGACCGCCAGCGTCTCGTCATCTCCGGTCGCCCCGAGGGCCGGCTGTGGCTGCGCGGGACCAGCGACCCGACGGCGCTTGGCGGAGAGCTGACCTGGGGCGGGCATCCCGTGCACGGCGGCCTCGCACCGTCGTTCGACCTCTCTGGGTGGTCGACCGTCTACGACGGGAGCGATCTCCGGCTATGGGTCAACCGCCGCGCCGGCCGGCGCTTCTTCCTGGTCCGGCGGGTCGTACCGGGCGACCTCTCGACTGTGCTCTCCGCTCGACCGCCGCTCGATCTTGCCACCTTGGTCGTGCTCCCGCCGGAGAGCGCCGCCGCACTCTCGGCCAAGCTCGCCGGCACTCCCCCGACCCCCACCGAAGGCGTCCAGGTGAAGCGGGCGTCGCCGAGCTCCGCCCATCTCGAGGTCGACCTTGACGCGCCGGCGGTGCTGGTCGCCGCGATCCCGTCGTCGCCACTGTGGCGGGCCGAGGTCGACGGCCGGTCTCGCCCGATGCTCACCGCCAACGGCCTCTTCCTCGCGCTGCCCCTCGAGGCCGGGAGGCACCAGATCGAGCTTGCCGCCCGAATCGCCCCCCTGTGGTACGTTGGCTTCGGGGTGGGCGTCGTGGGGTTGCTGGCCGCCACATTTGCTACGCGGCGGCGGTCCTCGTCCGGGCGGGGAGGCCCGGCGCAGACATGAAGCTGGTCATCCAGATCCCGGCGTGGAACGAGGAGGCGCACCTGCCCGCCGCGCTCCAGGCGCTGCCGCGGGCGGTAGAGGGCTTCGACCAGGTCGAGGTCCTGGTGATCGACGACGGCTCCACCGACGGTACCGCCGAGGTCGCTCGTGCGCACGGGGCGCGAGTCATCAGGATCCCGGTACACCGGGGATTGGCGGTCGCCTTCGCAGCCGGCCTTGCCGCTGCGCTCGAGGTCGGAGCGGACGTGATCGTCAACACCGACGCCGACAACCAGTACGATGCTCGCGACATCCCCGCGCTGACCCGACCGATCCTCGAGCAACGCGCCGACCTCGTGATCGGTGACCGCCAGGTGCAGAGCATTCCCCACTTCTCGGCCACCAAGAAAGTACTCCAGCGGCTCGGCTCCGCGGTGGTGCGTCAGCTCTCGCAGACCCCGGTTCGCGACGCCACCTCCGGGTTCCGCGCGCTGTCGCGCAATGCGGCTCTCAAGCTGCACGTGTTCACCCGCTTCACCTATACCCTCGAGACCATCCTTCAGGCGGGGCGCGCCGGGCTCAAGGTCGAGTCGGTCCCCGTCCGCATCAACCCCGAGGTCACCCGCCCGTCGCGGCTGTTCAGCTCCAACCTGGGGTACGTGTGGCGATCGCTGGAGAGCATCGCCCGCATCGTGGTGCTCTACAACCCGCTGCGGATCTTCCTCCGCCTCGGGTGGGTGCCGGTCCTGGTCGGCACTGCCCTGCTGATCCGCTTCTCCTGGTTCTACCTCTCAGGGCAGTCCCCCGCCGGACACGTCCAGTCTCTTCTGGTGGCCGTCATCCTGATCCTGGTCGGGGTCCAGATCTGGGCAGTCGGCATCGTCGCCGATCTCATCGCCGTCAACCGCCGGCTGCTCGAGGAGGTCGTCGAACGCCTCCGCGGCGGGCCCGGCGAGCGCAGATGACGGAGAGCGCAGCGGCAACGGCCCGGGGTCTCGGCATCGGCCGCGCGCTCGGTGCCCTGATCGGGCTCGGCTTTCTGGTCGCCGTGCTGGTGCTGGCCGGACCGTCTCGCGTGTGGAACCTGCTCACGAGGATCGACCCCCTCCAGCTCGCGGGGGCGGCCGTGCTCTACCTCGCAGTCGCGTCCCTGCGCGGGCTTCGGCTCGCACTTCTGCTCGAGCGGGGTCGGCTGCCGATCGCCACCGCCGTCCCGGTGTCGATGGCCGCCCAGGGCGCCGCGCTGCTGCTGCCGGCACGGCTCGGCGAGCTCGCCCTGCCGGTCCTGCTGCAACGGCTGGCCGACGTCGACCTCGCCGCGGGGCTCGTCGTCCTCGTCGCGTCGCGCCTGCTCGACGTCGCCGCGCTCGGGGTGTGGAGCGGCCTGGCGGCGGCGGCGATCTGGGGCGTCACTCGACCGCTCACGCTCCTCGTCGTGGCCGTGCTCGTGCTGTCGCCGGCGGCCCTTCCCGTCGCGCTCGCGGCAGCCGATCGCTGTACGACGCGCATGCTCGCTCCACGTGGAGTCCGCGGTCGTCGCTGGGCGCGCCGGGTGCGGCGTCTCGCTCGCGCCGTGGCGGCGGTACGGCGGCGCCCGGCCCGCCTCGCGGGCGCGGCCGTCGCCTCGATCGCGTTGTGGGGCGGTATCTGGCTCGTGACCTGGCGCCTGCTGGTCGCAATGGGGTACCGCTGGCCGCTGCGAACGGTGGTGGCCGGCTCGGTACCCGCCTCGCTGACCAACCTGCTGCCAATCTCGGCGCTCGGCAACCTGGGACCGCTCGAGGCAGGCTGGACCGCCGCCTTCACCGCGCTCGGGATCCCGGTCGAGACCGCCGCCGCCACTGGACTCGCCAGCCACCTGTGGACCCTGCTCTTCGTCGGGGTGACCGCTGCCCTGTCGTGGTGGGCGCTGGGGGCCCCGGTCCTCGCCGGCACCCGCCCAGGTCGCTGAGCAACACGTCCGAGTTCTCTACTCGACTTCCTTCTCCTGCTCCTTGGCGTGGTTCCAGAGGCGATCGAGGCCTTCGAGATCGTAGTCGCGCAGGCTGCCGCCGTCTCGGGCGGCGCTGCGCTCCATGTCGCGGAAGCGGCGCATGAACTTCTGATTGGCGCGCTGGAGCGCGGTCTCGGGCTCGATCCCGAGGTGCCGAGCGAGGTTGGCCATCACGAACAGGACGTCGCCGAGCTCGTCGCGGGCCCGCTCCTCGGAGGCCGAATCTCCATCCTCGAGCTCCACGGCGAGCTCCTCGACCTCCTCGCGCAGCTTGTCCACGACATCGGCGGGGCGCCGCCAGTCGAACCCGAGCGCTGCCGCTTTTTCGGTCATGCGAAATGCCTTGAGCAGCGCCGGTAGCGCCGCCGGCACGCCGTCGAGCGCCGACGCCTCGGGATGCTCCGCGCGCTCGGAGCGCTTGATGTCCTCCCAGTTGCGGATCACCTCACCCGAGTCGGCGACCTCGACCTCGCCGAACACGTGGGGGTGCCGCCGGATCATCTTCTCGGAGATCGCGTCGCACACCGAGTCGATGTCGAACCAGTCGTTCTCGCGGCCGATCCGGGCCATGAACACGACCTGCAGGAGGAGGTCGCCGAGCTCCTCGCGCAGCGTCGCGTGTGCACGCCGGCCGACCGCCTCGATGACCTCGTAGGCCTCCTCGAGCATGTAGCCCGCCAGCGTGTCGAGGGTCTGCTCGCGGTCCCACGGGCAGCCGCCCGGGTCGCGCAGCCGGTCCATGATCGCCACCAGACGGTCAAAGCTCCCAGACATGCGCGCCATTCTACCCGTGCATTCCTCGGCTGAGGCCGATGAATGCAAGCAACGGAAACGACGAGACCCACCACACCCGCCCTGTATCCAACCTCGTGCCTGGTGGCGCTCGCTGGTACTCTCGGAGCGATGATCATCGTGACCGCGGCCGTGATCCGGGACGAGGGCGGGCGGGTCCTGCTCGCGCGGCGACCGGCGGACCGCCATATGGGCGGGCTGTGGGAGTTCCCCGGCGGCAAGGTTCAAGACGGCGAGAGCCCCGCCGTCGGCCTCGCCCGCGAGCTCGCCGAGGAGCTCGGCGTCGTGGCCCGGATCGGTGAGCCGATCACCTTCGCGGTCCACGAGGAGCCTGACCTCGCGATCCTGCTCCTCTTCTACCGCGCGACCCTGACTGCGGGCCGGCCGCGCCCGCTCGAGGGTCAGGAGCTGGCCTGGGTCGAGCCGGCCGAGCTCGGCCGCTACGAGATGCCGCCGGCCGACGCCGTCCTCGTCGAGCTGCTCGCAGGACGTGGCGCTCGAAGGAGCCGGGCGCTACCTTCTGGGGAGGGCGACGGCGCCACGTGACCTCCACCCGCCTGGGGGGAACAGCGCGGAAGGGAGTGCGAGACATGGAGCCCCGAGTCCGCCAGCCGGCAGTCGCCGGCGTCTTCTACCCCGCCAGCCCGGCGTCGCTCGGCAGCATGGTCGAGCGCCTTACGGTGGGGGCCGCGACCCGGCACGATCTGCTCGCGTGCATCGCACCGCACGCCGGGTACGTCTACTCGGGCTCGGTCGTTGGATATGCCGGAATCTGCTTCCACCGGGAGGATTGAACGATGTACGGACATCTCGCGGTCGGCCTCGACGGATCCCTCAATGGCGGCAGCGCACTCGAGCTGGCGCTGCACCTCGGCAAGAGGCTCGGATCTGTGGTGCACGGGATCCACGTCATCGATGCGGCGATGCTCGAAGGGTCCTTCATCGCCGACATCACCGGCGCCCTCGGTGTCGAGCCGCTGGTCAACCTCACCGCTTCCGTGGAGAGCGTGCTCTCCGACCTCGCCGACACCATCCGCGCCCGATTCTCTGTCGAGGCGGAGGAAGCGGGCGTTACGGCGCAGTTCCAGGTGGTGCGCGGCGCCGTCGCTCCGTCGCTGGTTGCTGCCTCCGGCGCCTGCGGCCTGCTCATGGTGGGCAAGCAGGGCGTCAACGCGAAGTACCACGGCGACCTCATGGGTCCTGTGGTGGAGCGGCTGCTGCGCCTGACCGCGATTCCGGTGCTCGTGACCCCTGCCGTCCCAGCCAAGCTCGAGCGGCTGCTGATCGCCTACGACGGAGGGGCCAAGGCGGACCACGCCATGCGCGTCTCCGGCGAGCTCGCTCGAGCCCTCTCGCTCCCGGTCGCGGTCGTGGTGGTGGCCGACGACGAGGACGCCGCCCGACCGCACGCCGAGCGGGCCCGCGCCCACCTCGAGCCCCTCGGCCTCAGCGTGCGGGTCGTGGTGGAGAAGGGCCCCGCTGCGGAGGCAATCGAGCGCGCGCGGGACGAGACCTCGGCCGACCTCGTCTGCATGGGTGCCCACAGCCGCGGGCGCCTGGCCGAGATGGTGCTCGGCTCGACCGCAGAGATGACGATTCGCCGTTCGCCCGTTCCGGTGCTGTGCGCCCCGTAGGCATCTCTGGGGCATGGGCCCGGAATGACCATCGGCCCTTTGGGACGCAGTCGGGGGCCCCTGCCCCACAGATGCCTCTGATGCGCCCTGCGCATCCAGGACCCAGAAGCCGATCAAACCAACCAACGAATCGCCATCGAGGTGGAGCGCAGCACCGCCCCATCGTGTCACTCGCTCGTGGTGGTCGCGGCCCGCAACGCGCATCGCCCCGCACTGCGGAAGTGCCGCAACGAAGGGACCAGCGAACGGATCGCATTCCCGCTTCCCGTCTCGCCGCTTCACCTCTCGCGCCGTTGGTTTCGGGCAGCGCGCGCTGAGCGTGGCCCGCCTCTCCTCGCCACCAAGTGGCGAAGAGGGTTGCCAGTGCCGCGCCGCGGCACAGCGGTGGTAGAATCCGCGCCCGTGAGCGAGCTCAGCCTGCACTTCTCACCACGTCACGTCACGAGGGCGGCGAGGTGCCTGTCAGCGCTGAGCCATTGAGCGGCGACGCGCCGAGGCGTATGGGGACATACGTCGCAGGCGCCGAGACACGAAAGGGCCAGCGATGGCTGGCACATCGGCGCCCGCAGTAGAGAGGTGGTGAGAAGTGCAGGCTAGGGTTTATGACCGCATCTCGGACGCCGTCGGCTGGACGCCGTTGGTGCGTCTCCACCGGACGGTCGACGGCCTCGGCTGCGAGGCCTTCGCCAAGCTCGAGTTCATGAACCCGATGGGCAGCATCAAGGACCGCATCGCGCGCTACATGGTCCAAAAGGCCCTCGCCGAGGGCCGCGTCCACCCCGGCGACACCCTGCTCGAGGCCTCCTCCGGCAACACCGCCATGGGCATGGCGATGATGTCGGTGCTCGAGGGGCTCGAGTGCGTCATGGTGGTCCGCAAGCAGACCAGCAAGGAGAAGCTCGACTGCCTGCGCGCGATGGGCGTGCGCCTGGTGCTGGTGGACGGCGACCTCCCGCCGGAGGACCCCGAGAGCTACAACCGCACGGCGCGCGAGCTCGCCCGCACGCTGCCCAGGACGTACTTCCCCGACCAGCACAACAACCGGATCAACAACGAGGCCCACTACCACACTACCGGGCCGGAGATCTGGGAGCAGATGGACGGCCGCATCGACGCGCTGGTCGCGGGCATCGGCACCGGCGGCACGATCTGCGGCGTGGCGCGCTTCCTCAAGGAGCGCGACCCCGCGATCAAGGTCGTGGCGGTCGACTCCCAGGGCTCGGTGTTTTCGAGCTACTTCCACACCGGGCAGGCCGGCGAGCCCGGCCGCCAGTGCATCGAGGGTCTTGGCGATGAGGAGATCATCGGCTGCCCCGAGTGGGAGCTGATCGACGACATGGTCCAAGTCAGCGACCGTGAGGCCTTCGCCGCCGCCCGCGAGCTCGCCCGCAGCGAAGCGATCTTCGCCGGAGGCTCGTCGGGCGCGGCGCTGTGGGGCGTCCGCCAGGTCGCCCGCAGCTTCGGCCGCCAGGCGCGGATCGTGACCATCTTCCCCGACTCGGGGGTTCGCTACCTGAGCACGCTCTACAACGACGACTGGATGCGCACCAAGGGCTTCCTGTAGCAGCGTCGCGAGGTGGAGCGGCTGAGGGCCGCTGGACATCGCGAGCTGCTTTGGACTCGCTGCGCGAGTCCTGGCGGGCGAGATTCCATTCTGACGCCTGCAAATCCGCACATCCGTGCCAGCCCTCGAGGTGTGTACACATCGCAAGACGAGCAGGACCTCGCGCCGTGACCGCCGAAGGTCGTCCGGCCGGGATCGCCGCTCAGTTCCCGGTCGCGCCGCCCCCCAAAACGTCGGTCTGGAAGCCGCGCACGGGGCGGAAGACGGCGTCGCCGGAGCTCTGGTCGACCCGGGAGATGTAGCCGTACCACAGCGCTGACGAGTCGCGGCACGAGACCACGACGTAGCCGTCGAGCAGCGGCGCGATCGCCGGGTCGACGCCGAACGACGACAGCGGGAGCTGCTGGAGTCCGGAGGTCGGGAAAGCCACGGTGCCTGCGCCAACCTGTGTGCCGTCGGCCTTGAAGATGGCGACGTCGAAGACCACGGTCTCGTCGTACTGCCAGAAGATCCCGAGGTTGGTGCGGTAGAGGCTGTCGTGCTCGACCCCCGGTGCCCAGCCCCGGTTGGCGACTAGAACGCTCGAGACGTCCTGGCCGAAGGTGCCACCACCGGGGTCGTTGTAGGTCCGCGACCCGATCACCAGCGGCGCACCGTCAGTGGAGAAAATCCGCAGCGCCCCCTTGGTGTTGACGAGCTGGAACATGGACTGGAGCACGTTGGTCCGGGTGAGCTGCTGGCCGGCACGGATCAGGAACGGCCCGGCCGTCTTGGGCGCGTACGCCTGCGCGCCGCCCACGATCTCGGGGAAGAGCTGGAACATGACGTTGGTGTCCGAATCGCCGACGTTGAGCACGCTGACATCGGAGCGCCACACGGTGCCGTTGAGGCCGGGCAGGTTGGCGATGACCGGCAACGTGCCGCCGGGGGCAGCGAACTGGGCCGATACCGGCACGGCGCCGAGAATGCAGCCGAACACCAGAGCCCCGATCCTTCGCACCGTCATGTCAGCCTCCCAATCGGCGCTTGCGCCGTCGGCCCATGGTAGCGGCCGGCTCGGCGCCTGTCCAAGCAAAAGCAGAGTGTCTCACCTCCATGGTGACCCGTACTACAATGAAGGGTACTGCCATGTCGGGCGAGTCTCCGCCGCACGACGGGTCCCGCGACCCGCTCTTCTCACCTCTCATCGAGGAGGCGATTCGTCTCGCCGCCCGCGGCCACTACCGCCAGTTCCGCAAGCACGAGGGCATCGACAACGGCACAGCCGACGACGGCCCGCTGCCGCCCGAGCGTGTCCCCTACGTCACTCATCTGATGGGGACCGCGGCCATCCTGGCGCGACTCGGCGCGCGCGACGAGGTCCTCGCCGCCGCCTTCCTCCACGATTACCTCGAGGACGTCCCCGATCCCGACGGCCCGGAGTCGATCCGCAGCGCCACCAGTGAGGACGTCCTGCGACTGGTCGAGGAGCTGACCGAGGACAAGCGCGGCCACCTCGGCGCCAGCGACACCTGGGAGACCCGCAAACGGGAGCAGATCGAGCGCATCGAGGCAATGCCCGAGGAAGCGGTCCTGATCAAGCTCGCCGACCTGCTCCACAACCTGATCTCGATGCGCGCGGACCTCGAGTCACCTCACGGCGACGTGGTCTGGGACCGGCTCAACGCTCCGCCCGATCGCCAGCTCTGGTACTTCTCGAGCGTCCTCGCCGCGGCCGAGAATCGGCTTGGCGAGCACAAGCTGGTGCGCGCGCTGCGAGACGCTATTGGCGTCGTCAGCGCCTTCACCGACGAGGCCTAGCAGCAGCCTCCCGCACAACCCCATCAAGGCAATCCAGGATTCGACTGCATTGCAGGGGCTACAGGGCACGAGCTGCTTCGGATGCGCTGGGCGCACCCCTCCGGCGGGCTCGCTGATCAACACGACACGGGCCTCGGGCACCAAACATCCGGAGGAGCCTTCACGGCAGAGGCACCAGGTCGCGCGGGTCATTCTCCACCGCACCGTCGGCGGACCATGCCCCACGGGTAGCCCTATCTGTGCAGCGCGCGGTAGTCGGCGACGATCGGGTAGCGGCGACCGACACCGAACGCCTTGCCCGAGATCTTGATCGCGGGGGCGGCCTGGCGGCGCTTGTACTCGCTGGCGTCGATCAGACGGACGACGGTCTCCACGACCTCACGGTCGATGCCCTCGGTGACGATGTCGTCGACCGAGGCGCGGCGCTCGACGTAGGCCTCGACGACGCGGTCGAGGAGGTCGTAGGGCGGCAGCGTGTCCTGGTCGGTCTGGTCGGGACGCAGCTCCGCGCTCGGCGGCTTGGTCAGGGTCGAGACAGGGATCACCTCGCGCTCGCGGTTGACGTGGGACGCGATCCGGTAGACGAGGGTCTTGGGAACGTCGCCGATCACCGCGAGCGCACCGCACATGTCGCCGTACAGCGTGCAGTAGCCGACCGCCAGCTCCGACTTGTTGCCGGTCGCGAGCAGAAGGCGGCCCTGCTTGTTGGCCAGGGCCATGAGCACGGCGCCTCGGATCCGGGCCTGGAGGTTCTCCTCAGTGACGTCGCTGGCTGCCCCCGCGAAGGCCGGCTCGAGGGCGTCCAGGTGTGCCTGAAAAACCGGGTCGATCGGGATCACCCGGTACTCGAGGCCGAGGTTTCGGGCCAGGGCTTCGGCGTCGGCGAGGCTTCCCGCGCTCGAGTGGCGGCTCGGCAGAGCCACACCGAGGACGTTCTCCGGCCCCAGCGCCGCACACGCGAGCGCCGCGGTGAGGGCCGAGTCGACACCACCCGAAAGGCCGAGCACGACGCGGCGGAAGCCCGTTTTGCGGACATAGTCGCCGAGGCCCAACACGAGCGCCCGGTAGGCCTCGTCCTCGGCCGTGGCGGCGACCTCGCGCAGCTCACCGGGGGTGAAAGGGCCGGGTCCGGGCTCGCCGACCGGAACGTCGTAGACCAGCAGATCGGGCGCGAAGTCCCGCGCCCGCACCACCACGCGGCCGGTGGGATCGGCGATCAGCGAGTGGCCGTCGAAGACCAGCTCGTCGTTGCCCCCGACCTGGTTGACGTAGACGAAGAAGCGCCGGTGCTCAGCCGCCTCTCGGCTGATCATCTCGCGCCGCACCCGGGCCTTGCCGAGCTCGAAAGGTGACGCCGAGAGGTTGATCAGGAGGTCGGCGCCGGCAGCGGCGACCTCCGCCACGGGATCGCGTCGGTAGAGCCTGCGGCCTCCGGCCGGCGGGTCGACCCACACGTCTTCGCACACCGTGACCCCGAGCCGGACGCCGCCGAGCTCGAGCGGCCTCACCGCGCCGCCGGGCTCGAAGTGGCGTGCCTCGTCGAACACGTCGTAGGTCGGCAGCAGGCACTTGTGGTAGCGACCGGCGACGACCCCCCGGTGACAGAGAGCGGCGGAGTTGTAGAGCGCCTTGCCCGACGAGGCCGGGTTGCGGTCGACAAAGCCGCACAGGATTGCGAGCCGGTCGTCGCTGAGGGCTGCGATCCGTTCGAGCTGTCGGAGGTTGGCGTCGATGACATCGCCGCGCTCGAGCAGGTCGCCTGGCGGGTAGCCGAGGGTGGCGAGCTCTGAGAGCACGACCAACTCGGCGCCCGCGGCCCGCGCCCGCTTGACCGCGTCGCGGATGGCGGCGAGGTTGGCGTCGAAGGCGCCGATCGTGAGGTCGAGCTGGGCGATGGCGAGTCGCATGACGCGGGCTCCCTTCGGCGCACAGCTTACATGGACCGTCCGCCACCACCGCAGGGGAAAAAAGGACCCGCCCGCGTGGCGGCGGGCGGGGGAGGAGGGGAAGGAAGGAGGTTCCCTGTCTGTCATCCCGTTTACGGAGAGGCCCTGGACCGCGTTTAGGCAGCACCCGGCGGCCGTCCTGCCGCCGGCCAGTGAAGGGTGAAGAGAGACGTTCGAGACAGTCTCCTGAACCTGGCCCGTGCCAGAGTCGCCGCCTGGGTCAGTCGCCGAGGAACCGCCTGTCTGCTCCTGTGTCACAGTCGCCACCCGGGCCCGTCGTAGGGGAGCAGCTAGTCTGCTCCCGTGTGAGGGTCGAAACCGGGCGGAGTCAAGCTCCGCCCCTACGGCTACCTGTGACGACCTCATCACCTTCTGACCTTCTCACCCCTACCCGGGGTGCTAGCATGAACTGGTCCAATCGGGTGAAGTGCACCCCGTGGAGGGATCTATGGAGGAGCGGATCGGCCACTACCGCATCGTCTCCGAGCTCGGGCGCGGCGGCATGGGAGTGGTCTACAAGGCTCACGAGGAGTCGCTCAACCGGTTCGTGGCTCTCAAGGTCCTCGGTGAGCACCTCGCCGAGGACCCGGCCGCGGTGCAGCGCTTCGTGCGCGAGGCGCAGAGCGCGGCGCGGCTGAACCACCCCAACATCGTCCAGATCTATGCGATCAGCGAGGAGGGCGGGCGGCCGTTCTTCGCGATGGAGTTCGTCTCCGGCACCAGTCTGCAGCGGCTGCTGCGCTCGCGCGGCAAGCTCGAGATCGGCGAGGCCTGCCGACTCACCTTCCAGGCGGCGTCCGGGCTCGCAGCGGCCCACGATCTCGGCGTCATCCACCGCGACATCAAGCCCGCGAACCTCATGATCGACGAGCGCGGCCTGCTCAAGATCGCCGACTTCGGCCTCGCCCTGCTCGCCGACAGCGTGTCACGGTTGACCGCGACCGGCATGTTCATGGGCACGCCCGGCTATCTCTCCCCCGAGCAGTGCCTCGACCACAACATCGACCACCGCACCGACATCTACTCGCTCGGGATCACCTTCTTCGAAACCCTGACCGGGGTGATGCCGTTCAAGGCCGACAGTCCGCTGGCGCTGCTGCGCCAGATCCTCGAGGTCGAGCCGCCCGACATCGCGTCGCTGCGGCCCGAGGTCGACGAGACGCTGCGTGGGATCTTGACCCGCATGATCGTCAAGGACCGCGATCAGCGCTACCCCGACTGCCACGCCCTGCTCGGCGACCTCGAAGGCTGGCTCGACGCGCATCCGCAGTCGGGCCGCAGCATCGCGGCGCTGGTCGCCGCCACGACCGGCGGCGGCCGCGGTGCCGCTGCGCTCACAAGCGCCGGTACCGAGGCCGCACAGCTCGAGACCTCGCCAACCGTCCAGGCGCCAAGCACCGGCGGCCGGTCCGCCGGTCCACCACCGCCACCGCAGGCCGCGGGGTCGACCCTGCCGCCTGCGACCGCGGGCACGCTGCCTCCACCACAGGCCGCGGCCGCAATCCCTCCACCTCCGGTGCCGGACCCGATCCAGGCGGCCGCTGCTGCACCGCCCACCCCGGAGGAGACGCCGATTACGGCCGAGCCGGCCGCTGCCGGTCCTCCGCCCAAGCCCTCACATCGGCGCGACGTCGCCGTGCTCGTCGTGGTGCTGGTCGTCGCCCTGCTGGGCGCGGTCGCGGTCGCCGGCCTGGCGTGGAAGACCGGCTGGCTGAACCGTCTTCGCGGCGGGGCAAGCGCCTCGTCCCCGCCCGCGGCCACGACCGAATCGGCAGCGGCTTCGGACCGGGGGGCTCAGACCGCGGTCGGCGGCCCCGGGTCGAATCCCGAGGCCGCGGGGACATCGTCATCCGCGCCCGGGCAGACCGCCGATGGCGGACAACCGCAGGCCGAGAGCACGAGCATCTCCGACACGGGCGGTAGCCGGAAGGCCGTCAGCACGTCCCAGGACGCGACCACGGACTCGGCCGCAGGCGCCGCCGCCGCGGCGGGACGACGTTCTGAATCCTCGTCCCAGGTCCCGACCCCCGAGCCGCCGAGGCGGACAGGCGCGTCCTCCGGCGTCGCCGCCCGATCCCAGGAGACGGCCGCCTCACGGCCTGCGCCGCAACCCACGGGCGTGGTCGTGGTCGCCGTCGGTGAGCCGCTGCTTGCCGGCGAGGCGGCGGCCCAGCTCGAGGCCGCTTTCCGAGCGGACGGCGTGAAGCTGGTCGACGAGAACGCCATTCCAGCCGCTGCCGCCATGCTCGGAGGGGGCGCAGAGCCGCCGACGGACCGACTCGTGGCTGCCCTCGAGCGGCACGCCCGCATCTTGGTGGTCGTGCGCGCCGAGTACCTCGGCTCGCGCCAACTCCGCTATCTGGGCCGCGCCGACGAGGCGTTCCAGTCGCGGCTCACTGTTACGCCGATCAACCTCGCGGGCGGCGAACCGCCGGACTCGGGATGGAACGACCGGATCGAGTACACGCACGCGACGGTCGCGAAGAAGGTCGACGACGCGCTGCGCCAGCTCAAGCGCAGGCTCGCCCTACGCCTCGCGGGTCGGTGAGCAGGAGAGAAAGACTCGCCCGCGTCACAGTGTTACTCTGATCGAGATGACCGACGGACCCAGCCGTCGCCGTGTCGTCGTGGTAGATGACTCACCCGTGCAGTGCGCCGTGTGGCGGCGCCTGCTTGAAGAGCGCTACGGGGACAGGGCGACGATCGAGACCTACACCGATCCGACCCGCGCTGCCGACGAACTGGCTCCGGACCTCCACCTCCTGCTACTCGACTGGGAGATGCCCGAGATGGACGGGCGCGCGGTCCTGTCGCGGGCCCTTGCAGTGGGCGTCAATCCGAAGCGGATCATCATCACCTCCTCGCACCCCGCGAATCGTCTCCACGAAGTCTTCGACGACTCCGGCTGTCTGGCCGTGATCGAGAAGGCCGAGCCCGAGCAGCAGGCCGCCTTCATGATGATTCTCGACTCGATCATGAGGCGGTAGCGCGAGCCGGAATACCACAGAGGCACAGAGGAGCACAGAGGGTTCTTGCTCCCGGTCGGAGTGCTGAGAATGGTGACGCATGAAAGGTGCATGCATTACTATGAAACTGGGAGAGACGCATGCCGACACTTCAGATCCGGGATCTTCCGCAGCACGTCTACCAGGCGCTGGCCATGCGCGCGCGTCGGAACCGCCGCAGCCTGGCCCAGCAGGCGATCGTGGACCTCGCGAGGTTCGAGGAGGTCGATGCGCACGGTCGCCGCCTCGCAGTGCTGACAGAGCTACGTCGCCGCCTTGAGCAGGGAGACGGGGCACCCACGGGCCGAGCGCCGGCCGATCTCGTGCGTGAGGACCGCGAGCGGTGAGCCGACGCCTCGTTCTCGACGCGTCCGCGGCCATCGAAGCCGTGCTCGGTCGCCCTCAGGCAGAGCCGGTCATCGCGCAGCTCGAGGACGCCGAGGTGGTGATGGCACCCAGCCTGATCTGCAGCGAAATCGCCAACTCGCTGTGGAAGTACGTCCGCTCGGGAGAGCTCTCCAGCGACGGCGCGATCTCGCTGCACGAGACTGCGCTCAAGCTGATTGACGTGCTGGTTCCGGATCGTGATCTCGCGACCGAGGCATTGGCCGAGGCCGCACGTCAAGGGCACCCCGTGCACGACCTCTGCTACGTCGTGCTGGCCAGGCGCCACGGCGCGGCGCTCCTCACCCTCGACCGCAGCCTCGCAGCCCTGGCCGAGCGCATGTCGATTCCGGTCACCCAACCCTGAGACCGCCCCCTGTCCAGACCTCCCCGTCTCGGTCCGCCTCCAGCAAGTCTGACCAGCCCGCCCGTCCTTGGTGTGACCCCTCTGTGCTTCTCTGCGCCTCCGTGCCTCTGTGGTTCATTCCTCCCCCAGAACCATGAGGCAGCGGCGTACGTATTCAGGACTGGAGGTTGCCATGTTCGAGCTGCTGGGACTCGTCGCGTTGGTTGCGGTCGGTGCCGTGCTGTTCGGTGCGGTCGCGCTGATCGTCGGGTTGCTCAAGGTCGTCTTCAAGGTCGCGCTGATCCCGGTCTGGATCGGCCTCGCGGCTCTGAAGGGCATCGTGCTGCTCGTCGCCGGCGTCCTCGCCCTCGTCCTGGTCGGACCGGTCGTGCTCGGGGTCGGGCTCGTGCTGCTGATCCCGCTGCTGCTGCTCGCCGGCCTCATCTGGCTCGGAAAGACGGTGGCGACGACGATCTAGGAGTGTGCAGCTCATAGGAGGTTGCCGTCCACGCTCGGGCGATGCCCCGCGGCTCCTCTCAGGGCTCCTTCGATATACTTGACCTGGCACGAAAGGGTCAGGTGACGAGTGCAGACCGCCCCGGGAACCCGGTGTTTCAAGTGTGGGCACAGGACTCCAGAAAACACGGCAGTATGCCCGGGTTGTGGGACATCTCTACGCGCCGATGTGGTCGTCGAGGCTGAGGTCAGCGACTCACGAGCGGTCTACCTCGCCGCGAGGGAGATTGACGAGCTCGGAGGCGAAGCCCCGGTCTTTGCGGAGATCAAGACCAGGTTGCTCGCAGCCCCGGGGGCGGTGGCGCGCGGCTGCCCGCGCCCCCTTGCCCGGGGCATGATCAGAGTCCTCCAGAAACACGGGATCGTGGCCCGATTGGTTCCCGCGCGCCGACCCAGTCACCACGGGGCCGTCGCCCGAGGCATCAATGGTGTCGACTTGGTGGTCGCCAAGTTGAGACGCGCCTGGCGGACGATGCCGATGGCTGCCAAGCTCGCGACCGCCGGCTTCGGTGGAGTGATCGTGCTGGTCCTCGCAGTTCAGTGGGAAGGTGGCGGTCAGCGCGTGCAGCGCGATGCCGGGTCGCGGCTCTCCCCTTCCGGGAACAGAGTGTCGAGCCGTGAGATCGCCTTTGCCGCGGTCTCCGCGACCGCTCGCGTGAGCTGCCCAGGCTCCACGGGTATCGGCTTCTTTGTCGAAGGCGATCGGTTGGTCACCACTCTCCGGCTGCCCAGTGGTGGACGAACCGAGATCGACGTCGAGCTCCCGGGAGGAGGCACGATCGGTGGGTCCGTCGAACGGGCGGACGCGTGGCTCGGTCTCGCCGTGATCCGTGTGCCCGGCGCACACGCGGCGCCGCTCGCGCTCGGCGACGCGACCACACTCGAGCTGGGCGACCCGGTGATCACCTGCGGAACCTCAAGCGGACACGAGCTCACCGTGACTCAGGGAATCGTCTCGCAACCGTCGCACGAGGTGATGGGCACGAGCTATCTACAGATCGACGGCGGCATCCGGCCGGGAGAGAGCGGAGGCCCGGTGCTCGACCGCAGTGGTCAGGTCGTGGGCATATCTGCAGAAGGGGTTGCAGCAGGTCCGAGCTCGGGTTTCGCAATCCCGGTGAACTACCTCTACTCGGGAGACGAGCCGCTCGTGGCGCGATCAGGCAACGGCCTCGAACGCACACGGTGGAGCGATCGCATGGCGAGGACGGCGGCGGCGGAACTGGAGGAGCTGCAGGCTTTTCAAGCTTCGATCGGGTCTCCCGCACTGACCGCAGCCCAGCTGTCACCGCAGGGCGCGGTCGAGGTGGTGGTCGTCCGCCACGGTTCCTCTCCTCGAGCTGGGGAACGGCTCACGTTTCGGCTTCTGGCTGACGGAGTTCCGCTGTGCGAGCCTCGTACGACGATCGCTCGCTGGCAGCCAGTCAGCTTCCCAGCGCCCGAGGTCGGCGGAAGCAGGTTCCTCATGTGGCTGGGCCGCCACCGGCTCTCTGCGGGCTGGTACTCCGACACGAGCTTGCTCGATCTGCAGGGATGCCCCGGGCCTGCTGGCATCGCGGGATCGCAGCTGGTGCTCATTGACGGTGAGCCCCGGGCGGATCGCGTGAGGATCGCGGCTCCGCCTCAACCTCAATCAGAGGAGCGGCCCGGATGATCGGGTCGTCGTCCGCTGATCGTCGGGAGCGCGGGTTCTCACTGCTCGAAAGCGTCGTCGCTCTCGCCCTGATCGGGATTGCCATCCTGATCGGCACGGCCCTCCTGAACTCACTGGTCCGTTCGTCCACCAGGGCACAGGCCAGCTCCGAGATGCTGCGCGAGCTCGAAGCTGCATCCGAGATGATTCGTGGCGGACTCCTGCCCCTCGAGTCCGGCATCGCACTGACCGCCGGATCGTCCGACAGGTTTTCCAATATGACCGTCACCGCAGTGGTCGAGCGGGGCGCGGTGCCGGGTCTGTATGACGTCACCCTGCGGGCCCAGTGCACGGTCGCTCATCACTCGGCAACCCGGGTCCTGGTCACGCGAGTGTGGCGACCGTGAGCGATCGCGGCACGACGCTTATCGAGCTGCTGGTGTCGCTGGCGCTGATCTCGATCGCATCGCTCGCCGCCTGCTCGCTGATCGTGCAGTCGATCAGGGTCTTCGACTCGCTGGGTCGGTCGATGAGCGATCCGGACGCAGTGATCGCACGCTCCTGGATGCGCAAGGACGTGCACTCGGCGCGCTCGATCGAGCCCGGCACGGGAGTCTGGTCAGATCACGAGCTGGTGCTCGCGACCGGCGAGGGCGGGTCCGTCATCTATGAACAGAACGGCGGCCGCCTGCTCCGCCGAGGGATCGACCGGAACGGTTCCGAAACCGAAGCCCGGACGGTCCTTCACAGCCTGGTC
The DNA here is from genome assembly GCA_963814875.1 of uncultured Acidobacteriota bacterium. Taxonomy (GTDB): domain Bacteria; phylum Acidobacteriota; class Thermoanaerobaculia; order Thermoanaerobaculales; family Sulfomarinibacteraceae; genus CAVSIS01. The sequence continues at coordinate 39,285 of CAWFFJ010000023.1, forward strand.
GGGTGGCGATGGCGCGTCGCGGGATCGCGGGTGATCGAGGTCGAGCTGGTCCTGCCGAGCCACCTCGACCCGGCGATCGCTGCCCTCACCACGGATTCGAAACGGCGTGCGGAGGAGTCGCTCCGGCGAGAGACGCTCGTTCTTGCCCTGCGGAGAGGTGGGGGCTCGTCGTGGTAAGCGACAGCGAACGCGGCAGCTCGATGATCGTCGCGCTGGTCGCTTTGCTGGTGGTGACGATGGCGGTTCTCCTGGTTGCCCGGCTGATCCAGCACAGGATTGACACCCAGAGGCTGGAGGAGAGGAGGACCGTGACGGGCGCCCTTGCCGACGCGTCGATGGCAGAGACCCTCGCGCGCCTCGACCAGGACCGGCTCTTCTCTGGGCTGGAGCCGAAGGCCCTGGGCAACGGCTGGGTTCAGAGCTCCGTGTCGGCCCGTCGGGGGGACCGTCGCGAGGTGATCGCATCCGGTCGACTCGAGGACTGGCGGACGACCATCACCGCCGAGGTCGACCTGCGGTTCACACACCCACGAGTCGTGGGCTGGAGCTATCAGGCACGTCCCGTACGGTGACTCGCCGCGTCCGAGATTCCGATTCTGCAGCTTCCCGCATCCGGTCGTCCTCGAGCGGAGCACTCACATCACCCGCCCAGCGGGTGATGGAGGAAGAGCAGGTCCTCGACCGGGCGGCCGCCGATCAGGTGCTCCTGGATGACGCGCTCGAGGTTCTCCGGGGTCATGCACCGGTACCATACACCCTCGGGGTAGACCACCGCGACCGGTCCGTCGACGCACACCCTGAGGCAGTTGGCCTTGGTGCGCGCCACGCCTCCGGCCTCGGAGAGCCCGAGCTCCTTGAGCCGCTGTTTGAGATAGCCCCAGGACCGGAGCGACGCCTCTCGGTCCGAGCACTTCGGCAGGGTCTGGTCGCAGCACAGGAAGATGTGGCGGCGGGCGACGGGGATACCGACAGCCAGCGCCGCGCGCAGTGCCGGGTCGTCCGTCATCGCCGGCGGCTGTAGGTCCCCATCAGCTCGGCGCGGCCGAGCACGTGCCCGGACATCGCCCGCTTGAGGCCCTTCGCGTCAGTCGCCGGGGACAGCTCGAGCGTCGTGTCGAGGGCGAAGAGCTTGAAGAAGTAGCGGTGCGTGCCCGACGGCGGCGACGGCCCGCCCCAGCCGCTGCGGCCCCAGCTGTTGCGGCCCGCGGCCGAGCCCGCGGGGAGCTTGCCCTCCTCGATGCGGGCGGTTTCTGCTGGCAGGTTCCACACCACCCAGTGAACCCAGGTCCCGACCGGGGCGTCCGGGTCGTCGCAGATCAGGGCAAAGGACGCGGTGCCGACGGGCGCGCCGGAGATGGCGAGCGGCGGCGACACGTCCTCACCGTCTGCGGTGTAGCGCGCCGGGATCGGCTGGCCCTGGGTGAACGCCGGCGAGACGAGCTCGAGTGGCGGCATGGTCTCCTCCCCTGAGCGGGCAGCCGGCGGCGCGAGCGCGAGCAGGAGCGCAAGCGCCGGAAGGGCACGAAGAACGCGTGACTGTCCGATCCGCATGGACCGAGTATAGCGGCTTCGCCAGTGAGGAACGCGGAATGAGGGGGACGGCACGGGGGAACGTTGACAAGGGGGTGGCGTATCCTTACCTTTGAAGTAAGGATGGTGAGGTAAGGTGGCAAAGGTCACGAGCAAGGGTCAGATCACGATCCCCAAGGAGGTCCGCGACCGGCTCGGTCTCGAGGTGGGGACGGAGGTCGAGCTGGTGGTCGAGGGCACCTCCGCCCGGCTGCGCAAGGTCGCGCCCGCGGACGCGCTCGAGCGCTGGCTCGGCGCACTGTCGCTGCCGGACGGGGTCGACGACTTCGTGCGGCGGCTGCGCGAGGACGAGTGATCACCGCCATCGACACCAACGTCCTGCTGGACGTGCTCACCGCCGACCGCGACCATGGCGCGGCCTCGCGGGCGGCTCTCGCCCGCGCCCGGGCGGAAGGCGCACTGGTGATCTGCGAAGTGGTCTACGCGGAGCTGGCGGCCGCGTTCGCGGATCTGCCCGAGGGCTTCGAGCCGTTCCTGGCGGACGCCGGCCTGCGCCTCGTGAGGAGCCCGGCGACCTCCCTGGTGGCGGCCGGCAGGCTGTGGCGCGGGTACAGGAACCGTGGAGGCTCTCGCTCACGCGTGCTGGCGGACTTCCTGGTCGCCGCCCACGCCGACGTGGTCGCCGAGCGGCTGCTCAGCCGCGACCGCGGTTTCCTCACCCTCGGCCCGGACGGCCTCGAGATCCTGGACCCGCACGAGTTCGCGTAAGGGTCAGCGGGCAAGCCAACCTCCACCCGCCGACGACCACTGAGCTCTCGAAAGAACCGATCCGGACCACGGGCGGAGACAAGCCCCGCCCTTACCAGCTCTCCCCTGCCTGCCTTCCAAGTCTCTTACTTTGCATCATCTTGCGCCCTGAGAGCCTGTTCGCGCCTTTTGCGTCTTCGCGGTTGAACAACCCCTTGTAATGAACGACTGGCACCGACCCGTCCCCGCCCGCGCGTTCGTACTGACCACAGGCCGTCCGGGCGATGCACGTCTCGCGTCTCGCCTCTCACGTCTCGCGTCCGTCCCGCATCGCGAGCACCGCAGCCCACTCGGCCGGCGTCACCGGCTGGATCGAGAGACGGCTGCCGCGCTTGAGCAGCATCATGTCGGCGAGCCCGGGCATCTCGCGGAGCTCGTCGCGGGTGATCGGAGGGTCAAGGGCGCGCACCGGCGCGATGTCGACCATCACCCAGGTCGGGTTGTCCGGACCCGCCTTGGGATCGTGGTAGCGGCTCGACGGGTCCCACGCGAAGTGGTCCGGATAGGCCCCGCGCACCACCCGTGCGATCCCCGCGATCACCTGCGGCTGGACCTGGGAGTGGTAGACCAGCACCAGGTCACCCTCGGCGACCTCGTCGCGCAGCAGGTTGCGCGCCTGGTAGTTTCTGAACCCCTTCCCAACAGGTTCTTCCGTCCCGGACGAGATCGTCCCACGAGTAGCTCTCAGGCTCCGTCTTGAACAGCCACGTCTTCATCTCGTCTCCTCCGCGCTGTCTCGCCGTCTCACGTCCGGCAGGCCCTGCTCCGGATTCTGGCATTTTCCCGCTGTCTCGTTGCCGCAGCCGGACTAGAATGGTCGGGCGAGCATCTCAACAGCTCAGGGAGGACGCTCATGCCCGAACCCAGGCGCCGCGTCGTGGTCGTCGACGGCTGCCGGACGCCGTTCTGCCGCTCCGGCACCGAGTTCACCGACCTCACCGCCTACGACCTCGGCCGCCGGGCGGTCGCCGGCCTCCTCCACCGCACCCGGGTCGACCCGAAGGCGGTCGACCTGCTGGTGATGGGCACGGTGATCGCCGATCCCCGCACCTCCAACCTCGGCCGCGAGGTGGTGCTTGCCACCGACCTCGCGCCGGACACACCCGCCTACACGGTCACGGTGGCGTGCGTGTCGTCGCTGCAGGCCTTCCTCGACGCCGCGCGGGCTATCGAGACCGGGGCCGCCGAGGTTGCGATCGCGGCCGGCGCCGAGACCCTCTCCGACGCCCCGATCCGCTACCGGCGGTCGGTGCGCAAGCGGCTCATCGCGAGCCAACGGGCGCGCGGCGTCGGCGACTGGCTCAAGCTCGCCAGGGGCCTGCGTCCCTCCGACCTGGCGCCGGAGCCGGTGGCACTGGCAGAGTTCTCTACCGGCGAGGTCATGGGCGAGAACGGCGAGCGGCTCGCCAAGAGGCTCGGCATCACCCGCGAGGCCCAGGACGCCTACGCCGCCCGCTCCCACCAGTGCGCCGCCGCCGCCACCGCGGCCGGCCATCTCGCGCGCCAGATCGAGCCGGTGGCGGTGCCGCCCCGCTTCACCCCGGTGAGGGCCGACAACGGCATCCGCGGCGACTCCACGCCCGAGTCCCTGGCGCGGCTCAAGCCGGCCTTCGACCGCCGCTTCGGCACTCTCACCGCGGGCAACAGCTCCTACCTCACCGACGGCGGCTCGGCCGTGCTGCTCGCCAGCGCCGAGGCCGCAGAGCGCCTCGGTCTCGAGCCCATCGCGGCCCTCACCGGCTCGGCGATCGCTGCCCTCGACCCGCTCGAGGAGCTCCTGCTCGGCCCCGCCCTGACCATGCCCCGCGCCCTCGCTGCCGCCGGTCTCTCACTTGCCGACATCGAGGTGGTCGAGCTCCACGAGGCCTTCGCGGCACAGGTGCTGGCGGTGCTCAAGCTGCTCGAGGATCCCCAGTTCTGCCGCGAGCGCCTGGGCCGCGAGCGGCCGCTCGGCGCGGTCGACCCCGAGCGCCTCAACGCGTGGGGCGGCTCGCTTTCTGTCGGCCACCCCTTCGGCGCCACCGGCGCCCGCCTGATCACCACCTGCTGCCACCGCCTCCAAGCCGAGAACGCACGCTACGGGCTCATCGCCGCCTGCGCCGCCGGCGCGATCGGCATCGGCCTGGTGCTCGAGAGGGTGTGACGATGGACGCCACCGAAACCCGCTTCCTCCGCGTCGAACGCCGTCCCGACGGCGTCGCGGTGGTCGTTCTCGACCACCCCGACAAGCCGGTCAACACCCTCTCCCCGGTCCTGCTCGAGGAGTTCGAGGCCGCGGTCGCGCCGCTCCTCGACGACCCCTCCGTGGTCGCCCTGGTGGTCGCCTCGGCCAAACCCGACACCTTCATCGCCGGCGCCGACCTCGAGCTGGTGGGGGGCATGGACGAGGCGGAGGCCTCGCGCCTGAGCCGCGAGGGCAACGCCCTGCTGTCGCGCATCGCGGCGTCGCCGAAGCCGATCGTGGCCGCCCTCCACGGCGCCGCCCTCGGCGGCGGCTGCGAGGTCGCGCTGGCCTGCCACTACATCCTCGCTTCCAACGACCCTGCGACCGTGCTCGCCCAGCCCGAGGTCCAGCTCGGCCTGCTGCCCGCCGGCGGCGGCACCCAGCGCCTGATGGAGCGGGTCGGGCTCGTGCAGGCGCTGCCGCTGCTGCTGACCGGCGCCAAGGTCCGCGCCCGCAAGGCGCTGAGGCTCGGCCTGGTCGACGCTCTGACCACCCCGGGCGGGATCGTCGAGACCGCGGCCAAGGCCGCCGCCGCGCTCGCCGCCGGCCGCCTGCGCCGCACCCCGCGCAAACGTCCGCTCTTCGAACGGCTCGCGCAGCGCTGGCCGGCGCGCAGCCTGGTCCTGCGCCAGGCCCGCGCGCGTGTCGCGCGCCAGACCCGCGGCTGCTACCCGGCGCCGCCCGCGATCCTCGAGTGCGTCGCGGTCGGCCTTTCCCGCGGCCGCGAGGCGGGCCTGGCGCGCGAGTCCGAGCACTTCGGCCGCCTGGTCGCGAGCCCTGAGAGCCGCAGCCTGGTGTGGCTCTTCCACGCCATGACCGCGGCCAAAAAGCCACTCGCCGGCCCCGCGCCCCATCCGCTCGGCCGCATCGCCGTGCTCGGCGCGGGCTTCATGGGCTCCGGGGTCGCCTCGGTGAGCCTCGGCACCTGCCCGGTGACCGTACGTGACGTGGCCGACGAGCCCCTGGCGGGCGCTGCGAGGTCGATCGAACGCGGGCTGGTCAAGCAGGTTCGCTCGGGCGCGATCACCCGGATCGACGCCGAACGCCGCCGCTCCCGCCTGCGCCTGTCCCGCGACGTCGACGCCCTCGCCGGCGCCGACCTCGTGGTCGAGGCGGTGTTCGAGGACCTCGCGCTCAAGCGCCGGGTGCTCGCCGAGGTCGAGGCGGTGATCGACGCCGACGCCGTCTTTGCGTCGAACACCTCGGCGCTGCCGATCGCCGACATCGCCGCCGAGGCCCAGCACCCCGAGCGCGTGCTCGGCATGCACTACTTCTCGCCGGTGCCCAGGATGCCTCTGCTGGAGATCGTGGTCGCGGCGAAGACCTCGCCCGAGGCGCTCGCCACCGCCCACGCCCTCGGCCGCGCCCAGGGCAAGACCTGCATCGTGGTCAAGGACGGCCCCGGCTTCTACACCACCCGCATCCTCGCGCCCTACCTCAATGAGGCGGTCGTGCTGCTCGAGGAGGGCGCCCGGATCGAGGACCTCGACCGCGCGATGCGCGACTTCGGCTACCCGGTCGGGCCGGTGGCACTGATCGACGAGGTCGGCATCGACGTCGGCGCCCACGTCGCCACCAGCCTCGGGCGGGCCTTCGCCGCGCGCGGGCTCGGCGCCTCCGACGCGCTGCCGCGGCTCGACGCCGCCGGCTTCAAGGGGCGCAAGAACCGGCGCGGCTTCTACAGCTACCCTGCGAAGGGCAGGAAGCAGCCCAACGAGGGGGTCTACGCGCTGCTCGGCGGCGCCCCCCGACGCAGCGTGCCGGCTGAGGAGATCCGCGACCGCCTCGCCCTGCTGATGGTCAACGAGGCCGCCCACTGCCTCGGCGAGGAGGTCATCGGCTCGCCCACGGACGGCGACCTCGGCGCGGTGCTCGGGCTCGGCTTCCCACCCTTCCGAGGGGGTCCCTTCCACCACGTCGACGCCCTCGGGGCGGACGCGGTGGTGGCCCGCCTCGAGGAGCTGGCGGGGCGGCTCGGGCAGCGCTTCGTGCCGGCGCAGCTGCTGGTCGATGCGGCCCGCGACGGGCGCCGCTTCCACCGGTCTGCGCCACGATGAGCTCGACAGGACCCGCAACCGCGACCGACTCGGCCTCCTCCGGAGCGACCGCATGACATCCGTCTACCTCGACGAAACCCACGAGGCATTTCGCACCACCGTGCGCCGCTTCATCGACAGCGAGGTCGCGCCCCACGCCGACGAATGGGAGACCGCGGGCCGCATCCCGCGCGCCATCTGGCCGCGAATGGGCGAGCTCGGCCTGCTCGGGGTGACCGCGCCCGAGGCGCTCGGCGGCGCCGGCGCCGACCTGTTCACCGCCGTCGTGCTGCTCGAGGAGCTGCCGCGCTCGCTGATGGGCGGCTTCTGCGCCGCGGTCTCGGTGCAGCAGTTCGTGGCCACCCAGCACATCCTCCACTGGGGCTCGGACGCGCTCAAGGAGCGCTACGTGCGGCCCGTCGGTCGAGGGCCGGGCGGTGGGCGCGCTCGGCGTCACCGAGCCCGACGCCGGCTCCGACGTCGCCAGCCTGCGCACCCGGGCGGTGCGCGACGGCGACACCTGGGTGGTGGACGGCGCCAAGACCTTCATCACCAACGGCGCCGACGGCGACTTCGTGACCCTCGCCGTGCGCACCCGCGACGAGCCCGGCCCCGGCGGGATCAGCCTGCTGGTGGTCGACAGCGACCTACCGGGCTTCACCGTCGCGCGTCGCCTCTTCAAGCTCGGCTGGCACGCCTCGGACACCGCCGAGCTCCACTTCGAGGGCGTACGCGTGCCCGCCGACCGCCTGGTGGGCGAGGAGGGCATGGGCTTCTACTACCTCATGGAGGCGTTCCAGCTCGAGCGCCTGGTGGGCGCCGCGGCCGCGGTCGGCGGGGCCGAGCTCGCGCTCGAGAAGACCTTCGCCTATCTCCAGCAGCGCCACGCCTTCGGCCGGCCGCTGATCCGTTACCAGGCGCTCAGTCACCGCCTCGCCGACCTCGCCGCCGAGCTCGAGGCCGCCCGCCAGCTCGTCTACCACGCGACCTGGCTGCTCGAGCGTGGCGAGGGCGCGGTGGGCGAGTGCTCGATGGCCAAGCTGGTCGCGGGCGAGCTCGCCGTGCGCGTCGCCGACGCCTGCCTGCAGTGCTTCGGCGGCTACGGCTACATGGAGGAGTACCCCCTGGCGCGCTTCCTGCGCGACGCCCGCGCCGGGACCATCGCCGGCGGCACCTCGGAGGTGATGCGCGAGATCCTCGCCCGCATCCTCGCCGAGGGCCGCGCGCCGGAGCCGGTGGGGCGGCGGACACCGCGTCCTGCCGCAGCAGGTGCCGAGATGCCCGCGCCTGCCGCCGCGTCGACGCCGTCGCCCGCTGCGCCGGCGGAGCCGCCCGTCCCGCCGGAGGCGCCGCCCCCGGCCGAGATCCCGATGACTGTCGAGGGGCTGATCGGCTCGCTGCCGCAGCGCCTGCGCCCGGAGCGCGCCGAGGGCTGGCGCGCCGTCTTCCACTTCGTCCTCGCAGGGGCCGAACGCCCCGAGTGGACGGTGACCCTCGACGGTGGCACGTGCCGGGTCGTACCCGGCCTCGCGGGCATGCCCGACTGCGTGGTGCGGATGAGCGCGGACACCTACGTCGGCATCGAGAGCGGCCGCGTCAACCCCCAGACCGCGTTCATGATGGGCCGCGTCAAGGTCTCGGATGTCGGCCAGATGATGCGCTACGTCAAGGCCTTCCGGCCCGCCGGCGGGAGCCGCGCGTGACCCGTCAGGGCCCGCTCGCGGGCGTGCTGGTGGTCGACCTGTCGCGGATGCTGCCGGGCGCGGTGCTCGACCGCCAGCTCCTCGACCTCGGCGCGCGCGTGGTCAAGGTCGAGGAGCCGGGTGCCGGCGACCCCCTGCGCCACGTCCCGCCCGAAACCGGCGGGACCAGCGCCGCCTGGGCCGTCATGCTCCGCGGAGCCGAGTCGATCTGCCTCGAGCTGCGCGACGGCGCCGGCGCGGCCGCCGTGCGCCGCCTCGCGCGCTCGGCGGACGTGCTGGTGGAGAGCTTCCGGCCCGGCACCCTCGAGGCATGGGAGCTCGGCTTCGAGCGTATGCATGCCGGCAACCCCGCCCTGGTGTGGTGCTCGCTGCCGGGCTACGGCGGCGGCGAAGCCGTGCGCCACCGGATCGGCCACGACCTCAACCTGAGCGCGATGTCGGGCGCGACCACTCTCGCCGGCGGCGGGGTGCCCGGCCTCCAGCTCGCCGATGTCGGCACCGGCCTGCTCGCGGCTTCGGCGGTGCTCGCAGCGCTGCTCGAACGCCGCTCAGGAAACGCCGGCCGGCGGGTCGAGGTTCCGCTCGCCGCAGGCCCGCTGCCCTTCGTCTCCTGGGCGTGGGCGGACGCGGCCGCGGGCGGCCCGAGCGCCTCCGAGGGCCTGCTCGCCGGGCGCTGCCCGGCCTACCGGACCTATCGCTCGAGTGACGGCGCCGAGCTCGCCCTGGCCGCCCTCGAGCCCAAGTTCTGGGTCGCGCTGCTCGGCCACCTCGGCCTCGGCGAGCACGCCGGCGCCGCCCTCGACCAGGGCGAGGCGGGGTGCCGCGCAGCCGACGCCGTCGCGGCGGCCTTCGCGACCGAGCCGCGCGGCCACTGGCTCGCCCTCGCCGAGCGCGAGGGCCTGCCGCTGAGTGCGGTCCACGACGTCCGCGCGGCGCGTCAGGACCCCTACTACGCCGCCGCCGGACTGACTGAGGCGACCCCGCTGCCGGACGGCGGCCGCCTCGAGGCTCTCGGCCCGTGGCTGCCGGGCCTGGGCCGGACGCCCGACCGCCCCGCGCCCCGCCTTGGCGAGCACACCGAGGCGGTGCTGGCGGAGTTCGGGGGGCTGGAGGGGTGGACGAGGGGAGATTGAACCACAGAGGGGCACAGAGCCCCCGGCCGCATGGCAAGGGCTCAGCCTGAGCCAGCCCAGGGTCGACTGCAGTGATTCAGTCCGAGCTTGAAAAGGAACCCAAAGACGCGAAGCACGCGATGGTGGGATCGAGAGCGTCAGCGCTTGGTGGATCGATCTTCGGCTCCCGCGCCGAGCGGATCGTACAGCCGCTGAAGATCTGCGCCGCCGCGGGAGGATCAGGGCAAGACCAGCGACGCCCGCACGATGAACCGGTTGGGCGCGTGGCCGACGTATGTGAATGGATAGCAGGTCACGAGCGTGAGGACCGTGTCACCGGTCGGGTCGAGGACTCTCGTGTCCTCGGGACCCACGATCTCGGTCGAGTCCACGACGTACTCGTAGGACCGCTCCACCGTGACGATACGGATCGTGTCGTGGAGCCGGATGTCCCGAAGCGCGCGGAAGAAGGAGTCACGATGCCCGGCGAGCGCCATGTTGCCGCGCTCGCCGGGCCGTGCTGTTCCAGAGATGTGGCCGACCGCAATGGCCAGCGTGGAGTCGTCGTCCCCTTCCCGCACGATCGCCGTGACGCCAATCCGCGGGATCTCGATGCGGCCGAGGACGAGCGGGTCCGTGCCGGCCATCGTGGCCGGACCGTGCTTCATTCCAATGTCCAGGGTCAAGGCGCGGTCCTGACGCGCCTGGTAGACCCTGCTTGTCGAGTTCGCCGCGACGGCCCAGCCGAGGAGCGACAGCCCGATGACCCCGAGGGCGACTTCGCTCCTCCGGAGCCACGGCGCGGCGCAGGACCACTGAATCACGCCACCCGTCTCGCGATCACGCCGAGGCCGAGAGCGCCGAGGAGCGACAGAAGCCCGAGCCCCGCGTACATCGGGATGTTGCTCGCCGTCTGGGGCAGCCGCTTAGGCTCGGGACGAACCTCGGCCACCTTGATCGGCTCCACAACAGCGGCCTTCTTCATCGGCGCCTCTTCCTTGACAGTGGCCACCTCGTACGGCTTCACTTCCTTTTCGGGCGTCACCACCACGAGGGGCGCAGTGTCGTACTGCGCGACTTTCACGTCGTCCTTAATCGCGACGACCGGCTCCTTGGCCAGTGCAGCGAGCTCCATGGCGCGCTGCTCGGGGTAGACGATGTCATGGCCGCCGCTGCCCGGGGTGTTGCCGTCGAACCAGGTCCTGAGCGCCCTGATGTGGCTGCCGCTTGCCGGGTAGTAGAGGTAGCGGTTCTCGGGGACCTGCTCGACCTGGTTTCCCTCGTGATGCGGAACCGTGAGGAGGGTGGTGAACAGCGTCGTCTGGTCTCCGCTCCACACCTGCAACAAGTTGCGGTTCGCCAGCGTCGGAACGGTCTTGATCTGGTAGTCGCCGGCTTGAAGGATAGTTCCCCCCACGTCCATCGGCTCGGTCAACGTGAAGAACGCCTGCTCGCCCAGAGTGGTCTGTGCGCTTGCCTGGGGGGCAAGTCCAAAGACAAGGAGCATTGCGCACATCCCTACGGTCAACCAACTCGTCAGTCTTTGCATCTCGACACCTTTCCCTTTCACCTGGCTCGCAGCGAGCCCTGATCGAACATTCGCATCGATGACGCAGATCGTCAGACCACGTCTGACGGCGACCACCGCGGTGGCGAGCAGACCAAGGATGAGGCCACCCCACGACCTTGGCGCCCCCTTGGGCACCGGATCTCACCGTTCGACGACACGCCGCCGGTGGAATCGGCTGAAACACTCGCCTCTCAGCGCCTTGCGACGCTTGAGGAAGGTCCCGGCTAGAGTCGGCGTCGTCCGGAGACGAGGTTGACGATCAGGATGATCACGGCCACCACCAGCAGGACGTGGATCAGACCGCCCGCCGTATAGGAGGTGACCATACCGAGCAACCACAACACCAGCAGAATGACCAGGATCGTCCACAGCATGACAGTCCTCCAGTCCGAAACAGGCCTACGGCCTGCGGCCGACGGTGAGCTCGTTGTTCACGTCGGTGACGCCTTTGGTGTCGCGCGCAATGCGCTCGGCGTCGGTTTTGATCGCCTGGGAGCTGACGCGGCCGATCAGGGTCACGACGCCCTGCGAGGAGCTCACGTCGATGTCTCCGGACTTGATCTCGGAGTTGGCCATGAGCTTCGACTTCACCTTCGAGCTGATCATGACGTCGTCGATCCAGCTACCGACCGTCCGCTCCCCGACCGTGAGGTTGTTCACCACGCCGCGCACGCCCTCGGTGCGCCACGCAACCCGCGCGGCCTCGCGTCGTGCCGCCTCCGTGTCCACCACGCCGGCCAGGTACACGGTGCCCTCCCGGGTCTGGACGTCCACCTGCCGCGCCTTCACCTTATCGTTGGCCTCCAGCGTCTCCTGGATCACCGACGTGATCCCCGAGTCCGCATGCCGCGTGCTCTGGGTCGTCATCGACGACGCGCACCCGGCCAACGCGAGCAACCCGACACCGACCACAGCGCCAGACACCACGACGAATACCCTATTCATGAGACACCGTCCTTTCTTGAACGCATCTCCAACGTAGTCCTGGGATCCACTTCCGGAAAGAGCACTTACTACCCGATCACGGGACCGCGACCTGGGTAGAAACTACCGTTCCGACGAGCGCCCTCGATCGTAGAGCCTGGCTGCAGCAAAGGTGAGGTCAGCCGAGAGCCGCTCGGGCAGCGTGGGGAAGATCTCGGCCATCGTGTAGACCGAGGTCGTGTTCGTCTGCGCATGAGCATCGACTGGCGCGCGATCCGCCGCAACCTCGCGCTGTTGGCACCCTCACTGGTCGTGATGAGGCGAGGGCGCCCCGGGCCGGGTTCGGCAGAGCGGACACATGCAGGTCTCGCCGGCGGCGACGCTGGTGGTGAATGCGGGTCGTCTGCCGATCCTGGCCAAGGTGCTGGTCACCCGCTCGGGCATGCCCCAGTCGCTCCAGTGCACGCCGTCCATGGGCAGGGCAAGGATCGAGCTGGCAGAGCGTTCGAGGAGATGCCGCGAGAAGTCCGCCGCCTCGAGATGGGTGTAGACGTGGTCGAGTGCCGATTCCTGGTGCGTTCGCGTCACTCGTCCCTCTCGAACCGCGCGGACCACCTGCCTGAGGGATTCGAACCGTCGCATCATCTCGGGAAGGTGCTCCCAGCCCAGTTTCCACAGGGTGCGCACACGGGCCACCGTGATCATCGTGTTCCACAGGCAGCCTCTGTGGTCGAGAGCCCTGGTCCCGTTCCGGGGGGGGGTCTCCTGGAACCTCGCCACCTCGAGCGGAGCGGGCACAAAGGGATGCGACGCCCAGGCCTGCTTGCGCTGTCCCGGCACGATCCAGCCGTAGTCGCTCTCGGGACCGTCGGGCGCCGCGCCGAGCAGCACGACGTAATCCCGGAACTGATCGAGCAGCAGGCTTGCGAACCGGATGTGGTCGACGAAGCGCTCCGCTGGGGAAGACGAAGTGGTCCGAGGGGAGGATCAGCACGGTGGCCTCGGGGTCCTCCTCCATGATCTGTGTGACGGGCAGGAAGACCCCCGGGGCGGTGCCGCGGTCGACCGGCTGCTCGAACAGGCGGCCCGGCGTCTGACCACTGAGCGCCTGGTCGAGAAACCCGCGGTGCTTGCCGTTGATGACGGTCATGGTCCTGTCTGGAGGCACCACATCGCGCACTCGGTCCAAGGTGTGCCGCAACATCGAGTGGTCGCCCAGGAAGGCACAGTACGGCTTGGGTCTGTCGTAGCCCAGCCAGCTGCGGATCAGGGGCTGCATGCGCTCGCTCTCGCCCCCGGCGAGGACCGTTGCCCAGGGTGCGGCGCCAGCGGCGATCGAGCTGACCATCTGGCATCCCTCCGGTTCTCGGCGTCGGATCTGTGCGGACCATGGCGGATGGAAGAGCCTGAGCCCGTCTCACCAATCTAGGTCTCGTACACCCCTGCGGGGAGAGCACTTACTACCCATAAGCGCCAGCGCGACATGGGTAGAAACTACGCACTCCTGCGACCACCGTCACTCTGGGACCGCCCCTGCGCCCGTTGGAACGCGAGGTCGAGCCCGGCATTCGTCGACGTGCGGAACCGCCGGCGGCGGCTCACCTCCGTGTGACGCCAGCCTTCGTTGCGACCGCCTGTGCCGAGCTCGACGAGATGTCCGTGCCCGACAGCGGCCGTACCGCGCTGGCTATCACCTGTTCCGCCTGCATCGCCAGATACTGGTCGATCCCGTCCTCGATCTCGCGGGGAAAGTGCGGCGCCGGACCCGTGAGCTTGGCCTTGTAGACGCGGAGCATGATCTCTCGAAAGACCGGCAAGGCGGTGCGCGCGCCGGTCTCCTTCTGCCCCAAGGAGCGGTTGTCGTCGTAGCCGATCCGGACCGCCACGGTGATCCCTCCTGGCCCGTATGTGGACCCCACGAACAAGGCATCGCGGAAATCGCTCGTCGTGCCGGTCTTGCCCATCACCGGGATCGGGAAGTCGCGGGCGTCGAGGCTATGGGCGGTGCCGTCGGGAAGACGGACCACACCTCGGAGCCCCTCCTGGATCGAACGCAGGGCCACTGAGGGGATCGGCCGCGTGTCCTGCGGCGCCTCGTACACCACTTCCCCAGACACATCGGTCAGACGAACGATGACGTGCGGTTCCGCGAGGACGCTCGAGGCGATGGCCCGATAGGCGTCTGCCAGCTCCAGCAGGTGCACCTCCGACGCCCCGAGCCCCGTGGACAGGTAGGGTTGCAGCCGGGTGCGGATCCCCATCTCGCTGGCGGTCCGGATCACGGTCTGCACGCCGATCTCGCGGGTGATCCACACCGCCGCCGCGTTGCGCGACTCGGCCAGGGCCTGACGCATCGGAATCGGACCCTTGAACTCGTTGTCGTAGTTAGCGATCCACTTGAAGCCGCCATCGCCCCCCACCGGCACCTCGATGGGCTCGTCAGGCACCGTCGTGTCGAGGCCCAGGCCTGCCTCGAACGCGGCCAGGTACACCAGGGGCTTCATCGCGGAGCCCGGCTGGCGCAGCGAGCGCGTCACACGGTTGAAGTCCGAGTAGCGCGTGTCGCGGTCCTGGTAGACCCGCCGCCCGCCAGCCTCGGCCAGAATCGCCGCGTCCGCGTTGGCGAGCACGACGACCGAGCCCTGGATCAGTCCCTTTCCCCTGGGGTGCCGCTTCTCGTAGCGTGCGAGGCCGTGCTCGAGGGCCTCGTTCACGATCGTCTGCACGTGTGCATCGATCGTCGACTGGACCGAGATCCTCCCCTGAAAGAGGTCTTCGACCCGGTAGCGGGTTCCGCCGCGCGCGGCCAGCTCGGCGAGCACGTGCTCGATCGCAGCGGGGGCGTCGGTCTTGATCGGGCTGCGGGGGACGATAAGGATGGGTTCGCCCTGGCAGCGCTTCGCGAGGCCCTCCGGAATGTAGCCGTTGCGCGCCATCAACGCGAGGACCTGGTTGCGGCGGCCCAACACCCGCTGATTGCCGGGCTCGGGGGCGTAGTCCTGCGGCGCCTTGCCGATCGCAGCCAGGAGCGCCGCATCACCCGCATCGTCCGCCGTGTAGCTCGAGAGCTTCTTGCCGAAGTAGTACTCGGAGGCGGCGGCAAAGCCGTAGCGGCCGTTGCCCAGGTAGATGAAGCTGGCGTAGCGCGCGAAGATCTCGCGCTTGGCCTGCTCCTGCGATCCGTACCGCCTGCGCATCTCCTGCTCGAGCCACAGCGTCAGGCGCACCTCCTCCATCTTGCGCAGGAGCTTGTTGACGGCAGAGGCACCCAGCACCGCAGACAGGAGCCGGGGCGGGGCGAGGCCGCCGTGGAACAGCGGATCCCGGTCGGAGCGGCTCGTGAGGGCCTGCAGGAAGTAACCGCGGACGAGCTGTTGGGTGAGCGTCGAGCCCCCTTGCGGCAGCACCAGCCACGGCCCGCGATCTCCGCTCCACCAGTCGGCTAGCGAGCGCGCCGCCGCCTTCTCAACCACCCGCGGCAAGGCACTGTAATCCACGCCGGAATGGGCGAAGAAGCTCTTGTCCTCGGCGGCCAAGATCGCCTGGCGGACGATGAGCGGCACCTCGTCGTAGGTCACGACCTGGCGGTACTCGCGCGCCAGCTCGATCAGCACCAGGCCGTGAACGTCGCGGACGACGCCGGTCGTCGGGGGCTCGAAGCGGATGAACGACTCGAGGTCGGGCAGGTCGGAACGATCGAAGTACACGTGGTGGACCAGGCAGGCCGCAACGAGCAGGAGGAGTGCGGCGGGAAGGAGTGCGACGACGGCAAGCAGGGCGAAGCGCCTCGGCGTGGCCTTCCGCCAAGCGGTCAGCCGTCGGAAGACGCGCAAACGCGTGAAGATCGCTCGAAACCGCTCGCGAACCGCGGCGCCCGGCCTCTCCGGCACGGTATCCGCTGCCTGGGGCGAAGCGCGCGGGGCCTCGGCCGAGCCCAGGCGAGCGTCTTCGTCGCAGCTCTGGATCGAGTCGCCGTCAACCACGTGCGATGCGCTCATGATCGACCAGCGAGCCTGGCAGCGCGACGAGCACAGGTCCCATGAGCCACCGTCCCTTCCCGAACATGTCTCAAACCTAGTCCCTGGATCCCTCGACGGGAAGTGCACTTACTACCCAGACAGAGACCCGGAACGTGAGTAGTAACTACCGCACCTGCGACCACCCTCGGTCGTCGACTCTGGCGCCTCGGCCGCGGCAGCCATCCCGCTGCCGGCTGGGTAGTTCCTACCTGATGGGCAATGTCAATCTCGGGTAGAAAGTGCGCTTGTCGGATCCTGTGCCAAGGGGCTAGGTTTGAGGAGGATCCGAAAGAAGGGAGACCTCACATGAGCACGGGCACCATAATCATCCTGGTCGTTGTGCTGTTCATCGTATTCGGCGGTGGCGGCTACTATTGGCGAAGGGGACGGTAATCATCGCCCCTGGATGCGGGCCCCAGCGCCCGCATCAGTCCTGCGGACCTCCTCTGCCGGCCCCTGTCGGCGGAGGAGCGACGCCCGCAGGCCGACGTCGGTCTCGACACTGAGCAGCGACGTGCAGCCTCCGCGGCGTATCGCCGCACTCGCAATGACCTCGCGATCCCCAACGGGGGTCGCGCCTCTCGATGACAGCGGGTCTTCGCACCGCCGCAGGTGCCACTCACGCGTGCGATGCCTCGGCCGCGTCCGCCTTGGTCTTGTGGACCGTTCCGTCCGGGTGGTTGGGTGGAGAGTAGATCGTAGAGAGCTTCAACCTCACGCCGCAGAGAGCTGGACGAGCTGCTTGCCCTGGTTCTTCCCCTGGAGCATGCCGATGAAGGCCTGCGGCGCGGCTTCGATGCCTTGGGCGATGTCCTCCCGGTACTTCAGCTTCCCCTCCTTCAGCCATGCGGCCAACTGCTCGAGCGCTTCGGGGAACCGCTCCGCGAAGGCGGAGACCAGGAAGCCCTGCGCCTTCGCCTGCTTGGCGATCAGCTGACCCAACCAGCGCGGCCCCAGCTCGGGCTTCTCCAGGTTGCACTGGGAGATCTCCCCGCAGACGGAGACCCTCCCCTTGACGTTGATCAGTCGCATGACCATATCGGTGATGGTCCCGCCCACGTTGTCGAAGTAGACGTCGACGCCGTCGGGGCAGAACCCCTCGAGCTTCTCGTTGCACTCCGCAGAGGTCGTGCACCCGAACGCGGCGTCGAAGCCGAGCTCGTCGAGCA
Organism: uncultured Acidobacteriota bacterium; assembly: GCA_963814875.1. GTDB lineage: Bacteria > Acidobacteriota > Thermoanaerobaculia > Thermoanaerobaculales > Sulfomarinibacteraceae > CAVSIS01. Next base: position 56,379 of record CAWFFJ010000023.1, read on the forward strand.
GCCACGAGATCTTCACGTCGGGCCCCGCCACTCCCACCGCGCGGCAGCCCTTGATCTTCGCGAGCTGACCGACGAGCATCCCGACCGACCCCGCCGCCCCGGACACCACGACCGTCTCCCCTGGCTGCGGGTCACAGATGTCGATGAGGCCGAAGTAGGCCTTGAGTCCCGGCCTCCCCAGCACGCCGAGGGCGGTGGAGATCGGGGCGAGGCCGGGGTTGATCTTCCTCAACTCACGCCCTTGGGCGACGGCGTACTCCTGCCATCCCAGACTGCCTTCGACGGCGTCGCCTACCCGAAACCGCGGATCGCTCGACTCCACGACCAAGGCGACTGCTCTGCCGGGCATGATGTCGCCGATGGCAGTCGCCCGGCCATTGGAGTGACCATCGCTCATCCGCTCGCGGGTGGAGGGATCGAGCGACAGGTAGACCGACCGGGCCAGCACTTCGCCCGCGGCCGGTGATGGCAACGCAGAGTAGCCCAGGTGGAAGTCCGACACCCTTGGCAAGCCCACCGGCCGTGCTGCGAGCGTGATCCGCCGGTTCACCTGTGGCATTTGATCCGCATGCCCTTCTTAGCAGACGTCTACGACCCGTTGGATTTCTTCTTGATCATGACGACCAGCAGAACGATGACCAGAACGCCGACCACCGGCCAAATCCACATTCCGCCGCTGCTCATCCCGAACCACCCTGCGTTGTGCATCATGGCGAACTCCTGTGCTGGGCTTCCGCCCCGGCCGGGGGCCGCGAACGGACCAGGCTCTCGTACGGACTCTGTCGGCTGCGCCCCGCCGTCTCTGGAGCGCCTTACATCTACCCCTTCGTGCGCACAAAAAGCAGGACTCCGCCCACCACGATTGCGGCGACACCGGCCCACACCGGGATGTTGACCGTCTCCTTGTCCTTGATCGAGAACTCGATCGGGCCGAGCTTGGCGTCGTGGGTCGACTTGGTGTAGGTGATGCCGCCGTACACCAACCCGACGATGCCGGCTGCGATCAACAGGAGTGCGACGATCTTCAGAGCGCTCATTCTGCCCCCTTTTACCAATCCCCGGTCACGAGCATGCGAATCATTCAGCACCGTCCTCGTCCCGGATACATCTCCAAGCTAGTCCTCGGAAGCCCTGTCGAGAAGCGCACTTACTACCCGGTACAGGAAACGCGGCGTGGGTAGAAACTACCCCTCAGGCCGCCACTTCCTGGCGCCCACCCGCGCGCCCAGGAGCCTGTGGGGCATAGGCCCGGGTCAGCAGTCAGGCTCTTCGAGGCACTCGGGAGCTGCCTGCAGGGCTCCAAATGCCAGATCGTGGTGGACGGTGTGAACCAGATCATCGTCGCTGAAGACGGGTCTACGCCCGGCCCACGCCGGCTCCACCCGCTACTTGGTCCTCTTCCAGGTCAGCAGGACGACGATGGCCTGTCAGGACTTCTGGAAATGGACTGCACTCCAATTGACAGCAAGCTCGTCTTCGCGCCGTCGAACACCCGCCTCTCCCGCGACCGCGCCTCGTCGCATTCACTCCTTGCCCGTCTTCGCCTCCTGTGCTTCCGTCTGGTCTACTGACGCCTGGTGGCGCGCGAGGAGCTCCTTGCGGCTAGAGCGCAGGTCGATGCCGGTCGACTTGGCGGGATAGGGCGTGTCGCCCATCAGCCCCGTCCAGAGAACGCGGCTGTAGGCCCCGAAATTGAAGTTATCTTCGACCGAGAAGTCCATTCCCTTTGTAACCCCCGCCCAGTAGGTTGCGTCGTGCGTGGATTTCGGCACGATCAGATCGGCCGACTTGGCAGGCAGATCTGGTAAATGTGTATTGTAGAGATAGGCTGATGGAGTCGCTGTGAAGCTCCATGGGCTCGGCGTCGTGTTGAAGACATCGGCCATGGGTTTCGCGAGCGCGTCGTTCAGATTCAATGGCGGCAAGCCCAGAACCTCTTCAATCGTGCGCACGAAGTCGATTGTGTTGTACTGCGTAGAGACCAAGCCGCCCTGCTTCACGAAGGCGCCCGCCACGAACGCGACGGTACGGTGCGAGTCGACGTGGTCGGGCCCATCCTGCGCGTCGTCTTCGATGATGAAGATCAGGGTGTCGTTCGCGTAGCTGCTGTTTGCGATCTTCTCGACAAGGAGCCCGACCGCATAGTCGTTGTCGGCCTGTTGCAGCTCGGGAGTATTCACGAGGTCGATCGCCGTGTCGAAGTTTCCGGTGTGGTCGTGCATGAACCTGACGAGGCTCAATGAAGGAAACGAGGAATGGTTCCCCACTCGGCCCTGGGGTCGTCGGAGTGTACCTGCGTCGGCGGTTCCGTTGCCGTCGATGGTCTCGGAGTTTCGTTGTGCTTTGTGGTGAGCGTCCTGGGCTTGAAAGGCATCAAACTCGCGCTCCCACTCCTTGTAGCGGTAGTAGTCGGGATACGCGTTGTCGAAGCCGCGGAAGAACGGATCGGTGTACGGGGAGAGCGAGACATTAGTGGAGTAGGCGACGACCGCGCCGGTCGAGTGCGGGTAGCGATCGAGCGGGATTTTCAAGTCCTCGGTGTTGTAGCGGGTCGTGTCCAGGAAGAAGCCGTAGCTGCGGACCGTAAGACCCGCCCGCAGCGCGGAGTCCCACAGAAAACCCGTGTTGAGTTCGTTGTCCGGACCATCCGGCGCAGCCACGTTGGTCTGGCCCGGGAGCAGGTCCGGATCGTCTGGTGTGAAGGGATCGGCCGCCCGGCGCCCTGCGAGGGTCGGAATGGCGACGTTCACGTTGCGATTGACACCCTCGGTGTCCAGGCTGAGGCCGCGCCCAGCGTAGGCCACCGGAACCTGCCGTTCCACGACGTCGGGGGCGCGAGCCGAGGTCGTCCACGGCCAACCGTCATTGCTGACCTCCGCGGTGGCATAAAAGTTGTCGAGGGTGACGAAGGCTCGCGCCAGGTTGTGCAGATTCGGCGTCAGCGCCTCGCCGAACGCGGCCAGATTGGGATCGCCGTTACCGATCTCCAGGTCGCCCAGAATCTGGTCGTAGGTGCGATTCTCCTTGATGATGAGGATCACGTGCCGGACGCCCTGCCGCACGGCCGCCATGACCGCGGCGTCTTCGGTGCTGGGTGTGTAGAAGAACCGGTTATTCACGGCGACCTGCGCCGTCAGCGTCGTGAGCTGTTCAGAATCCGGGAGCGGGAAGCTCTGCAGGCCGGCCTTGAGCAGCTGTGGGATGTACTGATTGGCCGCGAATCCATTGGGCTGCGTCGGCGGGCCGTAGCTGTAGCTGAAGCCAGGATTCGGGCCCGTCGGCGACTTGGCGTTGATCACGTACAGGTACTCTGATGCGTCACCGCCTTGTTCGCCGAAGCTCTTTACGGTCACGGAGTTCGGGTACCAACCGGTCGGGATGAGACCAACGACCTCTCCGCCGTCGTCGGCACCGTTCAGCGCCACCACCGCGACGCAGTTCAAGTTGCCGAACGTCACGTAGAGCTGCGTCTCATCCGGTGACAGCGTCACGCTGTTGGGATTCGCCCCGGTGTACCGCAGCGCGAGCGAGGGGGGCATGACCGGCGTGGAATCGATGTCCCGGGTGATGAGCTTGATGGTTGAGATGATCTCGTTGGTCATGGTGTCGATGACATCGACCGTGTCCGACTGGTCTTCGACGACGTAGAGGAGCGACTGGTCCGCGTTCAGCGTCATCTTGTTCGGTTGGCCCGTTACCTGAATCCGGGTCGTCACCGCCGGCTGCCCGCTCAGACTCACCACGACGATCTCGCGGTCACGGATGCTTGACACGTACGCAGTACAGCTTGCCCCGCTGCCCTTGATCACTACCCAGAACGGATATTCGCCGCCGGGCGTTCCCGCCTGCGAGGAGTCGCTCTTGCCTGGGCGCAGGTCGAGCTCGGCCACCTCCCACCAGTTGCCGTAGCCGCCGCTGAACACTGTGATCGAGTCGTTGTAGTAGTTCGTCACCACCAGGGTCTCGCCGTCATTCGAAACCGCCACGCCGGCGGCGCAGGGTTTTACGGAAACCTGGTTGTTGATCGGGAGGAAGTCGGAACCGGGCGGCACCTCGAGCCCGACACCCTCGGCGTGGCCCAGGGCTAGAAAGTCCCCGGCAAGCTGCCCCCAGGTTCCGGTGGCGCTCCGAGTGATGATATGGACCCGGTCGTCGACGCCGCCGGCCACGTAGAACGCCCAACCGGACGGATCGAAGGCGATTCCGTTGTAGGTGTTCGGGATCTGCACGACCTGCGTCTTGATCGGCGTGGGGGTCGAAACGTCGTAGATGAACACGTACTCGTTCGAGTCTGGCCAGTTGAAATAGGTTCCGTAGGTGTCTGGAACGCCGTCGGTTCGGTAGACGCGGTTGTACCCGCTGGTGAGAACCAGCAACGTCTTCTGATCCGGACTCAGCACCGTGGTGACCGCGTGCCCGGCGAGCCATGCGGGATTGTCAGCCAGCTCAGGATTCATCTGGACGAACCGACTCCCCGGGGGCGCGAGCGGCGTGATGTGTTGCCCCATGTTGGGCAGCTCCTGCTGACCCAGCAGCGCCAGGTCCTGGACTTCGAGCTGCGCATCGGCCCGCGGCGCGCCCGAGATGACCAACATGAGCATCAGGCCGGCCGCTGAAAGCGGGAAACGGTTTTGAACTGTCTTTGTCATTGTGCAAGCTCCTTTGGAAGAGAGACTGTCCAAGCCTCGGCCGAGGGTTGGCGCGGCGTTCATCGTCTGGAGCCTGTCCCGCATCCCCTGCCTCTTGGCCTTCATGGCCCGTCACCGAGTCTTGCGGTCAACCCACCACAATGGGAGGCCCCTTCATCGGCTGACCACGAAGCTCCGCCCCCGGCTGTGTCTCCAACTTAGTTCTCAGAACCACAGCCTGGAAGCGCACTTACTACCTGGTACAGGGAACGCGGCGTGGGTAGAAACTACCTCGCCCTGCGCTTGCGGTAGCGCCGGATCAGGGCGTTGGTCGAGCTGTCGTGCGTGAGTTGGGAGTCCGTTTCGCTCTCGAGGTCGAGGATGATGCGTTGGGCGAGCACCTTCCCCAGCTCGACCCCCCACTGGTCGAACGAATCGATGTCCCAGATGGCGCCTTGCGTGAAGACGCTGTGCTCGTACAGCGCGACGAGCTTCCCCAGCGCCGACGGGGTCAGTCGTTCCAGGAGGATGGTGCTGGACGGACGATTGCCCTCGAAGGTACGGTGCGGCGCCAGCCAGGGCGGCGTGCCCTCGGCCTGGACCTGCTGTGAGGTCTTGCCGAAGGCCAGCGCCTCCGCCTGGGCAAAGACGTTGGCGAGGAGCACGTCGTGGTGGCGGCCGAGCGGGTTGAGCGGCTGGGTGAACGCGATGAAATCACAGGGGATGATCTTGGTCCCCTGATGGATCAACTGGTAGAAGGAGTGCTGGCCGTTGGTGCCCGGCTCGCCCCAGTAGATCGGTCCGGTCTGGTAGGCGGCCTCGGCTCCGTCGAGCGTGACGTGCTTGCCGTTGCTCTCCATCGTCAACTGTTGAAGGTACGCCGGGAAACGCTTCAGGTACTGCTCGTAGGGCAGGACCGCGACGGTCTCGGCGCCGAGGAAGTTGTTGTTCCAGACGCCCAGGAGTCCCATGAGCACCGGCAGGTTGCGCTCGAAAGGGGCCGTCCGGAAGTGCTCGTCCATCTCGCGGAAACCGTCGAGCATGGCGCGGAAGTGCTCCGGCCCGATGGCGATCATCGTCGAGAGCCCGATCGCCGAGTCCATCGAGTAGCGACCCCCCACCCAGTCCCAGAACTCGAACATGTTGGCGGTGTCGATGCCGAACTTCGCCACCTCCTCGGCGTTGGTCGAGACGGCGACGAAATGCCTGGCGACCGCAGCGGGGTCCTTCAAGGTCGCGAGGATCCAGTCGCGGGCCGTGTGCGCGTTGGTCATCGTCTCCAGCGTCGTGAAGGTCTTCGACGCGATGATGAACAGCGTCTGGGCGGGATCGAGGTCGCGGGTGGCCTCGGCGAAGTCGGTGCCGTCGATGTTGGAGACGAAGCGGAAGGTCATGTCGCGCCGGCTGTAGTGCCGCAGGGCCTCGTACGCCATCACCGGCCCCAGGTCCGAGCCGCCGATGCCGACATTGACGACGTTGCGGATCGCCTTGCCGGTGTGGCCCTTCCACTCATCGCCGCGGACTCCGATCGAGAAGTTGGCCATCCTGTCGAGGACCGTGTGCACCTGGGGCACCACGTCCTCGCCGTCGACGACGATGGATTGCCCCTTCGGCGCGCGCAGGGCCACGTGCAGGACGGCCCGGTTTTCGGTGACGTTGATCCGCACCCCCCGGAACATCGCATCGATGTGGGATCGCAGGCCGGACTCCTCCGCCAACTGCAGAAGGAGCGTGAGCGTCTCGTCCGTGATGCGGTTCTTCGAGTAGTCGAAATAGATGCCGGCCGCCTCGGCGGTCATGCGCTCGCCGCGCTGGGGATCGTCGGCAAAAAGCTCACGGAGATGCAGCTCCCGGATCTTCCGGTAATGGGCTTCGAGGGCCTTCCAGGCCGGGCGCTCGGTGAGCGGCGTGATGCGTGCGGTCATGTCCGTCCTTCTTTCGAGGCCCGATGGGGCGGCGTGACCAGGCACTCCCTGACGGTCTGCGCGATGTGCTCGGCGTCGATCCCGGCCGCGCTCAGGAGCTCGGCCGGCGTGCCGGAGGTCGGCATGGAGTCCACCGCCAGCTTGATCACCGTGGGGAGCTTCTCCGCCACGCCCACGAAGGCATCCAGAACGGCGTCGCCGAGCCCGCCCTCCCGCCAGTGATCCTCGACCACGACGAGGCGGCCTCCCGTCGCACGCGCGGCTTCGTGCAGGGACGCCGAGTCGATCGGCTTGACCGAATAGGCATCGACGACCCGCACCCGGATCCCTTCCGTTTCGAGCTGCTCGCAGGCACGGAGGCTCTCGTGCAACGTGATCCCTGCGGCGACGATCGTCACTCGATCGGCCCGGGAATGCCGCACCACCTTGCTGCCGCCGATCGGGAACGTCTCACCAGGGGGGTAGATGACCGGCGTCTTCGCGCGGGTCGCCCGCAGGTAGGAGATGCCGGAGAGATCGACCATCGCGCTCACCAGGCGCGCCGTCTGGTTCGCGTCGCACGGGTACAGCACCGTGCTGCCGTGCACGGCCCGCATCATCGCCAGGTCTTCCAGCGCCATCTGCGACGGCCCGTCCTCGCCGATGCTGACGCCGGCATGCGTCCCGCACAGGCGAAGGCTGGCGCCGGAGACGGCCGCCATGCGGATCTGGTCGAACGCACGGGTGAGGAAGGCGGCGAACGTCGCGGCGAAGGCGACCTTCCCCAGCACGCTCATGCCGAGGGCGGCGCCGACGAGCTGCTGCTCCGCGATGTACGCCTCGAAGAACCTCTCCGGATAGGCCGTGTTGAACTCTTCCGTGAACGTCGAGTTGGACACCTCGCCGTCGAGGACCATCAGGTCCGACCGGTTGGCGCCCACCGCCACGAGCGCGTCCCCGAACGCCTGCCGCGTGGCTTCCTCGGTTCCGACCTCGTAAGCGGGCAGCTTCAACGGCAGTACCGCAGGCGGGGTCGCCGGCCGCAGTTGTGCGGGCTTTGCGACACGAACGGTGATGTTGCGCTCGCCGCCCAGCTCCGCGATGGCCTCCTTCGCCTGCTCCGGGCTGAGCGCCTTGCCGTGCCACCCCTCCTGGTTCGCCACCAGCGAGACGCCGGACCCCTTCACGGTCTTCGCGACGATGCAGGTCGGCTTCTCGTCCTGGGCGAGCGCCTCCCGGTACGCGGCATCGATGGCTGCGATGTCGTGGCCGTCGATCTCGATGGCGTGCCAGCCGAAGGCGCGGGCGCGGGCGGCGTAGACGGGTGCATCCCAGCCGAGGTCCGTCGGCCCCCGCTGGCCCAACCGGTTCATGTCCAGAATGGCAATCAGGTTGGACAGCTTGTAGTGGCCCGCCTTGTCGAATGCTTCCCAGTTGGAGCCCTCTGCGAGCTCGCTGTCACCCAGCAGGACCCAAACGTGGAACGGCAGCTCGTCCACGTACTTGCCGGTCCAGGCCATGCCGACGCCGACCGGCAGACCCTGTCCGAGGGACCCGGTGGCTACGTCCACCCAGGGCAGACCGCGCGGCGCACCGTGGTCTCCGGTGTTCTGCGCCGGCTTCGGATGGCCCTCGAGGCGGCTGCCGAAGACGCGCAGCGTCATCAGCTCCCCGTCGGTGATGACGCCCGCCGCCTTGTACATCGAGTAGAGCAGCGGGCTGGCGTGTCCCTTGGAGAAGATCAGGCGGTCGTTGTTCGCCTCGTCCGGGTGGTCCCAGTCGTACTTGAGGTGGTTGACCAGGAGCACCGCCATCAGGTCGGCGGCCGACATCGAGGACGTCGGGTGGCCCGACCCGGCCGCCGTCGTGCAGCGGATGCTGTCCACCCTGAGCTGCCGCCCCAGCTCCGCGATGCGTCGTCGTTCGTCAGCCATGAGAGCACTCCTCGCTCTTGGACGCGATGCACCGCATGAGGTCGTTCCACGACTCGACGAACGACGCGGCGCCTTCGTCCTGAAGCCGGGCGGCGAGGGCGGAGATGTCGATGCCGGCCTTCGCAAACTCGGCGAGCACCTCCTCGCAGTCGCCGCCGTCGGGGGGCATGGCCGGTGTCGACTCGCCATGGTCCGCCAGCGCCTTCAAGGTGGCCTCGGGCATCGTGTTGATCGTGAACGGGGCGGCGAGCGCCGTGACGTAGAGGAGGTCGGAGGCCTTCGGGTCCTTGGTGCCCGTGCTGGCCCACAGGAGACGTTGGGGTCGGGCGCCGGCGTTCAGCAGGCGCTGCCAACGCGGCGAGTCGAGGAATTCGCGGTACGCATCGTACGCCCGCATGGCGATTGCGATGCCGAGCCGGCCGCGCAGCGCCTCGGGCGTCTTGCCCATCACCGCGACGTCCCAGCGGCTGACGAACACCGAGGCGACGGAGAACACATCGGGCTTCAGGCCGGCGGCGATGCGCCGCTCGATGCCCCGCGAGTACGCCTCGGCGGCTGCGACGTACTGCTCACGGGAGAACAGGAGCGTCACGTTGACCGGCACGCCCGCGAAGATCGCCTCCTCGATGGCGGGGAGGCCCGCCCTGGTGCCCGGGATCTTGATGAAGAGGTTCGGCCGCGCCGCTCGGGCGTGGAGCTCCGTGGCCGCAGCGATGGTGCCGGCCGTGTCGTTCGCCAGCGCGGGCGAGACCTCCAGCGACACCCAACCGTCCACGCCGTTGGTCTGCGCGTGAATCGGCCGGAAGAGATCGGCGGCCTGTCTAAGGTCCTCCACCGCCAGCTCGAAGAACAGCGCCTCGCCCGACTGGCCTGCCTCCACCTTGCGGCAGATGGCAGCGTCGTAGTCCCGGCTGTTCTTGATGGCGTGGTCGAAGATCGTGGGGTTGGAGGTGAGGCCTGTGACCGAGAGCTCCCCGATGTAGCGGCGGAGCGTACCGCTGGTCAACAGGCCGCGGGTGATGTTGTCGAGCCAGAGGCTCTGGCCCATCTCGTGGAGTCGTCGGGTCGCCTTCATCGCTCCTCCTTGCGCAGTTCCTGATGCGGTTCTCGCGTGGGTCGAGGGTTGTGCCAGCAGCCGTCTGGTGCGATCAGCGCGTCCGCCGCGCGCGGCCCCCAACTGCCGCGCCTGTAACGGTGGGCTGAGTCGTGGGCCTTGAGGACCGGGTCGACCACCGCCCAGGCGGCCTCGAGTGCGTCCTCTCGGGTGAAGAGCGCGCCGTCGCCGGCCATGGCGTCGCTCAGGAGTCTCTCATAGGGCGCCCTCGCTCCCGGATGCTCCTCGGACAGGAAGAGCTCCCGCTGGTCGCCGACGAACTCCTTCCCCGCGCGCTTGACGCGAGCCGCAAGGGCGACGGCCGAGCTCGGGGAGAGCCTGAAGCGCAGGTAGTTGCTCAGGCCGGTCGCCGGCGCCGAGTCGGCGAAGAGCCTCTGCGGCGGCGGCTTCAGCTCCACCAGGACCTCGGCCGCAGTTGCCGCGAGACACTTGCCGGAGCGCAGGTACCAGGGCACCCCCTGCCAGCGCCACGAGTCGATGAAGAGCCGCAGGGCGCAGAAGGTCTCGACGTCGGAGCCCTTCGCAACGCCGGGCTCCTTGCGATAGCCTGCGTACTGGCCGCGCACCACGTCCTCGGGCTCGAGGGGGCGCATGCCCTGGAACACCTTGGCCTTCTCGGCGTGGACTGCGCCATAGCCCCTGTAGGCCGGCGGCTCCATGGCCAGCAGGGCGACGATCTGGAAGAGGTGGTTCTGGATCACGTCGCGCAGACAGCCGGCGCTCTCGTAGAACGCGCCCCGCTTCTCCACGCCGAAGTCCTCGGCCAGGGTGATCTGGACGCTGGCCACGATGTTGCGGTTCCAGATCGGCTCGAGGAACGAGTTGGCGAAGCGGAAGTAGAGGATGTTCATGATCGCTTCCTTCCCGAGGAAGTGATCGATGCGGAAGATCGAGTCCTCCGGAAACACCGAGCGCGCGACGCGGTTGAGCTCCCGAGCTGAGGCCAGGTCGCGTCCGAAGGGCTTTTCGACGATGACGCGCGCGTGCTCGGCCAGGTCCGCGCCCCCCAGCCCTCTGATCACCGTCTCGAAGAGCGAGGGCGGGATCGCGAGGTAGTGCGCCGGGCGCCGGGCACTGCCCAGCGCCGTCTTGAGCGCCGTGAACGTGCCCGTGTCGTTGTAGTCGCCGCCCACGTACCCGAGCAGCGACAGGAGATGGTCGAAGGCGCGTTGGTCGTCGATCCCGCCTGCTCGCTCGATACTGTCCTGCGCGCGAGCGTGCACGTGCGCCAGACTCCACTTCGGCGAGGCGACGCCGATCACCGGGACCTTGAGAGCGCCGTGTTTCGCCATCGCGTAGAGCGCCGGGAAGATCATCTTGTGGGCAAGATCGCCCGTCACGCCGAAGAGCACCAGAGCGTCCGAGCGGGGCGCGGCCATCAGGCGCCTCCTTCCGGCGTCGCAGTCTTTTCTTGGTGGCCGCCGAACTCGTAGCGCAGGGCCGACAGCACCTCGTCGGCGAAGTCGGGCTCGCCGCGCGAGCCGAAGCGCTCGTACAGTGCCGTGCTGAGCACGGGAGCCGGAACCGCCTCGTCGATGGCCGCCATGATCGTCCACCGCCCCTCGCCCGAGTCCGACACCCGGCCGCTGCTCTGCACGGTCGGCATGAGGCTGCACGGTTTCTTGACCGGCCGCGAGCAGGCTGGCTTCATTTGAAGACCTCTTCGAGCATGTCCACCGCTTCCAGCACTGGGGTTGCAGCATGACCGTACTCGCGAGACGACTTCGCCGCCTCGACCTGCGCCATCAACCGGTCAAACCGCTTCGCTGTGGCAGCCCCCTTGTGGGCGACAATGGTCGGACGCAGCCGGCCCCACACCTCACGCATGTCGTCGGCCGTCGCCTTCAGCTTGTCCATATCCTCGGCCGCGGCCCACACCTCCAACTCACGGCCGTAATAGTCGAGCCGGGTCACATCCACAGGCACTTTCGGGTCGAAAGGCTCCGTCATGTTCGCTACGATCAGCGTCACCCGATTGGCCTCGCGCATCGCGGCCTGCCGATTCTTCGCCGTGACCGCTTCGTCAAGGACGGCGACATGCTGACCGAGCTGATCCTGGTCCGCCGGCACGGCCGCCGAATCAGCCGCCAGCCCCTTGACTGCATCCTTCAGCGCGCCAAGCTTCGTCGCGGCCTTGGTCCAGGCACCTGCCTTCGCCAGGTCATAGACGTTCTCGCCGAGCTCACCGATCGCAGACAGCGAAGCTGGAGTCTTCATTTGCTTGCCCGGCGACGATGAATCACTCTGCGCGCGGACGGGCGCCGGTCCAACGAACGCCAGCAAACCACAACACGCAATGCCGGATACCATGAGCTTCCGCATCGCACACCTCCTGAGCGGTTGGATGGTGTTGCTCATGACTCTCTCGATATGGTCCGTCCCAGGAGCGGCGGGTCAGTCCTGTGTTTTCCTTGATCGCGCAGCCGCCCAAGGGTGCTCTCGATCAGTCTGGCCAGCTTGGCTGCAGCACCGCTCACAGCTTGGTCCAGGGTCGCTGCCTGATGAGTGACCGCGATCGGCTGGCGGCCTTCGAGGCGGGCCTCCAATACGCATCTGATGTCGGCATTGCCGCCCTTCCTGTCGCTGTTCTGATCGCTCAGGTGGGCCTCCACTCGCTGGATGTGATCGCTGATGTGGATCAGGGCACTCTCCACTACGCCACTGACCTGAACGTCCAGCGCCTCATCGCCTGCAATGTTGCGGTCGGTATTCACTTGCACCTGCATGGTAGCCTCCTCTGGTGACTGTTATGAACTCAATACCGGAAGGAGGCAGCCAGTCCCGTCCGTCCCGGCATTCGCTCGGCCGGAATGACGACGACCCGGCCGCCCATCTTCTCGACCAACTCGCCCAGATCGTCGAGCAAGTCGTCGACGTGCGGGTGGCTCAGATCTGCCAGCTCGATTCGGCCCGTCACGTCGTCGACGCGGCCGGCGACCTGGCGCTCGGCCTCGATCAACAAGGTCTCGACCCGCCCGGCGACGGCCGCCTCAGCGACCTTCTCCAGGTCATCACTGCCACGCTCATTCGACCTTGCCTGCTCGAACGCGTCGACCAATGCGGCCAGGCGCGCCTGATACTGCGGCTCGACCACGAGCCAGGCGCGCTCCCGAAGCTCATCGATCGGAAGGGTATCGGGATTGACGGTGAGCCCATCCGCCATCAGCAACGAGTTGTGGCTGACCCGACGGAAGAGATGATGATGCTCCGCCAACGCGGCCAGGATCAACGGCAGTCCTGACGGCTGGGAGTGGTACTTGGACACTGCGCGGTCGACGGCACGAAAGAAACGCTCCGCGTCGACGTCTGCCGCGGCCATCTTCCCGCCGTGACCATGACGCATCGGCGTGCTCTCGCCGCCGACGCCACCATAGGACGCAACCGTCAGGTGTGGCTCGGTCAGCTCATCGCCCAGGGCCTCGGTGATCGTCCCAGGGACTTCCGAGACCAGCTCGATCTCGTCCAACACGTCGCGGTTCCCCTCGAAGAGTTGAATCCTGCGCAGGCTCAGCCCAAGGACCTGATAGCGACCATCCGATTGCAGGAAGCGGCGCAGTGGCTTGGTGTGAAAGCTGTCGGCGACGATGGCCAGCTCGGCAACCGGCCGCTGAAGTCGGAACACTCGAAGCAAGCCAGGCGCGCTCAGCACGGCCAATCCGTCCAGCGTACTGTTCCAGAAGTCCTGATCGCGAGCGAGAGCTTCGAACGGTTCCAGAAGGAGCGGAGTGTCAACGACCGAATCACGTTGCCGGAGCGATCTCTCCAGATCTTTGACCAGATTGCGAAATCGGATCGGGTCCTGCTGGTTTTCGGGACGGTGCCGGTGGGTCGGCTGGTACAGTGAGAGACACGGCTTGTGGTGAGCTGATGTCAACTCAGCCAGTGATTCGATGGTCAGCAGATCACTCATGACGTCTCCTTTGGTGGCGCTTGGGTTTTGGGTTTGACCCTGGCCTCATCCGGCCTGGTCCCGGAGGTGAGCCCGGCTTTCGTTTCGGGACTGGGGTGCTCCTCCTTCCGAACCTCCCGCTCCGCCTGATTCCAGTCCTCGGCTGCTCGACCGTCCCCGCGGCCGCGTTGCTCGTACAGCTCATAGGCTCGCTCGGCGATCCGCGGCGTCAGGCTTGCCGGTTTTCCGGGCTTGGCGGGATCGAGAATCCGATACGCGAGCAGCTTGACGCGGTCGTTGACGAGGAACCACGCCAGGGCGTAGCCCCAGACAAACAGCGCCCAGCCCCAGCCGAGCGGCGTCATGAACAGACCGTAGACCGCGATCAACGTCGCCACGATCTGGGTGCCGACCACGGCGACCCAGAGAATCCGCGCGGGGCGTATGGACCAGAACGGGCCGCGGGTGCGCGTCAGGAAGATCGTCAAGTGTCCCGCCACGGAGAGCTTCAGGTACATCAGCGTCTGGATGTGCGCGCGGTCGAAATGAAAGACGCGCTCACCCAGGAAGAACAAGCCGAAGGCCGAAACCACCCCGATGACGCCCAGCACCGTGGAGATCCCCAGCACCATCCGCATGTTCCAGGCCTCGGGCTGATCCTTGTAGTGAACGTTGTCGTACGCGATCGACAGGATGGCGCCGTCGTTGAGCAACGCCAGCATCACGATCATCACTGCCGTCACCGGATAGAAGTTGAACACCAGGATCGCCAGCGTCATGAAGAACAGCACGCGCAGCGTCTCGGCGATACGGTAGATGGCGTAGCTGTTCATCCGCTGGAAGATGCGGCGGCTCTCCTTGATCGCATCGATGATCACCCCGAGGCCGGGCGTCATCAGCACGATCGCCGCCGCCGCGCGCGCCGCGTCCGTCGCGTCCGAAACGGCGATGCCGCAGTCGGCCTTCTTCAGCGCGGGGGCGTCGTTCACCCCGTCGCCCGTCATGCCGACGATGTGGCCGCGCTTTTGCAGGACGTCGACAATGTGGAACTTGTGCTCGGGGAACACCTGGGCGAAGCCATCGGCGTTCTCGATGGACTCAGCCACCTCTGTGGTCTCCTGCTTCTTCGAGTCGCCCAGACTGCTGGCATCGAGAATGTCCGCACCCATCCCCAGCTTCTCGGCGGTTTCCTGGGCAATGGCCAGCGCATCGCCCGTCACCATCTTGACCTTCACGCCCATCGCCAGCGCGGTCGCGATGGTTGCCTTGGCATCGTCCCGGGGCGGATCGAACAGGGGCAGCACGCCGACGAACTGCCATTGCCCGTCGTCCCCGGCCCGCGCCACGCCCAACGAACGGAAGCCGCGGGCCGCGAACTCGTTGACCGCCTTGTCGACGGCAGGCTTCACCTGCCCGGCATTGGCCGACAGCTCCAGGATCACCTGCGGTGCGCCCTTCGTCACCTTGAACGTCTTGCCGTCCTTGGCTTTGACGGTGGCCTCGGTGCGCTTGTGCACGGGGTCGAAGGGCTGGAAATGAACCACCTGGTAGCCCTTCAAGGCGTCTTTGTCCTTCAGGCCTCCCAGGACGGCCAGATCGATGGTGTCGTTGTTGTCCGCGCGCGACGCCAGCGCGCCGTCGAGGATGACGTGATCAGCGGGGACATCGTTCACGCTGAAGGGGTCGCCCAGCGTCAGCTTGTTCTGGGTCAGGGTGCCGGTCTTGTCGGCGCACAACACGTCCACGCCCGCCAGCTCTTCGATGGCCACCAGCTTGCTGACGATGGCCTTCTTCTTGGCGAGCAGGCGCGCACCGACCGCCATGGTGACCGACAACACCGTCGGCATCGCCACGGGGATCGCGGCCACGGTCAGCACCAGGGCGAACTGCAGTGTGGTGAGGATCGGGTCGCCGCGGAAGATCGCGACGGCGATGATCACCGCCACCAGAGCCACCGCCAGGATGATCAGGTAGTTGCCGATCTTCAAGACGGCCTTCTGGAAATGGCTGACGGTGTCCGCCTCCTGCACCAGTTGCGCGGTCTTGCCGAAGTAGGTGCTCCCACCCGTGGCGTAGACCAGCGCACCGATTTCGCCCCGGCGGATGATCGAACCGGAGAACACGGCCTCACCGGGTTTGCGCTCGGCGGGCAACGACTCACCGGTCAGCGCGGATTGATCCACCTCCACCGGGTCACCCTCGAGCAAACGCGCATCCGCCGGCACGATGTCGCCCAGGCGCATGCGGATCACGTCGCCCGGCACCAGCTCCCGCGCCGGCGGGGTGACCCACTTCCCGTCGCGTTTCACGCGGGCGTTGATCGCCAGCTTGGCCTTGAGGGCCGCGATGGCGTTGCCCGCCTCGCGTTCTTCCCAGAATCCGACCACGCCGTTGGCCAGGAGCAGAAGGAGGATGATGCCGAAGTCCGGCCAATGCCGGGCCACCGCCGAGAGGATCACGGCCGCTTCGATCATCCACGGGATGGGGCCCCAGAAGTAGGTGAGGAACTTCAGCAACGGGTTGGTCTTCTTCTCCTCGATCTCGTTGGGCCCATATTGGGTCAGACGTTTCGCCGCCTCGACCTGGCTCAGGCCGTCCGGCGACGAACCCAGCTTCGCCTGCATCTCCTCCATGGGCAGGGAACTCAGCTCTTGCGCATTCATGTTCAGTCCCCTTGAAGCAACAGGATCATCCCGCCCAAGCCCGCGAGCAATGTGACCCAAAGCCCAATGGCGATGCGCGTGGCTTTCGCGGCCTGCCCTTCTCCCACCAGTCGCTGGTCATCCTCTCCACTTCCAGTTCCGGATCTCCGGCATGTCCTGGCCGTGCGTGTCGATGTACTGCTTGTGCTCGATCAGCTTGTCCTTGAGCTGCTGCTTCAGGTAGACGCCTTTGTCGCCGGTTTGCGGTAGACGGTCGATGACGTCCATCACGAGGTCGAAGCGGTCCAGATCGTTCAGCACCGTCATGTCGAAGGGCGTGGTGATCGTGCCCTCCTCCTTGTAGCCTCGGACGTGGATGTTGTCGTGGTTGGTGCGGCGGTAGGTCAGCCGGTGGATCAACCACGGGTAGGCATGGAAGGCGAAGATCACCGGCTTGTCCTTGGTGAAGAGCTCGTCGAAGTCCATGTCGGAAAGCCCGTGCGGGTGTTCGGTCCGTGGCTGCAGCTTCATGAGGTCGACGACGTTGACCACCCGGATCTTCAGATCGGGCAGATGCTCGCGCATGATGGAGACGGCGGCGAGCGTTTCCAGCGTGGGCACGTCGCCACAGCAGGCCATGACCACGTCGGGGGCAACGCCCTGGTCGTTGCTGGCCCACTGCCAGATGCCGATGCCTTCGGTGCAGTGCTTGACGGCAGCGTCCATCGTCAGCCACTGCGGCGCCGGATGCTTGCCCGCGACCACGACGTTGACGTACTGGCGGCTCCTCAGGCAGTGGTCGATCACCGACAGCAGACAGTTGGCGTCCGGCGGAAAGTACGCCCGCACGACCTCGGCCTTCTTGGTCATGACATGGTCGATGAACCCGGGATCCTGGTGGGTGAAGCCGTTGTGATCCTGGCGCCAGACGTGCGAGGCCAGCAGGTAGTTCAGCGAGGCGATGCTCCGCCGCCACGGCAGGTGCGACGTGACCTCCAGCCACTTGGCGTGCTGGTTGAACATCGAATCGATGATGTGGATGAATGCCTCGTAGCAGTTGAAGAGCCCGTGCCGACCGGTGAGCAGGTAGCCCTCGAGCCAGCCCTCACACTGGTGCTCGCTGAGCATCGAGTCCAGCACGCGTCCCGCGGGCGCGAGCCACTCGTCGTTCGGCTCCGTCGCGGCGTCCCATTGGCGGTTGGTCGCCTCAAAGAGGGCTTCCAGACCGTTGGAGAGCGTCTCGTCGGGACCGAAGACCCGGAAGTTCCGCTGCTCCTGGTTCAGCTTGGCCACGTCGCGCAGGAAACGCCCGAGCACGTGCGTGTCGCCGATGCCGCTCACCCCCGGCGAGGGCACGTCGGCCGCGTAGTCGCGGAAATCCGGCATCCGCAGGTCGCGGAGCAGCGCGCCGCCGTTGGCGTGGGGGTTCGCGCCCATGCGTCGGTCACCCTCGGGCGCCAGCTCGGCCAGCTCCGGCTTCAGGCGGCCCTGCTCGTCGAAGAGCTCCTCCGGCCGGTAACTCCTCAGCCAGTCTTCCAACAACGCGAGGTGCTCTGGATGGGTGGCCGGGTCGGAGAGTGGCACCTGGTGCGCCCGGAAGGTTCCCTCGATCTGCAGGCCATCCACCACCTTCGGCCCCGTCCAACCCTTGGGTGACGCGAGGACGATCATCGGCCAGCGCGGGCGCGTGAGATTGCCGTGGACGCGGGCGTCCTGCTGGATCTTCTTGATCTCCTCCACCGCGGTGTCGAGCGCCGCCGCCATCGCCTTGTGCATCAACTCAGGCTCGTGGCCCTCGACGAAGTAGGGCGTCCACCCATAGCCGCGGAGCAACTGGTCCAGCTCCTCATGCTCGATGCGCGCGAGGACGGTCGGGTTGGAGATCTTGTAGCCGTTGAGGTGCAGGATCGGCAGCACCGCGCCGTCGGTGACCGGATCGAGGAACTTGTTGGAGTGCCATGCCGTGGCCAGCGGTCCGGTCTCCGCCTCGCCGTCGCCGACGACGCAGGCGACGATGAGATCGGGGTTGTCGAACACCGCCCCGAACGAATGGCTGAGCGAGTAGCCCAGCTCGCCGCCCTCGTGGATCGAGCCCGGGCACTCCGGCGAGGCGTGGCTCGGAATGCCTCCGGGAAACGAAAACTGAACAAAGAGCTTCCGCAGCCCGGCCTCGTCCTGGCTGATATCGGGATAGACCTCGCTGTACGTGCCCTCGAGGTACGTGTTGCCCACGACGGCCGGGCCGCCGTGCCCGGGACCGGAGACGTAGATCATGTCGAGGTCGTACTTCTTGATGACCCGGTTCAGGTGCACGTAGATGAAGTTCTGCCCTGGGGTCGTGCCCCAGTGCCCGAGCAGCATGTGCTTCACATCAGAAAGCGCCAGCGGCCGCTTCAACAGCGGATTGTCGAAGAGATAGATCTGGCCGACCGACAGATAGTTTGCGGCGCGCCAGTAGGCGTCCATCCGGTGGAGCAACTCCGTGGAAAGGGCTTTTCTCTTCATGGTTTGACTCTCCTTGTGTCACCCAAGGCCAGGAGCTGCCGTTCCCTTCGCGGCCTTCGTTCCAGCGGCCTTCAGGAGGCAGCAGTGCTTGTACTTCTTTCCACTCCCACAGGGGCAGGGAGCGTTCCGGCCGTATTTCGCGCGGCGCGGGGGCGCCAGCTTCAGCAGGGATACCGTGTCCTGGTAGATGAGCGGGCAGAAGCCCAGAGCGAGAAGCGCAGGAGACCAGAACCAGCCCGCCACCGCAGCGGCCGCCGCCATCGCGCCGGCGAGCCCGACGGCATTGTTGATGTTTTTGCGATTGTTCTCGACGGTTACCAGCACGGCTCAGCGCTCCCCCTCCCCGCAAAGGCCGAGAACGCGGCACACGGCTTCGGCGATCATGCGTTCTTCGTCCGTGCGAATGACGCGGACCGCAACCGGACTGGCCGCCGCGGAAATCACGCCTTCATTCGCCGCGTTTCGCTCGTCTTCGAGCTCGATCCCGAGGAACCCCAGCCCGTCGCAGATCCGGGCCCGGACTGGGGGCGCGTTCTCTCCGATGCCACCAGCAAACACCAGCGTGTCGAGTCCGCCCAACGCCGCGGCGAACGCGCCGATCCACTTCTTCACCTGGTAGCAGAACAGCGCGACCGCTTCGGCCGCCCGCACGTCCTGCGCTTCCCGGTTGAGCAACTCGCGCATGTCGGAGCTCGTTTCCGAAATTCCGAGCAACCCGGACTGCGAGTTCACCATCTCGTTGAACTGCTTCGGGCTCATCTTCTCGGTGCGCGCCAGATACCAGACCAGCCCGGGATCAAGGTCGCCGGAGCGGGTGCCCATCGGCACGCCGGCTGCCGGCGTGAAGCTCATGCTCGTGTCCAAGGATTTGCCGTCGCACACCGCCGCCAGGCTCGCGCCGCTGCCGAGGTGGGCGAGGATCACCCGGCCTCGGGCCGCTTCTGGGCCGGCCAGGCGTGCCAGCTCCTCCATCAGGAACGCGTACGACAACCCGTGAAACCCGTACCGCCGCACGCCCTGCGCTTCGTAGCGCCGCGGGATCGGCAATAACCGGGCCACGCGCGGCAGGTCATGGTGAAAGGCCGTGTCGAAACACGCCACCTGGGGCAGGTCGGGAAACCGGCGATGAAACGCCGCGGTCAGCAGGATCTCCTCGGGAAGGTGGTCGGGATTGAATGGACTGAGGCTGCGCAGCTCCTCAACCACTTCCGGAGTGATGCGCAGCGGCTCGCTGTACTTCGGCCCGCCATCCACCACGCGATGGCCCACCGCAGTGAATGGTCACCGCCTCGCTGCGTTACTCGATCCAATCCATCAGCGCGCCCACCGCCACCGTGTGATCCTGCGCCGCCACCGACCGCGAGACGTTGTCCTCCCGGCTCACGCCCTTCACCCGCAAGACAGCCTCCGGACGTCCGATCCGCTCGATCCCGCCCCCCAGGATCCGTCGGAGCGAGTCACCGGCCTCGAACAGCGCGAACTTGATGCTGGACGACCCGCCGTTGATCGTCAGGATCAGCGAGTGATGGCCTCCCCCGACGCCCTCAACTCCGGCCCGGGGCAGTGATTGGGTGGTCGCGTTCATCGTCTCAGTCCTAGAGCCTCCAGTGCGGCGCGGGTCGTCTCCACACCCTGGTGATGGATGTCGTGGATGCCGAGGCCTCGGGCGACTTCGACGAACATGGCGACGTTGTCGATGAACACCACCCGCTCTGGTTTCGCCTGGGCGATGTCCAGCGCAAGCCGGAAGATGTTTGCGTCGGGCTTGCGGACATGCACGAAACAGGAGGAAACGAAGGAATCCACGAAGCCGTCCAGCTTGAACTTCATCGCTGCCACAGGATTCGTGCGTCTTCGAGCGGAACGGCAACGCCGTCGCGGTCCGGAATCGCTCGCGCCGTGTAGTCCGCCGGCGGGCGATCCGCAGGAACGGCCGCGCTGTACACGGCGCCGCCCGACGGGTCGGCCTGCTTGCGCACTCGCTTCATGACCTGCCGGAGGGGAGCGCCGCCGCCCATGCCGTCGGCGTACAGCTCCAGCCGAACGGCCTCAGGGTCGAGGCCATCGAGAAACACGTGCACTTCGAAGATGTGCCGTTCGCCACGCGTCTCGACTTTTTCTTCGCCGAAGTGCAGCGTGCCCCATTTCTGCTCCAGGCTGTGCTGCCAATCGACCATCTGCCTGCCTACCGCGGCTCCGTCCGCCGCACGCTCCCGGTACGCGGTGGCAGCCGGGAGGTAGTGCTGCTCGGTGTACTCGCGCACCGTGCGGCTGGCCGAGAAGCGCGGTGTCAACCGCGCCATGCTCTCCCGCATCCGTTTGACCCATGCGGCAGGAATGCCGCTTTCGTCTCGGGTGAAGAACTCCGGGATCACCTCCTGCTCGAGCAGGTCGTAGAGCGCGTCGGCCTCGACCGCGTCCCAGGCGGGATCGTCGCCATGCTCCTGGCCGTCCCCCAACGCCCACCCGACCTCAGGCGTGTAGGCTTCCGCCCACCAGCCGTCCAACTCGGAGAGATTGAGGCCTCCGTTGACGAGCACCTTCATGCCGCTCGTTCCGCTCGCCTCCCAGGGCCGCCGTGGCGTGTTGATCCAGACGTCCACCCCCTGCACCAGGTGCTCGGACAGCAACATGTCGTAGTCGGCGAGGAAGATCACATGGGGGCGGACCTCAGGCCGGCGAATGAAGCGGATCCACTCCTGGATCAATGCCTGCCCCGCCTGGTCCGCTGGATGGGCCTTGCCCGCGATGATGAGCTGCACTGGCCGCTGGGGATCGCTCAACAGACGGAGCAGTCGCTCTGGGTCGTGCAGCAGCAGGTTCGGCCTCTTGTAGGTCGCGAATCGGCGCGCAAAGCCCAGTGTCAGCGCGTTGGGATCGAGAAGATGCTTTGCCTCGTCAACCGCCCCGGGCGACGCACCGGACGCGGCCAGTTGCCGGGACAATCGGTCGCGGGCGTACTCGACGAGAGACGTGCTGGCGGCGACGCGAAACTGCCACAGCTTGGCGTCGGTAACGCGGCGGACGTCCTGCTCCAGGGTCTTCGTCGTCCCCAGCCAGCGGTCCTGGCCGCAGGCTTCCGTCCAGAGATCGTCCGCCGGGGCCGAGTCCCAGGTCGGCATGTGGACCCCGTTGGTCACGTGCCCGACCGGGACTTCGTCGAGCGGCCAGTGGGGATAAAGAGGCGCAAACAGGTGCCGACTCACCTCACCGTGCAAGCGACTCACGCCATTGACCGCCCCGCTCCCCCGGATCGCCAGGTGGGCCATGTTGAACGCCTCCGACGAGTCGTCCGGGTCTCTTCGACCCAGGGCCAGCAGATCATGGAGCGAGACGTGGAGCTTCTGCTCCGCGTAGCCGCCGAGGTACTGCTCGATCAGGGCCGGCGCGAAACGGTCGAAGCCGGCGGCCACTGCCGTGTGGGTGGTGAAGAGGTTCCCCGCTCGAGTGGTGGCCAGCGCGACGTCGAAGGGCTGCTCGGTCTCCTGCATGAAGTCGAGGGCGCGTTCCAGCACGGCGAATGCCGCATGCCCCTCATTCAGATGACACACCTCCGGCTGGATGCCGAGCGCACCGAGCAGCCGCCACCCGCCGATCCCAAGGAGCAGCTCCTGCTTGAGTCGCAGCTCCGCGCCGCCGCCGTACAGCTCGCTGGTGATCCCCCTGTGAACGGGGAAGTTCGCCGCGTCGTTGCTGTCCAGCAGGTAGAGCTTCACCCTGCCGACCTGGGCCTGCCAGGCGCGCAGCCAGACCGAGTAACCGGGCAGGGCGATCTCCAGCCGCAGCCACTCGCCGTCCGCCTGGCGCAGCGGCGTGATCGGCAGCTGCCCGGGATCGTTGTACGGGAAGAGCGCCTGCTGAGCGCCGTTCTTGTCGATCACCTGGCGGAAGTAGCCTTGCTGGTAGAGGAGCCCGACGCCGACCACCGGCACGCCGAGGTCGCTGGCGGCCTTGAGCTGATCGCCGGCCACGTTGCCGAGCCCGCCCGAGTAGATCGGCAGGGCCTCGCTCAGCATGAACTCCATGCTGAAGTACGCGACGCAGGTCAGGGGTGAGTGCGGATGCTCGTGCTGAAACCAGGCGGGCGCCTTCGCCGCCTGCCGCCTGGCCCGGACCTGGCCATCGACGTCCTTGCGGAAGGCAGGATCGGCCAGCACGCGCTCGATCCGGTCGCGCGACACCGTCTGCAGGACGACCCAGGGGTTGTGGGTGATCTCCCACAGCTCGGGATCGAGCTGCCGCCACACCTGATCGGTGGCGTGATTCCACGACCAGCGCATGTCCAGGGCGAGCTCTGCCAGGGAGTCGAAGCCCTCGATCTCCGTGGGCAGGAGGTTGTACATCGGGTGCCCGACCCGCGTTCGTCTGCTCATGATGTCTCCCCCGATTTCCGTTCGGCCGCAACTCCGGGCCGCTGGGGCGCGGCGAGAGCATCGTCGACGATGGTCTGCGCTTCCTCCAGGATGCGGTGCAGGTGGTCCGCCCCGCGGAAGCTCTCAGCGTAGATCTTGTAGATGTCCTCCGTCCCCGACGGACGCGCCGCGAACCATCCGCCTTCCGTCATCACCTTGAGTCCGCCGATGGGCGCGTCATTGCCCGGCGCGCGGGTGAGGATGGACGTGATCTTCTCCCCAGCCAGGTCGGTGGACCGGACCTGCTCCGCCGACAGCTTCCCCAGCATCGACTTCTGCTCCGGGGTCGCCGGCGCCTCGACCCGGTCGTAGGACGGCTCGCCGAAATCGCGGGTGAGCTCGCGGTAAATCTCGCCGGGATCGCGGCCCATCCGCGCCGTGATCTCGGCCGCGAGCAGAGCCGGGACGATGCCGTCCTTGTCGGTCGTCCAGACGCTGCCATCCCGCCGGAGGAACGACGCGCCCGCGCTCTCCTCCCCGCCGAAGCCGAGCGAGCCGTCGAGCAGGCCATCCACGAACCACTTGAAGCCGACCGGTACCTCGTAGAGCGTGCGTCCGATCTTCGCGGCGACGCGGTCGATCATCCCGCTGCTCACCACCGTCTTGCCGACCGCCGCCTGCGCGCCCCACTCCGGCCGGTGCTGGAAGAGATAGAAGACGGCGACCGCGAGGTAGTTGTTGGGCGGCAGCAGTCCTGCGCTCCGGGTGACGATCCCGTGCCGGTCGTAGTCGGTGTCGCAGGCGAAGGCGATCTCGAAGCGGTCCTTCAGACCGATCAATCTCTGCATCGCATAGGGTGATGAAGGATCCATGCGGATCTGGCCGTCCCAGTCGACGGTCATGAATCGGAAGGTCGGGTCGACCGCCTCGTTGACGACGGTGAGGTTCAGCCCGTAGCGCTCGGCGATCGGCCTCCAGTAGTGGACACCGGCGCCGCCGAGGGGATCGACACCGAGGTTGATCCCTGCGGCGCGGATGGCGTCCATGTCGATCACGTTGGCCAGATCGGCAACGTAGGCATTGAGGTAGTCATGCCGGTGCGTCGTGGAGGCGAGCAGCGCCTTCTCGGCCGGGATCTTCTTGACGCCCCGCAGGTCGCCTTCGAGAAACTCGTTCGCCCTGGCTTCGATCCAGTCGGTGACGGCGCGTTCCGCCGGCCCGCCGCTCGGCGGGTCGTACTTGAAGCCGCCGTCGTGGGGCGGATTGTGCGAGGGTGTGATCACGACGCCGTCGGCGAGCCCGGTCTTGCGCCCGCGGTTGTACGCGAGGATGGCATGAGACACGGCCGGGGTCGGAGTGTACTCGTCCCCCTCCGAGATCATGACCTCCACCCCGTTGGCCGCCAGCACCTCCAGGGCGCTCGCATGAGCCGGGACGGAGAGCGCGTGCGTGTCCATGCCGAGGAACAGCGGCCCGTCGATCTTCTGCTGCGCGCGGTACAGGCAGATCGCCTGACTAATGGCGAGAATGTGCCACTCGTTGAAGGACTTCTCGAATGCCGAGCCGCGATGCCCCGAGGTGCCGAACGCCACCCGCTGCCCAGGTACCGAGGGATCGGGCCTCTCCGAGTAGTAGGCAGTGACCAGCCTCGGCACGTTGACCAGCATCGACGGCTCGGCGGGCTTTCCTGCGAGAGGGCTAACGTTCATCGCCGTACCTCCTTGAGGGGACCCGAGCACTCTCGGTCGGAAATGCGGCAACGCACTGGAACCGCGGGTGCGCTGCGCCTGCACGGCGCGCGACCGATGGGCACGGGGTTGTCCTGCGCCGCGTGGAGAGCAGCGCAGCGGACACCAATGCAACAACGCTCGAATGCCGCCGCATTTCCGTCCGAGATTGCCGAGCATCGACCGGCGGCGCAGCCCGAGCGATGTCGTCGGGCAGCGTCCGGACCCGGCCACACGCACGAGTACGCCGCATCGATTGGCGCCTCGCGGAATGCCATCTCGTCCTCGTCCAGCCGCCCCAAGGAGCGCGACCACTGGCTCGCCGACATGCCCTGCCCCTCCGGACACCGTCCGTTCCTGTACCGGTCTTGAATCTAATTCTCGAGTTTCCTACCCGGAAGCGCACTTACTACCCGTTTACAGGACTGCGACATGGGTAGTAACTACCCCGCCCTCGATCGCCGAACCCGGGCCACCGCTGCGGAGGCGACCGGCGCGTGCTACGCTGTTCGCATCTCACGGAGGGGCCGGTGCACTCGCTGCTGCAGGTGGTTTCCGGTCTGGGATGGGAGCTGTCCGCGTGGACCGCGCTCCTCGTGGCCGCCGAGCTCTTCACCCTGGTCACCATCCCTTCAGTCCTGCTCTCACGCAGGGGGCAGCCCCTGGCCGCCCTCTCCTGGACGCTGGCGCTGGTGGCGGTCCCGGTGCTGGGCGTGCTGGCGTGGTGGCTCCTCGGGCGCTCCCATCTCGAACGGAAGGGCCTGCTTCGGAAACGGGCCCGTTGGGAGGTGCGCAAGGGGTTTGCCTACCTGCGTCCCGAGACGCCGGCGCTCCCTGAGGAGGTCGGCGACGTCTTCAACGTCATCCGGCGGCTGCCCGAGGGGGAGGCAGGGGGAGCTTTTGCCCCGGAGGCGGGAAACCGGGTGACGGTCCTCAAGGATGGAAGCGAGACCTACGCGGCGCTGGAGCGAGCCATCGCCGCCGCCGAGCACCACCTCCACCTCCTCTTCTACACCTTCGAGCCCGACGCGACAGGGCGGCGCTTCCGGGACCTGCTGGCCGAGCGCGCGCGGTCCGGAATCCGCGTACGGCTCCTCCTCGACGCCATGGGCAGCTTTCGCACCCGCAGCTCCTTCTTGCGGCCCATCGAGGAAGCGGGTGGCGAGGTCGCCTTCTTCGCCCCCGTGAAGTTCTTTCGTCGCTCCCTCTCCTTCAACTTCCGCAACCACCGCAAGATCCTGGTGGCCGATGGGCGCACCGCCTACACCGGTGGCCTCAACATTGGGGACGTCTACCTCCGGGATTGGCGGGATGCGGGGCTCCTGCTCGAGGGGCCCGTCGCCAGTCAGCTCCAGGAGGTCTTCCTGGACGACTGGTTCTTCGCCACCGGGAGGAACCTGGCGGATCGGGACCATCTGCGCTGGTGCGAGGCCTCGGGCTGTGGGCCCGGAGAACGTGGGGCGGTGTGTGCCGTGGTGGCTGGCGGCCCTGACTCGGCGCACAACCTCACCCACGACGCCTTCTTCCTGGCCCTGACGCGGGCCCGGGAGCGAATCTGGATCACCACCCCCTACTTCATCCCCGACCCGGCGATCCAGGCGGCGCTGCGCACGGCCGTCTACAGCGGGGTGGACGTGCGGTTGCTGGTCCCCCGGCGCTCCGACCTGCCGTGGACGCGACTCGCTGGGCGCTCCTACTTTCCGGACCTCCTCGCGTCGGGCGCGCGCATCTGGGAGTACCTGCCGACGGTCCTGCACGGCAAGACCTGGGTTTTCGACAGCGACTTCTGCGCGGCGGGGAGCGCCAACCTCGACACCAGGAGCTTCAAGCTGAACTTCGAGGTGACCTGCTTCATCCGGGATGCCGCCGCCAACGCCAGGATGGCCGAGCTCTTCGAGCAGGACCTGGCGCAGAGTGCCGAGGTGACGGTCGCGTCCCTGGCGCGGACGAGTGCGGGCCAGCGCCTCCTCGAGTCCGCCCTGAACCTCCTCAGCCCACTGCTGTAATGCCAGCCGTCAGGGGCGCCACCTGCCGGACTTCAATCCGTCGGCTGGAGGGCGAGCTCCATCGCCTCACGGCGGTCACTGTGGCAGGGACTTCATCATTCCCTGCATTCGGGTGATCTCGGCACCCTGGGAGCTGATGATGTCCCGGGCGAGCTGCATCGCGTCGGCGTCGCTCCCGGCCTTCAGCTCGGTCTGTGCCGCCATCACTGCGCCCTGTTGGTGAGCGGTCATCGCAGTCAGCCAGGCCCGGTCAAACGCCGTCCCCGACATCTCTGACAGGGTGGTCATGTCCTGCTCGGACATCATGTGGCCCATCGCGCCGTCCGTCGCGCCACGCGACATCATCATGGTGTGCCCCATGGTCTCCGGGACGGGCTCACCCCAGCTGGTCAGGCAGCCGTCCATGCGCTCGATCTCCGGCTCTTGGGCTGCCTTGACGGCGGCGGCCAACTCCCTGACCTTCGGGCTGCTGGCCTGGGACAGGGCCATGTCGGCCATCCGCACGGCTTGCGCGTGGTGGAAAATCATGGCGTTCGCGAACGCGACGTCTGCGTCGCCATGCGCCCGGGCCGCGGGCATACCGTCCCCGGCCGGCCTGCTCGAGTCGGCAGCCGCGGTGGGCTGGTGCATGTCGCCCATCGAAGGATTGGAGGTGGCGCCGCTGCCGGCGGTGTCGGCCGGGCCGCCGCAGGCGGTCAGGGCCAGGGTGCCGGCGACCAGGGCCACCGACAGGACCAGGAGGTTCAAAGTTGACCGTAAAGCACCGACCGGAGACGGAGAGCCTGCCACTACAACGAATAGGCGTTTCATGAGACACCGTCCTTTCAAGAACCTGTCTCAAACTTAGCTCTCCTGCACCCCGTCGGGAAGCGCACTTACTACCCAAGAGCAGGGCCGCGACCTGGGTAGAAACTACCACTCCGGCGACCGCCCCCGATCGACGACCCGGCGCCGCCCTCACTCCGCCCGCTGGAAGACGACGGCGCGCACGGCGTGCGTCGAGGTGCGGGGAGTGTCGGCGCTACCAGCGGCTCAGGTCGTCTTGGCGTTCGCCGCGCCGAGCACGACCCGCACCCGATGCACGCCCCCGTCGTCTGCCAGCGGAATCGCGGTCGGGTCGACGGGCGATCCGTCGAGCTCCACGCTCGCCACGCCCCGGCAGCGCCGCTGAGGGTTCTCCACGACGATCGTGTAGTGCGCCGTCCCGAAGCGCCATTCGATGGAGTAGGTCGGCCACGACGACGGGATGCACGGGTTCATCGAGAAGAATGCGCCGCGGCGCTCGAGTCCGAGCATCCCTTCCAATCCAGCCCGGTAGAGCCAACCGGCCGAACCGGTGTACCAGGTCCAGCCCCCGCGCCCCCGGTGCGCTGGGTGGTCGTAGACGTCCCCCGCAACCGCATAGGGCTCGGTCATGTACTGCTCGACCTGGCTCGCCGTCCGCGAGTGGTTGATGGGATTGAGCATGTGGAAGAGCTCCGCCGCCTCGTCGCCGCTGCCGAGGCGCGCGAGGGCGAGGGCGACCCACGCCGCCGCGTGCGTGTACTGCCCTCCGTTCTCACGGACCCCGGGGATGTAGCCCTTGATGTATCCCGGGTCGAGAGCCGTGTGATCGAACGGCGGCGAGAGGAGCAGGATGACGCCCGAACCCCGCCGGACCAGGTGCGTGCGCACGGCGTCCATGGCGTGCTCGGCGCGTCGTGCCGGCGCGGCGCCCGAGAGAACGGCCCAGGTCTGGGCCACCGAGTCGATCTTCCCCTCGTCGTTCTGGGACGATCCCAGTGGCGTCCCGTCGTCGAAGTACGCGCGCCGATACCACTCGCCGTCCCAACTCTGCTCCAGCATGGTTCCCAGACGCTCGCGTTCGGCGCGGTAGCGCGCCGCTCGCTTCGCCGCACCCCTCTCCTTGCACAAGGGGGCCCATGCTCCAAGAACGGTGTGGAGAAACCAGCCAACGAAGACACTTTCGCCGCGACCCTCGGGGCCGACGCGGTTGAAGCCGTCGTTCCAGTCGCAGCTCCCGATCAGCGGCAGGCCGTGCGCGCCGGCGGTGAGCGCTCGGTCGATGGCCATGACTCCGTGCTCGAACAGCGTGCCGGTCTCGCGGGAGATGGCCGGGATCCCGTACGCCTCGGGCTCTCCGGGCGGAACGGCGGGCGCCTGAAGGAAGGGCACCCGCTCGTCGAGGACGGCGCGGTCTCCAGTGGCCTTGACGTACTCGGCCGTCGCGTAGGGGAGCCAGAGAAGGTCGTCCGAGCACCGCGTGCGTATGCCCTGGCCGCCCGGGGCGCTCCACCAGTGCTGCACGTCTCCCTCCACGAACTGGCGCGCGGCGGCTCGGAGGATGTGCTCGCGGGTGAGGTCCGGCCGCGTCAACATGAGCGCCAGCACGTCCTGGAGCTGGTCGCGGAAGCCGTACGCACCGCTCGCCTGGGAGTAGCCGGAGCGCGCCCAGACGCGGCATGCCAGGTCCTGGTAAAGGAGCCACCTGTTCACCAGGAGGTCGAAGGAGTCGTCGGGCGTGCTGACGCGCACGGCGCCCAGCGTGTCATCCCAGAACGCCTCCACTCGGACGAGCTCGGCCTCTGCAGCCTCCGCACCGCCGGGGCCCGCAAACCGCCGTAGGAGCGCGTGGGCTTCCGCCGCGTCCCGCCCCTGCCCGAGCAGGAACACGATGCGCCGGGTCGCACCGGGCGGGAGGTCCACCACCGTCTGCAACGCTGCGCACGGGTCGAGGCCGGCGCCGAACCGGTTCAGCAGCTGCGGCCGGCCGAGCGCGGCCGCACGGGCGAGCGAGCCGTTGCGGCCGATGAACTCGAGTCGGTCGCCAGTCGCGGCGACAAGCGGTTCGCTCGCGGCGGCGAACGCGACACGCGATCTCTCCTGGCTGTACAGGTCGCGCGCCAGGACCGCGCCGGTCTCGCCGTCGAGCTCCGTTGCGACGAACCTCGGGCCGCTCGCGATCGGCGGACCGAGGAGCCACTCGTTGTAGGAGAAGATGGTCAGGCGCCGCGGCCGGTCGGAGCGGTTCGTCAAGCTCAGGAGGGACAGCTTCACCGGCTCGTCCCGCGCCACGAAGACCGCCAGCTCCTGCGCAATGCCGCGCGCGGCGCGGGAGAAGCGTGTCACGCCCGCCGCGTGGCGCACCACCCAGCGCGGAGAGCGCGGTGTGCGTTTAAGGGGTGCAGGCGTGGCGCCCCACAGGGCACCGCCATCCTCGTCGCGGAGGAAGATCGCCTCGGCGGTCGGGTCCGTGACCGGGTCGTTCGCGAACGGCGTGAGCCGGTTGTCCCGGCTGTTCTCTGCCCAGGTGTGGGCCGCCCCGGAGGTGGTCACGATGGTCCCGAAGCGAGGGTTGGCGAGAACGTTGACCCACGGGAGCGGCGTCTCGCGGTCACCCTCGAGGACGACGACGTACTCGCGGCCGTCACCGGTGAAACCGCCGAGACCGTTGTCGAGGACAAGCGGTGGTGGCTCGGGGCCAGCTTCCAGCGGCCCACCATCGACTGGCCCTGGGGCCTCGTCGGCCGGCACGCGGTCGAGCGGGAGGGGAGGCTCCGGCTCCGGGCGGTCGAGCTGCTGCTCCAGGGTGCCGCGGTCGCCGGAGAGGACCGCCTGGGCGACCGCACTCAAGAGGACCTTCTCAGCCTCGGAGATCGAATCGCCCTGGAGAAGAAAAACGCCGCCGGGCTTGTCCTTCCACGCACTCCACGGACCGCCGTCGACGAGCTGTGTGAGGTGTTGGCTCATCTCCTCGCGGTAGCCTGCCGAGTGCTCATTCAGGATCACCGCGTCCGCCTTCAGTCCCTTCAGGCGCCAGTGCTCGTGGGCGGCCAGGACCTGTCGAACGAGCTGCACGTCGTCCGGCTCCTTGACGCGGACGAGGACGATCGGCAAATCGCCCGAGATACCGAACCTCCACAGGCTGTTCTGCCCGAGCGCGTTGCTCGCCAGAGTCTCCCCATCGGCGCGGAGGGACGCGTCGGAGAAGAAGACACGGGAACCGAGCCGTTCGGTGAGTTGGGATTGCTCGACAGAGATGCCGAGATGTCGCAGTGACATCTGCGCCTGCGTGAACGCCAGGGCGAAGGCACGGGCGGCGACGCCGTGGTCGTGGTACTTCTGTGCACACTTGCGTGCGGTCGGCTCGTCGGCGGCAACGCCGGTCGTGAACGTGACGCGGGCGAACCCGCCGGGTGCCAGCCTCATGCGGGTCCGAAGGCTCAGGATCGGGTCGAGGACCGCGCCGGTCGTCCCAGAGAGCGCGCGCCCGTCCATGGCCTCGGGGTTGTCGGGGCCGCGCCCGCGCCCCAGGAAACGCATCCGATCGGTCTCCCACTCGACTTGTGCTTTCGTCGGTCCGTGGATGGCGAGGACGTGGAATCCGACCAGCGTCGGGTCGTGGGGGCCGCGGCGCCGGCGCCGCGCCAGGAGAGCCGTGTTTTCGGCAATCCACTCCGTCTCGACGAACAGCTTCCCGAACGCGGGGTTGGCGACGTCTTCGGCAATGGCCCCCAAACCCAGCTCGACGTAGCTCGTCAGCTCGATCTCGCGGGTGCGGTCGCTCAGATTCGTCAGCGAGACGCGCCGAACCTCGGCGTCGTCTCCTGGTGAGACGGCGACCTCGAGGCGCGTTGCGATGTCGTGGTCGAGCCTCTCGATGGTTGCCTTCTCGGCGAGAAACTCCACCAGGTAGGTTTCGGGGTTCTTGGCCGTAGGCTGGTAGGCCGCCGACCAGACGGCGCCTGTGTGGACATCGCGCAGGTAGACGAACTGGCTTCCTGGATCGCGGGTACGGTCCTCCCGCCACCGCGTCACCGCACGGCCGCGGCAGAAGCTCGTTCCGCCGCCTCCGTTCGTGACGATCGCGACATAGCTGCCGTTCGACAGGATCTGCGCACGTGGGAACGGCGTGTGAGGGGAGCGGAGCCGGCGGGGTGCGCGCACCAGCGCGGGCGGCTCGGCTGGGGTCTCCTCGGCCGGTCGCGGCTCGATGACAGGCGCCTCGCGCGGGATCCGCTCTTGCAAGAGGAGCTCGGTCGCTTGGACTCGCCGGTCCGCATGGAATCGGTCGACCATCACGTCGCCGAGCAGGACGTTGGCGATGGCAACCAGCGTCATCCCCTGGTGGTGCGCCAGGTAGGTCTTCACGACGACGCCTGGTCCGAGTGGCACGCCTGCAGAGTCGCCGGTCTCGTCCGGCTTGCGCACCGTGTAGTCGATGGCGTCGTAGTATCCGAGCGGCCCCTCGGCTCCCTCGCGCGTCAGGTGTCGCAGGTTTCGCACGGCCCGGACTGGCTCCAGGAGAGCGGCCAATGCGGTTGCATAGGGCGCCACGACGAGCTCGTCGATCAGCCCTCGCTTCAGCCCGAGGCCCGGGACGCCGAACTCCTTGTACTGGTAGTTGCCGAACCGGTCGACCAGGTCGTACGCGGACTCGGAGATCCCCCACGGGACGTGCCGCTCGCGGCCGTACCGGATCTGCTTCCTGACGACCATGCGGCAGCTCTGGTCGAGGAGCGTCCCCGGATACGTTCTCATCAGGAGGAGAGGCATCAGGTACTCGAACATCGTCGCGCCCCAGGAGACGAGGGTCGGGACGCCTGCCACGCTGACGACGAGCCGTCCCAGGTGGAACCAGTGGCTCTGCGGGACGTCGCCCTTGGCGATGGCGAAGAAGCTCGCGAGGCGCGACTCCGATGCCAGGAGGTCGTAGTAGGAGAGGTCCGCCCGCCCCGGCCCGCTGGCGTCCGCCAGGCGATAACCGATCGAGAAGAGCTGACGCTGGCGGTCGTAGAGGAAGGTGAAGTTCATCCCGTCCGCCAGGGCGGTTGCGCGACGGGCGACGTCGGACAGGCGTGGTGCCAGATCCGGTCGCGAAGCGGCCAGCTGCCGACACCCTTCCGCGAGGGCGAGCAGCGCCCCCGCAAGGTTGCCGCTGTCCACCGTGGACACGTAGCGAGGGAGGAGCGGTGAGAGGTTCTCGGTGTCGTACCAGTTCAGCAGGTGCCCCTCGTGGCGCTCCAGCGCTTCGACCGTGGTCAGCGTCCGGTCGAGCCTCTCGACCATTGCATCTGCCGGCAGCAGGTCCAGATCGTGCGCCGCGAGCGTGGAGAGGAGACCCATGGCGATGTTGGTCGGTGAGGTCCGATGCGCCACCGTGGGCGCTCGTTCTTCCTGGATGTTGTCGGGAGGGAGCCAGTGATCCTCAGGGCCGGCCAGGGTTTCGAAGTAGTGCCACGTCGTCCGCGCCACCTTCTTCAGGAGATCACGGTCCTCTGGCGAGAGCTCCCGCCGGCGTGCAGCCATCGGCTGGCTGAACCAGTATGCGCACGCGGGCGCCGCGGTCCACAGGGCGATGAACGGCAGTGCAAGAGGCAGTGCGGCGGGACGTGCGGCGATGGTGAGGGCGAGCAGCCCCAGGGCCGCAATCGGGCTCGCGGCCATCTCGACGAAAAAGGAACGGATCCCTTCCCGCAGGAGGCCGGCGGCTCGTGCCCCCTGCGCGGCCGCCGTCTCCCAGTCAAGGAGGCGGCGCTTCGTGATCACGACCCGGACGAGGGTCAGGGCGATGGCATGCAGCATCCGCCAGGCGTGGAACGGGAGGAAGATCAGCGTCAGGAACGCCTGAGCGAAGGCGGTGCTCAGATCCTCCACGAGGCCGCGAAGGTGGACTCGAGCCGGCTCGCGCGCGGGGTGCCGCTCGAGGAGTTGGAGGAGGGAGTCGACGAGCGGGAAGCCGACCACCGCGAGACCGCCCAGGGTCCAGATCAGCGGGCGTCCCGGCAGGAAAGTCCATGCGGCCGCGAAGAAAGCGAAGAGCGCGGGCGCCACGAGGCTGCGCCGCAGGTTGTCGAGGATCTTCCACTGACTGATCAGCGGCAGGCGGTTCTTCGCGAAACCCAGGGGTGTCGGGACCACCGGGAAGAGCCAGGCCAGAATCTGCCAGTCACCGCGCACCCAGCGGTGCTCCCGCCGGGCGTGCGCGAGGACGTTGGCGGGGTAGTCGTCCACCACCTCCACGTCGGAGACGAGCGCGGTGCGTGCGTGCAATCCCTCGAAGAGATCGTGCGACAGCAGCGCGTTCTCGGGGACGCGCCAGCCGACGGTCGCTTGGAAGGCGTCGACGTCGTACAAGCCCTTGCCAGTGAAGATGCCTGCGCCGAAGAGGTCCTGGTAGGTGTTGGAGACCGCCGTCGTATAGGGGTCGACGCCGATGTGCCCAGCGTACACCCGTGCGAAAAGCGACCCGCCGGCGCTCCCGAGGTTGACGCTCACGCGCGGCTGGAGGATGCCGTAGCCCTCCGTGACGGTGCGGAGGGTGACGTCCACCACGGGTCTGTTGAGCGGGTGCGAGATGATCCCGATCAGGGTCCTTGCGGCGCCCCTCGGGAGTCGCGTGTCGGCGTCGAGGGTGAGGACGTAGCGCACCGAGGGAAGGATCGACAGGTCCCCGACAGTGACCGAAAAGCCGCTGTCACCAGAGGAACGCAGCATGCGGTTGAGCTCTTCGATCTTTCCCCGCTTGCGCTCCCAGCCCATGAAGACGTTCTCTTTCGGGTTCCACCGCCGATCGCGGTGGAAGAGGTAGAAACGGTCGTTCCCATCAGGCACGTGCCGGCGGTTGAGCGCCTCGATCCCGGCCACTGCTGCGGCCAGGATCTCGTCGTCACCGGCAACCGCGAGGGTTGGCGCGTCCTTGAAATCGCTCAGGATCGCGAAGTGGATCCGGGGGTCGAGGTTGCCGAGCGCCTGCACCTCCAGGTGCGCGAGGAGGCGCTCGACCTCCCCCACGCTGCCGAGCAGCACGGGCACGACCACCATCGTGCGGGCGCTGTCGGGGATCCCGTCGCTGAAGTCGAGGCGGGGGAGCCGGCGTGGCGGCACCAACGCGGCCACGACCCGCTGGACGAGGAGCACCGCGAGCTCGCTTGCGGGGAGCAGTGCGAGGAGGGCCGCCACCGTCGCCATCGCGGTGCCCCCCACGGCGCCGGCATAGGCGTACGCACCGAACACGCCGACGCCGGTCAGAAGACCTATGCCGCCGAGGTACGCCGCGGTTGCATGGGCGAAAATCCCACGGCGAAACCGCTGGGCGACGCGCGGGCGGGACGCCACATCGAGCTCGAGGCCGCGCCGGCCGGGGCCGATCAGGTGGTAACCGACGTGCGCAGCCCTGTCGCCGATCCCCTTCTGTTTTGCGGTGCGGCGAGCGCTCTCGACGGTCCTCAGGGCAACGCGCACCTGTGCCCCGCCGGTCCGCTCGGCGAGATCCTCCACGGCGTGCCGGTAGCGGTCGCGGCTGGCGAAGTCCATCCGTGGGTAGACCCCGGCCGGGTCCCGCCGCAGGATCTCCTCCACCGGGCTGACCAGCTCCACGAAGCGGCTCCAGTCGAGCGTCGCACAGAACCTGAGGCTGGTCACCGTGTTGGCGGTGGAGACCTGATCGGTCGCCTGGTGCTGGCTCTCGGAACGGACGGCATCCTCGGGCGTCGTCCCCCGTGCGGCAAGTGCCTGCTCCACTGCGGCCGCGAGCGGGGACGCGCGGGGGTCGTACTCGCGCATCCGCTGCCGAAGCTGCGCCACGAAGGCGGTTGGGAGCGGGTCGGGCAGAGGGCGGTGAGTCTCACCTCTCTCCAGCCGTGCGAGGGCAACGTCCGCATCCATGCGCGCCGTCCGCCCTGCGACGATTCCGTCTATCAGGAGCCGCAGGTTCTCGATGAGCGCGAGCTTGAGCATGATGGGCCAGGCCCAGAGCTCTCCGATGGTCAACGGCGCCACGGTTTGAAAGGCGAGGAGGAAGTGTGTAAGTCGATCCGCGTCGAGCCGTCCGTCGCTGTGCAGGATCAGCTCGAGCGCCATGGCATGGATGCGGGCCTCGCCCGAGAACTCGCGTGCCGCGAGCTTCGGCAGTTTTCGGTAGTACTGAAAGGGGAGGCCGTGCCGCACGGCACGCACCTCCGACTCGACGAGGTGAAAGTTGTCGAGCAGCCACTCGGCGGCCGGAGGAACAGCGACGCCCCTACGGACGTCGTCAGCGAGGAAGCGGTACGCCGCTGTCAGGACGAGAATGTTCTCTTCCAGCCGCGGCAACACGTGGTGCCGGACCGAACGTGAGACAGGCGCCAGCGTGAAGGCGGCGGCGAGCGTCTTCGCTCGCTCCTCGAGGCCTTCGAGGCTCAGGAGCTCGCCCCTGAGAGGCATGGCTCTTTCGGGACGGCGCCGCCCGAACACAGATCCCCTCCCGTGCGGTCGTCAGCGCGTTGCCGCTGCCGCTGCGTATCCTCTGGCTGGTTCCATATCTGCCGGGTGGAGCGCCGGCTCGCCGCGCGCGCTCACGCGATTTCCGTTCACCGTCGCCGGGGCGGACGCTTGCTGAGCGCGCATCTCGACACGGCTGGCTGTCAACGTGTTTCCGAGCGCCTCGAGGCGCATCCCCTGCTCCGAGAGCCAGGCGAGGAGAGCTTCGTCCCCGGCGTCTCTCGCCGGCGGGGGGAGGCACTCGGCCACCCAGGCATGCCCCGCGGTGTCGGCCAATCGGGCCATCCTGCGCTCCTCGTCGAAGTGCCAGTAAAGCTGGTCGGCAAGGTCGAACGCTCGCTCGCGCATGACTTCCTGACGCGCCTTCAGCTCCATGTTCTCGCGCAGGACCGCTTCGACGCCATGCGGCCCCGGTGTTCGATTCAACACCGCGAAGAACCCGGAGACGATGGCGAGGGTAAGCACCAACACCATGCCGGACCTCCCCAGCACCCGCCGCACGTCACGCGAGGTGAGAGCGATGTGATGGAACGTTCCGCCCCGCCCCTGCCACTGCAGCTCCACGAGGACGTGCCGCGTCACAAGAGCAGCCGGATCGGTTTGGGCCGAAGCACGCGGTCCGCCCTCAGCACGGCACGCAGTAAGGAAACCGCCCGCTTTCCCGCGTTTCATCGGGCACCTGTCCTTCCTCTCCACATGTCGGTGCCCCGCCTCGGTTCCTCGCACCGTGCAGCGCGCCGACAACCCGGGATCACGAGACAGGACCTTCCCTGCCGATGCCCTGCCCATTCCCGCCGAATGCGGCGGCGCCGAAGAGACCCTCGAGATCGAGGTCGCTCGAGCGCAGCCGGCGCGGTCTGCGAACGAGGTAGTGATGGCGCACAGCGAAGGAGAGCATTGCCCGCTCGAGAAGCCGGCGGCCGCGGAAGAGGCGCGACATGACAGTGCCGACCGGGATCGAGAGCAGCGCGGCGATGTCCCGGTAGGCGTGACCCTCGATGTCGGCAAGAAGGACCACAACCCTGAACTTGTGGGGGAGCTCCTTCAGCGCTTGCAGCACGTCGCCGTCGAGGGAGGCATCGAGGAACTCTTCCTCCGGGGTGCGGGTCACCGACCCATGGAATGGCGCAAACGCCGACTCCGGAGTCTCCTCGATGTTCGCGAACGCCGTCCGGGCCGGCGACCTTTGGCGCCGCCGAACCTCGTTGATGACGGTGTTCTTGAGGATCTTGAACAGCCACGCCCTGAGGTTGGTGCCGGGACGAAAGGACGCGTAGTGCTTGTAGGCTTTGAGGTAGGTGTCCTGAAGCACGTCCTCCGCGTCATCGGCGCTGCGGGTCAAACGAAGCGCCATCTTGTACAGTTGCGCTCGGTAGGGAAGCTCGTCGAGATCGAAGTTCCAGACACCCTGCTCGCTCACGTCGGCCTCCAAGCGGTCGGACCAATACCGACAGCGTAAGTCGCTCGAGAAGCCCCGAGAAGCGCACTTACTACCCTTGTCCGAAGGCGTCCCCTGGGTACTAAGTACTCAGTAGACCCGCCGTCCTCGGCGGTCGCGCGCCGAGATGGTGCGACCGTCTCGGGAAGCCCCGTGCCCGCGTGCGCGCTGGTCGATGATCCGACTACAGGATCGTGCTGCGGGGCCGGAGAGGTTGGCGAGTCCCCGGCGGACGGTGCTGTGGGTGCGTCGGGCGCCGTCGGCGCCCAGGCTACCTTGCCCGCGATGGCGATCCAGTCGGTGCCACTGTCGACCGACTCGATCGTGAACGGAAGGCCCTTGGGCATCTCGAAGAGGGTGACGTCCGTGTAGGTCGTCGTCAGGAGCGGCCCGATGACGTTCACCGCCCAGCCAGCGATGCCCCGGCATCGCGGTTCGATCCGTATGTTGCGGAGCAGGAAGCTCCGGCTTGCCGCATCGACGACGAGGTCCGCCTTGCCCTGTGCGTCACAGACCTCACGAAAGAGACTCCCTTCGGCCTCCTTCTTCTCCACCGTCACGTCAAGGTCGACCAGGAAGCAGGTTCCGCCGCACGGACCGAAGCGGCGCGGCTCGATCACAAAACCGACGTTGCGCAACACGGGTGTGATGTCCTGGCTCCACGTGGCACGCAGCGCCTCGAAGGCGGCCTGCTCGACCGGGGGCCACGGCACCGTGAATCGGTAGTCACCAGCGACGGCGCCTCCCCCGTCGCTGCTCGCGTCCTGCAGGCGAAGCTCGCTCGTGAACGACCCCTGAAAGAGAAGATCGACTCGCCGCTCGCCGACCTGCGCGACCGGGTAGCGCACGACGAACGGGTAGTTCATGCGGTACTCGGACTCCAGCTCCACATCGCCGGTCGCCCGTCCGTTGACGATCCTCGTTCCAGTCGTCCGCAGCTTCACGTCGCTCAAGGAGACCACGATCCCGTCCCGCTCGATCCGACCCGCCTTGCCGGACAGCTCCGCGTCCAGGACTCCAGAGTACTGACCATCCGGCAGCAGCAGTAGATCGCGGACGACAAGGTGCGAGGGCGCCTCGACGTCGACTCTCGGGCCGCCCGGCACGTGGAGCTCACCAGCGGTCAGTTCGACGCCGAGGCGCGCGGCCGACAGTGTCGCCTCGACCGTGCCGCCGGTGCGCGATGCGACCTGGAACGCGCCTTCCCTCAACTCACCGTGGGAGAAGGTGCAGCGGCTCCCGACGAACGCGATGGCGCCGTTCTCGATCTCCCCGTCGACCCGACCGTCGACCTCGACCTGGGCCGGCGTTCCTGCCCGCGCCGGCCGGAAGCGGCCCGTGGTGATCGCGAGGCGCACCGGCGTGCCCTCCCTCGGCTGCGCCGCGGTGTGAAGCTCGATCATGTCGCCGAAGCTCAGGGGGCGGCCGCCAAAGGCCACGAACTCCGAGTCGTGGATGCGCACCTCGGTGACGAGGTCGAGGAAGGCCGCGCGAGGGGGCTCGGAAGGAGACAGGGTCGTGTCCGGGGACGCCGCACGCTTTGCTCCGAGGACGTCGCCGCGCAGGACCGATGGGACGTCCGTCCGCAGCTCGAGCTTTCCAAGCGCCGACCTGGCGAGACACCGAAACAGCCAGACGATGGGTCTCCAAATCCCGCGGCCACGGTAGCCGGCCTGGGTGATTCCCTTGCCTTCCTCGAAGTGGAGGCTCTCGATGAGGATCTTGGGCCGGAGATGACGTCCATCCAGGAGCAGCATGCCGCCCGTGACCGACGCGTCGAGGCGAGTGACCCGCCCTGCGACAGCCTTGGCGACGAGGGCCGCCGTCGGCGTCCCGACGACCTCGACGTCCCACCCGTCAGCCACCTGGATGCGCCCGGCGTGCAGGTCGATCTCGAGCCTCAACGTGCCGCTGTCGGCGCACCCGGCCATCTGTTCGAGCACACGCCGTGAGCTCGATTTTCAGCGCCGGTTCCGGGGCGACGACCGCCTCCGCCACATGCGGGATCACCGGGACCACTGGATCCTGTGCAAGCGCGGGCGTCGTGCCACGGGCCACAAGGAGCGCGCTGATCCAGACGGTGCGGCCGAGGCGTGCCGCCGGTCGGCCACGCGCGCGAGGCACTCGCCCATGTCCCGCCAGCTCTGCCCTCATGGTGGAGCCGATCCGATCATCTGAGCCGGGTGCGGCATGAGGTAGGTGCTGCGCACGAACGGGCGTTCGGCCGCGAGGTAGAACGCGTAGATCAGCAGGTGGCCGGCGGCGGCGGCGGCGACACCCGGGAACGAACCGTACAGGAGCGCGTAGCCGTACCCCTGGAGCTGCCCCACGGAGTACATGGGATTGCGCAGGAAGCGATAGGGCCCGCCGCCACAGGCGGGGGCCAGCGGGCGGGAGAGGAACATGTCGCGGAAGTAGTACGCGTCCACGCCCACCGTGAGCGTGGCCCACAGCTTGACGACCAGGCCCGCCACGAACAGCGTCAGACCCGCGGCGAGAACGAGGGGTGCAGGCAGGGCCTGCTCCCACCTCGGGATGTGCAGCGCCGCCATGCAGCCGACCCCCAGCCCCTGGTTGAGGAACATCAGCCCGGCCAGGGTCTCGTAGGCCCGGAACGCGCGCTTCTCGCCGAGGCGGGCGATGGCGCGGGCGGGGAGGTCGGATCTGAGGATCGCCGCGTTGCCGCCGTAGTAGAACACCAGCGTGAACAGCAGGTACGGCAGAGTCAACCGCCACTCGGCGCGGCGGATGAGAACGTGGGCGAGGGACACGGACGCGACGCTCCCGGCCACCCACACCGCGTTGAGGTGCTCGAGCCGCCACCCGGCCATCGCGAACAGCGTTGACCCCAGTCGCAACGCCGTCCGTAGAACTCCGCACCGCGGCGGTGCCGGCCGCCCGCGGCACACGACACCCGCGGGCGCGTCCCGATGCTTGTCTCCCTCGGCTCGCACTAGAGCTCCCTCCTACCTCTCGAATCTAGTCGTCCGGCGCTCCTTGGGAATGCGTACTTTGTACCCAGGAGAGGAGCCTGGGCTAGGTAGGAACTACCCGGTTGGTGGGCCTGCACCCCGTTCTTTCGCGCGAGGCAGACCGCCTCAGCGATGCTTCTCAACGAGGGGTATCATGATTCGAGCCAGTATGAGGTGGGTCAAGACCAAGGCGCTCGCAGCAAAGCTCTCGCTGGCGGACAGCGCCGCCTCCGAAATGGCCTTCTACCTGGCGCTGGCGCTGGTGCCCTTGGTCGGAGTCTCGATCGGGCTGGTTGGCCGCTGGCTCCCCTGGGCTGGATCGGCGCCAGCCGGGGGTTCTCCCTCGCAGTCCCGGTGCTGTGGGAGGCGACACAGCTCTACGGCACCCTCGGTAGCCTGGTGCTGTTCCTGCTTTGGGCCTACGTCATGGCCTGGGTCCTCCTGCTCGGCGGGCTTTTGCTTGGGCTGCTTGGCCGGCACCGAGGGCCGAGCGACTCGCAGCCGGGCACCTAGCCCGCATTATTCACCAGGGTTTGTCGCGAGACCGGCGAGGCGCCGTGCGCAGTGGGGTTTTCGAGCCGAGGAGCGCGCAGGCGTACTCGAGGGTACGTCGAGCACTCCGAGGCGAGAAAGCACCGCTGAGTGCGGTGCCTCGACGGCCGCAGCAGAAGTCTGGTGAATAGTGCGGGCTAACCCGCAGCACTCCGGCGGGGAACCGACGCCCGTGAAGGTCGCCAAGATGTCGGTGCACCGTATGCGTAGTTTCTACTCAACTTTTGATGCTGCCCGTAGGTAGAAATCACGGTTCCCTTCCCTGGGACTGGAGAGTTACATTCTAGGCAAAGGCGTTCGTGGCAGGATTGTGCGCGAGACGCTCAGCTCTCGATGGGTCACCCAGATGTGGCCGATCGCCAACGCCGAAGAGAGGAGAGTCGATATGAACCTCGCGCACAGGAAGCTCCTGGCAGGCTTGGGATGCGCGGCATTCCTTTGCGGTGGCTCATGGGCGTCGGCAGCGACCGCGCCACCGCTCGGCACGACACAGACCTTTGCGGTCCTGGGTGGCTCGACGGTGACGAACACCGGTTCGAGCATCATCACCGGAGATCTGGGGGTCTCACCGGGCAGCGCGATCACCGGCTTTCCTCCCGGGATCGTGATCGGAACGATACACGCCGCTGACGCGGTCGCGTTACAGGCACAGAGCGATCTCGTCGTCGCCTACAACGACGTCGCAGGCCAGGCGTGCGGGACCGACCTGACGGGCCAGGATCTCGGTGGAATGACGCTCACCCCGGACGCCTACTGCTACTCGACGTCGGCCCAACTGACGGGGACGCTAACTCTTGACGCACAGGGCGACCCGAATGCGGTCTTCGTCTTCCAGATAGGGAGCACACTCACGACCGCGACCAGCGCGGTGGTTCAGGTCATCAATGGAGGTTCGGACTGCAACGTGTTCTGGCAGGTTGGCGTTTCGGCGACTCTCGGTACGGGCACGACATTTGCCGGGAACATTCTCGCGCTCACGACCATCACCCTGACTACCAGCGCCACAGCTTCCGGGAGGGTCCTTGCGCGGAATGGCGCCGTGACGCTGGACACCAACTCCGTCGCGGTGTGCGCTGCCGCTCCGACTCCCACTCCTGGGGTTTTCACGCCGACTCCCACTCCAACCCCCCTGGGGCTCTCACGCCGACTCCCACCCCTGGGGCTCTCACGCCGACTCCCACCCCTGGGGCTCTCACGCCGACTCCAACCGTGACTCCGACAGCGACTCCACGAATGGGTATTCCCACGCTCTCCGGGTGGGGGACGATCATGCTGATGGGCCTCTTGGCCCTGGCAGGCTTGGCGGTGATCCGCAGGCTGGCGTAGCCATCACTCCCTCCTCCTCATTCCCATTCATCGCGGGGCGCATGAGCGCCCCGTCTTCTTGTTACTCTCGCGTGGTGGCAAGACGGGTGCGTATCTCCCCAATCCCGGAGGTCTCCACCCGGAAAGGATTGATGCTCCTCACCGTCCGTACTGCGTTTCCACGGTCTCCGGTCGTGCT
The DNA here is from genome assembly GCA_963814875.1 of uncultured Acidobacteriota bacterium. Classification (GTDB taxonomy): domain Bacteria; phylum Acidobacteriota; class Thermoanaerobaculia; order Thermoanaerobaculales; family Sulfomarinibacteraceae; genus CAVSIS01. Next base: position 98,807 of record CAWFFJ010000023.1, read on the forward strand.
CCACAGCACAGACGCTGAAACGAAGCGAGGAGAGATGAACGCGACGACCCAGATGTTGGGCGCCATGGCCGTTGGTGGTATCGTCAACTCGAAGTACCCGCCCCCGGGACGTGTCGATGCGTCTGGGCGAACCGACCCGGGGTCGGCTTGCAGGCGCTCGCGCTGGCGCCGCACGATGCGGAAGGTCTGATGGGCAAGCCGCCGAAACCGCAGATCGCGACGAATGGCCGCAGCTGAGGAGGTCGCCGCGCTGCTGACGGCGGCGCGAGCGGTGCTCGAGAACCGAGCCTTCTCCGACGCCGCGAGAGCGATCCTCATAGCGTGCAGGACGATCCTCGCAGCCGATGCCGGCCTCGTGGCCGTGAGCGCGGCGGGCGGGAAGGGCTTCGAGGTTGTGTGCCTCGATCCCGGCAGCCTCGGGTTCGATCCTGCCGGCGGCGTGCCCCCGCTGCTTCGCCGCCTCAGTGCCCGCGTCGCCAAGGCCGGCCGGACCGTCGTCGCCAACGAGCTGTCGAAGAGCACTGGCAAGGCGCCGCCGTCCGGCCGTCACCCGGTCGCCGAGAGCGCGTTGCTCGCGCCGATCGTCATCGCCGGCGAGGTCTCCGGGCTGGTCGGCCTGGTCAACAAGCCCGAGGGCTTCTCCGCGGCCGACTCCCGGCTCGCCGAGGTGTTTGCCGAGATGGCCGCGGTGGCGATGCTCAAGAGCCGCACCGTCAACGGTTTCGAGAAGAACCGGAACGCTCTCGAACGGGAGGTGCGCGAGGGCGCCACCCAGCTGCGCCGAGCCGAGGAGCAGTTCAAGACCCTGGTTGAGAACCTGCCCGACATCATCGCTCGCTTCGACTCGGAGCTGCGCCACGTCTATATCAGCCCGGCGGTCGAGCGCGCCACCGGCCGACCATCCGAGGACTACGTGGGCAAGACGAACCAGGAGCTGGGGATGGCGCCCGCGCTGGTCGAAGCGTGGGACGAAGCTCTGTCGATGGTCTTCGCGACCGGGCAGTCGAGCACACTCGAGTTCGAGTTTCCGGCCACGGATCGCACGCGACACTTCGACTGTCGGCTGGTTCCCGAACCCGGGCCGGACGGGGAGATCTCAACGGTGCTGACCGTCGCCCGGGACGTGACCGACCGATGGCTCGCGCACGAGGCCGAGCGGCACGCCCGGGCGGTCGCCGACGCACTGCGCGAGGCGATCATGGTGCTCACCCGCAGCCTCGACCGCGACACCGTTCTGGTCAACCTGCTCGACCACCTCCGCCGGTTGGTCCCCTTCGACCGCGCCCGTGTCATGCTCCTCGAGGAGGCGTCCAAGATCTCGGTTCGGGCCGTGTTCGACGGCCACCGCGTCCTTCCCGTCCCGGCGGAGGAGCGACCGGTGTTCCGGACGACGGACCACCCGGTCGTCCACGACATCCTGGCAACCGGCACCGCGGTCCTGATCTCCGACATCGGTTCCTTTCCCGGGTGGAGCCTGCCGACGGAGGGCCCGGCCGAGGCGAGCTGGCTGGGCGTCCCGCTGTTCGCGCGCGGCGACGTCGCCGGCCTGTTCTCACTGTCCAAGCGCGAGGCCGGCTACTTCAACGACGAGCACGTCAGGCTGGCCGAGGCGATGTCGTCCCAGGCCTCGGTCGCGGTCGAGAACGCGATCCTATTCGAACAGATGCGGGCATCGACAGTGCGGATGAAGTTGCTCTCTCGTCGCCTCGTCGAGGCTCAGGAGAGCGAACGGCGGAACATCGCCAGGGAGCTTCACGACGAGGCGGGTCAGGCCCTGGCGTCGCTGCGCTTCGGGTTGCGCCTGTTGGAGAGGGAGGTCGACGAGGGCGGGAGCGTGGGAGGACGGGTCGCGGAGCTCATGGAGAGGACCGATGCCGTCATCGAAGGCCTCCACCGCCTGGCCGCGGATCTGCGGCCGGCGAGCCTCGATCACGCGGGCCTCGAGCCGGCGCTGCGCCAGTACGCGCGATCGGCTGCGTCCCAGCTCGGCCTCGCGATCCGTTTCAAGGCGCGCGGTTTCACCGGCGAGCGCCTCCCATCCACTGTCGAGACGGCACTGTATCGCGTGGTCCAGGAGGCGATCACCAACGTCGCGCGCCACTCACGTGCGACCCAGGTCGACGTGTTGCTGGAGCGTCGCGACGGCCGGGTCAAGGTGATGGTCGAGGACAACGGCATCGGGTTCGAGCCAGACCGGGTCCGGCGTGCGGAGCACTACGGCCTCCTCGGGCTGAGGGAACGAGCCGAAGCTTTGGGTGGGACGATGACGGTCGAAAGCGCGCCCGGGGCAGGCGCCACCGTCGTGGTGGAGGTGTCGAGTGCCGATCCGGATCTTGATCGCTGACGACCACGCCGTCGTCCGTTCCGGCCTGCGGGCCGTGCTCGGCAGCGACCCGAATCTCGAGATCGTCGGCGAAGCGGAGGACGGGACCCAGACTCTGGAGATGGTCGAGAGGCTGCACCCAGAAGTGGTCCTGCTCGACATCACCATGCCCCCCAAAGACGGCATCACGACTGCGAAGCGGCTGAAGGAGGCGCATCCGGAGGTCATCGTGCTGTTCCTCACCATGCACGAGGACGAGAGTCTGCTGCACGAGGCGCTTCAGGCGGGCGGCTCCGGCTACGTGATCAAGCGCGCGGCGGAGTCCGAGATCATCGACGCGATCCACGCGGTGCGTCGGGGCGACATCTACGTGCACCCTTCGATGACCCGCGCGCTGCTTCATCAGCCGGTCACGTCGGTGCACCGCCGGAGCCTGCCGGCGATGGAGCTGACCCGTCGCGAGCTCGACGTCCTGCGCCTCCTCGCCAAGGGAAACACCAACCGGCAGATCGCCGAGGTGCTCGGCCTGTCGACGCGCACCGTCGAGAATCACCGCGCCAACCTCATGGGCAAGCTCTGCCTGACCAGCCGGGTCGAGCTGGTGGAGTACGCCGAGGAGCAGGGTCTGATCTAGCCAGGTGCGGGGGGTATGTGTGCAGGCGGCCGGTGGGGGTCGCTGAGGAAGGCCTGGAGATCGCGGGCAAATTCTGACGGCACGTCGAGGTGGGGGAAGTGCCCTGACGAAGGGTAGGTCGTCAGCGTGACGCCGCTGGAGACCTTCACGGTGTCGCGCCCGTGCCTGAGCGGAATGATCGGATCATCCTCACCCCAGAACAGGGCGATGGGCGGCAGCGATGCGACCTCCTGGACGCGGTCCCTCATCCAGACGTACTGGCCGGAGAAGTTGATGACGCCCTCAATCGAACGCTGGAACGCGCGGTCGGTGCCGGGGATGCGGTTCGTCTCGGCGGCGAGCTCAACCTCCTCGGGCTCCGTGTGGCCGAAGGTCGCGGCGGCATGCCGCATCGCGAAGGGCAGGCCGTAGCGGATCACGAACGGCGTGAAGGCGCGCCCGAGCAGGGGAATCGCCGCGAACCGCAGTCCCATCCCTGCCTCACGTCCGAGCCCCCCCGGTGCGACGAGCGCGAGGCGGTTCACTTTCTCCCGATGTCCGAGCAGCATCCACTGCGCGATCCCGCCGCCGAACGAATGCCCGCACACGTGGGCGCCGGGAACGCCGATCGAGTCCATCCATGCGGAGATCGTCAGGGCGTACCAGGTCAGCGTGTACGGCGCATCCGGCCGGCCGGAAAGGCCGTGGCCGGGGAGGTCGGGCATGAGGACGCTGAAGCTCTCAGCGAGCAGCGGGGCCACCCGGCGCCAGGTGCGGTGCGACTGCTGGAACCCATGGATGAGCACCAGGGGATCGCCTGCACCCATCTGGCCCCAGGCGATCGACGTGCCGTTGGCGTCAGTGACGTGCGCCTGACCGATCATCGCCATGCGCACCCCTGCCCGTCGAAGAAGACACTCCTAGTCGTCGATGACGAAGGTGACCATCATGTTGACCTGGAACTCCGTGATGGTGCCGTCTTTGACCCGAATCTGTTGCTCCTTGATCCAGGCGCTCTTGACGTTGCGAAGCGTCTTGTTGGCCCTGGAGATGCCGTGTTGGACGGCATCCTCGAAGCTCTTGGTCGAGGTCGCGCTGATCTCGGAAACTTTCGCAATCGACATCTGATCCTCCTTCGTTGCTCACAGTGAGAAAACCTTCAGGCAACTCCCCGAGAAGCTCGGGGCCTCGCTGCCCACAACACACACACCACCGACCTCCGCGGGGCGGCAGCCGTCGGCGAGGCAGAAAGAGCTGCCTCACCGCACGTTCGTTATCGCCGCCAGGAGACCAGGTGAACGATCGCCACGAAGATCGCGGCGCCGATGATCGACCACAGGACCGGGAACGGATGCCCCCCGATGGTGACCATGAAGGGCTCCGAAAGACTGAGCTTCCCGGCCACCCAGGGCCCGAGAAGGGCGCCGATGAAGCCGAGCACGATCGAGACGATGAGCCCGCCGCGGACGTCTCCCGCGATGGCCTTCCCGATGGCGCCGCAGACCGCGGCGATCACGATGAGAATCAGGAGTGCCGGGAGTGAGATCGACATGTCGCGTTCCTTTCTGCCGCCCTCGAGAACCCTCCCCGCGCACAGCCTCGGAAGGCTGCCGGAGGAGGGTCGGTTCGGCCTACTTCTTGATGGCCTTGGCAGCCGTGTCCAGGAGATCTCCGACCTTGCGACGCGCCTTGCCAAGGCTCTCCTGGACATCGCCTTCGACCTGCTGGCGATCGCCCTCCAGCTCCAGCTCGCTGTCACCCGTGACGATGCCGACGATCTCTTTACCCTGTCCCTGGAGCTTCTTCAGCTTGCCGCGTGCTTCTTGTCCCATGGTGTCTCCCTTGTGGTTCCCGCAGGTCCCTCGTCCACGCCGTCTGCTTCGCGCACGGGGCCCCGCTCGAGCAGGTCAGCCGTCGACGTTCGGCGTTGCGAAGTTGAGCCGTGGGAAGTACCGGCGCAGCGCCTCCATGACCTTGACGACGGCGGCGTTGGATCCCGAGTCGCGGTTGCCGTCTTGGAACCGGTAGCGGTCACCCCTCACGATCTGGAAGTTGATCTGGTAACAGAAGTTCCCGGTGGATGCTGCATCGCACGTGTACCACACCTTCTCGAGGCCCGTGGTCTGGAACGTGAAGTTCTCTTCCGGATTGCGGTCACCGTCCCACGTCAGGGTCTCGCCGTTCAGGATCAGGCGACCGGTGCGGTTCTTCTTCCAGAACCCTGGTCGTATCAGCACCAGGTTGTCGAAGACCAGCTCGGCCGGAGCGACGCCCTCGGTCGGCGGAGCCCCGTTGCTGGTCGCCATCAGGGCCATGATCAGCGATTCCTGGGCGCCGTTCTGCTTGAGATAGAGGAGGTCATTGACCGAGAGGTTGAAGGCCTGCTCTGACTGTCTCACCTGCTCCGCGATGATGGGCTCCGACGTCCCGGACCTGATCAGGCGCACGAAATCGACCAGGCGGGCATCGTCGGGCTGGAGTGGCACGGGCGCCGGCGTAGGCGCCGGGATCCGGGCCCAGATTGCGGAGATGACGTCCTCCGGCACGCCCGCTTGACGCAGCGTGACGAGGTCCCCTGTCGTCAACGCGATCGTGTTGGCAGGGTTGTTGACCATGGCGATGATGCCGTCGGCCGGGGCGCCGGACTGTTGGGCCACCAAGATGGAGTTGACCGTGAGCTCGTCCGCGCTTGCCGCCACTGCGACGAGCATCAGCAGAGCCACAGCGATGAGAGCACTGACGAGGATTCGTTTCATCGGACACCTGCCCCTTTCTCGGACCCTCTCGAATCGAGCGTCCTGGCGGGAGAATCCCGGTCCACTCTCCGCGGGCCATCGCGGCACCTGGCTGCGTTGCGTCTCCGCAAGGAGGACACCGATCTCCCCACAGAAGACACTAGTGCCCGGGCCCACCGCCGTGAAGCGCACTTTCTACCTGAAAGCGGCGCCGCGACACAGGTAGAAAGTACGCTGGCGGCGTCCACGCCAGCTCGGGCCGAACGCGCGACGCCGCGATGCGATCGCGGCCACGGCATGACTGGTGCGCAGCGCGATAACGGGCGGAGACAAGCTCCGCCCCTTCGAGGGCATGGCACCATCGACGCTCATGGAGTCGTAGGGGAGCAGCTTGTCTGCTCCCGTGGTGACCCCGCCCCCGCACAATTCAGGTCACGAGACGATCGTTCGAACACCGGGCAGAGACGAGCTCCGCCCCTACGAGGACACGCCGCCAACCTGCCGTGACGATCCGGGTCCTGCAGTCCTGCTCTCTTGACTCTTCACTCTTCACGCTTTACGGGCGGCGAAGCCGCCTGTGCTCCGCCTCCACGGCCGTCCCCGGACCTCCTCACCGCTCACCTTCGACCTCCTCACCTCCGGACGTCTCGCGTCTCGCGTCTCACCTCTCGCGTTCTATGATGTCCCCACTGGAGGTTCCCGCATGACCCAGCACAAGGGCTTCCGCGACGAGGAGCGGCTCCGCGACGGGGTCTCGGACGGGCTCGAGCCGGTCACGCCGGTCGACCTCTCCCGGGTGCACTCGTTCAGCGACCTGCTCGAGCAGTACAAGCACGCCGCCTTCGGCGCGCGCCAGCTCGGCGAGGCCGCCGACGTCCTCCACGCGATGGTCGCCGACCCCGGCTGCCACGTGGTGATGACGCTCTCGGGCGCGATGACGGTCGCCAAGATGGGGCTCGTGATCTGCGACATGATCGAGCACGGCTTCGTCAACGCGATCGTCTCCACCGGCGCCCTGATGTGCCACGGCCTGGTCGAGGCGTCGGGCCTCGCCCACTTCAAGTACCGCGAGGGCATGGACGACCGCGAGCTCTACGACCGCGGCTACGACCGCGTCTACGACACCCTCGAGCTGGAGCGCAACCTCGACCACGTCGCGCGCCTGCTGGGCGAGATCCTCGAGCACTGGCCCGAGACCGAGACCCTGGCCTCGCACAGGATCTGCACCGCGATCGGCCGTCACCTCGCCGAGCACTCGTCGCCCGACCAGCGCGGCGTGCTCAAGTCGGCCTTCGAGCACGGCGTGCCGGTCTACATCCCGGCCTGGACCGACTCCGAGATGGGCCTCGACCTCGGGATCTTCAACCGCCTGCGCACGCTCGGCGGACAGGCTGCGATTCCCTACGACCCCTACCTCGACCTCGAGCACTTCACCGACACCCTGATGACCAAGGAGCGGCTCGGCATCTTCACCATCGGCGGCGGCGTGCCCCGCAACTGGGCGCAGCAGGTCGGGCCCTACGTCGAGGAGATCGCCAAGCACGTCGGCCGCGAGCGCGAGGAGCAGCTGCGCTACCGCTACGGGATCCGGATCTGCCCCGAGCCGGTGCACTGGGGCGGCCTTTCCGGCGCGACCTACTCCGAGGGCGTGTCGTGGGGCAAGTTCGTGCCCCGCGAGGAGGGCGGCATGTGGGCCGAGGTCCCCGCCGACGCGACCATTGCCTGGCCTCTGCTGGTCAAGGCGGTGCTCGAGCGGCTGGGAGGGTGTGGGGCATAGATGGTGGATGGATTTCGGAGCGCCGTGAGATGGCTGCTGTCGGCGGATTCGAGGAGCAGTACTCCGAGTACGGGCCGAGGATTCGCCGAAAACGGGCGCTCACGGCGCCCGAAAGGCGCCGCCAATCTATGCCCTACACCCTCCTAGATCGCCCGTGACCGACCGGGCGGGTATACTCCGGCCATGCGAAACGCCATCATTCTTCTGCTGATTCTTGTCGTGGCGGCGCTCGCACTGGCGTCGTCGAAGCCGGACGAGGCGAGCTTCAAGCGCTACATCGCGGAGCTCGAGCACCCGGACACCGCCGGTCTGCTCGAGGAGGGGAAGGACGCCATCCTCAACGCCCAGGAGAAGCTGACGGTCAAGGTCCAGGACCACGTGCTCTGGGTGACGGCGGAGACGACTCGCGGGACCACCCACAAGCGCTACGTCGGCATCCTCGGCATGTGGCTGGGCCTCGGCAGCGGCCCCGACCGGTAGTGGGGCGCCGCCGGCTCGAGCGGGCGGCGCCCGCGCTGTGGGCCGCCGCCGCCGGTCTCGCCCTCGCCGTCGCCCTGCCGGGACCAGGCTTGAGCCCGCTCGTTCTGGTCTTTCCGGGCCTCCTGCTGGCCTCGATCGCCGCCGCGCCGGGTTGGCGTTCCGCCGCCCTCGCCGGCCTCATCGGCGGCACGGTCCACTGGCTGGTCACCGTCCACTGGGTGCTGCCGGTGATGCACGACTACGGGCGGCTCCCGCTTGCTGCGGCGATCGCCTGCCTGGTGGTGATGGCCGCGCTGCTCGGCCTGTCGTGGGGACTCGTGGCCGGCGTCGTCCGCCTGGTGCCTCCGCCGCTGCGGGTGGTGCTGCTGCCGTTCGCGTGGATCGCCGTCGAGGCGTGGCGCCAGATCCCGCCCTACGTCTTCCCGTGGAACCCGACCGCCGCCGCCCTTGCCTCGACCCCCGGCCTGCTCGCCTCGGCGCCGGTGTGGGGCGCGACCGGGATCGGGTGGGCGGCGACCGCTCTCGGCGCCGGGTTCGCCGGCGCCCTCCGGCGGGAGACGCGACGCGTTGGGTTCGCGACCGCCGCCGCCGCCGTCACTCTCACCCTCGCCTTCTCGGCCCTCGCCCCGGTCCCGCAGCCCGTGGGCCCGCTGGTCAGGGTGGCCACGATCCAGCCCGGCACCGGCCTCGAGGTCAAGTGGGACCCCGAGCGCTGGCAGGAGATGGTCGCCGGGGTGTGGCGGCTGACCCGCGAGGCGGCCGCCGACGGCGCCACGCTGGTGCTGTGGCCGGAGAGCGCGGTCCCGTTCTCGCTCGAGCGCGACCCGAGCTTCCGCGACACCGTGGTCGACCTCGCCCGCGAGCTCAACATCACGATCGTGCTCACCTCGATCGGCTCGACACCCGAGGGCGGGGCGACCAACTCGGCCTACGCGGTGTCGCCCGCCGGGGTCTCCCCGGTGCGCTACGACAAGGTCCGGCTGGTGCCTTTCGGCGAGTACGTCCCGCTGGCCGCACACTTCGCCTTCACCCGGGCGCTGGTGCGCGAGGTCGGCCAGTTCACACCCGGCAGCGGGCCCGTCCTGCTTCCGGCGGGCGTGCCGCTCGGGATGTCGATCTGCTACGAGGTGGTGTTCGCGGACCTCGTGGCGGACCAGGTCCGAATCGGCGCGACGGTGCTCGCGACCCTCACCAACGACGCCTGGTACGGCTTCTCGTCGGCGCCCCACCAGCACTTCGAGCAGGCGGTGCTGCGCGCCGCCGAGGCCCGCCGGCCGCTGGTCCGTGCCGCGCTGACCGGGATCTCCGGCTTCGTCGACCCGACCGGCCGGGTCACTGCGCGGCTCGGCGTGGGGCGCTCGGGCGTGCTGGTGGAGCCCGTGCAGCCGTGCTCCGGCCTCACCCCGCGGGTGCGGTGGGGCGACTGGTGGGGCGTGTTCTCCGCGGTCCTGGCCGTGGCCCTGATCGCCCTCGGCCGTCGGCACCGACACCGGACGGAGTGAACCACCAAGACACCAAGACACCGAGCCATCGCAGGGACTGGAGAGTGATCTCGCAGGTCTCGGCGGCTGCTTTCAGCTGCCCCACGCACATCACTGAACGAGAGAGAAAGGCCCAGGAAGCGCCTCCGCTCTGGGACCCAACACGGCCCTCTTGGTGTCTTTGTGTCTTGGTGGTGAGAATCCGCATCGACCAGGGGCCAACCACCCGGGGCCACCACACCGCCAGCTTCGGGTTACGAGCCAAACAAGCGATGCTCATTTCCGAGGCCGAACCCGGAATGGCAAGCCCCTGACTTCTGCTACCATCTTGCGTCCGACCCGCCGCATGCGGGCGGGAGGGGGCACCATGCTCGACGAGGTCATCCAGCACGGCGACGCGGAGGTCGAACGCATCCAACGGCTGCGGGGGTACCTTTGACGAGGACGCGATTGCGGCCCAGCTCGCGGAGGCGGACGCCGACGCGCAGGACCCGAACATCTGGGGCGACCCCGAGCGCGCCCGCGAGGTAATGCGCCGGCGCAGCGAGCTACAGCGCTCGACCGAGACCGCCGCCAACCTGCGGAGCTCCGCGGAGGAGCTCGAGGTTCTGCTCGAGATGGCGCGCGAGGGCGAGGAAGGGATCGAGGACGAGCTGCGCAGCGTGCTCGAACGCCTGTCACCGATGCTCGACCAGTTCGAACTTACCACCAAGATGACCGGCGAGCACGACGCGTCCAACTCCTTCGTCGAGGTCCACCCCGGCGCCGGCGGTACCGACTCCCAGGACTGGGCAGAGATGCTGTTGCGGATGTACACGCGCTGGTGCGAGCGGCGCGGATTCGACGCCGAGCTGATCGACGTGCAGTCGGGCGAGGAGGCCGGGATCAAGAGCGCCACGCTCCTGGTCCGGGGCGATTACGCCTACGGAAACCTCCAGTCCGAGAACGGCATCCATCGGCTGGTGCGGATCTCGCCATTCGACTCCCAGGCGCGCCGCCATACCGCGTTCGCCTCGGTCCACGTCTATCCGGAGATCGACGAGGAAGTCGAGTTCGAGATCGACGAGAAGGACCTGCGCATCGACCGCTACTGCTCATCTGGACCCGGCGGGCAGGGCGTCAACACCACCTACTCGGCGGTCCGGATCGTGCACTTGCCGACCGGTATCATCGTCACCTGCCAGAACGAGCGCTCCCAGATCAAGAACCTCGCCACCGCGATGAAGGTGCTCAAGGCGCGCCTGTACGAGCTCGAGCTCCAGCGCCGCGAGGAAGAGCTGGACAAGCTCAAGGGTCCCAAGAAGGACATCTCCTGGGGCAACCAGATCCGCTCCTACGTGCTCCAGCCCTACCGGTTGGTCAAGGACCTGAGGACGGACTACGAGGTCGGCAACGCCGACCGTGTGCTGGACGGCGACCTCGACGGGTTCATCGAGGCCTTCCTCCAGTGGCAGGTCCAGCAGTAGGACGGTTTTCGAGGGTTTAAGCGTTATGGCCTGGAGCTCGCGGCCTGCGGCCACGAGCCATGGCCGGTGATGGCGTCGCCGCGGCGATCGGCGGCCGCTCGCCCCGACGCCGCCCCCACCGGCCTGCGATCCGCTGACGCGGATCGCCCAGGCCTCCCGGGGTGGATCGAGGTCGCCGATTCGACCCGCCCCGCCACCCCCCACCCACCGCCCTCGGAAATCCGCGCATGGCGGGCGCTTCGCGCTCGCTCATGCGCGCCTTCCCGAGGGGTGCAGAAGATCAGAGCTCATCGCAAGGGCCTTCGATACGACCCGCGCGATGCCGGATCGTCACCGACCATGGGGCGACCGGTTCGACACCCCCTCTGTCACCCGTGCGGTCTTTCCCGACATCAGCACTCAGGTCCAAACAACGACCCTGGAACTTCCTTCTCTCCACCCCTCAGAAAGCCTCACACGGCGGAGCACCCGGTGCTCCGACTTGGGTGGCTTTCTGAGGGCGGCTGGGTGGGGGGTGGTGGGGCGGGATGGAATCGGCAGTGGTTTGCTTCTCAGCACGGACGCTCGAATCGGAGCTCACGGACCTCGTGGGCATCGGGCGGCCTGCGCCAGCAGGCCGGAGCGGGACGGTGGGTGGCGGCGGCGAACGGTCGCCGTTCGACGACGCCGCGCGCCGTCCCGCGTGGATCGCGGCTCCGAGCCGCGATCCCGGGGCCCGGGCACGGCGTTCCGGGTTCACGACTCCCGAGGGCGGGTTGCACCGGATCCCGTCCCCGGTGTACCTTCGTCGGCGTCCCGGGAGCGGACGGGTCGACGTTGCTGGTCCCCGCCTGCCTGTCAACCTCACCACAGGGAGAGCGCACCATGACCACCGCTTCTGACCTCATTGCCATCGAGGAGCGCTACGGCGCCCACAACTACCACCCGCTCGACGTCGTCATCAGCCGCGCAGAGGGCTGCTGGGTGTGGGACGTCGAGGGCAGGCGCTACATGGACTGTCTGGCCGCCTACTCGGCGGTCAACCAGGGCCACTGCCACCCGCGCCTGGTCAAGGCCCTGGTCGGCCAGGCGTGCCGCGTCGCCTTGACCTCGCGCGCGTTCCGCAACGACCAGCTCGGCCCCTTCTGCCAGGAAATCTGCGAGCTCACCGGCTACCAGCGCATGCTGCCCATGAACTCCGGCGCCGAGGCGGTGGAGACCGCGATCAAGGCCGCCCGCAAGTGGGGCTACACGGTCAAGGGCATCCCCGACGAACCAGGCCGAGATCCTGGTATTCGACGGCAACTTCCACGGCCGCACCACGACCATCGTCGGCTTCTCCGCCGACCCGCGAGTACCGGTTCGGCTTCGGCCCCTTCACCCCCGGCTTCAAGATCCTGCCCTACGGCGACCTCGAGGCGGTCAAGGCGGCGATGAACCCGAACGTTGCGGCGATCCTGGTCGAGCCGATCCAGGGCGAGGCCGGCATCGTGTCGCCGCCCGCCGGCTTCCTGCGCCAGCTCCGCGAGCTGACCACCGCGCACCGCGCGCTGCTGATGGTCGACGAGATCCAGTCCGGTCTCGGCCGCACCGGCAGGCTGTTCTGCTTCGAGCACGAGGGCGTGCGCCCGGACGTGGTGATCATCGGCAAGGCGCTCTCGGGCGGCATGTACCCGGTCTCGGCGGTGCTCGCCGACGACGAGGTGATGGGCGTGTTCCACCCCGGCGAGCACGGCTCGACCTTCGGCGGCAACCCGCTCGGCGCCGCGGTCGCGCGCGAGGCGCTCAAGGTCATCGTCGAGGAGAAGCTGGTCGAGCGCTCGGCCGAGCTCGGCGACTACCTTCTCGCCAAGCTGCGCGCGATCTCCTCACGCCACGTGGTCGAGGTCCGCGGCAAGGGTCTGTGGATCGGGATCGTGCTCTCCGCCGAGGCCGGCGGCGCGCGCCGCTTCTGCGAGGCGCTCCAGCAGCGCGGCATGCTGTGCAAGGAGACCCACCACACGGTGATCCGGATCGCGCCGCCGCTGGTGATCACCCGCGAGGAGGTCGACTGGGCCATCGAGCAGCTCACCGAGGTGCTCACCAGCCTCTGAGTACGTGCAGCACATCCCGCACACGGTATCTCTCGGGTGGCGCGAAGCGGTGTCGTCTTTCAGTCTTGGCCTGCACACGATGGCGAGCGCCCCGAGAGCGTCTTCCCCGGCCGATTGCGATGATCCGAGATTCACCAGCCATCACCTGATCCGCGCTGCTCGCCAGCAGGCGAGCAGCGCGGATCAGGTCCAGACGCCCAGCGAGCGCATCTTCGCCACCCGGCGCAGGAACATGGTGCGCTTGAGGCCCTTGAGGTGGTGGACCAGGAGCACGCCGTCGAGGTGGTCGACCTCGTGGCAGAACGCCTGTGCGAGCAGCCCGTCGGCCTCCATCTCGCGGCGCTCCCCGGCGAGGTCCTGGAAGCCGAGCCGCAGCCGGCGCGGGCGCACCAGCGTGGTGTAGAGGCCGGGGAAGGACAGACAGCCCTCCTCGAGGGAGACCTTGCCGTCGCTCCACAGGATCTCCGGGTTCGCGATCACCAGCTTCTGGTCGGGGTCCTTGCCGACCGACAGGTCGACCACGGCGAGGCGGAGGTTGACGCCGATCTGGGGTGCGGCGAGGCCGAGCCCCGGCGCCTTCCACCCGACCTCGAACATCTCCTCGGTGAGGACGGCGAGGGCCTCGTCGAAGACGTCGACCGGGGCATTCTCCGCCTCGAGCCGCGGGTCGCCGTAGACCAGGATCGGCCGCAGGGCCATCAGGCGTCCTCACGCATGCGCCGGATCACCGCTTCAACCGTCTCCTGGGCGCGGCGGGTGTAGAACTCCTCGAGCACCGTGTGGACCTCCGGATGCTCGCGGGCGATGCGATCGACGTCGTGCTTGGTGAGTTCGATGGCAACCACCGGGGTCTTGGCTGTGATGGTCGCGGTGCGGGGCTTCCCAGTGAGCAGCGAGACCTCACCGAAGAAGTCGCCGGCACCGAGCTCGGCGAGCGCGAGGTGCTCGCCGCTCGAGCCGAGGGTGAAAACCTTGACGGCACCGGAGACGACCAGGAACAGGCTCGAGCCGGCCTCGCCCTCGGTGACGATGATGTCGCCCTCCTCATAGGTCCGCAGGGCGGTCGAGGTCAGGATCTCCTCGAGCGCCTCGCGCCGGAAGGCCGCGAACAGGGCCGAGGCGGCGAGCTCCTTGACCTCGCCCGGCGGTCTGCGCTGCGACGCCGCCGGCTTCGACCTCGTCTGGGCCATAGCGAGGCGCTCCTCCAGGGGCAGGTGCTCGCGCAGGTCCTCGTCGATGAGGCGCGCAAGTTCGGCGTGGACCTCGTCGAGCTCCGGATTGAGCTTGAGGACCTTCTTGTAAAGCGCGATCGCCTTGGCGTAGAAGCCGTCCTTCGCGTACTGCTCGGCGATCTCGCGGTAGACGCCGATCGCCTGCTCGCGGTTGCCGGCCATGCCGAGGATCTCCGCCTGGCGGAGGAGCAGGTTGAAATGGCGGGGGTTGCGCCTGAGCTCCCCAGCCACCGCCGCGAGCGCTGTGTCGTAGTCCTTGGCGGCGAGGTAGCGGTCGAGGTGCTCGATCTTCGGGCGCCGGAACGGCAGCTTCATGACGCCTCCTCGAGGCGCGCGCGGGTCGCCCGCCACGCCGAGCGGACCTGCTCGCGCAGCTCCTCCTCGGGCGCGGCGGTCAAGCGCCGGTCGCGCAGCACGGGGTTGCCCCCGACCACCACGTGGCGCACGTCGGCCACCGAGGCCCCGTACACCACCCGCGAGGCCGGGTCGCCTCCGGGAAGCATCGACCAGCCGTCGAGGCCGAGGACGACCAGATCGGCGGCCTTGCCGGGTTCGAGCGTGCCGACCTCGTGCTCGAGGTGCAGCGCACGCGCCCCGTCGCGGGTCGCGAGCCCGAGAACGGTCCATGCATCCATGGCTCGGGGGCCGTGGCGCAGGGTGTGCAGGGTCGCGGCAAGGCTCATTTCGTGGAAGACCGACAGCCGATTGTTGCACGGGGGACCGTCCGCGCCGAGCGCGACCGGGATTCCGGCGGACATCAAGCGGGGTATGTCGGCGATCCCGGAGGCGAGCTTGAGGTTGGCGCCTGGACAGTGGCACACCCGGGTGCGGGTCGCGGCGAGCCGCTCGACCTCGTCCGGCGAGAGGTGGACGCAGTGCGCGAGCACAACGTCCTCGCCGGTGAGCCCGACCTCGTCCAGGTAGGCAATCGTCGAGCGCCCGGTCGCGGCTTCGACGGCGGCGACCTCGGCCCGGTTCTCGGCGGCGTGGGTCTCCAGCAGCCAACCGTGGCGGCGGGCGAGCGCCCCCGAGCGTTCGAGCAAGGAGCGCGTGCACGACAGCGCAAACCGCGGCGCGACCGCGTAGCGGAGACGGCCGTCAGCCGCACCGTGCCAGCGCCGCCCGAGCGCCTCGGCATCGGCGAGCGAGTCGTCCTCGTCCTCGAGCAGGCCCGCCGGCACGCCGTTGCCGACGTTCATGTGGGTTTTGCCCGAGATCAGCCGGATCCCGAGCCGCTCGGCCTGGCGAAAGACGCGTTCGTGGTCATGGGTGGTGCCGAAGTCGAGTGCGGTGGTGGTCCCGCCGGCGAGCAGCTCCGCGATGCCGAGCACGGCGGCGGCCTCGACCCCGTCGCCGTCGAGCGCGGCCTCGTAGGGCCAGGTGCGCTGTGCGAGCCAGTCGAGCAGCTCGAGGTCGTCGGCCTGGTGGCGCAGCAGCGCCTGGACAACGTGGACGTGCCCCTGAACGAAGCCGGGCAGCACCAGCGCGTCGCCGGCGTCGAGCACCTCGCGCGCCTCGACCTCTGCGGCGGCGCCACGGATGACCTCGACGATGCGGCCGTTGGCAATCAGCACGTCGCCCGAGAACCACTCGCCGCGCTGCACCATCGGGAGGACGGTGCCCCCGCGCACCAGCAGGTCGCAGGTGCGGGTCACCGACGGATCTCCGGCCGGAACCTCACCGCCCAGTCCGCTCGTCCACGCCCGCCTCCAGGCGGGCGGCGATCTCGCGTTCCTCGGTCTCGATGCTGCGTGCGAGCCACTCACGGTCGCCGGCGGAGAAGCGGAACCGTTGGGCGTAGGGGCAGAACTCGTGGAGGTCGGGCTCGTTGCTGACCACGTTCCACACCAGCGGGTAGAGCACGCAGCCTTCGGGCCTATTGGCGTAGACGCGGCAGCGTCCCTCGGTCAGGAAGACACACCGATCCCCGACCGTCACCAGCCGAAGAGAACCGTCGTCGGCCCCGCGGTAGAATCCGCGTTCGCCGGCCGTCTCGAGACGCTGGACGTCCTCGAGAGTGAGCGACATCTCCGTCTCCACGCAGCAGGCGTGGCAGCCGTAGCGAACGCACGGCGACAGCGAGGAGTAGGATCTAGCCTGCATTTCTCACCGCTGCCCCGGATCCGGCCGGCAAGCGTCCGGATGGGCACAACTCCAACCAGTATAGCGATCTGGGGTTCAAGCCTCCTGTGGGCCGGTACAGCACCCCGCGGGTGAATGCCTACGTGTCCCGAGACGAACCGAAGGGGGCGAGCTGACGCAGCATTTCGCGCGCGATCACCAGGCGTTGGATCTCCGAGGTCCCCTCGCCGATGGTGCACAGCTTGGCGTCGCGCCACAGTCGCTCGACTGGGTAGTCCTTCGTGTAGCCGTAGCCGCCGTGGATCTGGATCGCCTCCTCGGCCACCCGCACCGCGACCTCCGAGGCGTACACCTTGGCCATCGACGACTCGAGCGTGGTCTGCAGGCCGTGGTCCTTGCGAACCGCGGCCTTGAGAGTCAACAGGCGGGCCGCTTCGACCTCGGTGCCCATGTCGGCGAGCTTGTGGCGGATCGCCTGGAACGAGCTCAGCTGGCGGCCGAACTGCTCGCGCACCGTAGAGTACTCGAGGGCGGCGTCGAGCGCGCCGCGCGCGATCCCGACCGACAGCGCCGCAATCGAGATCCGGCCGCCGTCGAGGATTTTCATCGCCTGTACGAAGCCGTCACCCTCGCCGCCGAGCAGATAGCCGGCCGGCACCCGACAGTCCTCGAGCATCAGCGACGACGTGTCCGACGCGCGCATGCCGAGCTTGTTCTCCTTCTTGCCGGCCGACACCCCGGGCCGGTCGAAGGGGACGAAGAAGGCCGAGATCCCGTGGTGGCCGCCCTCACGCGAGGTCCTCGCCATCACCACGCAGCAGTTGCCGACGGTGGCATGGGTGATGAAGTTCTTCGAACCGTTGAGCACCCAGGTGTCGCCGTCGAGCACCGCGGTGGTGCGGGTGCCGCCGGCGTCGGAACCGGCCTGGGGCTCGGTCAGCCCCCACGCGCCGATCCACTCGCCCGAGGCCAGCTTGGGCACGAACTCGCGCTTGAGCTCGTCCGAGCCGAACTGGAAGAGGTGATTGGTGCAGAGGCTGTTGTGCGCCGCCACCGAGAGCCCGATCCCGCCGTCCGCCGCCCCCAGCTCCTCGAGTACGATCTCGTACTCGACATAGCCGAGCCCGGCGCCTGCAAACTCGTCGGGGACCAGGACGCCGAGCAGACCGAGCTCTCCCAGCTGGGTGAAGAGCTCGCGGGGGAAGTGCTGGTGCTCGTCCCACTCGGTCGAGTGCGGAGCGATCTCCTTGCGGGCGAGGTCGCGCACCATGTCGCGGATGGCAATCTGGTCGTCGGTGAGCTCGAAGTCCACGGCGCCTCCTTGGACGGCAGGGGTTGAGACCACGTAAGCGGCCCGCCCATTGTAGCGCCGTACAGCGGCAAACTCCGCCCCCGCACCCTTGGAATTTCACCACAGAGACACGGAGCCGGGTGCACCCCTCAGGCTGCGGCTCGTTGGGGCGCACCTTGCGTACGCCCGTCCGTTCCTGCGGTGACGGCGGATCCACGGGCGGAGGCAAGCTCCCGCCCTTACGCTAGCCGCCGCCCCCGCACCTTCTCACCTTCTTCCCTTCTCACTTCCTCACTCCCCCGCCTCGAACCACGTCGTGACCTCGGCGAGGGGCTTCTTGGAGATCGCCGGGACCGTGCATCCCTCGGCCGGGTAGCCGACCGGGAAGAGGATGAAGGGACGTTCGTTGGCCGGCCGGAGCAGAATCTCGGACAGGAAACGCATGGGCGCCGGGGTGTGGGTCAGCGTCGCAAGCCCCATGTCATGAAGCGCGGCGATGAACAGCCCGCAGGCGATGCCGACGCTCTCCTGGACGTAGTAGTTGGTGACCTTTTCGCCCTCCGGACCGACACCGTGGATCTCCTTGAACACCGCCACCAGCCACGGCGCGGTCTCCAGGTAGGACTTCCCCCAGGCGGTCCCGAGGGGTGCCAGCGCCTCGAGCCACTCGGGAGTCGCACGCCCACCCTCGTAGAACTCCCGCTCCTCGACCTCGGCCGCCTCGCGGATGCGCCGCTTGACCTCGGGGTCGGACACCGCGACGAAGTGCCACGGCTGTCGGTTGGCCCCCGACGGCGCGGTGTGGGCTGTCGCGATCGCGAGCTCGACACACTCGCGAGGCACGGGATCGGGCGCGAACGCCCGGACCGAGCGCCGGGTGCGCATGGTGCCCAGAAACGCTCGACCGCGCTCGAGCATCTCGGCCTCAGGGCGGCGGCGAAAATTAAGGGGTATGTGTGGGTACTCCATGGCGAGAGCATAGCGGCACCGGACGGAGAATCACCACAGAAACACAGAGGCACGGAGAGGACACACAGAACCCCCTCCCATCCGACATCGAGAGGCCGGGCTCGGGAGCGAGCTAGGCCCCTCGCTGCCCGGGTAGGTGAACTCTGTGATTCTCTGTGTCTCCGTGCCTTGTGGTTCATTAGAATGTCTCGACGTCATGCTTCGCCTCGTCCACACCGCCGACTGGCACCTGGGCCACACCCTGCACGGCCACGACCGCGTCTTCGAGCACCGGTCGTTTCTCGCCTGGCTGGCGGACCTGCTCGAGTCCGAGCGCGCGGACGCGCTAGTCATCGCCGGCGACGTGTTCGACTCCGCCAACCCCCCGGCGTCCGCGCAGCAGGCGTTCTACGCCTTCCTGGTGGACGCGCGCCGCCGCTGTCCGGAGCTCGACACGGTCATCATCGCCGGCAATCACGACTCCCCGGGGCGGCTCGAGGCGCCGGCGCCGCTGCTTGAGGCCCTCGGCGTCCGCGTCGTCGGCGCGCTGACGCGCACGGGCGACGGGCTCGACCTCGACCGCCTGCTGATTCCCCTCAACGCACAGGGCGAAGTCGCGGCGTGGTGCGCCGCAGTGCCCTACCTTCGACCGGCCGACCTCGGCGCTGCCGGCGACAGCGACGACCCTCTGGTCGCGGGTGTCGCCCTGGTCTATGCCGATGCCGTCGCAGCCGCCTCCGCCATCGCGGGCGGGCTGCCGGTGCTGGCTACGGGTCACTGCTACATGACCGGAGGACGAGTCTCCGAGCTCTCCGAGCGGCGCATTCTGGGCGGCAACCAGCACGCCCTGCCGGTCTCGGTCTTCCCCGAGACCGTCGCCTACGCCGCCCTCGGCCACCTCCACCTCGCCCAGGCGGTCGGCGGCCGCGAGACGGTTCGTTACTCCGGATCGCCGATCCCGCTCGCCCTCGACGAGGCCCGCTACCGCCACCAGGTGGTGGTGGTCGAGCTCAGCGATGCCGGTGCGCGGCTCGCCCCGCAGACGGTGCCACGGACGGTGGACATCCTCAGGGTCCCCGAGAGCGGCGCACTTCCGCCGGATGACCTGGTCGAGGCGGTCGCCTCCCTCGACCTCGCCGACCTCCCGTCCGAGCAGTGGCCCTTCCTCGACCTCGCGGTGCGGCTCGAGGGTCCGCGCCCCGACCTGCGCCACCGACTCGACGAGGCGCTCGGGGGCCGCCCGGCCCGCCTCGCCCGCCTCACGGCCGAGCGCCCGGGTGACGGTGCCGCGCTCGCCGACGCGCTCCCCGAGGCCGCGCTCGAAACCCTCGATCCCGACGAGGTCTTCCGCCGCCGATGGGCGCAAGCGTACGACGGCGAGCCGCCCCCGGACCTCGCCGACGCCTTCCGCGAGCTGGTCCAGACGGTCGAGGAGGCTGAGCGGTGAGGATCCTGGCGATTCGCGGCGCCGACCTCGCCAGTCTCGCGGGAACGTTCGCGGTCGAGCTCGACCGCCCACCTCTCGACCGCGCCGGGCTGTTCGCGATTGCCGGACCAACCGGCTCCGGCAAGAGCACCCTGCTCGACGCCCTCTGCCTCGCGCTCTACGACCGGGTGCCGCGGCTGGAGGGCTTCAAGGGCCCCGCCGTCGGCCGCGCCGACGAAAACGAAGACGCCCGGCTCCGCGCCCACGACGTGCGCGGAGTCTTGCGCCGCGGAGCCGGATCGGCCTTCGCCGAGGTGGATTTCGCCGGGCGCGACGGCCGCCGCTGGCGGGCACGCTGGGAGGTCCGGCGCGCCCGCGGCCGCGCCGACGGCCGCTTCCAGGACCAGCAGATGTCGCTCGTCGATGCCGAGACCGACGAGCCCGTCGGGCGCACCAAGATCGAAGTCCTCGACGCCATCGCCGAGCGGGTGGGTCTGAGCTACGACCAGTTTCGGCGCTCGGTGCTGCTCGCCCAGGGCGAGTTCGCGGCCTTCCTGCGGGCCTCGGCCGCCGACCGGGCGGCGCTGCTCGAACGGCTCACCGGGACCGAGCTCTACGGCCGGATCTCGGTTGCCGCGCACGAGCGTGCGCGCCTGGAGGCTGCGGAGCTGTCGGCGCTCGAGATCCGTCTCGCCGACACCGCACCGCTGCCCGACGAGCAGCGAACCGCGCTGGAGAGCCGGCGCAAGGCAGCGTCCGCTGCGCTTGCCGATGCGAGGAAGGCCGAGACCGCCGCCCGCGCGGCGGTCGAGTGGCACCGCAACCGAGTCCGGCTCGCCGCCGCCGTCGCCCAGGCCGAGACCGAGGCGGCTGCAGCGCGGACGGCGTGGGACGGAGCCGCAGACCGGCGGGCTGAGCTCGAGGCGACCCGGGTGGCAGAGGCGCTGCGCAGTCCGGTCGAGACCGCCGAGCACACCGAGCGGGAGGCACAGGAGCTCGGCGAGCGAGCGGCGGCCGCGGCCGCCACATCCGAACGGGCCGTCGCCGTCCTCGCCGCGGCAGACACCGAGCTCGCTGCCGCCGCCGAGGCCGAGGGGAGCGCAAACGGAGCCCTCGAGGCCGCCCGGCCGGAGCTCGACCGTGCGGCGCAGCTCGACACGGTCATCGCGAGCGCCGCCAGAGAGCTCGCCGCCTCCCAACGGGAAGCCGAGGTGGCCCGGGAGAGGCGCGAAGGGACCGAGGGCCGCAGGAGCAGCGCGGCCGCCGACGCCGAGGCCGCCGAGGGTCGCCGCGAGACGGATGCCGCATGGCTCGCCAAGCACGCCGCCTTCGAGCCTCTCGCCCGCGAGTGGCCGCGGTGGCGCGAGGCGCTGGGTCGGCTGACGAGGGCCCGCCGTGACACGGCCGAGGTCCGGCCCGCGCTCGACCTGGCAAGCGCCGAGCTCGAGGCCGTCCGTGCGGACGCCGCCGCGACCCTGCGCGCCGACCTGGTTCCCGGCCGGCCGTGCCCGGTGTGCGGTGCCACCGAGCACCCGCGGGCGGACCATGACGGGAGGTCAGGAAGAGGAGGCGATTGGCGGACGCTGGAGGCCCGACGCGCCGAGCTCGAGGCCCGCCTCGCCGCGGCCGCCGATGTCGAGCGAGACACCCTCACCACCCTTGGCCCGATTGCGACCGTGGCACCCGGCGGGCAGGCGGCCCTTGACGACGACCTCGACACGACTCGGGAGCGCTGGAACGCCGCGGCGGCCGAGTGGCACGCCCGGAGCGAGTCCGTGCGCCGTGCGGAGGCCGACCTCGCCGGAGCACGCTCCAAGCTTGCGGCCGCAGAAGCAGAAGCGGCCCACGAAACCCGTTCCGTCGAGACCGCAGAGAAGACCGTTGCCCAGCGCCAGAAGGCCGTCCGAGCCCCGACTGCCGAGCGTGCCGCCCTGCTCGGAGGGCGGTCCACAGCCGAGGTCAGAGCGCGGCTCGAGAAGGCGGCAGCCGCAACACGGAAGGCGGCCCAGGCCGCCCGCGACCGGCGCGCGGAGGCCGCCGCCGCCGCCGAGCGCGACCGCGCCTTCGCCGAGAGCGCCGCGGAGGCGGCATCAGCGGCCCGTCGACGGGCCGACGCGGCCCACAGCCTCCGAGATCGGCGACTCGCCGAGACCGGGCTCGAGCCCGACGCGGTCAGGAAACGACTGGCCCGAGGCGAGGGCTGGATCACAGTCGAGGCGCAGGCCCTCGAGACGCTGGACCGCGTCTGTGAGCGAACCGCTGCGATCCTCGGCGAGCGCAGTGCCCGCCTCGCCGAACATGACGCCGCCGACCCTCCGTCCCTCGACGCCGAGACAGCCGAAAGCGCGCTTGCCCATGCCGCGCTCGAGCTCGAGTCCCACCAGCGCGCCTGGGCCGAAGCGGAGGGCGGGCTCGCCGCCGACGACCGCCGCCGCGCGCTCACCGCCTCCCTCGCCGGGGAGCTCGCCCTCCGGCGTGAGCGCGCTGACCTATGGGCACAGCTTCGCGAGCTGGTCGGCTCGCACGACGGCTCCAAGCTGCGCACCTTCGCCCAAGGGCTCACGCTCGACGCGCTCGTCGCCCACGCCAACCACCACCTCGCGGACCTCGCCCGGCGCTACCGTCTTGCGCGAGTACCGGGCAGCGACCTCGAGCTCCAGGTGGTCGACCGCGAGATGGCCGACGAGGTACGTGCGGTACAGAGTCTCTCGGGGGGCGAGTCCTTCCTGGTCTCGCTCGCGCTCGCGCTTGGTCTGGCCTCGCTCGCCTCGCGGAGGGTCGCGGTGGAGTCGCTGTTCGTCGACGAGGGCTTCGGCAGCCTTGACCCCGACGCCCTCGACGCCGCCCTCGCCGGGCTCGACGCGCTCCAGGCGCTGGGCCGTCAGGTCGGGGTCATCTCCCACGTCCCGGCGATGGTCGAACGGATCGGTGTCCAGGTCCGGCTCGAGCCCCGCGGCGGCGGCCGCAGCGCGGTCCGCGTGCTCGACGCCGGCGGCATGCCACCGACTGCGATCTGACTCGAGCAGCGTCCACGTCGCCGGACCCCTTGTGCTGAGAGAGCAGCGCTCAGCGCCCGTGCAGCCGGTTCAGGAACTCGCGTTCGTCCTCGGTGAGGGCGTCGACGCCGTCGCGGCCGATCTTGTCGCGCAGCCGCTCGACCTCGTCCGCCTCGCCCCGGCTCAGCATGACCGGCCGCCGCGGCTGCTCGAAGCGGCCGGCGAAGCGCTGCCGCAGCACCAGCGCCCAGTAGAGGAAACCGGTCAGAGCGCCGCCGAGGTGCGCGCCGTGGCCGATCGGCAGGCCGCCGCCGGCACGCTGCGCCATCAGACCGAAGACGTCGAGGCCGATGAAGAGCAGGGCGCCGACCAGGGCGGGGATCGGGATCACCCCGAAGATCAGGATCTTCTCGCGCGGGAACAGCAGCGCGAACACCAGCAGGACCGCCGATACCGCCCCGGAAGCGCCGAGGGCCGCTTGGGCCGGCTTGTCCAGCAGGAGCGCGGACACCAGGCAGTGGCTGATCGAGGCCACGACTGCGGACGCCATGTACAGGCCGAGGAACGAGCGCCACCCGAGCAGGCGCTCGAGCAGGGTGCCGAAGCTCCACAGCACGATCATGTTGAGCGCGATGTGCCAGAGCTCGAAGTGCGAGAAGGCGGAGGTGACCAGGGTCCACCACAGGCCGTGCGTGATGCGCACGGCGCTGACCAGGAAGTTGCGGACCATGAAGACCTGGAGGTCGGGCTGCATGCGCGCTGCCTGCCAGAGCAGGAAAACGACGATGTTCGCACCGACCAGGGCGGGGACCACTTTCGCGCGAGGTAGAGGGCGTGGGATCCGCCGGGGTGGCGCGGCATAGGGGGTGTCGGGTGATGGGCTCGCCATTCGCGCATTATTGCAGAGCCGCCGGAGTAGCCACGGACTGAGCAGTGCAGGTTACGATAGCTTCGTGACCAATCTACTGCTCGCAATCGGCGTCCTGTTGGTGGTGCTCCTCGGACGGATGACGCGGCTCGAGCTGCTGCGTCGCTTCAGCCCTGGCCTGACCCTGCTCTCCGCTGCCCTGATCGGCGTCGCAGTGGCCGACCTCGCCGACGTGCCGGACATCTGGAACAAGTGGGCGCTGTCGGTGCTCACGATCGTCATCGGCTACCTGGTGGCGCGCATCGTGCTGCTGGTGGTCTTCGAGTGGCTGCTCGCACAGCGCGCGGGCATCGAGGTCCCGCGGCTGGCGCGCGACATCCTCGCGGTCGCCGTCTACGCCGCGATCGCCGCAGTGGTCATCCACAAGATCGTGGATATCGACCTCGGCGGGCTGCTCGCGACGTCGGCCGTGATCACGGTGGTGATCGGTCTCGCCCTGCAGGAGACCCTCGGCACACTGCTCGCCGGTCTCGCGCTGACCTGGGAGCGGCGGGTCGAGACTGGGGTCTGGCTCGAGGTTGACGGTCACGTCGGCAGGGTCGAAGAGCTCGGCTGGCGCTCTACCGTGCTGCGGACCGTGCTCGGTGTGAGAATCCTGGTACCCAACTCGTCGATCGCCCGCACCAGCCTGCGCCTGCTCGGCGACGGCACCCGGCCGGTTGCGGTCGCGGTCATGGTCGGGGTCAGCTACAAAGCGGCGCCGCACGAGGTCAAAGCCGTCCTCACCGCGGTCGCCGACGACATCCCCACCGTGCTGCCGCGACCGCGGCCTGAGATCCTGACCCGCGAGTTCGCTGACAGCGCCATCATCTATGAGTGCCGGCTGTGGACCCTGCGGCCCTGGTCCGACGGCGCGGTCCGTGATCCCTTCTTGACCCGCGCCTACGTCGCACTGCAGCGCGCCGGGATGGAGATCCCATTCCCGCAGCGAACGCTCCATGTCGCGCCGCGCCGCCGCCAGACGGACATGCTGCCGGGCGTTGTGGCGGCGCTGGGACGCTGCCCGCTGTTCTCGGGCCTCTCTCCGGCGGCACTCGAGCTGCTCGCCCAGCACAGCCACCAGCTGCGTTTCGCTCCTGGCGAGGCGGTAGTGCGCAAAGACGACGCCTCGCGCGCGCTGTACGTGATCGCAGCCGGCCAGGTGACGGTCGAGGTCGGCGGTGTCACGGTGGGCTCTCTGGAGGCCGGAAACGTCTTCGGCGAGATCGCCTTTCTGACCGGCAAGCCGCGCACGGCGACGGTGCGGGCGGCTGCTGCACTCGACGCCGTCGAGATCGACAGCGATGCGCTCCGCGCCCTGCTTGCCGACCACCCCGAGCTCGCCACCCAGCTCGCCGAACGGATGGCGCGTCGCCAGGACGACCTCGACGCCGCGGCGACGGCGGCTTCGACGCCGCGCGAGCGGCGCGGGCTGGTCGCGAGCCTGCGCGAAAGCCTCCTCCGGTTGGTCGGAAGCGGCCGCGATCCTGGATCGAGTAGCGAGAGCGGTCTCATCTGATGCGAGTCGCCGGCCTCCAGCTCGACATCGCCAACGGCGATCCGGCGGCCACCTTTGCGCGCGCCGAGGGGCTGGCCGAGCGCGCCGCCGCGGCCGGTGCTCGACTGGTCGTGCTGCCTGAGATGTTCGCCACCGGCTGGGCGGAAGGCCCGCCCGACCCCACCGGGATCGGTCTCGCCTCGCGCCGCTTTCTCGCCGACCTCGCCCGCCGGCTCGGGTGCTGGGTCGTCGGCGGATTTGCCCTGTCCGGAGACGACAGACCCTCCAATGCCTGCGCGCTCTTCGCACCGGACGGAACCGAGGCGGTCCTCTACGCCAAGACCCATCTCTTCTCTTTGACCGGGGAGGAGCGCCGGTACGCCGCCGGCAAGGGGGTCGGCGGCTGTGACGTCGAGGGCGTGCGCGTGACGCCTCTGATCTGCTACGACCTGCGCTTCCCCGAGCTGTTCCGTACGGTCGCCCACGCGACCGACCTGTTCGTGGTGATCGCGAACTGGCCCGACACCCGCGGGCACGCCTGGCGGACCCTCCAGCAGGCCCGAGCGATCGACGCCCAGGCCTGGCTGCTCGGTGTCAACCGGGTCGGAGACGACGCCCGCGGCAACCCCCACCGCGGCGACTCCACCCTGGTCGACCCGCTGGGGCTTGCTGCGGCCACCCTGGCGGACCAGCCCGGGATCGTGCTCGGCGATGTCGACCCGGAGCGGGTCGCGGATGTGCGGCGGCAGTTCGGGTTCCTCGCCGATCGCCGCCCCGAGCTCTACCAGCGGCTCGAAGACGGCGACTAGGAGTGTGTAGCTCATCGATGGATGGCGGACTTCGGAGGTGTGACGCGCGGACGCAACTGGGACGTGCGTGACCCGGAGTTTGAACCGCCAAGACGCGAAGAACGCCAAGACATCACAAAGCCCTCCCAATGGACGCTGGGGCGGACCCACAGATCCTGGTGGCTGCCTCCGGCAGCCGCTCCCGACGGCTCGGAGGGCCGGACGACAGAACAGCTCTTTCGTCCGGCCCTCCCAGCCGTCCGGGCCGCGCGCCATGCGCGCGGCGGGGCCCCACGGGGATGATCTCGGTTCGTTCTGCTCGCACGCCAATCGCCGAACGCGATCGAACAATCCCGACGCCGCCTCCGCGACCGAATCAAACACCGCCCTCTTCGCGCTCTTGGCGTCTCAGCGGTTCAACCATCCCCGTACCAAACGGCGGCCCACGACCCAGGTCCGGGCCAGCGTCCGAACCGCCATCCGCTGCGGCCCTGACCCCCCTCACCTTCTTGTCCTCTTACCCTCTCACCTCCTCACTTCTTTCAACGATAGATCGCCTCTACAGCATATAGCTTATCATCTATCTCATGCCTCTTGAGATTTTCCATGCGCCGGAGTAGACTCCGCCGAATTTCACGGAGGTGATGCAATGAAGTGTACGGCCTGCGGCGCCGAGGTTCCAATCGGCATGAAGTTCTGCGGTGGTTGTGGCGCGAAGATCGAGATCGTCGCGGATGGGCAGGGACCCCAGGAGGTCACCGGCCCATGGCTCAAGTCCGTGCTCGAGACGGTCGGGTTCTCGGTCGAGCTCGACGAGTCCTCCAGCGACAAGATGGTCGCGACCCACTCCCAGCGCCCGAACCAGGTCGTCCAGATCCGGCGTGACCTCGGCATCATCTCGTTGCAGAGTCCGTGGACGCTCAAGAAGCGGCGATGGGGCGCAAAGGAAGCCCTTTTGGAGGCGGTCAACGCCGCAAACTCCAACTCGTGGTACTCGACCTTCTACGCCAATCTCGACGCCGACCGGCTGACCTCGAGCAGCTACTTCCAGCTCACCGAGCGGCTCAGCGGCGCCGACGTGCTCAGCCACCTCGGCAAGGTCGAGGAGGACTTCTACCGAGCGCTCAAGGGCTCCGGTCTGACCGAGCACCTGGCGTGACGTCACGGTTCGGTCGCGGCACGAGCCGAGATCCGGCGACTCATGTCGGCCTCCCGCCGGCCTCGGTTGGCGGGCCCCTTGTTCGGGCTCATGGTCAGCGGCAATGCTGAGATAGCGTCTTCAAATCGGACAAGGACCGTGCGAGCACCGCCACCATGGAACGCCTGCGGATGGTAGAATGACGTCCACGATCCGTTTCGAACGCGCTTCGACGGTGCGATCCCTGCAGAAGAGGAGGCGGCCCTGAAACGGCATGAGGTCGGAATCATCGGTCTCGGGCCGGTCGGCTCGATCCTCGGTGCCTACCTGGCTCGCAGCGGAGTCACGGTGTACGGCGCCGAGCTGGTCGAGGAGCGGGCCGAGCAGGTCAATCGGGACGGCTTCCGAATCGGCGGTTTCGCCGAGCTCGACGAGAAGCCTCGACACTGCTTCACCACGATCGAGGAGCTCGCCTCGATCCCTGGCCTGACGGTGCTCTTTCTGTGCACGAAGACCTGGGCTCTCCCTTCGGCCGTGAAGACGCTCGCCTCCGTCGAGTGGCCGGAGGGGATGCGAGTCGTGGCCGCGATGAACGGCATCGGACCCGAGGACCTGATCGGCGAGAGCTTCCCGAAGAAGCACGTCTGCAGGGCCGTCATCAACTACGCCGGCAATCAGAATCCCGACGGTCGGACCACGATGAACTGGTTCCATCCGCCGAACCTTCTCGGACCGGCGACCGATCGCTCGCCAGAGTGCATGTGCGAGATCGCAGAGATCCTGACTCGAGCGGGCCTGACCACGGTCAGCGTGTCGCACTTCGAGATGAAGAAGGCGGCCTTCTTCAAGACCATCTTGAACTCGGCCCTCAACGCGCTCTGTGCTGCGCACGGGCTAACGATGGCGCGGGCGATGCGGCTCAAGCACACGCGGCGAACAGCCCGGGTCCTCCTGCGCGAAGGTCTCGCAGTTGGCGCCCTCGTCGGATACAACTACGGCGAGGATGCCCTCGACCGATGTATCGAGTACCTCGAGGGCGGCGGCGATCACTACCCCTCGATGTGGTTCGACCTGAAGGCTCGGCGACCGACCGAGATCGAGTTCATCAACGGCAAGATCGTCAAGATCGGCCTCATGTTCCAAGGGGTCGACGTGGGTCACAACAGGTTCTTCACCAGCGCGATCGTGACCCAGGAGATCACCAACGGCAGCCGCGACGAGGACGATATCCCGGAGTACCTCATCTTTTCGTGAGCCTGTACCGCTCGGGCTCGTCACCGCGGTGGACCTGAGGTCAGGAGGCGCCCATGCTCGACAGGACGCAGCACGAACGGGTCGTGCACCTGGTCATCAACGCGCCGCCGGTCAACGTGCTCGATTCCGCAGTGCTCGGTCAACTCACCATAGCCCTTCATGAGCTCACTGATGACGACGCCGTGGCTGCGGTCATACTGTCGGGTCACGGTCGCTGCTTCTCCGCAGGGGCCTCGGTGGCCGAGCACTCTGCGGACCGCGCTGACGGGATGATCACTGCTCTGACACAAGCCTGCACGGCCCTCGTCGACTTCCCTGCGCCGGTCGTCGCCGCAGTTCACGGTACCTGTCTTGGTGGAGCGATGGAGCTGATCTCGTTCTGCGACTTTGTCGTTGCGGCGCCCGAGGCGACCTTTGGCCAGCCGGAGATCAAGCTCGCTTTCTTCCCCCCCCTGGCGTGCCATCAGCTTCCCCTGCTGACCGGTCGGCAGAACACCGCATACCTGGTGCTGAGCGGGGAAACCGTTTCCGCCGACCGTGCGCTCTCGCTCGGACTGGTTCAGAAGATCCTGTCGGTCGATCAATGGCACGAGATCGACGACATGTTCAATGGGCTCAGCGCCCCGGTGCTCAGGCTCACCAAACAGGCGCTCGCCAAGGGCGCGACCGACGACCGCGCGGCCAGCCTCGCCCGCCTCAAGCGGCTCTTCCTCTCCGACCTCTATCGCCTTGAGGACGTCGAGGAAGGCATGAGGAGCTTCACGGAGCGCCGCGCCCCGGAGTGGAAGCACCGCTAGGGATTCGCTGCACGAATCCTACCAGGTGGCGCCCGGTGGCGGCAGCCGATTCTCCTCCTCGACCTCGCGAGCCCGAGCGACCCAGCGCTCGTGCCCGGCCTTCGCCTCGGCGAGGGTCGCGAACCGCTCCCCCTGACGGTCGAGCCAGCCGCCGTCGACCCTGGTCTCGAACAGCTCAGGCGAGTCCTCAGTCGACAGCCCGAGGCTGACTCCGAGGAACCGGGTCGACACGGTGCTGGTGGCGAGAGCGGCACGGGCGACCAGCTCCACCTTCTTGAAGGAGCTCTCGTACCAGCTCGACCAGGTAGCGAAATCGGGCTCCTCGACGACATCGTCATGGCGGAGAATGAAGTAGCGACTCATGTCGACATACCTTTCGCACGCGGTTCTCTCATCACGTTACCACTCGCGGAGGTCGCCTGCATCCCACGCCGGCATGACCCGACCGCCCGAGGCGCAGTGACCGCTATACTGACGGTCACTCCATCTCTCCGGGGGCGCCGATGACGATCAGAGCTGAAAGGGTCCTGCAGATCAGCCTCTTTCTCGACAATCGGCCCGGAATCCTCGCCGACCTGTGCGCCCACCTCTCGGACCGCGGCATCGACGTGAGGGCGATGAACGCGCTCGGAGGCGGCCAGACCGGCGAGGTCCGGATCGTGGTGGACACGCCCGACTCGGCCCTTACTGCCCTGTCCGCGGACGGCATCCGCTATACGACCAGGCAATGCCTCGCGATCGAGATGCCGAATCGACCTGGAGGCCTGGCCGAGGTCGCCCGAGCCCTGTCGCTGGTCGGTGTGAACATCGACTCGATCTACGGTAGTTCCATGGCGGACACCGGTACGGCGCTGCTCATCCTGGACGTCTCCGACCTCGACACCGCCCTTGCCGTGAGGTGGGCTCGCTCATGACGATCGTGGCGCCGAGCACGAGGTGATCCTGCGCCGGTCGACCACGGCGACGATCAGAAAGGTCACCACGCTGACAATCCACGTGAGGTAGATCGGGTGGGGCAGCACCCGCCACGACGCGGGCGCCGCCAACCACAGCCCGAGCGAGACCATGGTGGTCGCGAGCGTCCAGGTCGCGGTCGAGCGGCGACACAGGCGAGGCGCATAGAGCGTCATCAGCGCCACCAGGGTGTAGGCCGTGGTCAACGTGAGACCGATCAACAGGACCTTGAGGATGCTCTGCACCGTCAGTGCGAGGGCGAAGGTCACGAGGCTGAGGACGGCCACGGTCAGCCGGCACACCAGCTGGTCCCTGGCAGGGCTCAGACCGGGCGCGAAGAAGCGCTTGATGATGTCGCTCGAGACCAGCGTGGCGCTGCCCAGCAGCAGCGCGGAAGCGGTGCTCACGTCTGCCGCCCACAGGCCGGCGAGGACGATGCCTGCCGCGAGAGGGGGCAGGTCCATCACCGCCCGAGGCAGGGCCTCGGCCGGAACGATGCCGGGATGGCTGGCCGCCGCCGCGATGCCGATCGCGGCGCTGATGAAACCCACCGGAAGTATCAGGAGTCCGCCCAGGAGGTAGCCGCGGGCCGCGGCCTTCTCGTCTTTCGCCGCGAAGCCGATCTGGATCACGGCCTGGGTCGAGTGCGCCTGGGTGATCATCACGATGAACCAGGCCGCGATCAGTCCGACTCCCATCGCGAACGGGTCGAAGCCGGGATGACCCGCCGGAAGCCTCGACTCGAGGGCGGCGAGACCACCCGCCCTCGCCACACACATCACCGCCGCCACCGAGATGCCGACGTAGATCACCACGATGTTGATGACGTTGGTCAGCCCGGCCGCCCAGAACCCTCCGACCAGGGTGATGCCGACGAAGACTCCAGCGGTGACCAGCATGCCCGACTCGAGGGTGAAGACCCCCGGCAGGAGCGCACGGAGGATCGCCCCTCCCGCGACGTACTGCAACGATGTGATCACGATCTGGATCACGAGCTGGCCGACGACGCCGAGGACCCGCGCGCCGGTGTCGTACTCGCGCTCGAACAGCTCGGGTAGCGTCGCAACCTCCAACCGGCGGTAGCGGCGCGCCGCGCCGAACGCGAGGATGAACGCTCCGGCGGCCCAGGCGGCGTTGTACCAGCCCGCAGAGATCCCCCGCGTGTACGCCCACTCGGCGGTCCCGATGGTCGACACGCCGCCAACGGCGAGCCCCGCTAGGAGGGCGGCCGCGACCCAGAAGGGAAGCCCCCGCCCGGCGAGCAGGTAGCCGACCAGTCCCCCGCCGCCGCGCGCGGTGAGCCGGCGCGCCCAGCCGCTGGCGACGAACAGGGCGACCACGTAGAGCGTGACGACGGCGATCGGAATCCAACGGTCCACGACGCGACCGCCGCCCTCGCCGCTCAGCGCACCTTCAGCCTGACGTCGACGGCGCAGGCCCCCCGTGGCCAGACCAGGATCGGGTTGAGGTCGAGCTCGGCGATCGCCGGGAAGTCGGTGACCAGTCGGGACACCTTGAGCAGCACATCCTGGACAGCGTCCAGATCGGCTCGCGGGGCTCCCCGAACCCCCTCGAGGACGGCGAAGCCCTTGACGGCCCGCATCAGCGTCACGGCCTCCGGGCGGCTCAGCGGCGCAACCGCGAAGGCGACGTCCTTCATGACCTCGACGAAGATCCCGCCGAGCCCGAACATGACGAGGTGACCGAGGCCCGGCGCCTCGGTGGCGCCGACGATGACCTCGCGCCCGACCGGCATCTGCTGCTGGAGGATGAAGGCGGCCCCGGTGCCGGCGAAACGCCGGCCCAGGTCCGCGTAGGCCGACTCGAGCGCCTGCTGGTCCGCGAGTCCCAGCACCACGCCGCCCTCGTCCGTCTTGTGCACCACCCGCGTCGAATCGACCTTGAGCACGCATGGAAAACCGACCCGAGCGGCGGCCTCCCCGAGGTCGCCCTCTGCGGTCACGGTGAAGACCCTCGGAGTCGGCACGCCGTACGCGCCGAGGAGCTCGAACGCGTCGGCCTGCGCGAGAAACTCGCCGCGGCCCTGCCAACGCTCGACGATCGCCGCCGCCGCCCGGCGGTCGACCCCGAGCTCGGGTGGAGCCTCCCTCGGGCGATCGCGCAGGGCGGCGTAGCGCGTCATCGCCGCCAGAGCCCGCGCCCCGTCCTCGGCGAACTCGTACACCGGCAGACCGGAGCGCCGCAGCTGGTCGATCAGGCCGTAGTACTCGGAGAAGGTCTCGACCACCACCACCACCGGCTTCTCGGAGGCATCGGTCGCCTCCTTGATGCGGCGCGCGATGGCGTCGGTGTCGGTGAACGGAGCGGTGACGAAGAAGACCAACACCATGTCGGTGTCGTGCTCGTTCAGCAGGGTGTCGACCGCCGCGTAGTAGTGGTCGGCGTTGGCGGTGGCGACCACGTCCACCGGGTTGCCGAGGCTGGCCTCGGCGTACAGGCTCTGTGCGAGCCGCGCCCTGCCCTCAGGCGACCAGGTCGCGAGCTGGAGGCCGCGGACGACCGCCTCATCGACCGCCTGGATGCCCGGGCCACCGGTGTTGGTGATCATCCCGATTCGGCGGCCTTTGGGCGGCTGTTGGGTCGAGAAGGCGATCGCCGCCTTGACCATCTCGTGGGTGTCGTGGAACTCGACCACCCCCGCTTTCTCGTACATCGCCGAGGCCATCCGTGCCTGGTCGACCAGAGTGCCGGTGTGCGACGAGACTGCGACCGAGCCCTCACGCGTCCGGCCGGCCTTGATCGCCAGGATCGGCGTGTGCGGGGTGACCCGGCTCGCCACCTCCAGGAACGCCGCCGGGTTCTTGAAGCTCTCGGTCTGCATCATGATCACCCGGGTGCCCTCGTCCTGCCCGTAGTAGTCGAGGATCTCGGGCATGGTGAGGTCGCACTCGTTGCCGTAGGAGCAGTACATCCGGTGGCCGAGCCCGACGTTGTGGAGGTGGAGCTTGAGCATCTCGCCCATGCCGCCGCCCTGGGCGATGATCGAGATGTTGCCTGGTTTCATCGGGACGAAGGTGAAGTTGGCGTACACCGACACGTCCGGGTCGGCGTTCTGGATGCCCTGAGAGTTTGGCCCGAACAGGCGCATTCCGTACGAGTGCGCGAGCTCGACCATCTCCCGCTCTCGCCGGAGTCCCTCCTCGCCGACCTCCTTGAAACCGGCGGTGTGCACGATGGCGAACTTGACGCCCTTCTTGCCGCACTCCTCGAGCACCCCGGGCACCAGGCTGTACTTGACCGAGATGTTCACCAGATCGATGACGTCGGGGACCTCGAGCACCGAGGTGTAGGCCTTGTAGCCGCGGATGTGGCCCCCCTTGGGGTTGATCGGGAAGATCGGGCCCTGGTAGCCATAGGTTGCCAGATTCTTGATCACGATGTGGCCGATGGAGTACGGGTTGGCCGAGGCGCCGACGACGGCGACCCCACGCGGTCTGAACAGTCCGTCAAGCATCCTGCTCCTCCCCTGCATGTGAGCCCAGATCGAGTGCGGTGAGGGCGGCACCGAGGGCGCCCGTGAACTGGGGATGGGGTGGCACCTCCACCTCCCGCCCCAACCGGTCCGCGAGAATTTCGGCGGTGGTCGGGTTGTGCGCGACCACGCCGCCGGTGAGCACGACCTCGCCGTCGAGCCGGTCCATCTCCGCGACGCGGTCGATCACCGCCCGAAACGCGCCCCGTACCAAGGGCGCAAGCGGCGCGCCCGCACGCAGGTGGGAAAGGACCTCGGTCGAAGCGAAGACCGTGCAGAAGCTGTTGAGCCGGACCGTCTCCGAGGTGCTGCCGGCCAGCCGCTCGAGCTCATCGAGGTCGAGATCGAGCCGGAGCGCGATCTCCTCGAGGAAGGCGCCGGTGCCGGCGGCGCACTTACGGTTCATCTTGAAGTCGAGCCGGCGGCCCCGCTCGTCGAGCCGGATGATCTTGTTGTCCTGGCATCCGATGTCGACGATCGTGATCGCCCGCGGGTAGCTGTGATAGCACCCGGCGCCGTGACAGTGGAGCTCGGTCCGTGCCTCGTTGGTGAAGTCGACGTTGCGCCGACCGTAACCTGTCGACACCGTGAACCGCACCCGGCTCAGCTCCGCCCCGGCAGCGCACAGGACCTCCTCGAGGCACGCCCGCGCGGTCGACCGGTAGTCGACTCCCGACTTCCGGACGGTCCGGCCGAGAACGCGTCGCCCGCCATCGATCACTACCAGCTTGGTCGAGGATGCGCCGACATCGACGCCACAAAAGAGCGGCTCGCCGAGGTCCAGAGGCCGATCGGCTTCGGCCATCCTACGCGGAACGCTCGGCGAGCTGCTCGACCAGGGCATCGAACTGGGTCCTGGTCTGCTCCTCCGAGTACAGCCTGAGGTCGTTGAGGTCGCCGTCGAAGACCACGTGCGGAATGCCGAGCCGGTCCGAGAGACGCCGCTGCAAGCCATAGCGGCAGTTCGAGTTGTTGGGACAGGTCTTGGCGTTGTGGAAGATGACGCCGTCGATCGCGTAGTCCCTCACCATCGACTCGAGGTAGCGCTCTTTGTACCCCTCGCTACGGACGATGAAGAGCTCGGTGTAGGCCCGCGCCATCCCTTCGAAGGGATCGTTGCAGGCGAGGTCCTCGAAGATCCAGCTGTTGCAGTAGGTGGAGGCGACCACGCACGCCCGGTTGGCCGCGAACTGCTCGGCGTTGCTGCGCAGCTTGCCCCACACCGGCATGCCCTCCCAGTACAGCCGGTGGGCCTCGTCGTCGACGGCGCCGACGCCGCCCGCGATGCGCTCGTCGAGCTCGGCGAGGAGGGTCTCGTAGTAACGCTCTGCGCGCTCGTCGCCGCGCAGCACCACCGCCGGGCCCATGTGGATGGTGCCGTCGAAGAAGGTGATCGGCGACGGCCGCGCCTCGGCAGCACGGAGCACCTTCTTCCACAGCAGGGTGCAGCGGTACGAGGATGCGGTCACCTCGCGCAGCCGATCGAGGTCGAAGTCCTTGCCGGAGATCTCCTCGAGGGCCGGGATCAGCGCCCGGTGCTGGGCGGCGAGACCGTCGACGATCTCTTGCGTGAGCTCGGACACCGAGCGAGGCGTCTCCACCCCGATCATGGGCACCCCGAACTCGCGCTGGTAGAACGCCAACCAATCTTGAACGTCACGGCACTGGTTGGTGTTGTAGACCAGCACGTCCGGTCGCGGCACCGACTCGATGCCGAACGCCTGGGTGAGCGGGGTCCTGCCGGCCAGGTACGAGCCGATATCGCTGGTGAGGTAGGAGCAGATCTCCGGCGAGTAGCCGGCGGCGGTGGCAAACGGGATGAGCTCGGCCGCCATCCGCGACGACCCCAACAGGGCACCGTGGTTCTCCGGGAAGTAGACCCGGAAGCCGAACGAGCGCAGCAGCTCTGCCGGTCCGACGCTGGTGCACCAGGCGACCTTGTGCGAGCCGGTCCGGGCGGCCTCGTCGAGCTCGCCGAAGTACTCGGCCATGACCTCACGCATGGCGTTCGTGGAGCGGATCTTCTTGATGGCGCTCGTCTCGTGGCTCATCCGCCCTCCCTGAGGTATTCCCCGAGATTGTAGCGCTACCTCAGGTTCGTCACGAGGGCGACGAAACAGGGATCCGATCCGGCAGGCTCGCCCGCGCCGGACCGGGCACGAACCGGGCGGTGCGCCGGGCACAGCGGCGTACCCCGAGGACGACGCTCCCGCAGAAGGCGGCACTCAGCGCGTTTCACGGGCGAGATGGCCTTCAGCCGGGCTTCCGGACAGGGTCTCTGCTGCTCTCCCACCGACTCTGAAGCCGAGGGGAGCAAGGAGCGCCGCAGCAAGCGCCACCGCGCTGCCGCTCCGCAGGACATGATCGAGCGCCATCTGGGTTCCTCCATCGACCCAGCGCTCGAAGTGGGCGATGTGGACGGAGTACATGACGAAGAACGAGGCGGAGCCATAGGCCGTGAGCACTCCGACACAGGCGTGGCGCCACCACCCAGATCTCCCCCGATTCAGCGCGCTGGAGGCGAAGAGGTCAAAGAGCAGACCAAGGCAGGCGATTCCCAGAAGGTGACAGTAGTCGGGGGAAGGACCGACGTACTTGAAAAGGGCCGCGACGAGCCCGATGACGGCGGAGGATCCAATCTTGTTCCACGCCCCTCGTCCGATGCTGAGCAACAACACGGCCCATGCCGCCAGCCAGACCGACGACCCTGTGGCACCGATGCCGGTCAGCAGATCTTCGCCGAATACCTCCGCCATTCCCCAAGCCGAGCCGAGGACCACGACCCATAGGATGTTCCGCGGTGTGATCATCGCAACCTCCGACTCAGCGGAGCCAGAGCAGGTGGCCCCCAGCCATTCCGGCAGAAGACAGTTGAACTCGGCTGGCCCAATATATCATCCAAGCGGACCCGAGACGGACCTGCGAAAGACGGCTTCGGACAGGCCGCACGAGGAGGATCGTTGCCCGATCGAAAACGGTTCTACCGACCCACAATGTCGCAGGCGGGGAGGGCCCCCACCCACTCTGTCACCGCGGTCGACGAGCGTGGTCGGACGCGTGTCGTGTCGGTTGCCGGCGAGCTTCCGTTGACCCTGGTGGTCGATGACCGCGAGATCGTGACCCTGATGACCCTGGGCACCCATCCCGAGGCGCTGGCTCTCGGCTTCCTGCGCAACCAGCGCCTGATCGACGACCTCGAGGCGATCGTCTCGGTGGAGGTGGACTGGGCCTCGGAGTGGGTCATGGTCAGAACCCGCAGCGGCAACGGTTTGCGCGACCAGGAGGCCAAGCTCGGCGGGCGGACCGTGACCACCGGCTGCGGCCAGGGGACTGTGTTCGCCCACACCCTGGACGAGCTCTACGCCGCCCGGCTACCCACGGTTCAGGTCGCGCGCTCCACCGTGCCGGCGCTGTTGCGCGAGATCAACCGCCACAACGAGGTCTACCGCTCCGCCGGAGCGGTCCACGGGTGTGCGTTGTGCGCCGGCGCTGATGTCCTCCTGTTCACCGAAGACGTGGGTCGGCACAACGCGGCAGACGCGATCTCGGGCATGATGTGGCTCGACCGGATCGACGGCGGGAACAAGCTCTTCTTCACCACCGGTCGGCTGACCTCCGAGATCGTAATCAAGACCGCCATCATGGGCATCCCCGCCCTCATCTCCCGCTCCGGCGTGACCCGGATGGGCCTCGAACTCGCCCAGCACCTGGGCATGGTCATGATCGCCCGCGCCAGGGGTACCGGCTTTCTGGTGTACACGGGCGCGGAGTACGTCGTGGGCGACGTGGACGAATGAAGGTCGACCGGCCCGGGTAGTCGCCGCAGCGACGTTCTGGTGATCACGAACCTTGCTCTCGCCGGATCCGGGTGCTACATTTTTCGAGTGAGCGCTCGAACGAAAAGCCCATCGGATTGAGCAGTGGCCTCTCCATCCCCAGTAACGCAGGTAGGGATGAACGGCGACAAGCTGAAGGAGACGCCGGGCGCCAAGGCGGGCGAGACCGCCACCACCGCGAAGTACGACCGCAAGCTGGTGGAGATCCTGCACGCGGCCACCGAGGTCTTCGCCGAGGTGGGCTACGACCCAGCATCGATCCGCATGGTGGCGGATCGGGCGGGTGTCAGCGTGCCCGGGCTCTACTACTACGTGCGCTCCAAGGAAGAGCTGCTCTACCTGATCCAGTACCGGGTGTTCGACGATCTCGTGCGGCACTACGACGAGGATCGTGAGCGGATGCTCGGCGCCGGCGGCGAGGCGGCGATGCCGGAGGCGCGCTTGCGGCGCTTTATCCACAACCACCTCAGCTTCGTGCTCGCGGATCTGCCGTCCCTCACCGTCTGCACCCGAGAGCTGGGGCGCCTCGGCGGCGTCTACCTGCAGCAGGTGGAAGCCTTGCAGCGGCGCTACTTCTCCCAGGCCTTCGAGATCTTCCAGGAGCTCTGCAACCGCCACGGGGACATGGATCCGCGCGCCACCACGCTGGCCATGTTCGGGGCCATCAACTGGGTCTCCACCTGGTACGACCCGGCCAGCGACAAGTCGGCTGACGAGCTCGCCGACGAGTTCGCGCGCCTGTTCCTTGGAGGCGTGAGTCCGGACGACGGGCACGGCGCCGCGCAGTCGAGGAGAGGACAACCATGAGATACGCGGAGACCGGCTTCAACCTCGAGGTGGACCTGACCCGGGGCAACATCGAACGGGTGGCCACCGATCCGGAGCTCACCGAGCTCTACCTGGGGGGGCTCGGGACCAGCGCCAAGATCATGTGGGACCGAGTGCCCGCCGATGCGGATCCGTTCTCG
The DNA here is from genome assembly GCA_963814875.1 of uncultured Acidobacteriota bacterium. Classification (GTDB taxonomy): domain Bacteria; phylum Acidobacteriota; class Thermoanaerobaculia; order Thermoanaerobaculales; family Sulfomarinibacteraceae; genus CAVSIS01. The sequence continues at coordinate 137,362 of CAWFFJ010000023.1, forward strand.
CCCGAGAACCTGCTGATCTTCAGCACCGGTCTGCTGGTGGGCACGCCGGTGATCGGCTGCAATCGCACCGTCGTCTCCACCTTCTCGCCGCAGACCGAGCTGCTGGCCTTCTCCATGATGGGCGGCTTCTTCGCCCCGGAGCTGAAGTACGCGGGCTACGACAAGCTGATCATCCGCGGCAAATCGCCCGAGCTGGTCTACCTGTGGATCCACAACGACAAGGTGGAGATCCGCGATGCTTCTCACCTCGCCGGCAAGGGCTCCCTCGAGACCGCCGAGCTGATCCGAGAAGAGCTCGGTGATCCGAACGTCCAGATCGCGTCGATCGGTCTGGCCGGCGAGAACCGGGTCTACTTCGCCTCCATCGAGCAGGGCAGGTCCAGTGCCAGCCGTGGCGGCATCGGCGCGGTCATGGGTGACAAGGGCCTCAAGGCCATCGCCGTGCGTGGCACCAACGACGTCCACGTGGCCAGGCCCGCCGAGCTCATCCAGATGTGCAACGAGGTGATGCGCTTCATCGAGCATCGCAACGCGAACCCCATTCCCGGGGTCATGCCCATCCTGGCCGGCCTCGGCTCGCCGCAGGAGATGGCCATCCACGACGAGAAGTGGCACACCGAGAACTTCGCCTGGGGAAACTCCCGCGAGCGCAGAAAAGGCTTCTGGACCGAAGAGATCGAGAAGAACTGGACCGAGACCATGGAGAGCATGCGCACCCGGCTCGTCAGCTGCCACAACTGCCCCATGAAGTGCGGCGCCACCATCTCCGTGCCCGGCGAGCGCACCTACATGATGAAGTGCTTCTCCAAGCTCACCTACACCATGGCCGCCATGTCCAACCTGGAGTTCGGCTTGAAGATCGCCGGGCGGGCCACCGAGTACGGCGTCGATGCCTTTTCGGCGCCACAGGTGATGGCCTTCGCCCTCGAGCTCTACGAGCATGGCATCCTGACGGACGAGGACTTCCCGGGGATGCCGCAGGACAACGAGCAGCGGTTCTTCTACCTGCTGGACCTCATCGTCAATCGCGAGGGCATCGGTGACCTGCTCGCCAACGGCACCCACTGGGCCGCCGAGGCGATCGGCAAGGGCGCCCACGAGTACGCCCACAACAACATCAAGAAGCACGAGCAGCTGCCGCTGAAGCTGGGCATGCTCAACCCCATGTACTTCCTGATGTACTCCACCGGCGAGAAGATCAACATCACCCAGATCGAGGGCAACTTCCCACAGGCGCCCTTCGCCACCCGGGAGGAGCGCGAGGAGTTCTGCAAGGACTGGGTCCAGGTCCCCGACGAGAAGTTCAAGGAGTACTTCTTGAACTGGGAGCTCCGCGGAGAGCACTCCATCCCGCAATACCCGGGCATCCAGGCGTGCTGCGAGATCGTCAACTGGCAGGAGCAGATGCACTACGTCGACGACGCCACCGGCATGTGCGCGGGGCTGTCGTCGTTCCCGCTCAAGCCGCCCTACCACATCCACAACCTGCCCACCTTGATCTCTGCCGCCAGCGGGTTGGAGCTGGACGAGGCCGGCCTGACCGAGATCGCCAAGCGGATCCGCAACCTGGTGCGCGCGGTCAACATCCGGCGCGGCATGCGACGCAAGGACGAGAAGCCGCCGGCCGACCACTGGCGCAAGCGCTTCCCCGAGCTCGAGGAGGAGCTGCTGGACCAGTACTACGCGTTCAAGGGCTGGAACCACGACGGCATCCCCACCGTGCAGTCGCTGCGGGAGCTGTCGCTGGACGACGTGGCCGAGGACTTCCTCCAGCGCGGCATCCTGAGCGCCGAGGAGGCCGGCCCCGCGTCCGACAGCGCGAGCGAGGGACGTACATCGTGAAACGCGAGACGAAGAAGAAGGTCATCAAGACCATCAGGATCGACGTCGACAAGTGCAACGGCTGTCGTGCCTGCGAGGTGATCTGCTCGTCCTTTCACGCCACGCCGAGGTACAGCAGCAACAACCCCGAGCGGGCGCGGATCCGGGTGATCCACTATCCGTTGCGCGACCTCTACGTGCCGGTGTACGCAGGTGAGTACGTGGCCGCGGAGTGTGCGGGACGCGACAAGTACGTCATCGACGGCAAGGAGTACGACGAGTGCTCCTTCTGCCGCGCCTCCTGCCCGTCGCGGGAGGTCTTCAAGGAGCCCGACTCCGGTCTGCCCTTGAAGTGCGACATGTGCGAGTCCGACCCCACCCTCACGGAGCCGATGTGCGTGCAGTGGTGCCTGGCCGACGCCCTGGTTTACGAGGCGCGGGAGGAGGAGATCAGCGAGGACGAGACCCGGGAGGAGGTCGAGATCGGGCTCGAGGCCATGGCCCACAAGCACGGCTGGCAGAAGGTCCTCGAGACCGCCGCCCGTCTGGCCGAGAAGGACTGAGCGTGGAGACCGTCGCGCCGTTCGCGGAAGCAGTCTTCGAGATCCAGAAGGCCGGCGCCGAGTCCACCCGTCTGTGCTTCCAGTGCGGCAAGTGCGACGTCTACTGCCCGTGGAACCGGGTCAGGGACTTCAGCATCCGCAAGATCATCCGCCAGGCCACCTTCGGCCTGACCGAGATCGAGAACGACGACATCTGGCGCTGCACCACCTGCGGCTCCTGCCCCTCCATCTGCCCCCGCGGCGTCGGTCAGATCGAGGTCAGCGTCGCCCTGCGGCGGGTGGCAGCGGAGTACGGCATCTACCCCGAGTCGGCGGCCGCGGTGCGCGGCGCCTGCGCCAGCCTCGTGGCGGAGGGCAACCCCTTGCATGCGCAACGCGCGAGGCGGGCGGAATGGGCACAGGGCCTCGATGTGAAGGCGTTCAGCGAGGGTACGGAGCTGCTGTACTTCGTGGGCTGCTACCTGAGCTACGACCCGAGGATGAAGAAGGTGGCGACGGCGACGGCCAGGATCCTGCAACACGCGGGAGTCGACTTCGGGATTCTCGGCAGCCACGAGAGCTGCTGCGGCGAGTCGATCCGCAAGGCTGGCGCCGAGCAGGAGTTCAAGGACCTGGCCAGGGCCAACATCAAGACCTTCATCGACCATGGCGTGAAGCGGGTCCTGGTCTCGTCACCGCACTGCTACCACACCCTCGTCAACGAGTACCCGGAGTTCATGGTCCACTTCGAGGTGGTGCACATCTCCCAGCTCCTCGCCGAGCTGATCGCCGACGGGCGGATCACGCTGGACGCTGCGCCGCCCCGGACGGTCACCTACCACGACCCTTGTTACCTGGGCCGGCACAACGGCATCTACGACGAGCCGCGGCGGGTCCTCGCGAGCCTCCCCGGGATCGAGCTGGTGGAGATGGCCGACACGCGCCAGCGGAGCCTGTGCTGCGGCGGTGGCGGTGGCAGGATCTGGATGGAGACGCCGAAGAGCGAACGCTTCTCCGATCTGCGGGTGCAGCAGGCCGTTGAGACCGGCGCCGAGGTGTTGGTGACGTCGTGCCCCTACTGCATCACCAACTTCGAAGAGAGCAGGCTGAGCCTCGAGGGCGACGGCGTCCTCGAGGTCAAGGACCTCACGGAGATCGTCGCCGAGGCCCTCGCCGGGCCGCAGGACGCGAGCTCATGAGTGCCGCCGGAGTGGAACGAGTCGCGGGCAGCGGCTTTGCCGACGTCATGGTGGTGGGAGGCGGGATCAGCGGGATTCAGTCCGCTCTCGACCTCGCCACCTCGGGCTTCCGCGTCTATCTCGTCGAGAGGGCGCCGACCATCGGCGGCAAGATGGCCCAGCTCGACAAGACCTTTCCCACCAACGACTGCTCCATGTGCATCGAGTCGCCCAAGTTCATCGAGTGCGACCGCCACCCCAACATCGAGATCCTCACCTACACCGAAGTGGATGCCGTGGAGGGCTCGGCCGGCGACTTCACGGTCAGCCTGGTCAAGAAGGCGCGCTACGTGGACGAGGAGAAGTGCACCGGCTGCACCACCTGCGTCGAGTACTGCCCGCTGGAGATTCCGGATCCCTTCAACCAGGAGCTGTCGCCCAACAAGGCCATTCACATCTACTTCTCGCAGGCCGTGCCGCTGGTGCCCTACATCGATGCGAGCTGCCTCTTCCTCAAGGAGCAGAAGTGCTCCATCTGTGAAGGGGTGTGCACGACCAAGGCCATCGACCTGCACCAGAAGCCCGAGAAGCTCCAGCTCAAGGTGGGCGCCATCATCCTCGCGCCGGGCTACGAGGTCTACGACCCCAGGCTGCGCGGCGACTACGGCTACGGCGCAATCGAAAACGTGGTCACCAGCCTCGACTTCGAACGCCTGCTCTGCGCCACCGGCCCTCACGAAGGCGAGATCCTGCGGCCCTCGGACAAGAAGCACCCGCACAAGATCGCCTGGATCCACTGCGTGGGCTCGCGCCAGGTGCTCGCAGGAACCAACAGCTACTGCTCCTCGGTGTGCTGCTCGTACATCCAGAAGCAGGTGATCCTGGCCAAGGACCACGACGCCGACACCGAGGCGGTCATCTTCCACAACGACATCCGCTCCTACGGCAAGGACTTCGAGCGTTTCTACACACGGGCAGCCCATCTGCCAGGAGTGAAGTTCATCCGCAGCTACGTGTCCATCGGCCGCGAGATCCCCGAGACCAAGAACGTGACCATCCGCTTCGCCACCGACGCCAACGGCGTCCAGGAGGAGGAGTTCGACCTCGTGGTCCTGGGGGTGGGGCTCGCTCCGCCCACCAAGGTGGAGCGCCTGGCGCGGCAGCTCGGCATCGAGCTCAATGCCCACGGCTTCTGCACGACGGACCCGACCAACCCGATCCAGACCACGCGCCCGGGGATCTTCGTCGGCGGCGCCTTTCAGGGTCCCATGGACATCCCCGAGTCGGTGGTCAGCGCCAGCGGCGCCGGCGCCATGTCGGGCGCACTGTTGAAATCACGGCGCGGCAAGCTGGCTCGCGAGCGCGACTACCCGCCGGAACGGGACGTGAGCGAGGAGGAGGTCAGGGTCGGCGTCTTCGCCTGCCACTGCGGTGCCAACATCGGCCGGGTGGTGAACATCCCCTCCCTGGTGGAGTACTGCCAGGGCCTCGAGCACGTGGCCCACGCCGAGGAAGGCCTCTTCATCTGCTCCACCGACGCCGCCCAACAGATCGCCGAGACGATCCGCGAGAAGCGCCTCAACCGCGTGGTGGTGGCTGCCTGCACGCCGCGCACGCACGAGCCGCTGTTCCGCGACACCCTGCGCGAGGGCGGCATCAACCAGTACTTCTTCGACATGGCCAACATCCGCGAGCACTGCTCCTGGGTCCACTCCAAGGAGAAGGAGAAGGCCACCCAGAAGGCCAAGGACATCGTGCGCATGTCGGTGGCCCGCACCCTCAGCCTGGAGCCCCTCGAGGAGTTCGACCTGCCGGTGAACAAGACGGCGCTGGTGGTCGGCGGCGGCGTGGCCGGCATGACCAGCGCCCTGAGCCTGGCCGAGCAGGGCTTCGAGGTGGAGCTGGTGGAGCGCGAGAGGGACCTCGGCGGCATGGCGCGCCGGCTTCACACCACCCTGGAAGGGCTCGACGTTCAGGCCTTCTTGAACGACCTGATCCGCAAGGTCTATCGCCACCAGCTGATCCACGTCTCGCACGAGGCCACCATCACCGACGTCTCCGGCTACGTCGGCAGCTTCGTCACCACCGTCACGACCGAGGGTCGCACCAAGACCATCCGCCACGGCGCCGCCATCCTCGCCACCGGGGCCGACGAGCACCGGCCGACCGAGTACCTCTACGGTGAGGACGACCGCGTGATGACCCAGCTCGAGCTCGAGGAGCGACTCGCGGCCGGCGACGAGGCGGTGGCGGCAGCCGATCGGCTGGTGATGATCCAATGCGTGGGCTGTCGAGAGGAGAACCGCGACTACTGCGCCCGGGTCTGCTGCAACCAGGCGATCAAGAACTCCCTCGCGCTCAAGAAGATCAAGCCGGAGATGGAGATCACCATCCTGTTCCGCGACATGCGCACGTACGGCTTCGCCGAGGATTTCTACCTCGAGGCGGCGCGCCAGGATGTCAAGTTCGTGCGCTGGGACGCCGGCGACAAGCCGCAGGTGGAGGCCACCGAAGAGGAGGGGGCGCCGGTGCTGCGGATCACCGTGCCCGACCCCATCCTCGGCCAGCGCCTGGCCCTGGACGCCGAGCTGCTGGTGCTCTCGGCCGCCGTGGTTCCCGCCCGGGGCAGCCAGCAACTGGCCCGGCTGTTCAAGGTCGCCATGAACCCGGACGGCTTCTTCCAGGAGGCCCACGTCAAGCTGCGACCGGTGGACTTCGCCGCCGACGGCGTCTTCCTGTGCGGCGCCAACCACTACCCCAAGCACCTCTCCGAGGCCATCAGCCAGGCCTACGGCGCCGCCGGCCGGGCGGTCACGTTGTTGGCCCAGGACACCGTCACCGCCTCGGGCTCGGTGTGCGAGGTGACGGAAGACGAGTGCGTGTCCTGCGGGGCCTGTATCTCGGCATGTACCTACGGCGCCATCAGCTGGCGGGAGACCGCCAAGGGCTCAAAGGCGGTGGTCAACCCGGCCCTGTGCAAGGGGGACGGCCTGTGCTGTGCCAAGTGCCCCACCGATGCGGTGGTGCTCAAGCACTACACCAACCGGGAGGTCTTCGACCAGATCGACGCGGCCCTGGCCGACCCGTGGTCCCCTCGCGCCACGCAGCAAGGAGTGCAGCACGATGTATAGCCCGCGCATCATCGCGTTCTTGTGCAACTGGTGAGCGTACTCCGCTGCGGACATGTCTGGAGTTACCAGACAAAGCTACGCTCCGGAGATCCGCATCATCCGCCTCATGTGCACCGGCCGGGTGGACCTGGCCTTCGTGCTCCGCGCCCTGTCGAGCGGCGCCGACGGGGTGATCATCGGCGGCTGCTGGCCCGGTGAATGCCACTACGTGACCGAGGGCAACTACGACGCCCTGGCCAACGTGCACCTGACGAAGAAGCTGCTGCAGCTGATCGGCGTCAAACCGGAGCGGGTGCGGCTGGAGTGGATCGCAGCCTCCGAGGGCATCCGATTCGCCGAGGCCATGAGCGACTTCGCTGACACCCTGCGAGGCCTGGGTCCCCTCGGCGAGGGTGACGGCATCGACGAGGCGAGCCTGGCGCGCAAGCTCGGCGCCGCCGTCCAGCTGATCCCCTTCCTCAAGCTGGTGGAGCGGGAGAAGCTGCGCGTGCCGCAGAAGTCGGAGGCGGCCTACTCCGAGTTCTTCGCCTCCGCCGAGGTCGACCGGATCTTCTCGGAGCTGATCGCCGACAAGCTGGCGGTCAGCGAGATCCTGATGCTGCTGGAGGAGAGGCCGCGATCCACCGGCGAGATCTCCCAGACCATGGGTCTGAGCCCATCGGAGGTCTCCAAGATCATGAACAGCTCGTCGCGGCGGGGTCTGGTGAGCTACGACCTCGAGCAGAGATGCTACGCACTGGCCTGAGGGATCAGAGCATGGATCACGACCTGGTGGACCAGATCATCGACCGGCACCACGCCGAAGCCAGCGCCCTGATCCAGGTGCTGCTGGAGATTCAGGCCGAGGCCAACTGGCTCTGCACGGAAAGTCTCAAGACGAGTGAGCGAGCGGCTCGAGGTGCCCCTGGCGCGAGTGCAGCACGTCGCCACCTTCTACAAGGCCTTCAGCCTGGTGCCGAAGGGCCGCCACCAGGTCCATGTCTGCATGGGCACCGCCTGCCACGTGCGCGGCGCCCCGCGGGTGTTGAGCGCGGTGCAGGACGCCACCGGCATCGGACCGGGCGAGACCGACCTCGAGCTGAAGTTCAGTGTCGAGACCGTGAACTGTCTGGGCTGCTGCGCCCTCGGGCCGGTGATCGAGATCAACGGCACCACCCACGGCAAGGTCTCCACGGCTGCGACCGCCAAGGTCCTCGAGCGTTATGAGTAGGGATCGCCCATGCCGTTCGCCGGCCGAGCTGGAGGAGCACCGGCAGAGTCTCGCGCGCGACCCCGACCGGCCCTGCGTGTCCATCTGCGCCGGCGCCGGCTGCCTGGCGTCGGGTGCGGCCGAGGTCATCGCCGCCTTCGAGACCGAGCTGGCGGAGCAGGGCCTGGCGGCGGAGGTGGACCGCCAGGGCACCGGCTGCCCGGGGTTCTGCGAGCGGGGGCCGGTGGTGGTGCTGCATCCTCAGGAGATCTGCTATCTGCAGGTCACGGCCGCCGACGTTCCCGAGATCGTGGCTGTCAGCCTCAAGGGCGACGGGGTGGTCGAGCGGCTGCTTTAGGAGGACCCGACCACCGGCGAGCGCGTCGAACGCGAGCAGGACATCCCCTTCTACGCCAATCAGCATCGCCTGCTGCTCGAGGCCAACAGCCGGATCGACTCCAGGAGCCTCGACGACTACCTGGCCATCGGCGGCTACACGGCACTGGTCAAGGCGCTGTTCGCGATGACTCCCGAGGAGGTGCTGGCCCAGGTCAAGACGTCGAATCTGCGCGGCCGGGGCGGCGCCGGCTTCCCGACCGGCGCCAAGTGGGAGGGCTCCCGCAACGCCCCCGGCGAGCCCAAGTACGTGATCGTCAACGCCGACGAAGGCGACCCCGGCGCCTTCATGGACCGTGCCCTGCTCGAGGGCAACCCCCACTCGGTGCTCGAGGGACTGATCATCGGCGGCTACACCATCGGCGCCCACGAGGGCTACGTCTACGTGCGCCAGGAGTACCCCCTGGCGGTCAAGAACCTGAGCCACGCCATCGAGCAGGCGCGAGGGTACGGCCTGCTGGGCGAGGACATCCTCGGCTCCGGCTTCGACTTCTCAGTCAAGGTCCACAAGGGCGCCGGGGCCTTCGTCTGCGGCGAGTCCACCGCCCTGATGACCGCCCTCGAGGGCCGGGCGGGGGAGCCGCGGCCCAAGTACGTCCGCTCCAACGTCAAGGGGTTGTGGGGGAGGCCCAGCGTCCTCAACAACGTGGAGACCTGGGCCAACGTGCCGCTGATCGTCAACCACGGCGGCGACTGGTTCGCCCAGATCGGCACCGCGCGCAGCACCGGCACCAAGATCTTCTCCCTGGTGGGCAAGATCACCAACACCGGGCTGGTGGAGGTGCCCATGGGCATGAGCCTGAGGGGAATCGTCGACACCATCGGCGGTGGCATTCCGGGCGGCAAGCGCTTCAAGGCCGTGCAGACCGGGGGGCCTTCGGGCGGCTGCATTCCGGAGCAGCTCCTGGACCTGCCGGTGGGCTTCGACGAGCTGTCCCAGGCCGGATCCATGATGGGCTCCGGCGGCATGATCGTCATGGACGAGGACACGTGCATGGTGGACGTGGCCCGGTACTTCGTCGACTTTCTCACCGACGAGTCCTGCGGCAAGTGCCTGCCCTGCCGCGAGGGCCTGCGCCAGATGCGCAAGATCCTCACCCGGATCTGCGCGGGCAAGGGCCGGGACGGTGATCTCGAGACCCTGGAGGAGCTCTCCGAGGTGGCCATGGAAGCCTCGCTGTGCGCCCTCGGCAAGAGTGCCCCGAATCCCTTCCTGAGCACCCTGCGCTACTTTCGCGACGAGTACGAGGCCCACATCCACGACAAGCGCTGCCCGGCCCTGGCGTGCAAGGAGCTGGTCTCGTACTACATCGATCCGGAAAAGTGCAAGGCCTGTCTGATCTGCCTCGGTCAGTGCCCCTCTCAGGGCATCATCGGGGCCAAGAATACGATCCATGTCATCGACCAGGAGAAGTGCGACGCCTGCGGGGTGTGCTTCGAGGTCTGCCCATCCCGCTTCGACGCGGTGATCAAGATCTCGGGCGCTCCCGTGCCGCCACCGATCCCCGAAACGCAACGCACGATCGTCAGAAAGAGCCGGGCGACATGAGCGAGCTCCAGCTGCAGATTGACGGCAAGGAGGTCCGGGCGGCGGAGGGCATGACTCTGCTCGAGGCAGCGCGGGTTGCGGAGATCTCCATCCCCACCCTCTGCCACCACCCCAAGCTGGAGCCCTTCGGCGGCTGCCGATTGTGCCTGGTGGAGATCGAGCGGGACGGCCGGACCCGGCTGGTGGTGTCGTGCGTCTACCTGGCGGAGACGGGCCTGGTCGTCAGAACCCGGTCACAGAAGATCGACCGCCTGCGCAAGACGATGCTCGAGCTGCTGTTGGCCCACGCCCCGGACTCGCCGCAGCTGGTGGAGCTGGCGGCGGAGTACGGCGCCGATCGTTCGCGTTTCGACCAGGAGGCCTCCTTCTGCATCCACTGCGGCCTGTGCGTGCGCTACTGCGCCGAGGTCAAGGGGGCGCACGCGGTCGGCTTCATCGACCGCGGCATCCGCAAGGAGATCAGCTTCCTGCCGGGGATCGCCTCCAAGGAGTGCAACGACTGCAAGGAGTGCTTTCCCCTCTGCCCGACCTCCTATCTCCAGGCCGCGTTCGTGCTGGTCGAATCGCTGACTTTCCCCCGCGATCGGGCACCTCGTTCGTAGCGAACGGCGAAGCGATATCGGGGGAGGCCTTGGACGACATCCTCGGCCTGCGCGGCATCAGATGCGGCCGTTCGAGCCGCTCGGTGCCCTGGAAACCTAGGCTCCCGGCACGCACCTGCGATGCTCGACCGCAGTAGTACACTGGCTCAGCCAATGCAGTCCCCTTTCTCTGAGGATGAAACTCTGGAGGGGGTCGGCGGTCACGAAACCCCGTCCGACCACCGCGCCCAGCTTCGGCCGAACATCGCCGGGTACCGCATTCTCGGGCAGCTCGGGTCGGGCGGCATGGGGAGCGTGTTCGAGGCCGAGCAGCTCGAGCCGGTGCGGCGACGCGTCGCGCTCAAGGTCGTCAAGTGGGGGATGGACACCCGCGAGGTCATCGCCCGCTTCGAGTCGGAGCGCCAGGCCCTGGCGCTCATGGACCATCCTTCGATTGCGCGAGTCTACGGCGCCGGCTCGACAGAGCGGGGGCGGCCCTACTTCGCCATGGAGCTGGTCGCGGGGATCCCGATCACCGAATACTGCGACAAGCATCGCTACCGGACACGGGAGCGGCTCGAGCTGTTGAGCAAGGTCTGCGACGGCGTACAGCACGCGCATCAGAAGAGCATCATCCACCGCGACCTGAAGCCCTCGAACATTTTGGTGACCGTCCAGGACAACAAGCCGGTGCCGAAGATCATCGACTTCGGCGTCGCCAAGGCGACCGCTCAGCACCTGACCGAGCGCACGGTCTTCACCGAGCACGGGCAGCTCATCGGCACACCGGAGTACATGAGCCCGGAGCAGGCCGAGATGACCGGCCTGGACGTCGACACGCGAACCGACATCTATTCGCTCGGCGTCATTCTCTACGAGCTGCTGACCGGAGTGCTGCCGTTCGATTCGCGGGAGCTTCGCAGCCTGGGGATCGCCGAGATCCAACGCCGGATCCGGGAGTCGGAGCCAGCGAAGCCGAGCACGCGGATCGGTCGGTTGGAACCGGAGGCGGCGGCCAAGGTGGCGGCCGACCGCGCCACCGACCCGTCGACGCTGGCCAGGCACCTGGCGGGCGACCTCGACTGGATCGTCATGAGGTGCTTGGACAAGGACCGCACCCGCCGCTACGCGACAGCTAACGCCCTGGCGCTCGAGCTCGGGCGGTATCTGGCCGACGAGCCGGTCCTGGCGCGGCCTCCGAGCGCGGCCTACCGATGGGGCAAGTTCGTGCGCCGCAATCGCGCGGCCGTCACAGCGGGCGCGCTGATCGTCGCCGCCATGGTGACGGGCATCGTCGGCACCACCTGGGGGATGGTGCGGGCGCGCCGTGCGGCCGAGGCGGAAGCGGCCGCCAAGAAGGAGGCGGAGCAGGTGGCGACCTTCCAGAGCGAGCAGCTCGCCGGGATCGACGTGCCGCTCATGGGGTCCCGCCTCCACGACGACCTGGTGGAACGGTACGGCAGGCAGCTCGAGGCTCGGGGGGGGCTGAGCGACAGCGAGCGGACGGCGGCTGTCGAGCAGTTCCGTGACTCCCTCGGCGAGATCGACTTCGTGGGCACGTCCCTGGGGCTCCTCGACGCCACCGTGTTCGAAGGCGCGCTCGAGGCGATCGACACGAAGTTCGCGGACCGGCCCTTGTTTCAGGCGCGAATGCTGCACACGCTGGCGGACACCATGCGCCGGCTCGGACTGCTGGAGCGGGCCACGGTGGCCGAGACCCGGGCGTTGAAGATCCGGCGCGAGAAGCTCGGCGACGACGACCCGTCCACGCTGGAGGCCGCCAACAGCCTGGGCGTGATCCAATACCAGAGCGGACGCTACGCACAGGCCGAGAAGCTCTACCTCGACACCCTGGAGAGGCGGCGGCGTGTTCTCGGGGAGGACGACCCGAAGACTCTCCAGTCGATCAACAACCTGGCCGGTCTGTTCTGGAGCCAGGGTCGCATCGAGGAGGCCCTGCCCCTCGTTCAGGAGGCGCTGGCCAGGAATCGGCGGGTCGACGGGGAGGACAGCCTCTCCACGTTGGCCTCGAAGCGGCACCTGGCGATCCTCTACCTGGCGCTGCGCCGCTTCCGGGAGGCCGAGCCGCTGTACCTCGAGGTGCTCGAGAAGCAGCGCGACCTGCTCGGGCCCGACGACCCGCAGACCCTGAGCAGCATGAGCAGCGTGGCGACCCTCTACCAGCGGATGGGCCGCGACGAAGAGGCCGAGCCGCTCTTTCGCAAGGTGTTCGAGGCCCGGCGCCGTTCCCTCGGCGCAGAGCATCCGCTCACGCTGAGGGTCGAGAACAGCCTCGGGAACCTCCTGGTCGTCATGGGGAAGTACGACGAGGCCGAATCGCTCTTGCGCGAGGCGCTCGATGGCTACGACCGAGCGTTCCCGAAGGACAACCCGGAGAGATTGAGCGCGATGAACAACCTCGGCGGCCTCTACGTCGACATGGGGCGCCTCGAGGAGGCCGAGCCCCTGTTGCAGGAAGCTCTGGCCCGCCGCCTGAAGACTCTGGGCAAGGATCATCCCCACGTGGGATGGTCGTACTACTACCTCGGATGTCTGGCCGCGGCCCGCGGCAATCACGACGAGGCCATCCGCGACCTGCGCCGAGCCGTCGAGCTGGATTGGGCCGATCCGAGAATCCGCACGGAGCCGAGCCTCGACGGACTGCGAGGCGACCCCGAGTTCGAGGCGATCCTCCGCCAGGTGGGAGAGCGTTTGGGGACAGGAAGTTCCTTTTCGGCCACGCGGCGGAGTCCATCTCTGGATCAGGACACACCCCCCTGAGCGGCGTGCTGAGGCCGCGTTGCCAACCGCTTGCGAGCTTCGGACCCGGTTGGAAGGCCGTCTGGACGGCGTGTTTCGGCGGCCGGCGGCGGACGGGCAGGTGAAGTGGGCGGACTGGGCGCACCAGGATCAGCACTGCGGGGCCGGCGGGCTCCGCAGCCGGGTCAGGAGGCGACAGCCGGCAGGGCGTGACCGAGCGGGGGTCCGCGCTCTAGGTGACGGCCAGTTTGCTCGAGATGGCCGAGGATCGTGTCGACCACGTCGTGGTCGAGGATGAACGCAACGACGCGCATCTCGGCGCCGCACGACGGGCAGCGCGTCTTCGACCAGGAGTGCTGCCGTCGCCGCCGATCGCTTCGCCGCGCACGACGGGCACAGCTCGCGCGACCGCCCGCCACAGTCAAGGTCTCAAGGGCATCCGACGGGCGCTACGGGGCGCAGTGCTAGGTCGAAAGATCCGCCTCGAGCACCAGCCGCGGCACCGGGGCGAGCCCCATGCGGCCGAAGAACGCCACCAGCTCGTGGTCGTCCCACGCGACCTCGGTGCGCAGGCGCTCGATGCGCAGCGCCTGCAGGTTGCGGACTAGCTGCTCGTACATCGCGCGGGCGATGCCGCGCCCGGCGAAGGCACGGTCCACCAGCACCGTGTCGAGCACGGCGAGCGGCTCGGGCAGACCGAACTCGCCGTAGTGGACCTCGGCGAGCATCGCGCCGACCAGCAGGTCGTCGACCTCGGCCCCGAGCGACACCCGCACGTCGCTGTCCTCGAGCGCACGCGTGAGCTTGCCCTCGAACCACTGACGGCGGCTGCCGGCCGGTGATGTGGTGGTCGATCGCCACCAGCCGCGCGCAGTCCGTGGGCCTCAGGTTGCGGATGATCACTCCGCTGTCGTCGCTGTAGTCGCCGTCCATGCGGCTCCTCCGAGGTTGAGGCGTTGGTGACGGAAGGCGCCCCACAGGGCGGCGCCGAGAGCTCCGGCGAAGAGACTGAGGGGATGGCCCGTGACGCGGATCGCCCCACCGAAGCGGTTGTCCTCGTTGAGGGCGTCCTGCAGCGCAGCGAGCAGGCCGGCGTCGCTGGCGAGGCCGCCGCTGACGAGCACGACCCCTGACACGCCGATCGAACGCAGCAGGCGTGCGAAACGCAGCGCCATGCTCTCGTGGATGCCGCGCAGGATGTTCGCGGTGGAGATGCCGCGCGACACCATGTTGATCACGTCGGTCTCGGCGAGCACCGCACAGATCGAGGAGACCTTCTCGGGCGCATCGGCCTCGAGCGACAGCCCGCCGATCTCCGCCTGCGAGACGCCGAGGTAGCGGGCGATGTTCTCGAGGAACTGGCCCGAGCCCGAGGCGCACTGGCTGGTCATCTTGTAGCTCAGGACCTTGCCGCGCCCGTCCATGAGGATCGCGCGGCTGTGCAGGGCGCCGACGTCGAGCACCGCGCGCGCCGCGGGTTCGAGGAAGAGGCCGCCGCGGGCGTGGGTGGTCATGCCGTAGAAGTGGCCGGTGGCGAAGGGAACGTCCTCCCCCTCACCAGTGGTCGCAACGTAGTCGACGGCTGCAACATCCGCTGCCCGCTACCGCGGTGCCGAAGACCTCGTCGACCACGGCCGCGATCTCGCGCCGCCGGATGCGCGCCGACCGCCCGGGCGATGAGCCGTGCCTCGTCGCCGAAGCACTCCATGATCACTGCCTTGACCGCCCCGGAGCCGACGTCGACGCCCGCGGTGATGGTCATGAGCTCGCCTCCCGGTGGGCGAACAGCGCCGCGCCGAGGGCGCCCGTGAAGATGCTGTCCGGGGAGATGTTGAGGGTGCGGGCGCCGTAGGCCTCGGCGCACAGCTTCCGGAGGGCCGATACCGCGGCCGGGTTGCGGGCGACGCCGCCGGTGAAGGTGAACTCCTCGTCGACCCCGCCGGAGCGGGCGAGCAGCGACATGGCGCGCAGGATGATGGCGCGATGCAGCCCGGCGAGGATGTCCTCACGCGCCTCGCCCAGTGACAGCCGCTCGCGCAGCTCCGCGCCCGCGAAGACCGTACAGGTCGAGTTGATCCTGACCGGGCGTGTGCTCGAGTTCGGCGAGCGGCCCGAGCTCGTGCAGGCCGATGTTCATCTCGTCGGCGATGTAGCCGAGGTAGCGGCCGCAGCCCGCCGCACAGCGGTCGTTCATCTGGAAGCTGGTCACGATGCCGCGCTCGTCGACCTGGATCGCCTTGGTGTCCTGGCCGCCGATGTCGAGGACCGTCCGGGTGCCCGGAAACAGGGCGTGGGCGCCGAGCCCGTGGCAGAGGATCTCGGAACGGATCTGCTCCTTCGGAAACGGCAGCCGGGCTCGGCCGTAGCCGGTGCCGACCGTCGCGGCCTCTTCGATCTCGACGCTGCGGGTCGCCTCGACCGCCGCGACCACCGCCGGCGGGGAGCCGATGCGCTCGAGCGCGCTCGAGATGTGCTCGCCGAAGCCGAGCTCGAGGGGCTCGTTCTCAACCTTGATGATGCAGCTGTCGTAGAGACCGATGAGCAGGTCGAAGCTGACCCCGTCCGGGTCGGCGATCGTCTCGGCGTGGCGCATGTAGGCCGAGCCGGCGGCGTCGCGGAAGAAGTCGGAGCGCGGCGCCGTGTCGGCGCCGGCGAAGCGCGCCTCTTCCTCACCGGCCGCGGCAGTGAAGATCGTCGCCACGGCCGCGCTCGCTGCCGGGGCGAGGGCAGCGGCAACCGTGCGATCGATCTCCTCCTGAACCAGCTCGTGCAGGCGCCCGAGCTGGGTGAGGGTCTGACTCAGCCGGAAGGCATCGAGCAGGCGGCCGAGCACCGCCGACCCGGCCGCCGCCTCGACCCCTCGCCGCAGCAGGCCGAAACGGGCGGAGATGAAGGCCTCCTCCCGTGCCACCGCGGCCGCGAGATCGTAGTTCGAGCGCGAGTTGGTGATGCCGCGGCCGAGGATGGCCCCGGCATCGTCGAGAACGACCGCCTTGGTGGTCGTCGACCCGAGATCGATCCCGACCGAGCACCTCACGGCGATCGACCGTCACGGCGGGCCGCCAGCATCTGGAAATAGCTCTCGAGGCGGTTCTTGATGTTGGCCGCGGAAAAGTAGCGGGGGTCGACGAGGTCGGACTCGATGAAGGCGCCCGGGATCCCGGTGCGTTTCTCGACCTCGCGCAGCATCATCAGCTGGCCGGCGGAGAAGGAGTTGCAGGACTTGACCGAGTTGATCACGAAACCGTCCGCCTGGTACTCGCGGATGTAGCTCACCAGCATGTCGATGCGCGTCGGCAGGTTGAGGTTGGTGTAGCAGCCGCCGCAGTAGTCCGCCATGGTACCGAGGGGATCGCCCGCGTCGTGGCGGAACCCGAAGTCGTAGGTCCCACCGACCTTGGTGTAGGTCGAGGCGACCACGACCGCACCCTCCTGCGAGAACATCCGCCAGAACTCGCGGAAGCTCGTCCAGTTCGGCGGACCCTCGACGACGAGGCGGTACTTCTGGTCGTCGAGCGGGCCGTCCGGCGTGATCGGCCCCTGTCCCGCCGCGAGCCGCTCCGCCACCTCGCGCCGCAGCTCGCGGTAGTACTCGGCGCCCTCCTCGGTACCGCGGAAGGCGGAGAAGATCGGGCCGACGTAGTAGACGGCGCCGAAGTAGGCGTCGATCGGGCTCGGCCGGTGCTTCGCCGAGGAGAGCACCGCCACCAGGTCGTCCTCGGCCCGGGCCGCGAGCGCGAGGTGGTGGCGCAGGCGCTCCTCGTCGTAGCGCCGGCCGGTGATCCGCTCCAGGGTGGGGATGAGGTCGCTCCGGATCTGGTCGGCGATGTACTGGCGGTGCTCCGGCGCCAGCCGCCCGTCACCCTGGTACGGCACCTGGAGGAACACCGTCGGGCAGCCGTAGTGCTCGCGCAGCAGCTCGAACCACTTCATGAAGGTGTAGCAACCGGTGTAGGACAGCAGCAGCAGGTCAGGCGGCGGCAGCCGGGTGCCGGTGGGGCCGATGTTGCCCGCCATCGCCATGCCGATGTCGCACTTGACGTACGTGCAGACGTCCTCCGAGTGTCCGGCCCTCTCGGCGGCGGCGATGTAGTCGCGGCTCAGGCCGCGCATGCCCGACTGCAGGGCGTTGATCTCCGGGAGCAGGGGGAGGGCGCCGAAGGAGCGGATGAGCTCGGTGAGGTTGCCCGGAACGAAGGTGTAGACCACCGGCTCGCCGCTGGCCGGCGCCTGCTCCAGGCGCTCGAAGTGCCCGGCGATCATCGCCTTCTGCAGCTCCATCGAGCGGTCCTTGGAAACCCTGGCCTCGAGCGGCGGATCGGGCGCGTGGCTCATCACTCGCCTCCCCAGAGCTTGAGCGCATCCGAGAAGGTGCCGGCCTGCTCGCGGAACTGCTGGAACTGGCCGCTGTTCTCGGCGTACTTGAAGGCGATGCACGGAATCCCCGCGGCCTCGGCCCCGGCCCGCAGCATGCGACGGTCGAGCAGCGCGGGATCGCAGAAGCTCGGCGCGGCGAAGATGATGCCGTCGGCCCGTGCCGCGGCGACCCGCTCCTTCATGAGGCGCTGCTTGCCGTCCGGATCGGGCTCGTAGAGCACCGAGGTCTTGCGGGCGTGGCGGATGAAGGCGGTCGCCAGCGCGCGCAGCGGCTCGCCGTCGACCGCGACATCCTCCTCGAGCAGCCGGTTGCCGATCACGAGGTCGTCGTCGACGATGTAGCAGCCGGCGCGCTCGATGGTCTTGATCAGCCCGAGCGGCGGTTGCTCGCAGAAGGCGCCGACCAGCACCACCCGGCTGTTGTCCTTGATGCGACCGGGATCGCTCCCGGACCGCCTCGAGATAGGCGCGCCCGCGCGCGAGGAAGGTCTCGGGCGGGACCACCTCGCCGGCGCGCATCAGCAGGTAGAGCTCCTCGGTCGGCACCAGCCACGGCTCGTCGCGCCGCGTCCGGTAGAGCTCGAGCACCAGCTGCCGTACCTGGCGGTAGGTCTCGATCGAGCGGGTCAGGTCCTCGTCCGTCGCCGGCCGGCCCGAGACCTCTCCGAGCTCATCGCGGAGCGTGCGCAGCTCGCGCTCCCAGAAGCGGCCGCCGAGCTCCTCGGTGCGCTGGTGCGGGAGGTCGAGGTAGCGGACGTAGGTCTCGGGATAGAGCAGCTGCCACATCCCGGAGAGGTTCCGGATGACGTCGCAGGTCGAGGGGAAGAGCAGCGCCGACAGGAAGTCGAGGCGGCCAGACTGCGCGAGCTCGACCACCGAGCGCGGCAGGTGGCAGATGTACGACTGGTAGTAGGCGTCGCCGCGAATGATCTCAATGTCGCCAGCACCGTGAATGCCGACCGGCAGCATGCCGCTGGCGTGGATGATCTCGCGCGGCGCGTACACCGGCAGGTAGCCGCACGCGCGTCGTGACGGGTGCTGGGCAAGCCACTCCCGCACCGACGTGAACTCGACGTCGTGGTATCGGGCGAGCGCCCAGTCGACAACCGCTGCTCGAGTCGTCAACGGTCACACCGGCGCGAACGCCTCCAGCTCGAATGTCTAGGAATCAACGCCCCGACTTCGTGTGTCGGTGGCCGGGGAGCAACGACAAGCTCCCGATGCGCCTCGTTCCTGCCCAGAGGTATCTCCAGGATCCTAGCCGATCTCCGGAATCACTCGCAAGCCGAGCGGGCATGCGGCGTCTCCCTGAGTGCCTC
>CAWFFJ010000024.1:0-101561 GCA_963814875.1 uncultured Acidobacteriota bacterium
CTCAATCGTGCAGGAATACCTGTCATGATCCACCCGTTTGGTTTGGGCAGGTTATAGCGTCAGGCGGACGGCGAATGTGGGGGCTTCGTTCCCGCCGACGCCCATTCCGGCACGACACGGGGGAGGTCCCATGACGTCGCACGAATCACGGAGGACCGAGGGTCGCGGCCGTCTCTACGACAGCGTCGTCGACACGATCGGGGACACGCCGTGCATCCGCATCAACCGCCTGGCACCGCGTCACGTTCGCGTCTACGTGAAGGCCGAGTTCTTCAACCCTGCCGCTTCGGTCAAGGACCGCCTGGCCATCAGCATCATCGAGGAAGCCGAGCGCCGCGGCGACCTCAAGCCCGGCCAGACGGTGGTCGAGGCGACCAGCGGCAACACCGGCATCGGGCTTGCCATGGTCTGTGCCGCGAAGGGATATCCGCTGGTCGTCACGATGGCCGACAGCTTCTCGATCGAGCGGCGCAGGCTGATGCGGTTCCTCGGCGCCAAGGTGGTGCTCACGCCGCGTGCCGCCAAGGGGTTCGGCATGTACGTGAAGGCCAAGGAGCTGGCGGACGCCAACGGGTGGTTCCTCGCCCGCCAGTTCGAGACCGCCGACAACGCGAAGGTGCACGAGAACACCACCGCGCGTGAGATCCTCGCCGATTTCGCCGGCGAGCGGCTCGACTTCTGGGTGAGCGGCTGGGGTACCGGCGGCACCGTCACCGGCGTTGCGCGGGTGCTGCGGCGGGAACGTCCCGAGACGAAGATCATCCTCAGCGAGCCCGCCAATGCCCAGCTCGTCGGCGGCGGCGTCCCGCAGGAGCGCGGCGAGCAGCACGCGCCGGCCGCGAGCCACGGGGACTGGCAGCCGCACCCGATCCAGGGCTGGACGCCGGACTTCATCCCCTACGTCCTCCAGGAAGCGATCGACAATCACTTCTACGACGAGCTGATCCCGGTGGCCGGGCCGGACGCCGTCGCGTGGTCACGCAAGCTCGCCCAGCGGGAGGGCATCTTCACCGGAATTTCCGGCGGCGCCACCTTCGCCGTCGCGATGCAGAAGGCCGAGAAGGCCGACCCGGGTGCGGTGATCCTCTGCATGTTGCCGGACACCGGCGAACGCTACCTGTCGACGCCCCTGTTCGACGGGATCGCGACGGACATGACCGAGGACGAGACGGCCTTGTCCCTTTCGACTCCAGGCTTCCAGATGGAGTCCCCGTAGGGCCGCAGCCTGCCGTTCGGCGGGAGCAATACGATGGCGGACGAGGGCACTCCTTGTGATCGGCAGGCCCCGATCGACCTCCCTCCGGAGCGCTTCCGCGCCGCTGGACATGCGCTGATCGACCGTATTGCGGACCTGCTGGCGACCTCGCGCGAACGCCCGGTCACGGCGGGACTTTCGGTCCATGAAATCCGAGAGTTGATCGGCGCGTCGGCCGGGATGCCCGACGACGGAAGCGATGTTGACGCCGTGCTTTCCGAGGCGACCGACCTGGTCACCCGTTACTCGCTCTACAACGGCCACCCGAAGTTCCTCGGCTACATCACCTCGTCGCCGGCGCCGATCGGCATGCTCGCGGACCTGCTGGCGGCGGCAGTGAACCCGAACGTGGGGGCGTGGGCGCTGTCGCCGGTGGCGACCGAGATCGAGGCCCAGACGATCCGTTGGATCGCCGGCCTCGTGGCGTATCCCGCCACCTGCAGCGGCGTGCTCGTCAGCGGCGGCAACGTCGCCAACTTCGTGGGGATCTACACGGCGCTGCGCGCCGCATTCCCCCGCGACTCCGCCACGCGCACTCCAGAGCACATGGGCAGGGCGACGATCTATGCCTCGAGCGAGACCCACACGTGGATCGAGAAGGCGATCGACATGTTCGGCCTGCCGACGGACGCACTCAGGTCGATCAGGGTCGACTCGTCGCGACGGTTGGTATTGGACGACCTGGCGTCACGCCTCACCGCCGACCTCAGGGACGGCCGCATCCCTGTCGCCGTGGTGGGGACCGCCGGAACGGTCAGCACCGGGGCCGTCGACCCGCTTCCGGCGATGGCCGACCTGTGTCGTCAGCACAACGTGTGGTTTCACGTCGACGGCGCCTATGGCGGCTTTGCCGCCATGGTTCAGTCCGTCCCCGACGACATCCGAGGGCTGTCGCTCGCTGACTCCGTGGCGGTCGACCCGCACAAGTGGCTGTATGTGCCGCTCGAGGCCGGGTGCGCCCTCATCCGCGATCCGGCAAAGCACCGAGCGGCCTATAGCTACCACCCGCCGTACTACCACTTCGGTGAGGAAGCGACGAACTTCGTCGACTTCGGCCCCCAGAACTCCCGCGGTTTTCGCGCCCTCAAGGTCTGGATGGCGCTGCGGCAGGTTGGGCGACATGGATACGTGCGCATGATCGGCGACGACATCGAGCTGGCCCGGGCGCTTTATGAGCGGCTCGCCGAGGAGCCGCAATTCGAGGCGGTCACCCACAGCTTGAGCATCACGACCTTCCGCTACGTCCCCGAGGACTACCGTCAGCGGGTGGGTGACGCGGCCGCTGAGACGTATCTCAACCAGCTCAACGAAGCGCTGCAGGGGCGTCTCGAGACCAGCGGCGAGCTGTTCCTGTCGAACGCGGTGATCGACGGCCGCTACCTGCTGCGCGCCTGCATCGTCAACTTCCGCACCTCGATGCGCGACATCGCGGAGATCCCGGGGATCGTGTCGCGCCACGGCCGCCAGGTCCACGCGGAGCTGCAACGCGTGCCGTGAGCGTGCCGTGTGCGGGCGCGCCTTCGCCGCTGCCGGGGACGCACCGCTGCCGCTACGTCCCAGCGTAGGCGTGCTCGAGGCGGGCGATGTCGATCTTCTTCATCTGGAGCATCGCCTCCATGACGAGCTCCGCCCTTGCGGCTTCGTGCCAGCAGCGGCGGCTCGGGGCCGCTACGACTTCGCCGGCGTCTCGACCCAGAACCAGCCGCGAAGGTCGCCCTCGTTGAAACCTGTGGCGGTGTCCTCCGGGTAGGTCTCCTCGATGGCGGCCAGGACCTCGGGCGCAATCTGCTCCTTCGGGCCGTGGCACATGCCGCACTCGGCCTTGAGTCGGATCGGCAGCATCCCGCCGAGCTGGCCGTTGGGTCCGACCATCCAGGTCGGGTCGGCGACCTGCTGGCGGACCAGATCCTCGGCCCACTCCGGCGGCATGTTGGACGGGTTGCGCAGCCGGAACGAAGTGCGCCCGAGAACGAGTCCGTACTCGTTCGAGACCGCCGCCGCGATCTCCGGCGCGCGCATCCGGCAGACGTCGATCGCGCCGATCGGACCACCCGCATCCAGGGCCTGGGTAAGCTCGCCCATGAGCCGTCCGGCCAGGGCCTGGACCGCGTCCATGCTCCTCTGCTGCTGGGCCTTTTGGGCCTCGGTCATGTCGGCGGCCGCGATGGGAGTCCAGACCGCGTGCGACGCCACCTCAGTCTCGCCCGACAGAGGCGCCGGCGTGACCTCGGTCTGACGCGCGCACGCGACCGCCAGCACCAACGCCACCATCACGACACCACTCGCTGTCCTCGCCATGGCCTCCTCCTCTCCTTCTATGGTACGCGAACGGCGGTCATTTGGTACATCTCGCTCATATCGATGATCTCGGTTCACCGTTCTTTCGTGAGATCGCAGATTGCACCTCAGTCGCGATTCGCAGCCGTGAGGAGGTTCCCGGCCGGGCCTCTAGGTGCTCGAACGGTCGCTCGGAGCCGTCGGCCAGGATCGAGTGGCACAGAGTGCCGTCGTCGGGGATGGAGTGGTCCTCTCAGTAGCGCAGGTCTCGTGTGTGGCATCGGAAGCAGCCGCGAGTCCCTCGGTGGCCGAGGTGGCTCGGGCAGCTCCCCCTGGTGACGTTCTTACCGTGGTAGATGTCGCGGTGGGAGGTGTCGCTCACGACCTCGATCCTCACCTCCTTGATACTGAAGATGAAACCGCGTCAGTGCGACGCACCCGCCCTCGGGACTGTGCCTCCGGATCGGAGCCGAGGGGAGCGTGGTGTGGGCACGGGCGTTGAGGTCATCCCGATGCCGTCAGGCCCGTAAGCAGTGCTGCGGGGTGCACGA
The DNA here is from genome assembly GCA_963814875.1 of uncultured Acidobacteriota bacterium. GTDB lineage: Bacteria > Acidobacteriota > Thermoanaerobaculia > Thermoanaerobaculales > Sulfomarinibacteraceae > CAVSIS01. The sequence goes on from CAWFFJ010000024.1 coordinate 4,084, forward strand.
CGCCCACGGTCGGTACGGTGCAGTGGTGTGGGGTGGGAGGGGGGCGGTGCGGAGCGGCCGCCCCGGCGGGCTCAGTCGACGATCTCTTCGGGAGGCGGCTGTGGACCGGGCACGATGTCGGCGATGTCCGGATCGATGTCGATTCCCTCCGGCTGGCCATTCTCTCCGCCCTTATCGGCCCGCCGCTGAGCGCGGCGCTCGGCTTTCTGCTTGCGGACTTCCTGCCGGGCGCGCTCTCGGGCTCGTTTGGCGAATGTTGCGCTCTTGTCTCGACCCATGTCGACCATCCCTTCCAGGCGAACCACCATAGGCGAACGGCGCACCCTTCGCAAGCGGCGCGGTCACTCCGGCGCGCAGGTTGCATCGAAGGACGAAGTGTGAGAAAGTGTCGCGGTTGCCCGCCGGCATCTGCCGCAGCGGGCTCGATACCGGGGTGACCCGGTACTTGCGCGCCCCGTCCGGGGCGCCCCGGACGGCAGCCGAACCGGCTCGTCTCCCGTTCACCATTGTGCCGGAAAGAACCACGCGGTGCTGCCGCCGTCGAGTGCGGCTGTGCCCGAGAAAGTGAACGACTGTTCCATGACCTTTGACGACTTCAATCTCTCGCCGGCTCTGCGCGCCGGTGTCCGCGACCTCGGATTCACCGAGCCGACGACCGTGCAGCAGGCGGCGATTCCTCCGGCGCTGGATGGCCGCGACGTGCTCGGCTGCGCGATGACCGGCAGCGGCAAGACCGCCGCGTTCGCGCTGCCGATCTTGGAGCGGCTCGCCGCACGCCGCGGTCAGGGCCCGCGTGCGCTCGTGCTGACCCCGACCCGTGAGCTGGCGGCCCAGGTCCACGAGCACATCGTGGAGCTCGGACGCCATACCTCGGTCACCGCCGCCGCGATCTTCGGCGGGGTCAAGCCCGGTCCCCAGGAGCGCGCACTGCGCTCCGGCGTCGACGTGATCGTGGCGACTCCGGGCCGCCTCCTCGACCATCTCCAGCACCCTTGGGCACGGCTCGACCGGCTCGAGATTCTGGTCCTCGACGAGGCGGACCGGATGCTCGACATGGGTTTTCTGCCCGACGTGCGTCGCATCATGGCCGCGCTGCCGCCGCGGCGCCAGACGATGATGTTCTCGGCCACGATACCGCGACCGATCCTCGAGCTGTCTCGCGACCTGCTTCACGACCCGGTCCGGCTCGACGTCGAGCGCCCTGCGGCTCCGGCGACCGGCGTGAGCCAGACCGTGCTGCCGGTTCCGGAGCGCCTTAAGCCGTTGCTGCTGCTGGAGCTGCTCAAGCGCCGGGAGCTTCAGACGGCGCTCGTGTTCACGCGCACCAAGCATCGTGCGAACCGGCTCGCCGACTACCTCAGCGCTTCCGGGATCGCGTGCGACCGAATCCACGGTAACCGCAGTCAGCCGCAGCGCGAGGCCGCGCTGGCCCGCTTCAAATCGGGAGCCCTGCAGGTTCTGGTGGCCACAGACATCGCGGCCCGCGGGATCGACATCGAGGCGCTGCCCCACGTGGTCAACTTCGACGTCCCGGGCCAGCCCGACGACTACATCCACCGCGTCGGTCGAACCGCGCGTATCAAGGAGACCGGCGATGCTTTGACCTTCGCGTCGCCGGGCGAGCAGCGCGAGCTCGACGCCATCGAGCGCGCAGTCGGGCGCCGAATCGCCCGCCGCCGGCTCGAGGGCTTCGACTACAACGCCCAGCCGGGAGGACGGTTCGAGGTTCCGATCGGGGAGCGGATTGCCGCGCTGCGCGCGCGCCGCGCCGAGGAACGTGCCCGCGCCCGGGACAAGGCCGAGCGCCGAACGGATCGGACGCCAAACGGTGCGCGGGGAACCCGTCCGGCTGCGGGCGGTGCGGGACGAACTCCGTCGGGCCCGGGCGCCGCGTCAAACCGGCGACGCCGTCCTCAGAGATAGCGCAGGAGCGCCAACCGCTGCCGGCTCCCTGACAGGAGCCGGTCAGTCGCCTCCGAGCACCTTGACGTAGACCACCTTGCCGTCGCCTGGAGCGTAGAAGTCAGGGAGCTCGGCGGCGATGTCGTAGCCGCAGGCGAGGTAGAAGGCGCGCGTGGGAACGTACTGGGGGCGTCCGGCGGTCTCGATGTAGACCCGACGTCGGCCCTCTTCGAGGATCCAATCCTCAGAGGCGCGAACCAAGGCACGTCCAACCCCGCTGCCCTGCGCCGCTGGGTTCACCCCGAGCCAGTACAGGTCCACCGACTCGACGGTGCCCGGGATCGGGCCCCAGCAGCCGTAGCCGACCACGTCCCCGTCGAACTCCGCGACCAGGAAGCGGTAGTGGCTCTCCTCGCCGTGGCGGAGCCGGTCGTCGACGAGCTCGAGCGCGACCTCGAGCTCCTCGGGGTTGAAGAACCCTGTCGCCGACAGCAGCGACGCGATCGGATGGCGGTCGGCTGCGGTGAGGCCTCGGCGGATGGTGACGGCGGACGAAGGGCGGGTCATGGGGACACCCCCGAGGCGGCGAGCATGCGGGAGACGACCGCGGCGGCGTCGAGCCCTGCCGCGGCGGCTGCCGCGACGAAGCCGGCGTCGCCGGACAGGCATGGGTTGGTGTTGACCTCGAGGACGCAGGGCTCACCGGCCTCGTCGAGGCGCATGTCAACGCGGGCGTAGCCCGCCACGCCGCAGGCGTCCCACGCGGCTCGTGCGGCGCTGCGCAGGCGCCCGGCGAGCTCGACATCTTCCCCTGGTGCCAGGAAACGGCGGACGGTGTGGCGTGAGACGAAGGAGTCGTCGTCCCACTTGGCGGTCCATCCGAGCACCCGGGGGAGTTCGGGGGGAAAGTCGACGTAGACCATCTCCGCGACCGGCAGGACCTCGACTCCGGTGGCATCGGCCAGGATCGAGAGGTTGAACTCGCGCCCCGGCAGCAGGTGCTCAACCAGCACCTGCTGCGCGAACCGCTCGGCCAGCGCTCGCGCACGGGTCCGGGCGGCCTGGGGGTCGCTGGTGACTGCGCCGTCGTCGAGGCCGAGCGAGGCGTCCTCGAGCGCCGGCTTGAGGATCCACGGCGGTGGCACCCGCTCAAGGATGCCGGGGTCGTCGTCGAGCCGGCCGCCGGCCGCCACCCTGAGCCCGGCGCCGGCGAGCCGCTCTCGGGTCGCGATCTTGTCCGTGGTCAGCCAGATCGCATCGGCGTCCGAGCCCGTGAAGGGGACGCCCAGGCGCGCGAGGGCCGCGGCGGCCTCGACCTGGAACCGCGGATGGCCCGGCGGCGACTCGATCAGGTTGACGACCGCGACACCCGGTCCGGCGACCGACCCGGGGTCGAGACCGCCTTCGTCCACCGCGACGATCCGGTGCGGCAGCCCGAGCGCCTCGAGCCCCGAGACCACCCAGGCGACCTGGGCGAGCACGTCGCGGGTCGAGGGGTCGTCATCGGCGCCGACCGCGTTGTGAGCGACAACTACGCGGCTCGGGCGCACAGGCCGTACCTCTGTGCCGCTGCCTCGAGGATCTCGGCGAGGAGGTCCTTGTAGGCGATGCCCGCCAGACGCGCCATGATCGGCAGGTCCGAGCGCACCGGGTGCAGCCCCGGCAGAGGGTTGACCTCGAGGAAGGAGAGCCGGCCGGATGCGTCGGCGCGCAGGTCGACCCGAGCGACATCCCGGCACTGGAGGGTGCCGGTGACTGCGAGGGCGAGCGCGGTGGCCTCGTCGGCCGAGGCCTGGTCCTGGACGAGCCGGTAGGCGATCCGCTCGACCCACTCGTCCTTGTTGAGTGCGGTGTAGGCGGGTACCTCCGCGCGCTCCGTCCAGACCACCTCCATCGCCGCCACCGCCCGTGCGGTGGCGCCGTTGCCAACCACGCCCACGGTGATCTCGCGGCCGGGCAGGAAGCGCTCGACCAGCAGGCCTTCGGGGAAGGTCGGCAGCAGCTCGCCACAGAGGGTCGCGAGGGAGTCGGCGCGCTCCACGATCGAGCGCCCGGTGACGCCCTTCGAGCTGCCCTCCGCGACCGGCTTGACGAACAGAGGCGGCGTCATCGTGACCTGTTCGGCGTCTTCGCGGCGGCGGATGACGGCGAAGTCGGGCGTGGGCAGCCCGGCGTCCCGGACGATGTGCTTCGCCCATGCCTTGTCGAGGGTGACGCCGCAGGTGACCGGGTCGGAGAAGGTGTACGGCTGTTCGAACAGCTCGCACAGCGCCGGCACCTGGGCCTCGCGCCCGCGGCCATGGAGCCCCTCGGAGACGTTGAAGAGGAGGTCCCAACGTTCGCCGAGGGCGAGCCGTCGGGCGAGGTTGCGGCCACGCCCGATCCGCTCGACCCGGTGGCCGAGGCCGGTGAGGACGTCCTCCAGGCTCCCGATCACGCCCTCGTCGTCGAACTCCATGACGTCGAGCGCGGAGTACCCGTCGGCCAGGTACTCCTCCTTGCTGTCGAAGCACAGCCCGATCGACCAAGCCACGGGTCAGCGTCCGTCGGGCGGGTCGATGTAGGTGAAGATTTCGCCGGCCCAGTTCCGCAGCTGCCAGCGGCCGTCCTCGTGGCTGACCACGGTCTCGGGCTGGAGCGGGATCTTGCCGCCGCCGCCGGGGGCGTCGACGACGTAGGTCGGGACGGCGTAGCCCGTAGTGTGCCCACGAACGGCGGACATGATCTCGAGCCCGCGGGAGATCGTCGTCCGAAGGTGACCGGTGCCGATGACCGGGTCGGCCTGGTAGAGGTAGTAGGGCCGCACCCGGACCATGAGGAGGCGCTGGAAGAGCCGCTTGAGCACATCGGGGTCATCGTTCACACCGGCGAGGAGCACAGTCTGGCTGCCGAGCGGGATGCCGCCGTCGGCGAGCAGGTCGCACGCCGCCTCGACCTCGGGCGTGATCTCGGCCGGGTGTGAGAAATGGAGCGAGAGCCACACCCGGTGGCGGCGCAGCACACTCACCAGATTGGGAGTGATCCGCTGGGGCAGGAAGGAGGGCACGCGCGACCCGATCCGCAGCATCTCCAGGTGCTCGATGCTGCGCAGCTGCCCGAGCAGCTGGTCGAGCCGGTCGTCACTCATCAGGAGTGGGTCACCTCCCGACAGCAGCACGTCGCGCACCTCGGTGTGCTCTCGCAGGTAGGCGAGGATACGGTCGAGACGGCGCGGCAGAGGGTCGAGCTCGCCTTGGCTGACCAGACGCGAGCGCGTGCAGTACCGGCAGTAGGCGGCACAGGTGTCGAGAGCGAGCAGCAGCACGCGGTCGGGGTATCGGTGGACCAGCCCTTCGACCACCGACGCGTGGTCCTCACCGCACGGATCCTCCATGTCGCCGGGGCTGACCACGAACTCGGCGTCCTGCGGGATCACCTGGCGGCGGATCGGGCAGGACGGGTCGTCCGGGTCCATGAGCGCGGCAAAGTGCGGCGTCACCGCGACGGCAAAACGCTCGGCGGCCATCTCGAGGCCGTGACGCTCCGCCGGCGTGAGGTCGAGGTAGCGCTCAAAGTGCTGGGGTCGGATCAGGCGGTGGCGCATCTGCCAGCGCCAGTCCGCCCACGCGATCGGATCGTAATCCTCGTCGAAGACGCGGCACAAACGCTCGCGGCGACTTGCGGCCGGTACGATGTCGGCTGCGGTGCCGGAACGGCTCATGATGTGGTCCCCCCGTGAACAGGTAGTGGAGTTGGAGTTGTTCGACGGACGCACTTCGCTCGTTCATTCATTGGAAACGACCCCGCGTCGCCCGCGCGGCGCGCGTACGAGCCCGTCAGGGCGCGGATTCATGATGGTCTATCGCCTCGTTGCGTGTCCGGTGTTTGAGGCGGCGCCCGCCGCAAGATGCAGCAGGGCCTCGAACCGGATGAAGCGGGATGGGACGGCGACGCCCTCGAGGTGGCTCGCGACCGTCATGCGGTCAGCGCGCCAAGAACTCGGCACCCTACTGGGGGGCTCTTCGGGAGTTGCGTCACACTTCACGTTGCACAAAATATCCTTGTTGAGGCCGATGTCAAGAGGGATCGATACTGTTTGGGGTCCGGGTCACGGAACTGACGGGCTGCGAAACGTTTCCCGCCACAGCCCGGTGAAGAAATGGCGGGCGTTCACGCCGATATTTCGGACCCGGTAGCCGCCCTCCTGGACCACCAGCACCGGCAGCCCGAGAGCACCGATGATGCGGCCGTTGGCGGTGAAATCGTCGGGCTCGAGGCTCCAGGTACCGGTCGGGTCCTTACGCGCGGTGTCGAGCCCGAGCGCGACCACCAGCACCTCGGCGCCGAACTTCACGATTCTGGCCAGTGCGCGTTCGAGGGCAGTCCGGTAAGCGGGTCCGTCGATCTCTTCCGGGAGGGGATAGTTGCGGTTGCAGCCGGCGCCCGGGCCCTCGCCGGTCTCCTCGGAGAAGCCGCTGAAGTAGGGGTAGGCGAAGTTGGGATGGCCGTGGATCGAGACCGTGAGCACGTCTGGGCGCTCCCAGAAGATGTCCTGCTGGCCGTTGCCATGGTGGTAGTCGATGTCGAGGATCGCGACCTTGACCTCGCGGCTGAGCCGGTCGGCCGCGATCGCCGTGTTGTTGAAGTAGCAGAAGCCGCCAAAGGACCGGCGCTCGGCGTGGTGGCCAGGCGGACGCACGAGGGTGTAGGCCAGGCGCCGCCCGCCGAGCAGCGCCTCGGCGGCGGTGAGGGCGCAGTCGACGGCGCGGCGGGCCGCGAGGTAGGCGTTGCGGCTGAGCGGGGTGAAGGTGTCGATGCAGTAGTAACCGGCGCGGACCTCGAGCTCCTTGGGCGGCCGGGCCACGTTGCGGATCGGGAACACATACGGGTAGACCGATCGGTCGTCGCCGATGCGCTCGCACACGCGCTTGAAGTAGCGCACCCACCCGGGGTCGTGCAGCTCGAGGATGTGTCGGTCGGGAAACGACCGCGGAGGGAGCTCCTCGAACAGCCCGGTCTGGTCGAGCTCTCGGCGGATGGCGGAAATGCGGACCGGGGACTCGACGTAGCCGCGTTCGCGCACGTGGTGGATCGAGTGGCGGTCGTTGACGACGAGCGCGATGCGGCGCTCCGGCCGGATCACCTCATGCGGCGGAGCAGGTGCGACGGTGGGGCGGTAGCGCGGAGGGCGCAGCTGCACCGGGTCGTCCAGGAACGATGCAACGACCTGCTCGACGTACTCCGGCGGGCACACGTGACGGTACTTGCGCTCGAGGATCGCGCGCACCGCGGCCTGGGCGGCAGCCCGGCGTAGGGGCTGACCGCTTCCGAGACCGTCGAACACCAGGTAGGGCGGGTCGGTGTCACCGGGTTTGACCGGGGTTTCATAGGCGGTACCCTCGATCGGGCGCGCGCCGAAGGTCTCGTAGAACCGAAGCCGGGCGGCGTTCTGGCGGCGAATCGACGGGTTCGGGCTGAGTGCCGGGTCGTCCGGCAGGCACTCGAAGTAGATGCCGTAGCAGCCGAGCTCGCGGGCGTCGGAGCGGACCCGGTCGTAGAGTGCGCCACCGAGCCCACCGCCGGGGCGCCCAGGACGCGAGGCGATGAAGTCGAGGTAGAGAAAGCCGAGCTCGGGCTCATGGTAGACGACTGCGAAGGCCTTGACGCTGCTGCGGGCAGACTCCGCGACCAGCAGGATCGCACGGAAACCGTGCTTCACCGGCTGACGCAGCTTGTCCGTCAGCGCCGTGATGTCGTGGCTGGCGATCCCGGGGAAGCTGGTTGCGAGCAGCTTCTGAGCGGCCGCGATCGCCGCCCGGTCGGGCGGCAGGATGTCGTCGTAGATTCGGCGGATGCGGATCATCGTGAGTCTCCCAGCCCGGCCTTGCAGGCTCGCATGAGCTCGATCGTACACCTCGAACCGTAGCCGGACCCGCGTGCTCGAGCGCTGGATCGATGCCTCCGTGTGGATCCGCCCGCAGGGCGACGGGTGGCAGGTCGATTGGAGAAGGGCGAAGTCGTTCAGCCGAGCGCCGGCAGCAGAGTGCCGCGGACCTCGCCGAAGCCGATCCGAACGCTATTGTGCTCGCCCCACCCGGTCATGACCGCGGTGTCGCCGTCGGCGAGGAACTTCCGGGTCTCGCCGGACGGCAGCTCGAGCGGCTCAGAACCGCGCCAGCTGAGCTCGAGCATGCTCCCGCGCTCGTGCTTCTCCGGCCCGCTGATGGTGCCCGAGGCCATGAGGTCGCCGGGCCGGACGTTGCAGCCGTTGACCGTGTGGTGGGCGAGCTGTTGGCACATGCTCCAGTACAGGTAGCGAGAGTTTGAGCTGGCGATCGGCATCGGCTTCGGGTGGCGTTCGGTGGCGAGAGAGACCTCGAGTCGGATGTCGTAGGCACAGTTCACGGGGTTCTTGAGGTACTCGAGCGGCTCGGGCGCATTTTGGACGGGACCGGCGCAGCGCAGGGGTTCGAGGGCCTCGAGGGTGACCACCCAGGGCGAGATCGAGGTCGCGAAGCTCTTGCCCAGGAACGGCCCGAGCGGGACGTACTCCCACTTCTGGATGTCGCGCGCGCTCCAGTCGTTGACGAGGACCATGCCGAAGATGTGATCCGCGGCGCGCTCGATCGGGATCTGCTGGCCGAGCTCGGTGCCGGGGCCGACGAAGAAGCCCACCTCGAGCTCGAAGTCCATCAGCCGACTCGGGCCGTAGCTCGGACGCTCGGCGTCGTCGGCCTTGGTCTGGCCCATCGGGCGCCGCACCGGGGTGCCGCTGACCACCACCGAGCTGGAGCGGCCGTGGTAGCCGACCGGTAGGTGGAGCCAGTTTGGCTGGAGCGCGTTGTCCTGACCGCGGAACATGGTGCCGACGTTGGTCGCGTGCTCGCGCGAGGAGTAAAAGTCGGTGTAGTCGCCGATCGCCGCCGGGAGCAGCATCTCGACCGAGGACATCGGCAACAGGGCTGCGTCGCGGACGGCCGCGTCATCGCGCAGGGTCGACTGGTCGCGCGAGAGCAGGCGCTGGATCGCCGTCCGCGCCTTGCGCCATGCAGGCCGGCCGAGGGCCATGAAGCCGTTGAGGTCCCCGCGTGCGAAGACCTCACCGCTCGCCATGTCTGGTCCCGAGATCAGGCCGAGCTCTGCGAGCACCGCGAGGTCGAGGACATGCTCGCCGATCGCGACGCCGACCCTGGGCGGAGCGGCCGCGCGCGGACGGAACACGCCGAATGGCAGGTTCTGGATCGGAAAGTGGGAGCCGGGCGCCACCTGGACGAAGCTCTCGAGCTGCTGATCAGTCATGCTCTTTCTCCTCTCACGCCCGCGGCAGCAGACCAAGCGCGCGCAGGTCGTCGCGGGGCTCTGTGAAGCTGCAGCTGCCGAAGCCGACCACCGTCTCGCGGCGCGCCAATCGAACCTGGGCGGCGGTCGCGGTCAACCCGCGCCAGGCGAGGTGCTCGGGTGTCACCACGAACGACGCCTCTTCCTGCTCCGCGACGATCTCGGCAATCCCCGCCCCATCGAGTCCGTGCACCCGCGCCATGACCGCCGCGGCGACCACGTTGAGGAAACCGTGGACGAGCGTGCCGAGCACGTCGTCGTGGTGGCGGAGCGGGTGGTGCAGGCCCTGGGTCGCTTTGAGCGGCAGGCCGGCGTCGCGGGCGGCGGCGATCGCCGCCGCGACCGCCTCGACCGACGGCACCGCGGCCGCGTCGAGCCCACCGCAGCGAATCTTGAGGCCGGCGCCGCCGCCCAGGTTCGACACCGCGGACCCGGCGCGGGCGAGGCGAGGTCGCCACTCGCCGAGCAACGAGGGCTCGAAGAAGGGCGTCAGCTGCCACGGGCCGGAGCGCGCGAGCCGCTCGGCGGTCCCGACCACCGCGTCCTCGACCCCGTCCTCGGGCAGGCGGAGCTCGAGTACATCGGCTTCGAGGCGCTCGCCGAGACGGCGGGCCGCTTCGAGCAGGTCGCGGAGGTCGGCCTCGAGCCCTGCCAACAGCATGGTCGCGTCGGCGCCGCCGCGCGCGAGCACGGCAAGCCGCACCGGATCTGCCGAGGGGTGGTGGCCCAAGGCTGCGGCGAGCTCCGGCAGGCGCGCCGCCGGACACACGAAGCGCGCGAGCAGGAACGACGCCGGCTCACTGCGGTGGGAGAGGAACTCTGCGACCGCCGACGGCATGTCGAGCCGCGCCGGCGGAAACAGGCCGGCGTAGTCGATCAGCCCGCCGAGCAGAGCGTGGGAGGTGTCGGTCACGGGCGTCTCCAAGCTACCGACGCGGTCTTGCGACCGCGTCGCGTGCATCGTAGCAGGTCCTCTGAGGTCGTCCTCCAGATGCACGCAGCGCATCTAGAGGCACGGGTCGAGCCAGCGGCCCGAGAGAACGCCGCAAGTCTCAGACGCCCGAACTGGGCCGATGGCTCGAGCCGTGCCCCGCGATCCAGTCGAGCGTCGCGGGGACCGCGGTCTTGTACGGCGTGGTCGGTGGAAGCGTGCCGAGAAGCTGCGCGAGCTTGGCACCGTCGATGGCGAGGGGCTTCGCGTAGTGCGGCACCATCGGCATGAAGCTGCGCAGGTCGGAGTTGACGAGCGCGAGCAGGCGCAGCAGCCATGGTGGCGCGGCACGCAGCTTGACGTCACGGTGGAGGTGGTCGGCGGCGATCTTCGCGAGCCGGCGCGCGCTCAGCGGACCGCTGCCCGGAACCAGCCACGACCCACCATAGGCGCCGTCGCGCTCGGCGAGATCGGCGACGGTGCGCATCGCATCGGGCACGTAGGCGTAGTCGCGCTCGGTGTCGGCGGAGCCGATCCAGCTCATCGCCTTGCCGGCCGCCGCCTCCTGCAGCGGCAGCTGGAGCGTGCTGGCGTGGACGTGCGGTCCGAAGAAGTCGGGCAGGTGGACGATTGCAGCCCCCGCCTCACGGAGGATGTCCTCGGCCTCGCGGCGCAGCCGGATGAAGGCGTGGCCACGCTCCCTGGGGTGCCGCTCGGTGAGGGGCAGGGTGCGGATCGGGAGGAAGGCCCAGTAGCTCGAGACTTGGAGCCCGCGCGCCCCGGTGGCGTCGAGCGCCTCCGCGAGCCGGTGGGCCGTGCGGGGGTGGTCGTCCATGCGGTCGGGCGGCAGGCCGATGCAGTCGACGGCCAGGGCGCAGCCGTCGATGGCGCGGCGCAGGGCGTCGCCGTCGAGGGCGTCCGCGACGACCCGTTCGACACGGTCGTCGGGGAACGTGGCCGCAAGTCGCGCCTCGGTCCGCGCAATCACGCGAACCATCTGCCCGCGACCGACGAGCTCGCGGGACAGTGCGATGCCGGTGGGTCCGGTGGCGCCGACAATGGCTACTCGGTTCGAGGTCGTCATGGTGTGGTCTCCCCCGGTCGTGTGCATCCGTCAAGAACGACCCTCCAGCGCGGCGGTCTATTCCGATGGGGGCCGCGCGAGGTCGCGCTACACTCTGAGAAGAACGAACAGAGTGGGGCGGCGGACGTGGCGCTGAAGCCCCCGAGCCCGACACCGGAGCTTGATGTGAGTCTGACCGTCGGTGTGCTTGTGCTGATTGCGGTGGTGAGCTTTCTCGCGGTGGTGATGATCATCCGCGACCGGCGCCATCAGCGGCAGATGGGCGCCCTGCTCGAGAGGCTCGCGGCCCTCGATGCGGCGCGAGGTGTTTCGCCGGCGTTGATGATGTTGCCCTCGGATCGGGCACCACTCGAGGGCGAAGGCGGTTCGACGGCCGTGTCCGGGGGCTCCTCACCTCCCGGGGACGTTCTCGCCGGCAAGACCAGCCATGTCCGGCGCGTCGTCGAAGGCGCGGCCGCCTCGGCTGCAACCCTGGCCGACCAGGCGATCGTATGCGTGCACCGCCACCTGGAGGAGAACGTTGCGCCGGGCCAGATCGCTGCCGAGCTCTACGTGTCGCTGCGGACCCTCGAGCGCGGGCTCGCTGCCGAGCTCGACTGCACGCCGAGCCAGCTCATCCTCGCCATGAAGATGCGCGAGGCGCGCGACCTGCTGCGCTCCGACCGCTTCACCGTCAGCGAGGTCGCCTACCGGCTCGCCTTCTCGAGCCCGTCGCACTTCTCGCGCCGGTACAAAGCGTTCTACGGCCGCGCTCCATCAGAGGAGATCCGCCGCCAGGCGGCGTGAGCGTCGCCGCGAGGCATCCTGGACGATGCCGCGGAGAGGGCAGCTCAGGTCATTCCACCCCCGGAGTGGAATCCAAGCACTCTGGGACCCTCGGCCGCGCCGCGTCGTGACCCTGATTGGGACTACCGTGCGCAACATTCGGCTCGCCGAACTCGTCGGCGAAGGCGGGATGGGGGAGGTCTATCTCGGGATCGACGAGACCTTGGGGCGAAATGTCGCAGTCAAAGCGATTCGGGGCGAGCGCCGGCTGGACGCGGGCGCTCGCTCGCGTTTTCTGCGCGAGGCCCGGGTGCTGTCTCGTCTCGAACACCCGAACATCTGCCGCCTCTATGACTTCGTGCAGGAGGCCGAGGACGACTTCATCGTCCTCGGGCTGGTGCCGGGCCGTAGACTGCGTGAGCTCGAGCGCGAGGGGCTGACACTCGAGGCGGAGCTCGACGTCGCAGAACAAGTGGCCCGCGCGCTGGCCGCGGCGCACGCGATGAGCATCGTCCACCGCGATCTCAAGCCGGAGAACATCATGGTGACGCCGGAAGGCGTCGTGAAGGTGCTGGACTTCGGCCTCGCGAGGTCGGTCGACGGGGGGGAGGTCGCGGACGGAGCCGTTGCCGCGGGCGACCCGCACCTGCCGTCCGGAGCGACTGTGACCCGGGCCGGCGACGTCATGGGAACCCCCCGCTACATGAGCCCCGAGCAGGCGCGCGGCGAACCGGTCACGGCGGCCAGCGATATGTACGCGTTCGGGCTGCTGCTTCGGGAGCTACTCACCGGCGAGCCGCCCTTTGGTCGCGACGTGCATCCGGCGGTGCTGGTGCAGAAGGCGATGTGGGGCGAGACGGCGCCGCTGGTCGGCGTGCCCCGGGACCTGGCGGAACTGACCGAGCGCCTGACCGCGTTTTCCCCAGTGGAGCGCCCGAGCGCGACCGAGGCCCTCGAGCGGCTACGTTTCCGGCGCGAGGCGCCGCGGCGGCGCCTGCGGCGGGTGGCGGTGTCGGCGGTCGTCGTCGGTCTCGTGGTCGCCGCTGCGGGCTCCGGTCTCGGGCTGTGGCACGCACGCCGTTCGCTGGCGAGGGCGCGAGACGCGCAGGCTCAGGCAGAGGCGGTCAACCTCTTCCTCGAGCGCATGCTGGCCAGCGCTGATCCCGATCGGCGTGGCATCGAGGTCAAGGTAGTCGAGGTGCTGGACCAAGCGGCGGCGACGATCGACGAGGAGCTCGCCGGCCACCCGCTCGAGCTGGCCGCGGTACTCCACACCCTCGGCTCGACGTACCAGGCGCTCGGTCGCTACGAGCCGGCACACGGGCTCCTCGAGCGGGCGCTGGCCGTGCGCAGCGAGAGGCTCGGATCCCGCGATCCGGCCACGCTGGCGTCGCGCGCCAGGTTTGGCGTCCTGCTCGGCGATGAGGGCGACCTCGAGCGGGCTGAGACAGTCCTGCGGGAGGTCCTCGCCGACCGTGTCGCCGTCCTCGGCGAGAGCCACCCTGACACCGTGGCGACCCTCGGCGACCTGGCCGCCGTGCTCGAGGAGCAGGGACGATATGAGGAGGCCGAGACGGCGTTGCGGCAGGTCGTCGGGCGGCTCGAGCAGAGTCTCGGTGGTGACGCTCCGCCGACTCTGGAAGCTCGCTCGTCTCTTGCCCTGGTCCTGCGCCGACGTGGGCGTCACGAGGAGGCGGAGGGGCTGCTGCGTGGTGTAGTGGAGGCCGATCGCCGCGCGCTCGGTCCCGACCACCGGCAGACCCTGGAGGCCATGGGCGACCTTGGGGCGGTTCTCGCGGAGCGCGGCAAGTTTGAGCCGTCGGAAAAGCTGTTTCGAGAGGTCCTCGAGGCCCGAAGGCGGGTCCTCGGGCCCACGCATCCGGACACGGTGACCGCGGTCAGCAACCTGTCGCTGGTGCTACGGGTGCGGGGGCAGCTCGACGAAGCCGAGAGCCTTGCCCGCGAGGCCCTGGAGGTACGCCTCCGAGTGCTCGGGGAGGGCCACCCCGACACCATCGCCGCGGACGGCAACCTGGGGGTCGTGCTGCTCCAGGCGGGGCGGATGGGCGATGCCGAGGAGCACATGCGCCGAGCCTTCTCCACCGCAGAGCGGGTGCTGGGCGAGAGCCACCCCCAGACCCTGACCTGGATGGCGAACCTGTCGACGCTGCTGCTGCGCGACGGGCGCGTTGACGAAGCCCTCGCGCTCGCCCAGAGGTCGTTCGAGATCAAGTCGCGCGAGCTGGGGCCGGACCATCCCAGCACCATGCTGTCGCAGCACACCGTGGCGGACTGTCTGGCGCGGTTGGGGCGTGTCGAGCAGGCCGAAGCGCTCTACCGGGACCTACTCGGGCGCAGCCGGCGGGTGCTGGGTGACGGCCATCCCGAGACGGTTCGCCGGCTGGGGCGCCTGACCAGGCTGCTGCGGGCCACCGGCCGCGAGGACGAGGCCGAAGCGCTTGAGGCGGAGCTTGGTGTCGCCGCTGCACCCTCCCCGCCGGGCTAAGCCAAGGCCGGACAAGGACGGCCGGGCTGCGCGCTTCGTCCGGAGCCCCGCCGAGCCGCCCCGAACCCGCAGGTGTGGCCGATAATGGGCCAATGACTTCCCTCCCGCGCGGACGCGTCTCGCGGGCGGCGCTCCTCGCTGTCGCCGTACCCTGGCTGGTCTGCCTCGTCGTGGTGCTCTCCGGTTACGACCACAAGCACTACATCCGCGGTGACGGGCTGTTCTACCTGGTCACGGCGCGCTCGCTGCTCATCGACCACGATCTCGAGATCGGCAACAATCTCCAGCCGCCGCTCGAGTACTGGAGCGGGCACGTCGCCCTCGACCGTCACGGGCGGATCGTCCCGAAACACCCGCCGCTGCTCGCCTTTGCTTCGCTGCCGTTGATCGCGGTCTTCGGTCCACCGGGGGCGTTGGTCTTCAACCTCCTCCAGATCGCCGTCGCGCTGGGCCTGGCCTACGCACTCGCCGCCCAGGTCGCTCGGCCCGCGGCGGCTGCGGCTGCAGTGGCGCTGACCGGTACGCTGTCGTTCCTGCCGCACTACGCGTGGAACTTCTCTCCCGACATCTTCGCCTCAGTGCTGCTGCTGGGCGGCGTGCTGGCGCTCGGTGTCACGAGTGTGGAGGGCAGATCCCGAACCGTCCTCGCCGGCGGGCTGTTCGGTCTGGCCTGCGCCGCCAAGCTCGCCGTCGCGCCCGCTCTGCTCGCGGTCCCCGCCCTGGTTCGTCGGCCGCGCCGGACGCTGGCCTGGCTCGGCCTCGGCCTCGCGCTCCCGCTCGCCGGCCAGGCCGCGCTCAACTGGCACCTGTTTGGCTCTCCCCTGGTGACGGGGTACAACCGGATCGCCGAGATCGAGGGGAGCCGGGTCACCTTGCGGTCCCAGAGCGAGGACTTCGACCTGCCATGGTTCGAGGGGTTCCGCGGTCAACTGCTCGACCGGCGCCACGGTCTGCTCTTCACCAGCCCCGTGACCTTGCTGTCGCTCGCCTGCCTGCCGCTGCTCGCAGGCGCCGCCCGCCGGTTCGCGGTCTTCATCGGCGGAACCGCTGCCGCGCTGGTAGCGGTCCTGTCGAGCTACCGCCCGTGGACCGCGTCCCACTGGGGCAACCGCTTCCTGATGCCCGTGGTTCTGCTCGCCGCGGCTCCGCTTGCGGTCGGTATCGACAGGCTCGCGGGGATACTCGAGGCGCGGCGTGCCCGTAGGAGCATACCGAGCTCCGCCTCCGGGGGGATCGGCTGAAACTTCGCTCTGCACTCGTCCGTCCGCTGAAACGACCGGTGCGAATGTCCTCCGTCACGGCGGGATCAGCTCGACCGCCCACGCCTTGATCAGGGAGACCGCGATCTGGGCGCGCGGTGATCGGATCGTCGGGGCAGTACCGGCTGCCGCCGCATCCGGCCGTAACCCCTTCGACCGCGAGCCGCTCGATGTGGCCGGCGGCCCAGTGGTCGAGCGGCACGTCGCTGACTTCGACGCCGGCGACCAGGGCGGCCGCGTACCGCGGATGCGTCACCGCCACGTCGTAGGTCCCTGCCGGAACGTCGAGGGACCAGGCGCCGGAGGGGCCACTCTCCGTCGCCCACCCTGGACCGGGAGAAACCCGGGCGTCCGTCACCGGTGCGCTGCCAGCAGCGGCCGTCACGGTTCCGGCGAGGGTGCCGGTCGGCCCAGCGTTGCAGCTCGGGAAGCGGATCGCGGCGACGCGGGTCCGCCACGGCGCCTGGCCGGTTGTTTGGACGTACTCCTGGGTGTACCAGAAGGTGCAGTCGTCGACCGGGTCGACGCTCAGCGACGAGTAGTCGCCCCAGCGCGACGCCGAGTGCAGCTGCGAGCCGCTGCCTGTCACCACCTCGGCTTCGCCCTGCTCGAGGACTCCGGGCGGGTCGGAGGCAAGCCGACCGGCGATGCGGATGCTCGGGAACACCGTCGGGCCCGACACGCTGAAGCCGGCCATCAGGTTACCGTCGCGGTCCATCGCGACGTCGCCCATGAAACGGTGGTTCGCGTCCGGTGCGTAGGTCCCCGCCTGCTCGAGGACCCAGCCGGCACCGGCGTTGCGCAGCTCGTACCACCGCAGCCCGGCGTGGTCGGTGCCGTCGACGTCGACTGTCTGGGAAACGACCAGCGACCGCCACCCGGCGAACTGGCGCAGCTGGGGGCGGTACATGAGGCGATCTGAGAGTGCGTCGAGGCCGACCGTGGTTCCGGGCTGGGGCACACAGCTGCGGGCGTAGCCGCACAGATTCGAGTCGAACGAGTACCCGGCCGCATCGAGGTCGATGCGGGCCGCCTCGGTGAAGGTCGACAGGCCGGGGTCGTCCCAGTCGACCGCGAGACGCCACACGATCAGGCTATCGCGGTCATACGGTGCGGCGAGCTCCCAGGCGCCGTCGACCATGCCCACGAACGGCTGCGGGGTGCCTTCCGGTGGTGCGGGGCCATCGAGGTCGGCGGGCAGCAGGGCGTGGTACTCGTCGTCGGCGAGCACGAATCCCACCAGCCGGGCGCCCGGGTCGCCGACCAGCATCCGGGCGCGCTCGAACGCCCCGGCGAACGAGCCCTGGAAGGTGGCGGCAAACAGGCGCGCCGTGTAGCCGTAGCCGTCGCTCCACAACCCGAGCTTGGGGTAGTCGGGCAGGCGGCCGGCCTGGGGCGTGTAGTCGTAGCGGTACCAGGGACCGAGCGGGTCCGGTGTCGCAGAGACCGCCACGCACTGGTGGCGGGTGAGCGTGAACTGACTGACCAGCCAACGGTCGGCGAGGTGGTCGTAAAGGACGATCGGGTCGCCGTCGTTACGGGTCTCACAATCGCCGCCAAACCCGTACCAGAACGCGCTGCCAGGGGTCGGCCCGAGCAAGCACGGTGCCGTCCTTGGCGAAGACCTGGAGGGAAACACTCACCCACTGCAGGTAGTGCGCTCGCCCGACGTCACCGTTGGTGTCGGGCGGCAGCAGCGCGTTGACGTTGCCGGTCCCCTCGACGCTCAGCGTGGGCGGCGGCATGGCGGCCACCCCGAGCCAGCTCTGCACGACGCGGTCGACGGGAAGCTCCGGAGCCTTGGCATGGGCGAGGAAGGGAGCGCGGTCGGCGTTGGAGGGCGCGACTTCTACAACCTGGTCCTCCGCCCTCGACGGGGGCATCGTCAGAGCGGCCATCTCGGCCAGCGGCCGCGAGGTGTCGGCGCGGACCGGCGTCTGCACCACGGGCGTCGGGGCGTCCGGAGCAGCGATCGCGAGGGACGGGAGTCCGAGCGCCGCGGCGACCAGCACCGGGCGGAGCGTTCGTGACAGCATCGTGCGTACACTCCGAGGCCGCGCGGAAGCTGACCCGCACGGAGTCGTCGGCTCGATCTTACGGTACCCCGAGGTCACTGTCGATCGGGGCAGCGGCGGGTAGGTGGTTCGCGGCGCCGGCGCAGGAGGTGACGCGCGATCGAAACGTGAGCCAGGAGCGGGTGATAGGCTGTGCTCGGCGGGGGAAGCACCGCCGATTGCTCGTTATGTCCCTGCTCATCATGATGCCCCAACGCGACACCTCGGCACTCGTCGAGGCCATCGATCGCCTGGATCCGGCGCTCGAGGTGCGGGTATGGCCGCAGTGCGGGAAGATCGATGACATCGTCTCCGCGGTGACCTGGAACCATCCGCCCGGCGAGCTCGCGCGCTTCCCGAACTTGCGTCTGGTGTCGTCCTACGGCGCCGGCGTCGACCACCTGCTGGCGGACCCGGCCTGCCGGGGGGCATCGTCCTGGCCCGCTTCGTCGACGCCCACCTCGTCGACGACATGGCCGAGTACGTGCTCACCGCGGTGCTCGCCTGGCGCCGGGGATGGGCCGCGCTGCGCGACGCGCAGCGGGAGGCGCGGTGGCTCCGCTGCCCTACCCGCGCTCGACGTCGGTGCTGGTGCTCGGCCTCGGGAAGCTCGGCAAGGCGGCAGCGCGCCGCCTCGCCGCAGCCGGTTTCGCGACCGCCGGTTGGAGTCGGACGCCACGCTCGCTGGCGGGTATCCGCTGCGTGACGGCGGCGCCGGTCTGCTCAGGTCCTCCCGAACGCGGAGGTCGTCGTGTCCATGCTGCCCTGAGGCCTGCGACGAAGGCATCCTCGACCGCCGTTTCTTCGCGGCGATGGGGCACCGGTCGTACCTGGTCAACGTCGAACGCCGCGCCACCTGGTCGAGACGGATCTCCTGGCCGCCCTCGAGCGCGACCGACCGCGGCGCCCGCCTCGACGTGTTCGCCGAGGAGCCGCTGCCGCCGGGCACCCTTTGTGGCGCGACGGCAGGATCATGGTGACGCCCGACGTGGCGAAGCCCGGCCACCGACCCGGCCTTGGTCGCGGAGCAGCTCGTCGCTCGACCTCCTGGCTGGGTCGCCAGCGGCGGGGAGGGTCCGCCACCCGGTCGATCGCATGCGCGGCGACCGAGATCGACACTGCTGGGACGCAGCGGCGCTTCCGACTGCTGCATGGTGTGCGGGCCGGCGGATGAACGCGGGCCTGACTCAGGCGAGGGAGGGCGCGGCGTAGAGTGGCCGCCAGCCGGGCCGCTCGCCGGTGACGGTCCAGACCGTGCCCGAATGGGCCGGGAAGCTGGCGCTGATCCCGACGGCGTCTGAGACCTTGACCACCTCTACGTGTGGCGCGGAGCCTGCGTCAGGATGACGACGCGTGGGCGGAACCGTCCCGCTCTTCCTCCCGCTCGGCCGCCTGTGACCGCCCGCGGCTGCTCGTGCATCACGCAACTCCCCGCTCTGCGGGCGACAAACGCTCGAGCCGCCTCAACGTCCCACACCGGCGTCCGAGGATCCGAAGGGCAGGGTGGGTGCCATGTTCTGGTTGGCCGCCTGCGGGGTCCGTGAGGTCCCTGTGTCTCGATCTGGGGAGCCAAACGGACCATTTCAGCAACTCGCGCCGTGGTGACCTCCCAAGAATGGTCGACGGCTCATCAGTCGCCTGGAGGTCGCCGCGGCGCGAACTGCTACCGCATCTGGCTGCGGAGGTCCGTGATCCTCTGGCGGAGCTTCGCGCCGCCTCCTCGGCGACTCCGGAGTCCAGCGAGTGCTCGATCTTGGTGAGCTTGCTGTCAATCTGCTCGAGGTCGGCGATCGCTGCCCCGGCGTCGGCGGTGGCGTCGAGGCCGCTGAACCCGGCGTTTCGTTCCGCCGCATGCCAGTCCTTTTCCACCGAGCGCAGGTCGGAGTCGAGGTCGGCGAGCTGCTGCTGCTCCGCGGAGAGACCCTTGAGCGTCGGTCGCCGCCCTTGAGTAGGACGTTGGCGCCGACCGCGACACCCCGACGAACACGATGAGCGAAGAAGCTTCCCCGCATTGATCCCCTCCTTCAAGCGCGCACCGGCAACGGTGCATCCGGACCGGTCTACAGACTACATCGTCCGCCCGGGTCTGCGAGCCTTTGTGAGCCGGACCGGAGACACAGCATGCGCCGCGACGATCGTGGATAATGCGGGTGGCACGAAACCGCGGGGCTGCCGGCCCCGCTCCCGGGAGGAGCCGATGGTCGTCGCCACGCTTCCTCGCCGGTCTGATACCGCCGCTGCCGACGCCGTTCGGGACAGACGGCGAGATCGACCTCGAGCACTTGGGCGCAACGTCCAGCGGTGGAACGCCCACGCCCTCGCCTGCTACGTCGTGCTCTGCTCCAACGGCGAGGCCCGTTGCTCGACGACGATGAGCGAGTGCGCCTGGTGGAGGCCGTCCGCGCGGCCGCCCGCGACCGTCGGATCGTGGTCGGGGCCGGCGCGGAGTCGACCCGCAGGACCGTCGCGCTCGCCCGAGCCGCGGCTGGCGCAGGGGCGGACGCGGTGCTGATCGTCACCCCGCACTACTACGGCGGGGCGATGACGCCCGACCGGCTGGTGAGCCACTTCCACGCCGTTGCCGAGGCGTCCCCGGTGCCGGTGATCGCCTACAACGTGCCCCGCAACACCCACCTCGACATGGACGCGGCAACCGTCGCGCGGATCGCCGAGCACCCCAACCTGGTCGGGCTCAAGGACTCCAGCGGCAACGTCGCCAAGCTCGCCGACGTGGTGCGGCGCTGTCGGAGTGACTTCGCGGTCCTGGTCGGCTCCGGCGGCGTCCTCCTGCCGGCGCTCACGGTCGGCGCCGTCGGTGGCATCGTGGCCCTGGCCCTGGTCGCGCCAGCGCGAGTGTCTGGAGATGGTCGCCCTTGACTGCGCAGGGGTGAGGTTGCCCGTGCGGCGCGAGATCCAGCGTCGGCTGGTCCCGGTCAACGAGGCGGTCACGGCGCGCTACGGGGTCGCCGGCCTCAAGGCTGCCCTCGACATGCTCGGCTGGGAGGGCGGCCGGGTGCGGCCGCCGCTCGGCGACCTCCCGGCCGAGGCTCGTGAAGCAGTGCGGGCGACGCTGACCGAGGCGGGCCTCCTCGGCTGACGAAGCCGCTCGCGGCGGCTCGGTCGCTTCCGGTCGAGACGAGCTGACCGACCGCTCCTCACGAACGCGCACGTGGTCGCGTGCGACGGGTCACGCGTCTGACCGCGAGGCGACGTGTCACCGCGCAACTTCGGCCGGCATCGGAAGGTCCGTCGATGGAGGCGGGTTCTCAGTCCAGGAGGAACGCAGGTGAGCGACGAACGTCAGCGGTTGAGCGGATGCGGAACCCCGACCTGGAAGCGCTGGGGCCCTTACCTCAGCGAGCGCCAGTGGGGCACCGTGCGCGAGGACTACAGCCCGACGGGACGGCGTGGGACTGCTTCCCCCACGACGCCCGCTCGCAGGCCTACCGCTGGGGCGAGGACGGCCTCGCCGGCATCGCGACCCCGCCAGCGCCTCTGCTTCGCGCTGGCGCTGTGGAACGGCCGCGACCCGATCCTCAAGGAGCGCCTCTTCGGCCTCACCGGCCGCGAGGGCAACCACGGCGAGGACGTCAAGGAGTTCTACTACTACCTCGACGCGACCCCGACCCACTCCTACCTGAAGATCCTCTACAAGTACCCGCAGGCCGCTTCCCCTACGCCGGCTGGTCGAGGAGAACCGCCGCCGCGGCCGGCAGGACCCGAGTTCGAGCTGCTCGACACCGGCGTCTTCGACGGCGACCGCTACTTCGACGTCATCGTCGAGTACGCCAAGGCCGGCGCCCGAGGACATCCTGGTCCGGATCGCGGCCGCCAACCGCGGGCCCGAGCGCGGCGACGCTCCACCTGCTGCCGACGCTCTGGTTCCGCAACACCTGGGCGTGGGGCCGCGGCGCCGCGGCCGACCCGAGCTCTCGGCGGCGCTGGCGGCCGCATCGAGGCCAGCCATCCCGAGCTCGGGGTGCGCTAGCTCCTCGTCGACGGCGCGCCGGAGCTGCTTCTTCACCGAGAACGAGACGAACGTCGAGCGGCTCTACGGCGTCGCCGACGTCGCCCGTCCGTTCAAGGACGGCATCCACGACTACGTGGTCGTGGGCGGCGACGCGACGGCGGTGAATCCGCGCGGCGACGGCACCAAGGCGGCGGCCTGCACTACGCTGCGCGTCGCGGCGGGCGCGTCCGTGGCGTCCGGCTGCGGCTCGCCGAGCCGACGCCACGACGGCCCGTTCGCCGACTTCGACGCGGTCGTCGAGCGCCGCCGCCGAGGCCGACGCCTTCTACGCCGAGCTGCAGGCCGAGATCGCGGACGAGGACGCACGCCGCGTCCAGCGCCAGGCCCTCGCCGGCATGCTCTGGACCAAGCAGTTCTACCACTACGACGTCGAGCAGTGGCTCGACGGCGACCCCGCACAGCCGCCGCCGCCGCCCGAGCGCCGCCAGGGCCGCAACGCCGACTGGCGCCACCTCAACACCGCCGACGTCATCTCGATGCCCGACACCTGGGAGTATCCCTGGTACGCCGCCTGGGACCTCGCCTTCCACTGCGTGCCGCTGGCGCTGCGTCGACCCCGAGTTCGCCAAGGCAGCAGCTCGTGCTGCTGCCGCGCGAGTGGTACATGCACCCCAACGGCCAGCTCCGGCCTACGAGTGGGCCTTCGGCGACGTCAACCCGCCCGTGCACGCCTGGGCCGCCTGGCGCGTCTACAAGATCGACCGCAAGCAGCGCGGCGCGACGGCGACCTGCCGTTCCTCGAGCGGGTCTTCCACAAGCTGCTGCTCAACTTCACCTGGTGGGTCAACCGCAAGGACGCCGAGGGCAGCAACGTCTTCCAGGGCGGCTTCCTCGGGCTCGACAACATCGGCGTCTTCGACCGCAGCGCGCCGCTGCCCGACCGGCGGCCACATCGAGCAGGCCGACGGCACGGCTGGATGGCGCATGTACTGCCTCAACATGCTGCGCGATCGCCCTCGAGCTGGCGCGCGACGACCCGGCCTACGAGGACATCGCGACCAAGTTCTTCGAGCACTTCCTCTACATCGCCGAGGCCATGAACAACATGGCGGGCGAGGGCATCGGCCTGTGGGACGAGCAGGACGGCTTCTACTACGACGTGCTCCACCTGCCCGACGGCACCATCCACGTGCTCAAGGTGCGCTCGATGGTCGGCCTGATCCCGCTGTTCGCCGTCGAGACGCTCGAGCCGGAGCTCCTCGAGCGGCTGCCCGGCTTCCGCCGGCGGCTCGAGTGGTTCCTCGAGCACAAGCCGGAGCTCGCGGCGCTGGTCTCACACTGGCACGTGCCGGGGCGCGGCGAGCGCCGGCTGCTGTCGCTGCTCCGCGGCCACCGCATGACGGGCTGCTCGCGCGCATGCTCGACGAGAGCGAGTTCCTCTCGCCCA
Source organism: uncultured Acidobacteriota bacterium (assembly GCA_963814875.1). Lineage (GTDB taxonomy): Bacteria > Acidobacteriota > Thermoanaerobaculia > Thermoanaerobaculales > Sulfomarinibacteraceae > CAVSIS01. Next base: position 27,319 of record CAWFFJ010000024.1, read on the forward strand.
CGGCGTGCGCGTCGCTGTCGCGCGTCCACCGCGACCACCCGTACGTCTTCGACGCTCGACGGCCAGCCGCTACACGCGTCGACTACGAGCCCGGCCGAGTCCGACACCGGGCTGTTCGGCGGCAACTCCAACTGGCGCGGCCCGGTCTGGTTCCCGGTCAACTACCTGCTCATCGAGGCGCTCCAGAAGTTCCACCACTACTACGGCGACGACTTCCAGGTCGAGTGCCCACCGGCTCGGGCCGGAAGGTGACGATGCTCGAGGTGCCGACGAGCTGTCGCGGCGGCTGACGCGGCTCTTCCTGCGCGACGCCGACGGGCGCCGGCCGGTCTTCGGCGACGTCGAGCTGCTCCAGCACGACCCCCACTTCCGCGATCACCTCCTGTTCCACGAGTACTTCCACGGCGACACCGGCCGCGGCCTCGGCGCCAGCCACCAGACCGGCTGGACCGGCCTGGTGGCCAAGCTGCTGCAGCAGCGGCGGTCGCCCCACTGACCCGATCGGGTCCTCTTCGGATCGAAACCGAAGGAGCATCGACATGAGTGAGCCTGAGCAGATCGTTCATCCGAAATGTCCGACCCGTCCGCTGGTCACCGGCCAGGTGGCCCTGGTCACCGGCGGCAGCTCGGGGATTGGACGCGCCAGCGCCATTGCGCTCGGCGCGGCCGGGGCGGCGGTCGCGGTCAACTTCATCGGCCACGAAGCCGCGGCCGACCAGGTGGTCGCCAAGATCGAGGGCGCGGGCGGGCGGGCGATCGCGGTCCAGGCAGACGTCTCCGACGAGGGCCAGGTCGAGGCGATGTTCGAGCGCGTCGTCTCCGAGCTCGGCACCGTCGACATCCTGGTCAACAACGCCGGCCTCCAGCAGGACGCGCCGTTTCACGAGATGACCCTGGCCCAGTGGCAGAAGGTGATCGACGTCAACCTGACCGGCCAGTTCCTGTGTGCGCGGGCTGCGGTGCGGGAGTTCATGCGCCGCGGGCTCCGGCCGGAGGTCTCGTGCTCGGCCGGCAAGATCATCTGCATGTCGTCGGTGCACGAGGTGATCCCGTGGGCCGGTCACGTCAACTACGCTTCGTCCAAAGGCGGCGTGATGCTGATGATGAAGTCGATCGCACAAGAGGTCGCGCAGCACCGGATCAGGGTCAACTCGATCGCGCCGGGGGCGATCCGGACCTCGATCAACCGCGACGCATGGGAGACCGAGGAGGCCCTCGGCAATCTCCTCAAGCTGATCCCGTCGAGGCGCATCGGCGAGCCCGAGGACATCGCGCGGGCGGTTGTGTGGCTGGCGTCGGACTGGGCCGACTACATCAACGGCGTGACGATCGTGGTGGATGGTGGCATGACCCTCTACCCCGCGTTCGCCCACGGCGGCTGAGCGTGGTTCGCGTCGGCATCGGCTCCGTCGCACGCGGTCGTCGGTGACGAACCAGGGCCGGAACTGAGGGAAGCGAATGCTCGAGATCGCAGCCGACATCCTCCACGATTTCGAGCGCGCGTCCCGCCTCGAGTGGCTCGAGGCCGACGGGCTCGGCGGGTGGGCGAGCTCGACATTGTCCGGTTCGCACTCGCGGCGCTACCACGGCCTGCTGGTGGTGGCCCTCGACCCGCCCGTGCAGCGCATGCTGGCGGTGTCCAAGCTCGACGAGACCCTGCACCTCGGCGAGACCAGCCACGAGCTGGGGAGCAACCGCTACCCGGGCGCGGTCCACCCTCAGGGCCACCGCCTGCTGACCGCCTTTCGCCGCGACCTCTTCCCAGTCTTCGAGTGGCGGGTCGCGGGCATCGAGCTGCGCAAGACGGTGGCGGCGATCCATGGCGAGAGCACGGTGGTGGTGGCGTACGAGGTGCTCGCCGCGCCGGGCCGCTTCGTCCTCGAGCTGAGGCCGTTCCTGACCTGGCGGGACATCCACGCGCTCGGGCCCGACGTGCCCCTGCCGGAACGGGTCGCGGTCGAGGCCGGGACCATGCGTTGGTACCCGGAGGACGACCGCCCCGAGATCACGATCCGCGTTCCGGGCGCCGCCTTCGAGCATCACACCGACTGGTACCACCGCTTCCGTTACGAGGCGGAGCGCGAGCGGGGGCTCGAGTACGAGGAGGACCTGTGGACTCCAGGCCTGTTCATGGTCGAGCTCGGCGCCGGCGACCGGGTGGCGGTGGTCCTGTCCGCGGGGGAGCCGGATCTGCGCGACGGTTTCGAACTGCTCGCCGAGGAGGTCGCGCGCCGAGAGTCTCTCGTCGAGCGCGCGGGCGGCGGGGACGCGGTCAGGCACCTGGTCCTTGCCGCCGACCAGCTTCTGGTCCGGCGCGGCGCCGACCTCGCGACCGTGATCGCCGGCTACCACTGGTTCGCCGACTGGGGCCGGGACACCATGATCGCGCTGCCCGGCCTGTGCCTCGCGACGGGCCGGTTCGAGGACGCACGCCGGATCCTGGTCGCCTTCGCCGGCACCGTCGACCGGGGCATGCTGCCGAACCGCTTTCCCGACCACGGGGAGGCGCCGGAGTACAACACGGTCGACGCGACGCTGTGGTTTTTCGTCGCGATCCGACGCTACCTCGAGGCGACCGGGGACGTCGAGCTCGCTCGGGAGGTGCTGCTCCCCGTGCTGCGCGACATCGTGGCGTGGCACGACCAGGGGACGCGGTACGGGATCCGGGTCGACAGCGACGGACTGCTCGCGTCAGGCGTGCCGGGCGCGCAGCTCACCTGGATGGACGCGCGGGTCGGCGACCGCCCGGTCACCCCCCGTCACGGCAAGCCGGTGGAGATCCAGGCGCTGTGGGCGAACGCGCTCGCGATCCTCGCCGAGATCGAGAGCCGGGTCGGCGAGGCCGACCGCGCCGAGGCTCTCGAGGCGCGCTTCCACCGGGTCGTGAGCGCGTTCCACGAGGCGTTCTGGAACCCCGACACGGGTTGCCTCCACGACGTCGTGGGCGACGGCTGGGCCGACCCGTCGATCCGGCCCAACCAGGTGATCGCGCTCGGGCTGCCGTTTGCTGTGCTCGATCGCGAACGGGCGCGTTCGATCCTGGGAGTGGTCGACGGCGAGTTGCTGACCCCGGTCGGTCTGCGCACTCTCTCTCCGACCGAGCCCGGCTACCACCCCCGCTACGAGGGGACGCCGAGGCAGCGGGACGGCGCCTATCACCAGGGCACCGTGTGGCCGTGGCTGCTGGGACCCTGGGCAACCGCCGCCGAGCGCGCGTTCGGCGACGACGGCCGGACGAGGGCCCGGGCGCACCTCGGGCGCTTTCTCGATCACCTCCGGGAGGCGGGGGTCGGCACGATGTCAGAGATCTTCGACGCTGAGCCGCCGCACGCGCCGCGGGGCGCGATCGCTCAGGCGTGGAGCGTCGGCGAGCTGCTGCGCGTTCTGACCGCTCAGGCTTTGCCGTAGACCGGGACCAGAGCGCCGCGCGTGACCGCGTTGGCGGGAGAGGCGAGGAACACGGCGGTCGCCGCCACGTCCGCGACCGAGGGCCACGACGCGTGGTCGGCCCCGGGCATTGCTCGCCGGTTGGCCGGCGTGTCCATGATCGACGGGACGACCGCGTTGACCCAGATCTCGTCGCCGCGGACCTCCTCGGCGAGGGCCTCGGTGAGCGCCGCGACTGCGGCCTTGGCCATCGTGTACGCGACCATACCGGCGCCGGTGCGAGGCTCCAGGGCAGGACGGGCCGCGACGTTGACGATCCGACCACGACCCTCGGCGGCCGCCGGGTTGAGGCGCATCCGCGCCACTGCCTCGCGGCAGCACAGGAACGCGGTGACCGCGTTGACCTGGTGCTGGGCTTCGAGGTCGGCGCGCGAGGTCTCGACCACCGGCGCCATTGCGAAGCCGCCGGCGACGTGGAGTGACGCCCACAGGCCGGGGAGCTCGCGGTAGAACGACGTCACCGCAGCCTCGTCGGTGAGGTCGACCCCGGGGATCAGCCGGACGCGTTCAGCCTCGGCGCCGTCGAGCACCGGGGCGGTGCCGTCGCCGATCACCGGCAGATGGCAGGTCGCGCCGAGCCCGACCAGGCGGCGGACCACCGCCCAACCGAGGGCACCGGTGCCGCCGGTGACGACAACGTGACGACCGAAAAGCCCTTCCGACATGGATGCTCCTTCCGTGTGCCGCGGCCGCTGCCCGGGCGCGCGACGGTGCGGCTGCCGGTTGCCGGGCCGCAGCCTTTCCCTCGGAGACGTTTGCAGGCGTCGCGGGATTCCATCAGACGGCTGGTCGAGCCGGCTCTCGACGTTAACACTGCACGACCCGTACGGTGCCCAGCGCGGCGAGACCTGAGGTACCCTTGACAGGTCTGCGTGGAGGACATCGATGAGAGGCGAAGGTCAGGGCTCGTTTTGGGGTATGGCGGCGTTGTCGGTGGCGATCGTCATTGCGTCGGTGATCGGAGCCGGCGCGCTGCGCGACGTCAAGCGGGCGGGGGATCAGATCGCGGTGACCGGCTCGGCTCGGATGCGGGTCACGTCGGACTTCGCCGTGTGGCGGTGCTCAGTCGGCGGCAGCGGAGCGACGGCCGCGGAGGCGACCTCCGCCCTCACCCGGGACCGCGCCCGGCTGTCCGAATTCCTGATCGGGAGCGGGGTCGGCAACGATGCCGTGACGCTGCAGCCGCTCTACGTCAACGGCGTCAACCAGTACGACGCCCAGGGCCGCGACACCGGCCGGGTGCTGCGCTGGGATGCGAACCAGATGGTTGAGGTGCGCTCGACAGACGTCGCTCTGGCTGCCGGACTCGCCGGGGGCGTCGAGAAGCTCATGCTCGACGGCGTGAGGCTGAGCCCGATGTCGCCGGAGTACCTCTACACCAAGCTCGACGAGGCGAGAGTCGCGCTGATGAGCGAGGCGACCAAGGACGCGCTCGCGCGGGCCGAGCAGATCGCCGGCGCCGCCGGCGGGCGCATCGGGCCGATCCGGGATGCGCGCATGGGCGTGATCCAGGTGGTCGCACCCAACTCGACCAACGTCTCGGACTACGGAATGTACGACACCTCGACCCGGGACAAGGACGTAGTCGCGGTGGTCAAGGTCAGCTTCGCGGTGCGCTAGCAGGGCACACCGACGAGCCCCTTGAAGGGCGTCCTGGAGGCGGCGGCACCGCAGTGGCTCTTCGGCGTGCCCTGCTTTCGATGAGCTGCGCTCATCGTGTCAGTGAACTCAAGAAGGCGCCGAAGACTGTCGTCGCACTCTGACCGCGGCCCTGAGGCTGGCAGGAAGTGCACGCTACCCAGCTGCAGCGACGGCGAGGTGGCCGCCACTTTCGAGGAGGTCGGTGACCGCCCCGAGCTCGAGCGGCCGGGCGAGGTGGTAGCCCTGACCCAGTGAGCAGCCGAGATCGAGCAGCCTCGGGATCTGCGCCGCACTCGACACACCCTCGGCGACGACCTCGAACCCGAGCCCCCGCCCGAGCCGAACGATCGCCTCGATGACCGCGGCAGCGCCGGCGTCGTGACCGAGGGCCTCGACGAAGGTCCGATCGATCTTGACCTGATCGACCGGGAAGGCGCGCAGCCAGCTCAGCGATGAGTAGCCGGTGCCGAAGTCGTCGAGGGCGACGCGCACGCCCAGCGCTCGCAGCTCACTGAGCCGATGGGCGACCTGCTGCGTGTCGGTGAGGACGGCGGTCTCGGTGACCTCGAGTACCAGACACGCCGGATCGACGCGGGTCTCGTAGAGGATCGTCCGAAGCGAGTCCACCAGGGAGGGCTCCTGGAGCGACGTCGGTGAGAGGTTGACGTTCAGGTGCAGCCGCGATGGGCTGTCGACCGCAAGCCTGCCGGCCATCCGGCTGCAGGACTCGCGCAGCACCCAGCGGTCAATGGTCCACATCAGTCCGGACCGTTCGGCGAATGGCAGGAAGTCGGCTGCATCGAGCAGTTTTCCAGTGGGGTGGCGCCAGCGCAGCAGGCTCTCCAGACCGACCATCCTCAGGTCTACGAGGCGCACGATGGGCTGGAAGCGAAGGTCGAGTTGGCCGAGATCGAGAGCCCGGCGGAGCGCGTCCTCGAGGTCGAGCCGACGGACCGCGTCGTCGCGCATGGCGGCGTTGAAGACCTCGATTCGTCCGGAACCGCGTTCCTTGGCCGCGTGGAGCGCCGTGATGGAGTCTCGGACCAAGGCATCGACGTCGCGGGTTCCAGGCTCGGCGGCCGCAATCCCGAGGCTGGCCGAGAACTCGAGGACGCGGCCCTCGACGTGAAACGGCCTCGCCAGCGTCGTCTGGATTCTCCGCGCGGTCGTCCTCGCCTCTTCAACGTCACGGGCCTCGACCAGAATTGCGAACTCGTCGCCACCGAAGCGGGCCACGGTGTCGACCGCACGCACTGCGCTGCGCAGCCGCCGGCCGACCTCGACCAGGACCCGGTCGCCAGCGGCATGGCCGAGACTGTCGTTGACGCGCCTGAAGTCGTCGAGATCCAGGAAGAGCAGCATGACCGAAGCGCGGCCGTCCTTGACCCGCGCCAGGGAGCGACCGACAGTGTCGAGAAGGGCGGACCGGTTGGGTAGACCCGTGAGCCAGTCATGGCGGGCCTGGAAGGCGTCCTGGGACGTCAGGACGCGTTGCGCTTCGTAGCGCTGCGCGGTGGCGATGGTTGCGGCGGCCTGGTCGGCGAACCGGCTCAGGGCGCGCAGGTCGTGCTCCGAGTAGCGCCGGCCGACGCGGGCGTTGACGTTGAGCACCGCGACCAGATGGCCCTCGTCGATCAACGGAACCGAAATTGCGCTCGTCGGCCGCGGTGGGATATCGGGTCCCTCGCGGTCGTTCTCCCACTGCATGGAGCCGTTGATCAGTAGCGCCGAGCGGGTTGCAGCGACGCGGCCGGCGATTCCCTCACCGAAGTCCTTGCAGGCTCCTTGGGCCGCGCTCGTGCCCGATGTCGCCACTGTACGCAGCTGGTTGGTTCCATGGACGAGCATGATGGAGCCGTCGCGCCCGTCGAGGAGGTCGACCGAGCCGACCAGTAGGACGCCGAGAATCTTGTCGAGCTCGAGCCCGCTCTGCAGGGCGCGTCCGGCTTCGAGCAGCGCGTTGGCCTCGTGGAGACGGGCGGTGAGAGAGGCGGTCAGCACTCGCTCCTCGACCAGCTGCTGGGTCAGGTCGCCGAGTTGGAGCTCCTTCTCGATGGCGTAGGCGCCGAACAGGGCAACGAGGGCGATCAGGGAGACCTGGACCACGCCAGGCGGGAGCATGGCCGGGAGCAGGATCCGTCCTTCCGAGGCGAACAACGAGAGCGCTGTGGCGACGGCGAGCAGCAGGAGGAGCGCGACGATCCACAGCTGGAGCCGCCTCCGCTCGATGGCCTCGAGGCTGGGCATGGCGAAGCTGGCCAAGTCCGCCACTCGCGCCGGTCGGAGGTCCGCCCCCGAATCTCCCGGGACGACCCGGCCCGGCCGCGCCCATCCGGAAGCTGTACGTCGAATATGAGCCTCCAGACCTACGAGTCTATCACGATCTGAGCGGCAGACCTTACAGTTGAGGGAGGTCGATTCGACGAGTCAGGGAATGGACGACTTTTCAATCGCTCCCCCCCGGTGCCCCTCATCGCGAGCAGGCGGTCCGCGTCTTCCAGCGGCTGCATCAGCCACAGGACGTATCGGATGTCGACGTGGATCGAGCGGGTGACCGGCCGCAGGAAGTCGCAGCCGGAGACGATGCTTCTCCTATGAGAAGACGTTGCATGAGAAGACCTCTGAGGTGCGCCGATCGGCGCAAGACGTCGGTAGCACGCGGGATGACAGCGAGAGAACGACCCGCACGAGCCTCCCAGACTGTCGCGGGTCGATGACGACAGCGACGTTCGCTGCCATGCTCGAAACCGCCCGCAGGCGCCACCGCGAGGTGCCAGCCGAGTACCATGGAGTGGATGGAACATCCCGCCCGTAGCAGCCACTCAGCCAGGGCCTGGCGCTCGCTGGCTCGGAATCTCCTGATCTCAGCCGCGGTCGGCGTCGCGGTCACCGGCTTCATGGCCCTCGGGCGGCCGGATTTGCTCGGTCCCCGATCCCTCGTCGTCGGGGCCGTGATGGGGGCGTGTATCGGGTTGGCCTGCAGCCTCCTGATACGCGCCCTGCATCCGGTGCTCGACGGTCTCGCGGCCGGGTGGCGCCGACTCGCGATCGCCACTGCCCTGTTCGTCGGAGGGATCATCGGCTGGTGCGTGGCCGCGTTGATCGCGCGGGTCGCGCTCGGAGTGCGGGTCATCGGCTCCGTGGGCGACCTCGTACGCGGCCTCCTGATCGTCGGCCTGATCGCGATCGTCGTTGGATCGCTGTTCGTGCTCTACGAGGCACTCCGTTCGCGTCTCGAGCGCTCGATCGAGGCAGCGAAGGCAAACGAGTATGCGGTTCGCGAGCTCGAGCTCGCCGCCGTCCTCCAAAGCCGCCTGCTGCCGGAACGTCGTGACAGCGGCAGGGGTTGGCGAACTGACGTCGCCCACCATCCGGCGCGCTGGGTCGCGGGGGACCTTTACCACGTCGTCCGGCTTCCCGACGGCAGCGTCGTGGCGGCGGTCGGCGATGTCGCGGGGAAGGGCATGGCGGCGAGCCTGGTGATGGCCTCGGTGACGGCTCGACTACCGCTCCTGCTCACCGACCACAGCTTGCCGGAGACCTTCGAAGAGCTCAGACGGCGGCTCGTCGAGGAGGGCGGTGTGCGCCACTTCGTCGCTCTGGCCCTGGTCCGGCTCGATCCCGCGAGCGGGGCCTTCGAGCTCGCCAACGCCGGGCTGCCGGACCCCTACCACCTGTGTGCCGACGGCTCGATTGTCGCCCTTTCGGTGCCGGGGCCGCGGTTGCCGCTCGGTGTGCGTGCCGGCTCCGGGTACCGGGTCTTGCGCGGGGTCCTCGCGGTGGGCGAGCGCCTGCTGCTGCTCTCCGACGGAATTCCGGAGGCCACGTCGCCGCTTGGTGAGCCGCTCGGCTACGCGGCCTTCGAGCGACTCCTCGGCGCGGCGACCGCACGAGGGCCCGAGTGGCTCGAGCATCTGGTCGATGAGGTCAGGCGCCGCACGGGAAGCGAGCCGGAGGACGACTGGACCCTCATGCTGCTGGAACGGACCGCGGTCGAACCTCGGGACGGCGGCGATCCGCCGGGCTCGGAAGCAGGGACGGTTGGCGTGGGAGGTCGCCTCGCGTAGGATGACCTTCGGCGGAGGGGACCAGCGTGCTGGCGATCGACCACGGGCTCCTGTTCATCGTGTCGTCACCGTCCGGGGGCGGGAAGACGACGCTGATCAAGCACACGATCGAGCGTCTCGAGAGCTGTGGGGTTCGCAGCCACTTCTCCGTTTCGCACACGACTCGCAGCCGCAGGCCCGCCACCATCGACCCGCCCCGTCCTGGAGAGGTCGACGGCATCGACTACCACTTCGTTGACCGTTCCACCTTCGAGGGCATGGTCGACCGCAGCGAGCTACTCGAGTGGGCGGAGTACGCCGGCGCCCTCTACGGCACCTCACGCAGGGAGGTCGACGGCCACCTTGCCCAGGGCGTCGACGTCTTCCTCGACATCGAGGTGCAGGGCGCGAACCAGGTCAAGACCCAGGTTCCGGATGCGGTCAAGATCTTCGTCTATCCCCCGTCCTACCCGGTGCTCAAGGAGCGCCTGATGCGAAGGCGCCAGGATCCGCCAGATGCGATCCAGCGCCGGCTGCGATGGGCCCTGCGGGAGTTCGGTGTCGCTGGGGAGTTTGACTATGCTATTATCAACGATCGTCTCGACGAGGCGGTCGATGCCTTGTTCGGGATCTGTCTCGCAGAGCACCACCGCTCCGAGCGCCTGAAGCCCCGGCTGGACGCGATCCGGGAGGCCTTTCGTGCGGCGCTCCAGGAGGATCTCATCGTATGATCCAGAAGCCCGAGGAGTTTGATTCCGCCTTCCGGTACATCGTGGTCGTCTCGCAGCGCGCCGAGCAGCTCATCCATGGCGCCAAACCGCGAGGTGAGAGTCGCCACGTGAAGCCCACGCTGATCGCCCGCGACGACGTCGACCAGGGTCTCGTGACGTGGCGGATCCTCACCCAGGAGGAGCTCGACGCGCAACGCCAGGCGATCGCCGAGCAGTTCCGCGCTGAGGTCGGAGGCGAGGTCGTGCCCGAACCGGCCCGCAGAATTCCCGATGTGCTGCCGACGTCAGCACCCCTTTCCAGCGTCGGTGACGACGAGTCCTACGAGGCCGACCAGGACGACGAGCTCGACCGTCTGCAGCGGCTGCTCGGAATGGCCGCTCGTGCCAGTCGGAGCGGCGAACTGCGTGCTGCCGCATCCGGTGAGGGCAAGTCGGTCGACCTCCGGGATGAGGAGAGTGCTGAGGACGACGAGACCGACGACGCCGGCGACGACGACCTCGAGAGCATCGACGAGGCCGAGGATGAAGACGCGGACGAGATCCCCCTCGACGACGAGCCGGACGTTCTCGAAGACGACGACGAGTAGGTGCCGTGGCGGGACGCGTCGTCCTCGGCGTCAGCGGGGGCATCGCGGCCTTCAAGTCCGTCGAGCTCCTGCGTGAGCTGATCAGGCACGACGTCGAGGTGCGGGTCATCTTGACCCCGCACGCGACCGAGTTTGTCCATCCTCGCACCTTCGCGGTGCTGTCGGGTCATCCAGTGGAGGTCGACCAGTGGGCGCGTCCGGCGGAGCCGGGGGTGGACCACGTCGAGCTTTCGCACTGGGCCGACCTGCTCCTGATGGCTCCCGCGACCGCCAACCTGATGGCCAAGCTCGCCGCTGGCATCGCGGACAATGCGCTCACGACCTACGCTCTGGCGCATCGTCGCCGGGTGCTGGTGGCGCCAGCGATGAACACCGTGATGTGGCGCCAGCCCGCGACGGTCGCGGCGATGGCGACGCTCGTCGGACGCGGCGTCGCAGTGGTCGAGCCCGAGCCCGGCATGCTTGCGTGCGGCGACGAGGGCGAGGGACGGCTCGCGCCGGTGCGAGCCATTCTCGACCAGGCCCTCCGCCTGCTGCCCCGACGGGGGCCGCTCGCCGGGCTCAAGGTGCTGGTGTCGGCGGGGCCGACCCGGGAAGCGATCGACCTCGTCCGGGTGATCACCAACCGCTCGTCGGGGCGCATGGGCGTCGCGCTCGCGGCCGAAGCCCGTCGCCTGGGAGCCGAGGTCGTGCTGCTGCACGGCCCGCTGGCAGTGGCGCCGCCGGCCGGCGTGGAGGCGGTCGCAGTCGACAGCGCCGCCGAGATGGGCGACGCCCTCGACCGGCTCGCACCAGGTGCGGACGCCGCCCTTCTGACTGCGGCGGTCGCCGATCTGCGGCCCTCACGGCCGGTCGCCGGCAAGCTCGATCGTCGAGCCGGCGGTCTCCAGCTCGAGCTCGAGCCGGTCCCCGACCTGGCGGCAGGTCTCGGCGCTCGTGCCGAGCGGCCGTATGTGGTGGTGTTCTCGGCCGAGGCGGGCCCAGATCGTGAGCGCGCGCTGGCGAAGATGCGCGCCAAGGGCGCCGACGCCGTGGTGTTGAACGACATTTCGGCATCCGGCGTCGGGATGGAGTCGGCGCGCAACGAGGTCTGGCTGATGTCTGTGGCCGGATTGGACCGCCACGTGAAGTCCGCGGGCAAGGAAGACGTTGCGCGGGAGATCCTGCTCGCGCTCTCGGGCGAGCTGCTCGCCGCCCGGGCGAGGCGATGCGCGCCCGGGACCTGATCCGCTACTGCCGCGACCTCGGATGGACCGAGCCGCCCGAGCTCGGCCGTCCTGCGGCCGTCCCCGAGGTCCCCCCGACGGCACCGGTCGCGCCGCTGCCGCCGGAAGGTGGGTCACTGCCCGACGGGGTGCAGGGCGCCGCGGCCTGCGACAGTCTCGAGGGGCTTGCGGCATTCGTCGACGGGTGTACGCGCTGCCGGCTCGCCGAGGGCCGCCGCCGGCTGGTGTTCGGAGAGGGTGATCCGCATGCGCCGGTGATGTTCATCGGCGAAGGTCCCGGTGCCGAGGAGGACCGGACCGGACGGCCGTTCGTGGGTCCTGCGGGCAAGCTTCTCGACGCCATGATCTTCGCCCTCGGCTTCGAGCGCGGCGAGGTGTTCATTGCGAACGTCGTCAAATGTCGGCCGCCGGGCAACCGCGATCCGGAGGTCGACGAGGTCGCCGCATGCGCCCCGTTCCTGGACCGGCAGATACAGCTCGTCCGCCCGCGCGTCATCGTCGCGCTCGGACGCCCGGCGGCCCGCCGGCTCACCGGCAGCACCAAGCCGATGCGTGCGATGCGCGGAAGCTGGACCAGCTACCTCGGCATTCCGCTTCTGGTGACCTTCCACCCTGCCTATCTGCTGCGCAGCCCGGCGGAGAAGCGGTTGGCCTGGGACGATGTCAAGGCGATCCGCCGCAAGCTCGACACTGTGGCCGATGTCTCCTGACTACTTCGAGCTCTCGAGGTAGCGCAGGAACTCTCCCTGCGTCGTGAGCAGGAGCACCGTCTTGTCGTCGAGCGTGGTGCGGTAGACCTCCATGGTCTTCAGGAAGCGGTAGAAGTCCGCGTCCTTGGTGTAAGCACGGGCGTAGATGTCCGCCGCCTCGGCGTCCGCCTTGCCCTTGATCTCCTGGGACTGACGGTAGGCGTCCGAGGTGATCTGCTTGAGGTCGCGGTCCCTGTCACCGTTGATCTTGGCGGCCTCGCCGGCACCCTCGGAGCGGTACTGCTCGGCGATCCGCTGGCGCTCGGAGATCATCCGCGCGTAGACCTCGTTGCGCACGCCTTCCTCGTAGTTGATGCGCTTGAAACGGAAGTCGAGGATCTCGATGCCGAGGTCGGACGTGCGCTTGGCCGCGTTGGCGAGCACCTCCTTCTCGAGCACGACGCGGCCGTAGGCGATCTTCTCGGCCGTCTCCTCGGTCGGCATTTCGGTGCTCTTGGCGAGCACGCGGTTCGAGGTCCGCACGATCTCGATCAGCTTGTGCTTTGCGATCGTGTTGCGGGTCTCGCCGTCGAGGATGTCGTCGAGGCGCGACTGGGCACCGCGTTCGTCGCGCAGGCGTTGGAAGAACAGCAGCGGGTCCGTGATCCGCCAGCGGGCGTAGCTGTCCACCCAGATGAAGCGCTTGTCCTCGGTCGGGATCTGGTTGGGGTCGCCGTCCCACTCCAGGAACCGCTTGTCGAAGAAGTTGGCAGTCTGGAAGAAGGGCATCTTGAGCTTGAGGCCCGGCGTGGTCACCGGCTCGCCGATCGGCTTGCCGAACTGGGTGATCACCACTTGGTGGGTCTCTGGGACGATGTAGAAGGTGCCGCCGAGCGCGAGCAGACCGAGCAGCACGACCGCGAGCACGAGGCCGATAGAAAGCTGTTTCATTTCTGACCCCCGGTGCTCTTCGTGGCCCCGTCCAGGTCGAGGACCGGCAGCATGCCCTTAAGCTGGGTGTCGATCAGGAGCTTGCGCTGAGTCTTGGGATAGACCGCCTCCATGGTCTCGAGGAAGATGCGCCGGCGGGTGACCTCGGGGGCGCGCCGGTAGGCGGCCAGGAGCTGCTCGAACAGGGCCGCGTCGCCCTTGGCGCGGTTGACCCGGTCGATGGCGTAGCCCTGGGCCTGCTCGATCGCCTGCAGTGCCTCACCGCGGGCCTTGGGGATGACCTTGTTGTACTCGGAGCGGGCCTCGTTGATCGCACGCTCGCGCTCCTGCTCGGCCTGGTTGACCTCGTTGAACGAGGGCTTGACCGGGTCGGGCGGGTTGACGTCCTGGAGCACGATCTGATCGACCGTGATCCCGGTCTCGTACTGGTTGCACAGCGCCTGCAGCTCCTCCTCGACCGTCGAGGCGACCTCCTGGCGGCCGACGGTGAGAACCTCACTGACGCTGCGGTCCCCGACGACCCCGCGCATGACCGCTTCGTTCATGTCCCGGAATGTCTTCTGGACGTTGCGGACCTTGAACAGGAACTTGTAGGGGTCGCTGACCCGGTACTGTGCGGTCCACTCGACGACCGCGACGTTGAGGTCGCCGGTGAGCATCAGCGACTCGCCGGAGTAGTCGCCGCCGCGGTCATAGCTGGTGCGCACGTCGGCGCGGGTGGTGCGGAAGCCGAACTCTTCCTTGAGCTGGCGCTGCACGGGGACCTTGAAGACCTGTTCGACGGGGCTCGGCAGCTTGAGGTTGAGGCCCGGATCCGCGGTCCGCGTATAGCGTCCGAAGCGAAGCACGACCCCGACCTCCTCCGGATCGACGGTGAAGAACGTGGTCCACGCGAGGACCAGTCCGACGACCACCAGCACCACCGCGAGCACGGAGCGCAGTGGTGGTCGGTGACCGCGGAGCTGGTCGAGGTCGATGGTCCGAGGGCCCTGCGAGTCCATGGTGATCTCCTTCCGGCGATGTCCGCGAAGCTCGAGTCTAGCCGCACCGCCCGCTCACCACAACCGGTGGCGACCGCGGCGCCAGAACAGAGGGCAAAGTCGAGACAGGTCTTCTTCGACGTCCCCCGGTGTGGGACCCCTTGACAACACGAGGAGGCATTTGGATGCTGGTGCCGGTTTCGCGGGAGGGAAGGCGAGGATGGGTCTGTGGGTCAGCGTGGCGGCTGCCGCCGTTCCGGCCACTGCCGCGGCCGTTCTCTCGGTGCGTTCGGTCAACCGAAGGTCGGCGCGCCGATTCCGGGCCGCCTTCATCGACCTCGCCATCGCCATGGCAGTCGTCGGTCTCGTCTGGGGAGTGGTGGCGCTACTTCTCGAGATCTCGGGCTCGGGGCGCGCGAGCCTCGGGCTTGACATTGCCTCGACGCTGGGCCTCATGCTTGCCGGCGTGTTCATGCTTCTGCGCGACGACCTTCCTCTCCAGCTCTCGGGCTCGCGTTCGCCTGGGAAGGCGCACCAGCACCTCCGCGTCGCGCGGCGCAGCTCGGCGCCGATGACTCCTGCCGTCTCGATCCTGCGTAACCTGCCGCTGGTCGCCGTGCCCCTGCTCTGTCTTTCCGTCGCCGCCCCATTCGCCGCGGCGGTGCTCCTGATCGAGATCGCCCTCATCTGGAGGCACCCCAAGGGTCTGCGGCTTGGCGACCGGATCGCGGGCACCCAGGTGATGTTCCGCCGCCATGGCCGCTCCCGTGGCACCGCCGTGGACAGTGCCGTTGGCGCGAGCTCGTCTCTGAGCTTCTGATCCAACCGCGCCGGTCCGGCTATGATGGCTGATGATGCCCACGGTGCGCCCCCGGGTCGCGGTGCGCGATGCGCTGCGTCGGCTCGCCCAGATGACGTTCGAGGATGCGGCCGAGCGTGACGCTCTGCTCGACGTCGTGCGTCGGGCTGAAGGGCTCGCGGCGCGTGACCTCGCCTGGATGGCCTTCCGGTCAGAGCCCGAGCTGCGCGACGCCGCGAGAGAGCTGCTGACCCGCGTCGCACCGGACGAGCTCGTGCAGGCCTTGGTGGCGGCCAGCAGGACGGCGCCCGATGCGTCGATCCGGGCGGCTGCGATGCTGCTCGCTGACGTCGTCGGGAGCGGGCTCGACGCTCGGCTCGCCGCCGCTCTCGCCGCGGCCCGTGAGGACGATCGTGCTGCGGCTCGGCGCCTGCTTCTGGCACTGCCGCCATCGGTCGACGTCGACGGCCCGCTGTGGCGGCTGGTGGCCAGCGGCTCGGCCGACGAGCGGCGGAGCGCGCTTGCGAAGCTGGCGGAACGGCCGTGGTCAGCGGCTGCGTTGGAACGCTGGCTGCCACTGGCTGCGGATGATGAGTCCGGGGTCAGCGAGATCGTGCTCTCCACCCTGGCGAGCCATGCGCCGACGGAGGCTGCCGCACAGCTGGCCTCCGGGCTTGCGACCTGCCGGCCCGCGATCCGTCAACGTCTCGCCGACGCCCTCGCCGGCGCTGCGCGCGAGGCGGGTCCGGAGCTGATCGACCACATGCTGCCGTTGGTCTCCTCCGCCGAGCACGGAGTGCGCAGGGCCGCACTGGGTGTGCTGTTCGCGCTTCCGGACCGACGACCGGTGGTCCGGCGCCTCCTCGAGCATGCGCGGACGCTCGCGGGGTGGGTGCGTGAACGCGCTCTCGAGTCGCTGTCCGAGCTCGGTTCCGAGGTGCTCGATCCGGTCGTCGAGCTGCTCGAGGACCCCGATGAGGAGATCCGCTCCGGCGCCATCGCCGTCGCCGCGTCGTTCGACGACGCTCGGGTCGTCCCGGCGCTCGTCACCCGCCTCGGCGACCCCGACTGGTGGGTCCGCCTGACCGCGGCAGAGGCACTCGGCCGGATCGGCGACCCGGCGGCGGTCGATGGACTCTCCGGGGTGCTGGACGACCCCGAAGCCCGCTGGGCGGCGGTAGAGGCCCTCGGCCGGATCGGCGACATCCGTGCTCTGCCCGGTCTGGCACGGCTGCTCAAGGACCCGGCGGTCGAGGTTCGGATCGAGGTCCTGCTGGCGATGCGCCACTTCACCCATCCGCGCATCCTCGAGGCGCTGCGGCGGGTGGCGACCACGGATCCAGACCGGATCGTGCGCAGCCGCGCCCTCGAGGTGGCAGAGGAGATCGCGGCTCGCCGGCGGGCGCAACTCGACGACGCGTTGACGCTGCGGACCACCGCAATGCGCGCCGAGGT
This sequence comes from uncultured Acidobacteriota bacterium, assembly GCA_963814875.1. GTDB lineage: Bacteria > Acidobacteriota > Thermoanaerobaculia > Thermoanaerobaculales > Sulfomarinibacteraceae > CAVSIS01. The sequence goes on from CAWFFJ010000024.1 coordinate 43,871, forward strand.
CGCCGACGACGAGCCCGCCCTGCACGCGCTCCTGGTCGAGGCGCGCAACGAGGGCGCGTCCGATCTCCACCTCTCGGTGGGCAGCCCGCCCACCCTGCGTCTGGCCGCGGAGCTGGTGCCGCTTCCCGGCGAGCCGCTGTCCGCTGTGGAAATCACCGAGCTCATCCAGTCGATCCTCAACGCAGAGCAGCTCGAGCGGTTGGAGCGGGAACGGACGCTCGACCTGTGCCACTGGATCCCGAGGGCGGGACGCTACCGCGGCAACCTGTTCCTCGACCACCGCGGCCTCAACGCGGTCTTCCGGGTCATCCCGGAGCGGCCTCCGACGCTCGACGAGCTCGGGCTGCCCGCCCACATGGGGACCGTCGTCGAGCATCACCAGGGTCTGTTCCTGGTCTGCGGCGCCGCCGGCTCTGGCAAGACCACGACCCTCGCGGCGCTGGTCAATCTGTTCAACGAGTCCCGCGCGGCCCACGTCATCACCCTCGAGGACCCGGTCGAGTTCGTCCACCCGTTCAAGAGCTGCCTGATCAACCAGCGCGAGCTGGGCACCCACATGACCTCGTTCGCGCGCGGGCTGCGAGCGGCCCTGCGCGAGGATCCGGACGTGATCGTCATCGGCGACGTACGTGATGCCGAGACCGTGGCTCTCGCCCTGACTGCTGCCGAGACCGGGCACGTGGTCCTCGCCACCCTCAACGCCACCGGTACGGCGCGCGCAGTCGAGCGCCTGATCGAAAGCTTTCCGTCTGCCGAGCAGGGCCAGGTGCGCTCGGCTCTCGCGGAGTCGCTCCGCATGGTGATCGCGCAGCGGCTGCTACCGGCTGTGGGCGAGCGGCGCCGGGTCGCGTGCTTCGAGGTCCTCCAGGTGACCCGTGGTGTGGCGGCGTTGATTCGCGACGACAAGACTACCCAGGTGGCCTCGGCAATGCAGATGGGACGCGCGGTCGGGATGCAGACCTTCGACGACGCCTTACGGGGGCTCGTCACGCGCGGCGCGATCACGCCGGAGACAGCCTGGCTCGCCGCCTCGACGAAGCGCGACTTCGAACCCCTGGTGTCGCGCGAGTTCCTCGAGCTGAGGACCTTCCTATGAGCACCGAGCCGACTGCCGTCCAGCGTATCGACCGCTTCCTGAGGCTGCTCAGCGATCGCGGCGCCTCCGACGTGCACCTCACCGTCGGGCGACCGCCGATGCTGCGCATCGCGGGGTCGATGGAGAAGGTCCGGTATCGCATCCTGCGCGAGGCGGACTTCGAAGCGCTGGTGCGCCCGATCGCCCCGGAGGCGCGGTGGCGGGACTTCCTCGCGTCCGGGGACGCCGACTTCGCCTACGAAGTGCCCGGCCTGGCCCGCTTCCGGGTCAACATCTTTCGCCAGCAGCGGGGCTCCGGGGCGGTTCTGCGGCTGATCCCATCCCAGGTGATGACGATCGACGAGCTCGGGCTGCCGCCTGTCGTGCGCCGGCTCGCCGAGCTTAGCGGCGGCCTGGTGCTGGTCACCGGTCCGACCGGGTCCGGCAAGTCGACCACCCTTGCCGCCGTGGTCGACCTCATCAACGCGACCCGGGCTGCCCACATCATTACCCTCGAGGACCCGATCGAGTTCCTCCACACGCCGAAGCGCTGCTTGGTGCACCAGCGTGAGATCGGCACCCACGCTCTCAGCTTCGCGGACGGTGTCCGCGGCGCCATGCGCGAGGACCCCGACGTCATTCTGGTCGGCGAGATGCGAGACCGCGAGACCATTGCCATGGCCCTGACCGCCGCCGAGAAGGGCATCGCGGTGCTTGGCACCCTCCACACCTCGAGCGCGGTCAAGACGGTCGACCGCATCATCAGCGTGTTTCCGGCCGCCGAGCAGGACGGGGTGCGCAGCGTGCTGGCCGAGGTCTTGCGGGCCGTGGTCGCACAGCAGCTGCTGCCGAAAATCGGGGGCGGGCGCGTCGCGGCCTTCGAGGTCCTGTTCAGCTCACCGGCGATCGGGACGATGATCCGCGACGGCAGGAGCCACCAGATCGCGTCCGCGCTCCAGACCGGCAGCCGCCAGGGCATGGTCGAGATGGACGCCTCCATCCGTCGCCTGCTCGAAGACGGCCTGGTCACCTCGAGGACGGCCTTCGACGCGGCGATCGAAAAGGAGAGCTTCCGCGAGCTCTGACGCGCTGTGCGCGCCAGGGCTGGCTGTCGGCAGCGGCTCAGGGATTCACGGTGGGGATCGCGAACGGGGGGCCGAAGAGCTCGGTGGGCTCGATCCGCGCCCCCAGCCAGCGCACGCCGAAGTGCAGGTGCGGCCCGGTCGCCCGCCCGGTCGAGCCGACGGTGCCGATGACCTGTCCGCGGCGCACCCCGTCCCCGGCCGCGACCTTCATCGTCCGAAGGTGGAAGTACATCGTCACCAGACCGCCGCCGTGGTCGATGAACACGCTGCGGCCGGAGAAGAAGTGGTCGGCGGCGAGGACCACCGTGCCGTTAGCGGCGGCGTGGACCGGCGTCCCGGCCGCGGCGCGCAGGTCGATCCCCGTATGCGGGCTCCGCGGCTCACCGTTGAGGATCCTACGGGCACCGAAGCTCGCCGGCTCGGGCATCGGATCCAGCGGCGGGTACAGCGGCAGGCTGAACCGGACCGGGCCGCGCCGGGACCACAGTGCGTCGACCTCGGCGTGCTCCCGCTCGGCCCGAGCCTCGTCCTCGACGGAGAGATGGACGGTCTTCTCCGGGACGTTCAATCGCTGCTCGGGGTAGGGGTAGTCGGCGACCTCCACCGTGAGCAGCTCGGGAAGGCCGCGGCGCTCGCGCGCGAGCACCAGCGGTCCCGCCGGGGTGAGCAGATCGATCGGGTACATGCAGCCGTCGGGCATGGGCAGCCAGCTCCGCCCGACGGCCGAGCACTCGCTGACTCCCTCGCCCGGCCAGCGGACGACGGTGCCCGGCTCCACGGTCGGCGAGCCGGCGGCGACCCGGAGCGCGGCCGCAGCCAGGACCCCCGCCGGAATCGCGCGGCCGAGCTTCACGCCGGCAGCTTCTCCCAGTCCGAGCGGGGCGCGTCCTTGGCCAGGGAGAGACCGCCATCGCTGCCGGCGAACACCGGGTCGTCGACGATCCGTACAGTGCCGCCGCCGAAGTCCGCGAGGGCCTGCTCGAGGGCGCCCGCGAGCCCTGGGATCGCCGACATCCCCCCGGCGAGGAAGACGTTCCCGCGCACTCGCTCCTGGTACTCCGACTCGACTCCGGCGATCAGGTCGAGCATGGTTTCCGCCACTGGCGGGACCAACCCCTCGCAAGCGAGACGCATCTCCTCACCGAGGTCGAGCTCGGTCGGTCGGCCGCCGACGGGGACCGTGACCTTGACCGGCTTCGCCGATTCGCCAACGTAGCCGAACGACTCCTTCCACTCGCGCACGGTGTGAATCGACACCGCCAGGCCGGGGTGGCGCTCGTCGAGCAGTCGCTTGAGCTGCTCGTCGACCCAGTCACCGGCGTTGGCGAGGGTGCGCTGGTCGTCCTCGGTAGGGTAGCGGCCGCGCATCACGCAGAAGTCGCTGGTTCCGGCTCCGATGTCGATGATCAGGGCGTGGAGGAGCGCGTCGAGACCGTAGGCGACCGCGAACGGTTCGGTCACGATCATCAGGCTGTCGACGAAGCCGCGCATCGCCTCGCGCAGGTGTTGCCGGTTGACCCGCAGCGCCTCGGCCGGGACGCCGACCACTGCCCGCGCCTTGCGGCCTCCCTTGCGCGCCTCGGCGGCGCCGGCGGTCGTCATGAGGTGTTCGAGGAGCTGGCGCACCGCCTGCTGGTCCTTCTCGGAGCCCTCCTTGAGCAGGCCCCGCTCGAGGGGACGGTGGATGTCGAGCATGGTGCGGTTGTCGACCGCCTCCCGTCCCACCAGCACCGACTTCTTGAGGATCTTGCGCGCGACCATGTCGACCGGCCATCCGACGTAGCTCTCGACCACGTGGCGCTGTCCGTCGGAGGTCGAGATCGAGCTCCGCGAGGTGCCGAGATCGATGCCGACGAGGAGGTCTCCGCTGTCCTTGCTCATCCCTGGGCTTCCTTTCCGGCTGAGTCGCCGATCGACGCCGCGTAGCTCCTGATCCCGTCGACGAGCGCGGCGGCGACCCGCTGACGGTACTCCGGCGAGGCGAGTTGGTGCGCCTCACCCTGGTTGGACAGGCAGGCCACCTCGACCAGGACCGCCGGCATTTCGGTGGTGACCAGGACCACGAACGGGGCGGTCATCACGCCGCGGTCGGCGACCTTGCGCTGGGCGGCGCCGATGGTCGCGACCAGGTGCGACTGGATCGCTTCCGCCAGTCGGTGGGACTCGTGCTGGCGGGCGTCGGCGAAGATGCCTTCGAGCAGACTGCGGTAGTCGGCGAGGGCGTAGCCCGAGCGCTCGTTCTCTACCGATGCGAGCTTGCGGATGAAAGGGTCGTTGGTGGGCCCGAGGTAGTAGGTCTCGACCCCGCGCGCCTCGCGATCCGGCAGCCAGTTGAGGTGGATCGACAGGAACAGGTCGCCGTGGGCCGCGTTGGCGATCTCGGCCCGCTCGCGCAGCGACACCGCGCGGTCGTCGTGGCGGGTCAGCACGACCCGGCTGCCGCCGGCTTCGAGCAGGACGGCGAGCCGACGCGCGATGTCGAGGGTGAGGTCCTTCTCGAGCAGACCCATGCCGGGCGCGGTGCCGCTGTCGACGCCACCGTGGCCGGGATCGACCACCACCGTGGACACCGAGAGCGGGATGACCTCGCCGACCAGCCCGGCGTTCCGCCCGCCGATGACGGCGTTCGCGAAGCGCTCGAGCAGGGAGCCCTCGGACTCGGCGGCAGTTGTCGCCGGGACAGGGGCTGCGGTGGCGGTGGGAGAGGCACCGCCGCCGCGCATCGTTGCCAGCAGGAGGCCGAGCACCGCGACGGCGGCGGCGACGCCCGCCGACCGGACGAGCCTATGCCGCCGGGCGGACCGGGCCGCTCGCTCACGTCGAATCGTACCGCGCGGCTGGCTGTCGAGTACCTCGAGGTTCTCCTCGAGGACTCCCCGGAGCAGGCTGCGTTTGACGCGATCCTCCGGCGTCACGGCGATTCCTCCACCTTCGGTGGCGGCATCGCGGGCGCGACGGTCTCGAGGCCAGCGATGCCGCAGGGGGCAGCTTTCGATCGTAGCATGCGGGGCCGATCCTGCCCGAGGGTGCGTGATCTCCGTCACCTTCAGTTGCGGCTGAAACCGCAACTGTTAGATGGGTCGGAGTCCGCTGCACAGGACGAGGGAGTCATGAGCACAGGCTCTGGCTGGTCGGAGGATGATCCTCCGCGGACACAAGCCTCGGCTCCATCACCCTCCTGCGACGCGCGCAGCGCGTCAGAGGAGCCCGCAGGGCAGAGGCCCTCGCCCCCGCGTCGCGACGTAGCCATTGTCGTTGAAGGCCTCTGGCCTGTGAGCTCCTAGCCGGTGCTCTGGAGACCCCTGGCGATGCCGCGCACGGTTGTGAACAGCGCGCGTTCGAGCTCCCGGTCGCTGCGGTCGGTCGCCCGCCAGCGGCGCAGGAGATCGACCTGGAGCAGGCTCATGGGGTCGACATAGGGGTTGCGAAGGCGGATGGAACGGGCGAGCAGGGGTTCGCCCTCGAGCACCTCGGTGTGCCCGGTCACGCGCAGGATCGCGCTGCGCGTGCGCTCGAACTCAGCGGCAACCACCGGCCACACGTGATCGGCGTGCTCGCCCGCGAGGTCGGCGTAGTGACGCGCGATGTCGAGGTCGGACTTGGCCAGCACCATCTCGACGTCGGCGAGCAGGTTGGTGAAGAACGGCCAGCGTCGCGCCATCTCGGCGAGCACCTCGTCGCCGTGCTCGGAAGCGGCGGCAGCGAGGCCGGAGCCGACCCCGAACCACCCCGGCAGGAGGTGCCGGCTCTGGGTCCAGGCGAAGACCCAGGGGATGGCGCGCAGGTTCTCGAGCCCCTGACCGGAGCGCCGCGACGCCGGGCGCGACCCGATCGGGAGACGCTCGATGACGTCGATCGGCGTGGCGGCGCGGAAGTACGGCAGGAAGTCGGGGTTCGTATGCACCAGCGCGTAATGGGTGCCGCGCGCGGCGCCGGCCACGGTGGTCATCACGGCAGCCCAGGCGGGGTCGACCGGCGCGCGCTCCGCCGACTGTAGCGACGCCTCGAGCACGGCGCCGATCATCAGCTCCAGGGTGCGCTCGGCGATGCCGCGCAGGCCGTACTTGGCGTGGATGATCTCGCCCTGCTCGGTCAGTCGGAGCCGGCCGCGGATGGCGCCGGGGGGCTCGGCAAGGATCGCCGAGCGAGGCTTGGACCCGCCGCGCCCAGCGGTACCGCCGCGGCCGTGGAACAGCGTCAGGCCGACCCCGGCCGTTTCGGCGGCGGCGACCAGCTCCTGCTGCGCGCAGTACAACGACCACCGCGACGGCGCGATGCCGGAGAACTTCGACGAGTCCGAGTAGCCGAGCATCACCACCTGCTCGTCATCCCGTCCGGCCAGGTGGCGGCGATAATGGGGCTCGGCGAGCATCTCCTCGAGCACGGTCCGGGCGCAGGTGAGGTCGTCGACGGTTTCGAGCAGCGGTGCCACGTCGAGTGCGACTCTGCCGAGCCGGTCCTCGAGCCCGGCTGCCCGCGCGAGAGCGAGCACCGCGAGCACGTCGTCGGCGCCGGACGCCATCGAAATGATGTAGAGGCCGATCGCCTCAGCGCCGAACCGCTCGCGGGCCGTGGCGATTGCGGACAGGGTGTCGATCGTGCGGCGGGCCTCGTTGGAAGGTGCCGCAGGCGCCGAGAGCGGCTCGCCGAGAGCAGACCGTAGCCTGGCGTAGCGGTCCTGCGCGGTCAGCGCAGCGAAGTCGGGCTCGCCGAGCAGCTCGCCGACGACTCTGCGGTGGACGAGGGCGTCCTGGCGGACGTCGAGTGTCGCGAGGTGAAAGCCGAAGGTGGCGAGCCGCCGCTGGAGGCGTCGCACCTGAAAGAGCCCAGCGCCCTGACCGCGATGGCGGCGCAGGCTGTCGGCGATGCTGGCAAGGTCGTCGCCGAGCTCTCCGGGTCCGGGGTAGGCGCCGTCGCGGCGCGCGAGGGTAGCACCAAGGCGCTCCCAGATCCGCCACAGCAGCACTCGGTAGGGCATCTCGGCATAGCGCTCTGGGATGGTGTCCGCAGCGTCTCCGAGCACCGCCCGCGCCGTCTGGGCGCGCTCGATCACGTCAGCGTCGATCTCGACCCTCGAGCTCGACTGGCTGAGCAGGTCGAAGAGCTGGCGGACCTCGCTGCGGTAGTGCCCGACGACCACCTCCCGCTGACGCTCGAGGGTCGCGAGCACGGTGTCGGGGCCGACGTTGGGGTTGCCGTCCATGTCACCGCCGACCCAGGTCCCGAAGCGGACCATGGGGCATGGCAGGTTGGACCCGGCACCCGGTCCGTACGCCGCGTCGAGGGCGTCCTCGAGAGCCTCGTAGAGCGGCGGGATGATCCGGTAGACCACCTCGCTCAGGTAGAAGCTGACGTGCTCGGCCTCGTCAGCCACCGTTGGTCTGGCCGGCAGGTGCTCGTCGGTCTGCCAGACGATTGAGACTTCCTCCGCCACCCTGGCGTCGAGCGCGCGGGCCTCGGGCGGGGTCAGGACGGAGTGCTCGAGCCGATCGACCAGCAGCCGGGCGAGGTTCTGCTCCTTGGCCAGGATCGTGCGCCGGATCGCCTCGGTGGGGTGGGAGGTGAAGACCGGGGTGACGAGGGTCCGGGTGAGCATGGCGCGGACATCTTCGAGCGGAACTTCTGCCGCGGCGAGGTCGGCGGTCACCGCCGCCAGCGAGCCCGGCTGGGGCCGCGCCGGGTCCGACATCTGGGCACGCCGGCGGCGAATGCGGTGTACCCACTCGGCCAGGTTGACGAGCGAGAAGTAGGACGAAAAGGCGCGGGCGAGCTCGCCCGCCGCAGTCGCGTCGAGGCCCGCCAGGAGCTCGGCAAGCTCCGTGGCGTCGCCGCCGGGTTCGGACCGCCGGGCAATCGCCGTCCGGCGTGCCGTCTCTACGCCCTCGAACAGTGCCAGCCCTCCCTGCTCGGTCAGGATCTTGCCGAGTACGGCACCGAGCCAGCCGACGTCCTGGCGGAGGGCCTCGTGCTCGGTCGGGAATGCGGCGTGGCGGGAGGACGTCGGCTCGGTCATGGTGGCCCATGGTAGCGAAACCCCGCCCCGCCCTACGGCGTACACCCTTTGGGCAGCTCGGACGAGGGTATGCTCCCCGGTGTCGGGAGGTCGATGTGCAGGTACGGGTGAAGACGTTCGGTCGGGTCGCGGTTCTCGATGTCTCGGGCAAGCTGTCCCAGGCCGACGGTGCGCCGAACCTTCACGCTGCCGTCGTCGAGCTGCTCAACCGCGGCTTCACCCGGGTGCTGATCGACCTCGGCGAGGTGACCGCCGCCGACTCGTCGGGTCTGGGCGAGCTGATCCGGTGCCAGGCGACCTGCAGCCGTCGGGATGCGAGCCTCGAGCTCACCGGGGTGGTCGGCAAGCTCCGCACTCTGTTCGCGATCTGTCGGCTCGGCGAGATCATCCCGATCCACGCCGACGGCGCCGGCGTCCTCGCCGCAGCGACCTCCGGAACCTGATCAGCGGCGCGGTCTCGAGAGCGGCCGGACCGTCACTGGGACCTTCGCCGGCGCGCCGGGCAGCTCGCGCACCAGGCGCGGCACGAGATACCCGGGGAGCACGGTCATCAGCTCGCCGACCAGCGCCCGTGCTTCCGGCTCCGGTACATCGAAGTGGGCGGCGCCTGCGACAGGGTCGAGCAGGTGCAGGTAGTAGGGCAGCACCCCCGCCTCGATGAGAGCCCGGCCGAGGTCGGCGAGCGCCGCCACCGAGTCGTTGACGCCGCGCAGCAGAACCGACTGGTTGAGAACGGTCACGCCGGCGGTGCGCAGGCGGCCGACCGCGGCCCGCACCGAGCCGTCGAGCTCCCGGGCGTGATTGGCGTGCACCACCATGACTGTGGTCAACCGGGTGCCGGCGAGCCACTCCAGCAGGGCATCGTCGACCCGCTCGGGCAGCACAACAGGCATCCGGGAGTGGACCCGCAACCTGCGCAGGTGGGGCACTTTGGCGAGAGCGCCGACGAGCTCGGCGAGACGCTCATCGGGCAGCATCAGGGGGTCGCCTCCGGACAGGATGACCTCCTCGACCGTCGGGTCAGCGGCCACCGCCGCCACTGTGGGACCCCAGTCGCGCCCGGCGACGGCGTGCGCCGGGTAGGGGAAGTGGCGGCGGAAGCAGTAGCGGCAGTGCACTGCACACGCCCCGGCGACGATGACAAGCACCCGCCCCTGGTACTTCGAGAGCAGGCCGGGCGCGGTCGCCGCGGTCAGCTCGCCCACCGGGTCGACTCCGAATCCCGGAACCAACGCTTCCTCTCGAGCGTCCGCGAGGACCTGGCGCAGGAGCGGGTCGCCTGGATCGCCGGGCCGGATACGCGCGACAAACCCTCGTGGTACCCTGACCGCGAACTGACGGACGGCTGCGGCCGCGGCGCTGCCGTCCCCCACGACCACGGGATCGAGTCCCAGCGTGTCGAGGAGTTCGCCGAGGTCGGCGATCCCCTCGGCCAGGAGGCGGTGCCACGCGCCGCGCTCGGGCACTCCGGGCGGTCGTTCGATCATGCCGCGCATTCCAGCAGCTTCGGTATGATTTCCGCAAGCGCGAGGCGAGGGGAGCTCTCAATGGCCACCACGTACACCATGAATCAGTTGCGCGTCGGGCTCAAGATCATGATGGACGGCAATCCGGCCGTGATCACCGACACGGATTTCGTCAAGCCAGGCAAGGGCCAGGCCTTCGTGCGCATCAAGGCCAACAACCTCAACACCGGACGGGTCAACGAGCGCACCTACAAGGCCAGCGAGTCGATCGAGGGTGCGGACGTGGTCGACAAGGAGCTCCAGTACCTGTACAGCGACGGCGACCATTGGCACTTCATGGACCAGACCAGCTTCGAGCAGATCGCGGCCGACGCGGCGGCGATGGGCAACACTACCCAGTGGATCAAGGAGCAGGATCTGTGTGTGGTGACCCTCTGGGAGGGCCGCCCGATTACCGTCACCCCGCCCAACTTCGTGGTCCTCGAGATCGTCGAGACCGACCCCGGCGTGCGCGGCGACACCTCCTCGGGCGGTACCAAGCCCGCAACGGTCGACACCGGCGCCGTGGTCCGTGTGCCCCTGTTCGTGCAGCAGGGGGAGCTGATCAAGATCGACACCCGGACCGGCGCGTACGTGTCGCGCGCCAAGGAGTGAGCGCGGCTCGCATGCTGAGATGAGCTCGAGCTGGGAGCCCTCCGCCGGCTTCGCGGCGCTGCGCAGGCGGGCGGAGGTCCTGGCCCGGATCCGCGCCTTCTTCGCCGCGCGCAGTGTGATCGAGGTCGAAACCCCGGTGCTCGCCGCGGCCGGTGGCACCGACATCCACCTCGCACCGCTCCATACGGACCTCGCCGACGGCCGGCGGCTCTACCTCCAGACCTCGCCCGAGTTTGCGATGAAACGGTTGCTCGCCGCAGGCTCCGGCCCGATCTACCAGCTCGGCCGAGCGTTCCGCGACGGCGAGGCGGGACGCCGGCACAACCCCGAGTTCACGATGCTCGAGTGGTACCGGCCGGGCTGGGACCACCGCGCGCTGATGGACGAGGTCGACGCGTTGCTGACCGAGGTGCTCGGCACTGCGCCCGGCGAACGCATGACCTATCGCGAAGCCTTCCGGCGCCACGCCGGGCTCGACCCCTTCACGGCCGTCGACGACGAGCTGCGCGCGAGGGCGACCGGCCTCGGCCTCGACGCCGGCGACGTCGACCGTGACGGCTGCCTCTCCCTGCTTCTCGGCGCTGTCGTCGAGCCGCGGCTGGGGCGCGGCCGGCCGACCTTCCTCGACGACTTCCCGGCCTCGCAGGCGGCGCTGGCTCGGATCCGGCCCGGGGAACCACCGGTCGCAGAGCGCTTCGAGGCCTATGTCGAGGGCGTCGAGCTTGCCAACGGCTACCACGAGCTCACGGATCCGGCCGAGCAGCGTTGCCGCTTCGAGGTCGACCTCGCCGAACGCCGTCGCCGGGGCCTGCCCGAGCTGCCGGTGGACGAGCGCCTCCTCGCGGCACTCGAGCACGGGCTGCCGGAGTGCGCCGGGGTCGCGCTGGGGGTCGACCGTCTGGTCATGCTCGCCTGTGGAGCGGCCTCGCTCGCCGACGTCATAGCGTTCCCGGTCGATCGGGCGTAGCCGCTTCGCGAGTGAGGAGTGAGGAGTGAGGAGTGAGGAGGGAGGGGTAAGAGGCGTCTCGCCTTTTGCGTCTCACGTCTTGCGGCGCCTGGCGGCGGCCATCTTGAGGCCCTCCCAGGCGAGCCAGCCGCGCAGGGCGAGTCCGCGGCCGAGACCGTGGCGGTGGTCGGTGCGGGCGATACTCCAGTGGATCAGGGTCTCCGGCGGCGCCAGCCTCTCCTCGACGGGACGGAGCTCGAACCGGATCGACTCGGTCGGACAGGTGAGCACGCACACTCCGCATCCAATACAGCGTTCGCCGTCGACGGACATGCCGTCATCAGTCTCGGAGATCGCGGAAACCGGGCAGCGGTTGTCGCGGCACTCGCCGCAGGCGATGCAGGTCTCGAGGTCAATCGCCGCCACCGAGTTGGAGCGCGCCAGCATGAAGGGCGCGCCGTGCTCGCTGAGACCGCGAAGAAAGCCGCAGCAGCACGAGCAGCAGTTGCAGACGAAGAACGGCCCGCGCTGGAAGTTGTAGGTGCAGTGGACGAGGCCCTCCTCCTCGACCCGGTCGAGCAGGGCGAGCGCCTCCTCACGTGTCACCTCGCGGCCCCATTCCGGCAGGTCGCGGTAGGCGTCCGGTTCCGGCGAAAACGACATACAGGTCTCGCTCGAGTGGTGGCAGGGCTTGCCGAGAAGCGCGCTCTCCTTGCGGCAGATGCAGTCCGCGGTCCGGAAGGAGCGGCAGCGCTCGAGCATCGCCCGAAGGTCGTCGTAGGGCAGGATCTCGGCGCGGGCGTCGATCCGGCGGTTGACCGGGATCACGCGGGCGAGGGCCGGCGCCGAGCCGCCGAGGGTGGCGGCGAGGGTCGGCGCGTAGCGCTCGAAGAGCTCCGCCATCTCGTGATCGAGGTGCTCAAGCTGAAACTCGTAGATGCCGACGATGAAGGGAGCGAGGCCGTAGTAGCGTCGGCCGCGTTGCCAGAAGGAGAAGATCTGACCGCGCTCGCTCATCTGACCGAGAGCGGCTGTGACCTCCTCGACCGGTCGTCGCAGCCGCCGCGCAACCTGGTTCGCGGTCTCCGGGACCGGCTTGAGCCGGAGCGCCATGGCCGCGTCCTCTGGTGTGAAGATCCGGCGCAGGATCTCGAGCTCGATCCCGTCAGGCGTCGCAGGGAAGCCGTGCGGTAGCTTGTCGAGGGCACGAGCGAGGCTGGCGTAGACGTCCGGCATGGGCGACTCCCGCCGCAGCATAGCGGCGTTCTCGGGCGGAGTCCAAGCGAGACGGGATGCAATGAACCACAGAGGCTCAGCGCGGGCTTTGCCCGCAACCCAAGAGAGCTCCAGGGGCGGGTCTGAGAGCCGGTGCTGCCGGCTGTGATCCACAGGCATTGGGCGCCTGAATCCGGGGGACGGGCGGCAGGCAGCCGGCGGCGGGGTCGGGATCGAAGTCCCGCGGGTGGCCGGGCGGTCTGATCTACGGGCTGCTGCGCGCAGAGCTGCGAGATGCAGACAGGTGAGGACCGATTCCGATGTGATGGCTTGGTGTCTTTGGTGCGCCAGGAGAAGCCTGGTCAATCTAGCTGGATGAAAGGAGCCAGCCATGTGAATTGCTCGTTCGCACATGTAGCCGAGGGAGCGGCGGTGCGGGGTGACCCGCAGGTCGAAGCCTTCCGAGGCGAAGGCGTGAGCGGTAGCGCAAGCGAACCTGATTCGGCCTCGAAACACGAACTTGTAGGTGGCCAGCCTGCCAAAGGTGGTGAAGCCTGCGACCGGCGGTGAAGCAACGAGCGGGAGCAGCCGTTGGGCCTACCGGGGTGATTGAGGACGGCGCGCGCCGAGAGAGTGATCAGGAACCTGGGAGACCCGGCCACGAGGGATGGGACCCAACCCGTGAGGCGAAGACATAAGCCGCACGAGGGCGTGGTCGGGGGTCGGCGGGGCTCATAGTAGCGACGAAGCGGGGTAACGCCCGTGGAGCGAAGGGGCCCTACCGTGCACGAGCCGACGCGAGAGGGGAGGAGGGCCGCTTGGATCGGGAAGATCCCACTACGGAAGCGAGGGAGCTGGCGCTTGAGAAGCGGCAGTACCCGGAGAAGATCTCGTCCCTGAGGCGGAAGCTATACCAGAAGGCCAAGCGGGAGCCGCGGTTCCGGTTTTACGCGTTGTATGACCGGATCTACCGGTCGGACGTGCTGACGGCGGCATGGGAGCAGGTGCGACGCAATGGCGGTGCACCTGGGGTCGACGGGGTCACGATCGACCACATCGTGGGCTCGGAGGGAGGAGCGGAGCGGCTCGTGGCAGAGCTACACGAGGAGCTGCGCACCAAGACCTACCAGCCGCAGCCGGTGCGCAGGGTGTACCTGAGGAAGCCCGACGGGCGGGAGCGGCCGCTCGGGATACCGAGCGTGCGTGACCGGGTGGTGCAGACGGCGACGCTGATGATCTTGGAGCCGATCTTCGAGGCGGATTTCGAGGACGAGTCCTACGGATTTCGACCGGGGAGGTCGGCGCACGAGGCACTGGCGGCGGTACGCGAGCACATCCAGTCGGGACGAACGGAGGTGTACGACGCAGACCTGGCGGGGTACTTCGACTCGATACCTCACGACAAGCTGATGAAGGCCGTGCAGATGCGGGTGGTGGATCGGTCGGTGCTGCGACTGATCCGGATGTGGCTCAACGCGCCTGTGGTGGACAGCCGGGAAGGTGGACCGCCACGCAGGAACCGGCAGGGGACGCCGCAGGGGGGAGTGATCTCACCGCTGTTGGCGAACATTTACCTGCACTGGTTCGACAAGGCGTTCATGAGTCACAAGGGCCCGGCGCAGTGGGCGAAAGCCCGGCTGGTGCGGTACGCGGACGACTTTGTCGTCCTGGCACGGTACCAGGGGCCGGAGCTTGTGAGGTGGATCGAGAGCAAGCTGGAGGAGTGGCTTGGTCTGAAGATCAACCGGACCAAGACACGGATCGTGAACCTGAGGCGAGCGGGAGAGCAGGTGGACTTTCTGGGGTACACGTTTCGATACGACCCGGACCAACATGGGCGAGGGCATCGCTATCTGAACGTGATTCCCTCGAAGAGGGCGTTGAAGAAGCTCCGAGGAGAGCTGCGGGAGATGACAAGCTCCCGCTACTGCTGGGTGCCGATTCCACGCCTCATCCACAAGGTCAACCGCAAGCTCAGGGGCTGGTCCAACTACTTCAGCTACGGGTACCCAGCGGCTGCGCGCCACCACGTCAACGGCTACACCGTGCAACGTCTCAGCCGGCACTTGAAGCGGCGCAGCCAGCGCCCCTTCCGCCCTCCGGAAGGGGTCAGCATGTACCGGCATCTCCATGACATGGGACTGGTCAGGCTGTGAGCTGGTCAACCGTGCATGCCGATGGTGAAGGGCACGGGAACGCCGGATGCGGGAAATCCGCACGTCCGGTGTGACGAGGGAGGGGACACCGGGCCGCCCGGCCCGGCCCCCTCTACTCTACTGTCTTGGTGGTTCAGGGCTCCATATCTCGAACGTGACCGCTCCGACCCTAGATCTGCTTCCAAAGGAACTGTGCCTTCTCCATCCGGCGCAGGATGAGCTCGACCCGCTTCTGGTAGCCGCGCCGATCGACGCCGGGGTGCCAGGTCGACGGCCGCGACAGCGACGCGGCGAGCTCGGCCGCCCGGCGCTCGTCGAGCTCGGAAGCGGGCTCGCCGAAGTAGCGGCGGGACGCGGCCTCGGCGCCGTAGATCCCGGGGCCGAGCTCGACCACGTTGAGGTAGAGCTCGAGGATTCGCCGCTTGCCGAGCGCGTGCTCGAGCTGGACGGTCAGGATCGTCTCCTCGAGCTTGCGCAGCGGGTTGCGCGACGGGCTCAGCCACAGGTTCTTAGCGAGCTGCTGGGTGATGGTGGAAGCGCCGCGCGGCGCCGTGCGCTCCTCCCACGCCTCCTTGAGGGCGCTCTCGAGCTCGTCGGTGGCGAATCCGTGGTGGTCGAAGAAGTCGATGTCCTCGGCCACCAGCACCGCGCGCTTGAGGTGCGGTGAGATCTGCCCATAGGACACGGGCGTCCACTGGACGTGCGGCGTGCGGCCCGCGCGGCGCTCGGCGGCCTTGTAGCGCTCGATGAACGCCGTCGTCCGAGGGTTCGACGAGGCGAGGGCGGCGACGTCGGGCCAGGTCGCCCACCTCCAGGCGACACCTGCGGCCAGCACGAGGGCGGTGCCCACCGCGATTCCGAGGCCGAGGCGAAGGCAGCCGCGGCGTCGCCGGCTCACGAAGGCTCCCCGGCGGACGGCAGGTCGGGCGTGCTGGCGCACGAAACGCAAGCCTGCGCCGGCGCCCGTGACGCGCTCATGCCGGGGCCGATCCCGTCGCGGCCGCCATCCGCCGCACCAGGCTGCGCCGGACCGGTGCCACGAGCACCCCGTTGGCGGCGAGCCGGCCGGCGAGCAGGCCGATCGCGGCTGCGCTCGCCCCGACCATGCCGAGAGGACCCGCGGCCGTCCGCAGCACCACCACCACGACGATCACCTCGGTGGCGGTCGCCCAGGTCACCGCGCCGGTCGCCCGCAGGTGGACGAGCAGCGCGCGCTGCCACGACAGCAGCACGGTGAGCGAGGGCATCAGGGCCAGGATCCGTGCGGCGGGCAGCGCAATGCGCGCAAGCTCGGGGGAGAGGCCCGAGAGGTTGCGGAACCAGAGCCCGGCGAGGGGCGTCCACACGATGATCCCGAGACCGACTGCCACGAACGTACCGAGGAGGGTCGCGAAGCGCGCCAGGGGCCGGTAGCCTTCGAGGCGGTCGCCTGCGAGGGCGATGGCGACCTCCTGGAAGGCGAGCCCGAGCGCGCGGAACAAGAACACCAGCGAGTACACCACCGGCAGTACGGCCAGGGAAGCAACCGCCTCCCGGGAGTGGCCGACCAGGAAGGTCACCACCGGCTGCACTCCGAGGGCGAGCATGGACGTCATGGCAAGCGGCCAGTAGAAGACCGTCAGGTCGCGCCAGCCGGGAGGCGGCGCTACGGGCTCGGGCTCGAGCTCGCGGATCACAGGGCGCGCCATCGCGAGGGCGACCGCCATCTCGGCGACGACCCCGGCCGACAGCGCCGCGGCGCCGAGGCTGGCGCCTTCGAGACGACCAGAGAAGAACAGCGCCCCGGCGGTCGCCGACATTGCGCACAGGCGCACCAGGGTGCCCCATGCCACGCGGCGGGTGAGCCCGGCGCGGATGAGCACTCCCTGCGCAAGCCGACGGACGCCGATCGCGGCCGGCCACGGCAGCAGCAGGACCAGCGCGCGGTGGGCGCGCGCCGCGACCTCGGCCGGGAGGCCGACCAGCCCCTCGAGGACGGCGGTCGCGACCGGTGGCAGCACCAGCGTGAGCAGCACGAGCGTGATGGCCACGTTGAGAGCGGTGGCAAAGCGCCGTAGTGCCTGATAGGACGGGCGGTCCTTCACGAGCGCGGTGGCCGCGCTCATCATCATGATGACCGGCGCCTCGACAAGCAGCGCGAAGGCATAGGCGACCCCGTAGGCGGCGAGATTGACCTCCGGGTTGGGGCGGCGCGCAACCAGGGCGGCGAGGAATGGTCCCTCGACCGCCATCATCAGCCAGGTGGCGGCGAGCGGCGTCCAGAACCGCGCGATTCCGGCCTGGGTCAGCGGTCGGTGGTCGTTCGGCATCCGTCGGCGCACACGCGGCGCCCGTCCGGCGTCGTCCGCAGACGCGCCGCGGGGCGCATGACCCCGCAGGCATCGCAGGCCACCAACGGCTCGGGCGGTGCTGGCTGGGAGGGCTGCGGCGGTCGGCCCGGAGGCGGCTGCGGGCTCTTCCACGAGCCTGCCAGGAGAGCGAGCACGGCGAGGACGAGCTCGTCGAGCAGCGGGATCGGGTCGGGAGTGACGACGTCGAGCAGGAGGAGCCCGGCGAGCACCAGGAACAGCCACGGGAAGCGGAGGCGGCCCAGGAATGGACCGAGCACGCGCCCGAGAAACGACGATGGAGCCATCGTCGGCAGTGTAGCAGTCGGCCTCGGCTCGCCGGCTGCCGCTCAGACTCGCGTGCCGAGGATGCGCCGCACCAGCTCGAGGCAGGCCCAGGCCGAGAGTGTCCGCATCCGCGGGGCGTCGAAGGGGAACACGAGGTCGCGGGTCAGGCTCTCGCCTCCCGGGCCGACGACCGCGATCCTCGGCACCCCTTCGGGGCTCGCGAGCACCGCCGCGCCGTAGCTGGCGCCGAGGCGCTCGGCGGCACACGCCGCCACTGTCTCCGGGGGAGATCCCCCGTCGAGCTCGAGCATCCGGATGAGCCGGTCGGCGTCGCTGGCCACCAGGGCGCCGGCCACGGTCTCCGGACGCGCCGCCGCCAGCATCCCCGCCGCGCGGCCGCCCCCGAAGCCGTCCGCGACCGCGACCGTTGCGCCGGCCTCGGCGAGGCGGGCGGCGACCACCTCGGCGAGGGTGGTGTCGCAGTGTGCGCCGCCGACAACGAAGACGTGGCGGCCGAGGCGCGCGCGGGCGTCGCCGGCGAGCGCTACGAGCGCATCGTTGTCGGCGCCGCGCAGCACCAGGCGGATGTGGATCTCGGGGAAGGTCGCCCGGTACTGGACGACCAGCCGCGCCCCGGACGGCAGCTCGCCACCGAGCCCGTCGAGCCGGTGGCCGGCGTCGGACTCGCCGATACCGAACAGCTTCAGGGTCGCGACGCGCGGTGGGTCGCCGGGCAGGCGGGAGAGCAGGTCCGGCAGCACGGTGTCCTCGAGCATCCCCTCCATCTCGCGGGGAACTCCCGGCATCGAGTAGAGGCGGCAGCGGCCTGCGTCGAGGTGGAAACCGACCGCGGTCCCGCGCGGATTGGGGATCAGCGCGGCGCCCTCGGGGAGATCGGCCTGCTTGAGGTTGTTGGGGGTCATGGGCCGGTCGCGGCGGGCGAAGAACGCCTCCATGTGGGCGACCGCCTCCGGGTGGCGCACGAGGAGATGGTCGAACGCGATGGCGACGGCCTCGGTGGTGAGATCGTCCGTGGTCGGACCGAGCCCGCCGGAGATCAGCAGCGCGTCGGCGCGGCCGGTGATCTCGCGCAGCACCGAGATCATCTCCGAGATGTCGTCGCCGACCGAGGTGTGGCGAGTGACGGCCAGCCCGGCGTCGGCGAGCCGGGTCGACATCGCACCGGCGTTGGTGTCGGTCAGGCGGCCCTCGACGAGCTCGTCGCCGACGGTGAGGATCTCGATGCGTGCCACAGCGGCCTCCGGCCGCCGACGCTAGACTGCGGAGCCGCGCCCGTCAAGGCTCCATTACGATCGGTCGGGCCAGAGAGTGTGCGGAGTGCGTCGGCACGCGGATGGCACGAAGCAGCTCCTCGGCGCGGTCCACCGCGAGCTCCACCGCGCCGTCGGGGCGCACGCTGTAGCCGAGCACGGCGCCGGTGAAAGGGTCGGGCCGCTCGAGCTCGGGAAGGGCCGGACGCTCGCCGGGGAAACCGCCGCCGGCGAGATCGAGCCGGCGCAGGGCGAGCGCGGCGTCCACGAGCTGACGCTCGGCGGCGGCGAACTGGAAGCGGGCGACCGCTCGTCCCGTGTCCGAGGTCGCGACCCAGGCGATGATGCGGTAGACCTGCCATGGGAACGGCGAGGCGCCCGGTTCGAAGCGTTCCGGCGCCGTGCCGTAGGGCGTCCCGAAGAGGTCGACGAGCTCGAGCCGCCTGCGCAGCAGCTCGGCGCGGGAGAGGTCGAGCAGGATCCGGTCGAGAAAGGAGGCGCCGCGCGCGGTCGTGAGCGCTTCGCGTCCTCCGTCGACCAGCTGCTGGGAGACCGCGATCTCCATCGCGATCGCCCGCTTGCCGTAGGCGAGCGGGTCGGCCGTGGGCAGTGTGCGGGCAAGACCTTCGAGTCGGGTGGGCTCTTCGCGCCAACGGGCGGAGGGAGCGAGCGCCTCGAGCGCGACCTGTCCGGTGAGGTTCTCAGCCGCGTTGGCGATCAGCGCCGTGAGCAGGCACGGCGCTGCGGCGAGAGAGTCGGTGAACCGGGCCATGAGCCTGAGGTTGTGAAGGCCGTCGTCGACGTGGCCCTGGAAAAACGCGAGCCGGGCGTCGGCGGCGAGGAAACGGACCGCGTTGATGAGGGGCACGAGGTCGGGCGTCTGCCAGTGCCCGTCGGCGAGCCGCACGTCCCAGTCCGACTCGGGAAGGTCGAGCGCACGGGACATGGTCTCGATCGCGGGCCGGCACGTCCCGAGCAGCGCAGCGATCGCGGCGTTCTGGTCAGGCGTCCACTCGGCGGCGGGCAGGAAGCCGAGCTCCCCGACCAGGAGGCTCTCGTCCTTTGACCACACCAGCGCCGCCGCTCCCGCGCGCAGCCACGATGCGGCGTTCCGGTCCTCCTCGAGCCGCGGACCACCGGACAAGATCGCCATGTCCTCTAACGGAAGGCGACGCTCGGTCTCGGCGAGCGCCCGGGGCAGTGCGATCCGTCCCGCGAGGCGCAGGCTGAGCACGGCCACGGCGGCGAGGGCGAGCAGGGCAGCGGCTGTCCACAGAGCGATGCGCAGGGCGCGGCGGGTGCGGGTCATGGCAGGGCTCCTTCCGAGGGTGCGATGTTCGAGCCGTCGAGCAGCTGCTGGACGAGCTGGCGGTCTCGCGGCCGGATACCGCTGCCGGTGACCTGGTCACGCAACAGGCGGTCGACCACGGGATCGCCGGTCACCGAGGGCACGGCCCGATGGGCGGTCCCGGACGGTGACAGATGTCCTGACTTTGGCGGCGCCAGCACCGCAACCGAGAGGATGAGGGCTGCCACAGCGGCGACGGCGAGGGGTGCGATCGGCAGCGGCTCGCCGGAGGCGGCGCTCGCCCGCGCGGCGGCGACTGCCCGTCGGCCGAGCCCTTGGGGCGCGCGGGGCGGCGCGAGGAAGGCGAGAGGGTTGTCACGTTCATGGATCATGGCATCACTCCCAGCAGGCTGCGCAGGCGCTCGAGGCCGAGGCGAAACCTGCTCGCGGCGGTGAAGGTGGGTACGCCGGTCACGGCGCCGATCTCACGGAAGCTCAGGCCCAGCAGCAGGCGCAGGCACACCGCGACGCGCTGACGGTCGGGCAGCATGGCGAGGCGGCGACAGGCACTCGCCGCGTCGGCGTCGCGCTCCGGGTCACGGATGACGGCAAGCTCCGGGAAGGGCGCGCAGGAGTCGCGCTCCCGTCGCCGGCGGCGGCTGATCCCACCGGCCACCCGGTGGACCACGGTGAGCAGGTAGCCGAGCGGGCGCTCGACTCGATGGAGCCGTCTCCGTGACCGGGTGACGCGTATCAGGGCGTCCTGGACGGCATCCTCGGCGTCTTCACGGGACCCAGTCCGCCACAGCGCGACCGCGTACATGGCGTCGCCGGCTGCGCGCCAGATCCCGTCGAGGGCGTCGAGGTCGTCCGCGGCAAGCGCCGCGAACAGCGGCCTCAGTGCGTCATTGGTTGCAGCAGCCCGAGTGGCCACCTCCGCCTCTTTCACCGTGTCCACCGCAAGTGCATCCACACCTTCGACGACCGGATCGCGGGTGGATCTTGTCACAGCGATTCTCGCCGCGCGGCGCGGCGACAATCGCTACACGTCGCGGCGGGGGCGTATGGCGGCGCGGAGCACCCGCTTGCGGACCCTGATGTCGCCCGGAGTGACCTCGACGAGCTCGTCAGCGTCGACCCACTCGAGGGCGCGGTCGAGGGTCATTGTGCGCGGCGGGGCCAGCCGGAGCGCCTCGTCGGCGTTCGCGGAGCGCATGTTGGTGAGCTTCTTCTCGCGGGTGACGTTGACGTCCATGTCGGTCTCGCGCGCGTTCTCGCCGACGATCATGCCCTCGTAGACCTCAGTGCCCGGAGTGATGAACAGAGTTCCGCGCGGCTCGAGGTGGTACAGCGCGTAGGTCGTTGCGCGCCCGGACCGGTCCCCCACCAGGGCGCCGGTGGCGCGGCCGGCAATCGGCCCCTGCCACGGCGACCAGCCGTCGAACAGGTGGTTGAGGATGCCGGTGCCGCGGGTGTCGGTGAGGAACTCGGAGCGGAAGCCGATCAGGCCGCGCGACGGCACCCGGAACTCCAGCCGGACGCGCCCGTGGCCGGGGTTGTGCATGGTGGTCATGTGACCTCGCCGCTGGCCGAGCTTCTGGGTGACCACGCCAACGTACTCGTCAGGGCAGTCGACCTGGACGATCTCCATCGGCTCGTGCTTTGCGCCGTCGACCTCGCGGGTGATGATCTCCGGCTTCGACACGCTGAGCTCGTAGCCCTCACGGCGCATCGTCTCGATCAAGATCGCGAGCTGGAGCTCGCCGCGGCCGAGCACCTTGAAGGCGTCGTTGGCGAGGATCTCGAGCCGCAGGGCCACGTTGTAGAGCATCTCCTTCTCGAGCCGAGCGCGGATTTGGCGAGCGGTGACGAACTGGCCCTCGCGGCCGCCGAACGGCGAGGTATTGGCCGAGAACACCATTGCCATGGTCGGCTCGTCGACCGCGATGCGCTTGAGCGGTCGGGGGTCCTCGAGATCGATCAGCGAATCGCCGATCGAAACCTCGTCGAGGCCGGCGATGGCGACAATGTCGCCGGCGACCGCCTCGTCGACCTGGATCCGCTCGAGGCCCTCGTGGGCGAAGGTCACCCCGATGCGCACCGTGACGATGCCGTCCTCGCGAGCGAGACCGAGGGTCGAGTTGGCAGCCAGCGTGCCGTTGACGATCCGGCCGATCGCGAGCCGACCGAGGTAGTCCGACCAGTCGAGGTTGGTCACGAGGAGCTGCAGCGGCGCGTCGAGGTCGCCGGTGGGCGCCGGCAGCGCGTGTACGATCTCCTCGAAGAGCGGCTTGAGATCAGTCATCTCACCCTCGAGGCCTCGCCGGCACAGGCCCTTGCGGGCGTCGGTGCAGAAGACCGGGAATCCGAGCTGCTCCTCGGAGGCGTCGAGGTCGATGAAGAGATCGTAGATCTCGTCGAGCACCTGGTGCGGGCGCGCGTCCGGGCGGTCGATCTTGTTGATCACCACGATCGGCGGCAGACCGAGCGCAAGCGCTTTGGCGAGCACGAAGCGGGTCTGGGGCAGCGGTCCCTCAGCGGCGTCGACCAGCAGCAGCACACCGTCGACCATCTGCAGGGTGCGCTCGACCTCACCGCCGAAGTCGGCGTGCCCGGGTGTGTCGACGATGTTGATCTTGACGCCGCTGTATCGCACCGCGGTGTTCTTGGCGAGGATGGTGATGCCCCGCTCGCGCTCGAGGTCGCCCGAGTCCATGACCCGCTCGAGGACGCGCTGGTTGGAGCGGAAGATGCCGCTCTGCCACAGCATGGCATCGACCAGGGTGGTCTTGCCGTGGTCGACATGGGCGATGATCGCGATGTTGCGGAAAGGTAGCTGAGCCATGGTCTCCTCTGCAGGGCCGATCCTTCTATCACCTGCGGGCTCCGGCGTCAATGGCGGAGGTGGGGAAGGGCGCAAGACGCAAGACGCAAGACGCTAGACGGGAAATGGAAGGTGACAGACGACAGCTGTTTGGGGGGGTAGGGGCGGAGCTTGTCTCCGCCCGTGGTTCAGCTTCAGTTGGCGACCTGTTGCGGGGCCGTGTCGAATGACTCGAGGACGTCGCCGAGCTTCTTGAGCGCACGGCCGCGGAGCGGTCCGATCGATCCGATCGGCCGCTCGAGCCGCTCGGCGGTCTCCTCGTAGCTGAGACCTTCGAAGTAGAGCAGCGTGAGCAGGTCGCGGTCGAAGCTCCGCAGCCGGGCGAGTCCCCGCCGGATCAGGTCCCGATCGTCCTCAGGTAGCGGCACGATGCTGACAGTGAGCTCCTCGCCGTAGCGATTGACCAGGTTGCGGTCGCGGACCAGGCAGCGGATGCGCTTGCGGGCCTGGTTGATCGCGGTTCCGACCAGCCAACGGCGGGGGTTGCGGATTTCGCCGGCCTTGACGGCAAGCTGGAGGAGGATCTCCTGGAGAAGATCCTCGGCGTCCTCCACCGAGAGCCGGTACCAGCGCAGGAGGATCGCGTAGACAGTGCCGGAGTACGCCTCGATGAGACCGTCAAGAGCCGCGACCTCGCCAGCGGCGAAGCGGCGCAGGAGGGCTCCGCCCTGCTCGTCGCTGAGGCGGAGGCGGCGGGCGCGCCGCGGTTCTGCGACGACCGTCTCGGGCTCGCACTCCTCGCACCCGTCGTCGATTACGTCCCACTCGGTCGCGTCCTGGCGTGACGCCGGGCTGACGGTGCTCGCCATGGTGGCCTCCCGCTCTCGGATGAGCAGGAAGCGTGCCACTGGACTGGAAATGCAACATGCTGCTGCACAGAAAGATGAGTAAGTCAGGGAGTGTTCAGGACGTGGTCATGGCCACTTTCTGAACACCACAATCGCTTCATCCTCGCACGATGGAGGGCGCCTGCGCCTCAGTCGCAGACGGTGTACACTCGCCGCCATGAAAGTCGCTTTCTTCGGAACCCCAGAGTTCGCATTGCCGACTCTGATGCGGCTGCTGGAGAGCCGCCACGAGGTGGTCTTGGTGGTGAGCAAGCAGGACCGTCCGGTCGGTCGCCATCAGGAGCTCACGCCACCGCCGGTGGCGATCCTCGCAGAGCGGAGGGGGCTGACCTGCGAGCAGCCCAAAAGCGTGCGTTCCCCCGAGTTTGCCGACCGTCTCACCGGCCTCGATCTGGATGCCGCCGTGGTGGTGGCGTTCGGCCGCCTCATCCCCGAGGAGCTGCTGTCGATACCCCGTCTCGGATTCGTCAACCTCCATCCGAGCTTGCTGCCCCGCCATCGCGGTCCGTCGCCGATCCAATGGGCGTTGGTGTGCGGCGATCGCGTCACTGGCGTCACCACGATGCAGATCGACGCCAACATGGACACGGGTCCGATCCTGCTGCAGGAGACCGTGCGCATCGAACCGAGAGAGACTGCCGACGAGCTCGCCGAACGGCTCGCAGCGCGCGGCGCAGAGCTGGTGGTCGAGACCTTGGACCGCCTCGAGGAGGGCACGCTCGTCGCGCGGCCGCAGCCGCAGGAGGGGGCGTCGGTCTCGCCGATGCTGCGCCGCAGCTTCGCCAAGATCGACTGGACGATGCCGGCGCGCGCGCTCGTCAACCGGCTGCGCGGTCTGACGTCGTGGCCCGGGATGTACACCAAGTTCCGCGGCGGCCGACTCAAGATCCACGGCCTCGAGGACGTCCAGCCGGCCCCGAGAGGGGACGAGGAACCGGGTACGGTGATCGCGGCCGACGGTGCCGGGATCGTGGTTCGCGCGGGACGCGGGACCGCCGTACGGATCACCGACCTGCAGCGGGAGGGCCGCCGACGCCTGCCGGCCGACGCGTTCCTCATCGGCGAGCGGGTGTCCCGTGGCGAGAGCTTCAGCTGACCGGCAGCAGGCTGCGCGGCTGCTGATCCGAGTCGAGGACGGCGCCTTCGCGTCGCGCATGCTCGGAGACCAAGCCGGCCCTGGCGTGCGGGTTCGCGTCCTCGGCGTCCTACGCTGGCAGCGCCTGCTCGACCATGTGCTCGAGCGCTTCAGCCGCCGGCCGCTGCCGAAGCTCGACCCCGAGGTGCGCGCCGCCTTGAGGCTCGGTCTGTTCGAACGGGCGGAGCTCGGCCTGCCGGCCGCGGTCGCCGTCGACGGCGCCGTTCGCCTGGTTCGAGGGCTCGCTCACGGGTCCGCGACCGGGTTGGTGAACGCCGTGCTCCGACGCGCGACCTCGGCGTGGGAGGAAGTGACCGCGGACCTGCCCGACGACCTCCAGTGGTCGCACCCGTCGTGGCTCGCCGATCGCTGGCGATCCGTCCTCGGTGACGAGGCGGCAAGCAACGCCATGGCCGCTGCACAGCGGCCGGCGCCGGTGTGGGTCTGGTTCGCCGACCCCCTCTCCCGGGAGCGCCTCGAACGAGAGGGTGTCGGCCTGTGTCCGCATCCGTGGTGTCCGGGGGCGTGGACGGCGAGGGACGAGATCGGTCCGCTGCTGGCGGCGGTCAGTCGACGCGAGGCCTACGTCCAGGATCCGAGCTCGCAGCTCGTGGCCCACTTCGGCGCCAACCTCGCCGGTGCCGAGGCCGCATTTGTCGACCTGTGTGCGGCGCCGGGCGGCAAGGCGGCGCTCATGGTAAGGCTGCGCTCCTGGCGGTCGGCCCTCGCGCTTGATCTGCGCGAGGTGAGGCTGCGTCTGCTCGGTCCGCTCGCGGCTCGGCTCGGTGGTCCGCTGATGGCGGCCGCCGACGCGGGGCGGCCTCCGCTGGCGGAGCGAGCATGGGAGCTGGTGCTCCTCGACGCCCCGTGCTCGGGCACTGGCACCCTGCGCCGCCACCCCGAGCTCAAGTGGCGGCTGACGGCTCAAGCGATCACGGAGCTTGCCACGGCTCAGTCGCGGCTGCTCGCTGCGGCGGTCGAGCTGGTCGCGCCCCACGGTGTGCTGCTCTACGCCACCTGTTCGCTTGAGCCGGAGGAGAACGAGGCCCACTTCGCGGTACTGCCGGAAGGCTTCGAGGTGCAGTCGCTCGACGGCGTGCTGCCGCCCGGCGTCGTCACTGCCCCGACTGCGGCCGGCGGTGTCCGTCTGCCCACGAGCCGCGACGGGGACGGTTTCACGCTCCATGCGCTGAGGCGCGTGGAGGGTGAGAAGGTAAGAAGGTGCGGACGCAAGGCCCCAGACGCTGGGCGCTGAACGCAAGATGAGGGCGACCAGACACTCGGAGCGAAACGCCTGAGCTGCGTTCAGGGCTTCGGGCTGCCATTTCAACTCCGCGGTTCACCCTTACGTGCCACTCGATTCGGCTCGGCAGTTCCGGCGGAAACAGGCTTCGCCTGAACGACGGCGCCGTCAGTCCTTCTCCCTTCTCCGTGCCTCTGTGGTGTTCCCTTATCCGAAGGCGAGAAACCAGCCGGCCGTGAAGACCGCGACATCTGCGAGCACGTGGGCGATCCAGCCGGGCCAGATCGAGCGGTAGCGCCGGTAGCACCAACCCCAGATCCAGCCACCGATAAAGACGCCGCTACAGGCGAGGACGGTCAGGCCCGGGGTGAGGTAACGCGACATTGCAACCGCGTGGTGGACGGTGAAGAGCAGGGCCGCCGTCGAGACCGCCGCTCCGCCGCTCGTCAGACGTTCGCAGCGGGTGAGCACGAACCACCGCCACACGTACTCTTCGATGAGCGAGTTGGCCAGCGTCCAGGCGGCAGCAGCCGCGAGGTAGCGCGATGGCGTGGCGAGGCCCATGCTCTCCAGGACAGTCCCCAGCGCCGCCCGGTCGAGGCCCGGCAGCACCACCCACGCCGTGACCCCGATTGGAACCGCAGTCGCAATTCCGAGCAGGAGCCCAGCCCCCAGGCCTCCCCGCTGCGGCGGCGACCAGCTCGGAGGGTCGCGGTCGACGAGGGCCCGCCAGGCGACGGGTAGCACGAGCAGCCAGGCCTTGGCAGCGAGGAAGACGAGCCGTCCCGCGGGTCCGGGGGCGGTGACCATCGCGGCGATCACTCCCAGGGTGGGGACCGGGACGATGAGCGCGAGGGCGAGCATCGCCAGGCGGCGTTCGGGCCGCGGGTCGAGCATCGTGAGAAGGGTACCATCGGGAAGACGTGCGTCAGGAGCTGATCCGGCGCGGCCATCGGCTGGTGGAGGCCAACGGCCTCATGTACGGGGGCTACGAGGCGATCCGCCGCGACCTCGCGACCGGGATCCACTTCGGCGCTACCGAGTCGCGCAGGGACGGCGTCGCGGCGGGCTCCTGGTGGTTGCGAGACGCGAGAGGTAAGAAGGTAAGAAGGTGAGGAGGTGAAAAGGCCCCAGCTGCCGTAGGGGCGGGACCTGCCACCTTCAGTGCTCCTCTGTGTCTCTGTGTCTCCGTGGTGAGTCTTGCCGCCCGTGCCCTTCCGCGCGGACGGCCGGCCAGGCGGCGGTCGGCGCGTCGGGGGCGGGCTCGGGCGGGTCGGCCGGCAGAAGGACGGTGAAGGTGCTGCCTTCGCCGACGCTCGACTCCACCCCCACCCGGCCGCCCATCAGCCCTGTGAAGCGGCGCACCAGGGCGAGGCCGAGGCCGGAGCCAGGGAAGCGCCGCGCCGCGCCCGAGTCGACCTGGTGGAACTCCTCGAACACACGCTCGAGCTGCTCGGGCGGGACCCCGATGCCGCGATCCTCAACCGCCAGCTCGAGGCTGCGGCGTGACAGCGGGCTGCGGGCGGCCGGAATCAGCCGCGCCCGCACCGTCACCCGGCTGGCTTCGGGCGAGAACTTGACCGCGTTCGACAGCAGGTTGAACAGCACCTGCTTGAGCTTGCCGGCATCGAGCATGGCCGTCGGGAGGTTCGGGTCGACCTCCTGGACGATCTCGATCCCTCGTTTGGCCGCCATCCCGAGCGCGATCCGGCACACCCCGTCGATGACGCCGGCCGGGTCGGTCTCCTCGAGCTCGAGCACCATCCGTCCGGCTTCGATCTTGGACAGGTCGAGGATGTCGTTGATCAGCGCCAATAGGTGGTTGCCGCTGGTGAGGATGTTGGTCAGGAAGCGTGCGATGCGGGGGTCGCCTTGGTGGCCGAGCTTGCGCAGCAGGATTTCCGAAAAACCGATGATCGAGTTCAGGGGCGTTCTGAGCTCGTGGCTCATGGTGGCGAGGAAGGCGCTCTTGGCCCGGCTCGCCTGCTCCGCGGCGCGGCTGGTTCGCTCAAGCTGGCGGAGGGTTCGAGCCTTGAGGAGCGCAGTGATCGCGTGCTGGCGGTAGCGCTGCAGGGCCTCGAGCTCGGGGCGGCCGAGGGTCTCGAACGCCGGCTCGAGGTCGAAGATCAAGAAGCCAGCAATACTCTCGTCGAGGGGCAGGTCCACGGCGAGCACAGCGCGTCCTTGCGGCAGGTGGTGCACTCGCGTCGCTCCGGGCCGGCGGTCGAGGTCGTGGACCACGGAGATGCCCTCTGCGACCCGGTCGTCCGGCGAGCGGAAGCGCGCCATCGCTTCCTCGGACGAGAAGGTGATGCCGCCGACCTGATGGGGCCCCCAGCCGCGCGCCGCAGCCACCCGGAAACCGCTCGCCCCGGGCTCGGCGAGCAGGAACGAGCCGCGCCGTGCCTTCGCGACCAGCACCAGTCCCTGTTCGAGGAGGGTCTCCATGACATCCTCGAACGCCACCTCGCGGTTGATGGTCGCGACGATGCGGTCGAGGGTCTCGAGCTCGTGGGCGTAGGCGCCGATCTCGGCGGTGCGCGCGGCGACAACGTCCTCGAGCTCTCGGGTCCTGCGCTCCAGGCGGGTCGTCCGCAGGCGGTTCGAGACGTGGACGGCCGCGCCGAGCAGCGCCGCCGCGCCGACCACAGCCCACCACGTGGCCCACCACGGAGGATGGACCGAGAACGTCCACCGCAGCGGCGCCGGAGTCCACAGCCCGTCGTGGTTGACCGCGATCACCTCGAACGTGTAGTGGACGGGAAACAGGAAGGCCGGCAGGTTGGTGTAGCGCAGCTTGACGTCGTCGCTGGGTTGGGACCAGTCCTCCGAGAAACCCCGGAGGCGGGTCCGGAACCGGATTCCGCTCTCGTCAACGAAGCTCAGAGCTGCCCAATGCAGGTTGACCTCGTTGTGTCCCGAACGATCCTCGCTCACCGACGCACCGAGCAGCCTCAGAAGCGGCGGCGGTGTCGATCCGTGGTCGAGTCCGGGGTGGTACAGCGTGAGCCCCTTCGGAGTGGCGAAGTAGACCGTGCCGCGCTCGTCGATCGCGAGCGACGAGTCGGTACCCCATGCCTCGTTGTCGATCAGTCCGTCGGTGGTCGAGACCCGGCGAAGGACTCTGCCGGTTAGCGGCTCGATCTCCGTGATCCCGACGTTCTGGGTCACCCACAAGGTCCCCGTGCGGGGTTCGACCGCCATGCCCATGATGTGATTGCCGCCGAGGCCTCGGCTCGCGTCGAGCCACGCGGAGATGCGCGGCGGCGAGTCGCTGAGCGCGATGAGGCCGACCGCGGAACCGACCCACATCCGGTCGCCGGCCCAGATGAGGTCGTGCAGGCT
Source organism: uncultured Acidobacteriota bacterium (assembly GCA_963814875.1). GTDB lineage: Bacteria > Acidobacteriota > Thermoanaerobaculia > Thermoanaerobaculales > Sulfomarinibacteraceae > CAVSIS01. The sequence goes on from CAWFFJ010000024.1 coordinate 73,110, forward strand.
ATGGGATGGGGCGCCGGTCGTCCGGCTCCACCACGGGACCAGCAACGGCGCCATGACCTCGCGGTTCCCTTGGTCGCCGGGAACCAGCTCCCGTAGGGCATCGCGGGAAACGGGCCGGGCACTGCGCAGGATGCCGCTGTCCTTGGTCACGACGTAGAGGAATCCCTCGGGGTCGGTCGCGGTCGCGACCGCACCGGCCGCCGGCACGCCGGCGGCGGTCCGAAGCAGATACCAGTCGTCTCCGACCCAGGCCGAGACTCCGCCGGTTCCGGCGATCCACACCGCGGGAACCTCGGGCGCGCCAACGGTGCCGGCTGCGACCGGGGTGAACCGACAGCCGTAGACAGTGCCGACGGGGTAGGCGGCGAGGCGCCCAAGCCTCCCGAGCACCTCGACCGGCCGCGGTGCCGGTCCCCCGAGGGCGGCGGGCAGCCCGGGACCGAGCGAGAGGACGTTGAGGCCGCCGAGGGTTCCAACCCAGATCCGCCCGGCATCGTCGCGCGCAAGGCTGTAGATCGAACCGCTGAGAAGCCCGTCGCCGACACCGAGAACGCCGGTGGTGCCGTCTCCGGAGATCGCCGCGAGGCCCCCGCCCGTGCCCACCCACATCACCCGGCGGCGGTCATTCGGCGTCGGCGGGACGACCGCAAACACTGTCGGGTCGGGCAGGGCCGCAAGCTCGCCGACCCGTGCCCGTCCGGTGTAGTGCTCGAAGGCGTGATAGTCGGGCCGCAGCCGCGAGCAACCCGCGTTGTTGGGTAGCCAGAGGTTGCCTTCCCGATCGCGCATGACGTGCCAGACGGTCTCGGACAGCAGGCCGTTGCGCCGCCCGAAGACGTGCGCGCGGGTTGGGTCGCCGCCATCGAGGCGGAGGACCCCGTTGCCCAGGGAGGTCGCCCAGAGGTCGCCCTCGGGGGTCTCGAGCAGTGAGCTGACCTGCTCGGAGAGCGCAGTGGAGACGGTCTCGAAGTGGGGCTTCGGGCCGTCGACGAGGCGGACGACGGTACCGTTGCGGCATCCCGCCCAGAGGGTGCCGGTCGGGCCCTCGCGGAGGGCCGTGACCTGCCGGCATGCTGGGGCGTCCTCGCGCGGCAGCCACTCGAGGTGCGACCCGCCGGGGAGCAGGTGCCCGACCGGTCCCCGCTCCAGCCCGGCCCACAGCGTCCCGTCGCGGCGCACGGTCAGGGAAGCGCCGCCCTCGAGGTGCTGACCCAGAGGGTCGAGCGGGAGGTTGCGGGACTCCATGCGGTCCGGCGCGGTCAGGCGGTAGTGCCGCAGACCGAGCCCGGCGGTCGCCACCCAGACGCCGCCGCCAGGGTCCGCTGCCATCCAGGTGTGTCGGATGCGGGTCTGCACCAGGAGCTCCGGACCGACTTGCGAGCGAAAGCGAGGCCTCACTCCGGGCGGGTAGGCAGCGAGCGGTCGGTCGGAGACGACGACCCCGGTCTCGGAGCCGACCCAGAGGAAGCCCTCGCGGTCCTCGAGCACCTCACGAACAGTGGCGTCGAGGAGCCCATCGGCCATGCCGAAGGTCTCCAGCTCGCGGCCGTCGTAGCGGGCGAGACCCGACGAGAAGAAGCCCATCCAGATGAAGCCGAGCTCATCCTGAAACACCGTCTGGACACTCGAGGACGGCATCGGGACGCGCTGATGCTCGGACGTGAAGTGGACGAGAGGAAGCTCCTGGCCGCCTGACGGAGCTGGAATCAGCGAGCAGGCGAGAAGTAACCACCATCGGAACGACTGGGCCCGGCGCATGGTGGCACCATTGTAGGGTCGCGGAAGGCGTGCGGTGCCGCGCAAGAGGAGAGACGTGAGGCGCTGGACGCGAGATGGGGCGGCAGAGGCCGATCGGAGTGCCGGCGCTGGAGGACAAGATCGTCCGGCGGGCGGCCCGCAAGGACCGTCCCTACCGCGACCCTCTCGCGTCTTATGCCCGGGCGCACAGCGCCCGGTGCTCCTATCGGCCGCTCGCTCGCTCGAGCTTGCGGATGCGCTTCTTCAGCGCCCGCGCTTCCTTCCGGCGCTTGAGCTCGGTGAGCAGGTCCTGCTGGCGGGACAGCGCCGGCAGCAGGCGAGGGTCGTCGGGACCCCACGCCGCCTCCTGGTCGGCGATCAGCGTGGCGTTGGCATCGGCCGCGGCGGCGGTGCCGCCGGCGGCGACCAGCAACCCGACCAGGTCGGCGCGCGCGCGGCGGGAAGCGTCACTGCGCGGCGGCGCCAGCTCGAGCAGCCTGCGCTCGGTCGTCGCGGCCTCGGCCGCGCGGCCGCGCCGGGCCTCGACCAGCACCATGCGCTGGAGCGTCGCCTGGACCTCGGGCGAGGTCGGCCCGGACCGAGTTTCCTGAAGGGCCAGCAGCGCGGTGAGGGCCTCGGCGGCCCGGGTCAGCTCGGGGCTGTCGGCGCCCCCCGCGAGCAGGTCTCCGGGGCGAAGGTCACCCTGGGGCATGATCTGCCAGGCGGCGTCGGCGAGCGTCTGCCGAGCGGCGAGCTGGGTGTCGGCGTCGGGGTGACCAGTGAGAGCTGCCTCGGCGAGGCGGACCGCGACGTCGGTGTGCCCGGCGGCAAGCGCGGCCGCAGCGCCGTCGGCGAGGACCTTCGGCTCATTGCCGCCGTCCTCGGCGCGCAGCTTCGCCGCGGTCTCGAGCAGGCTCTCGGCCTTCTCCGCATCGCCGGATCCGATCTCGAGGTTCGCCAACCCTTCGAGGGCGACGGCTTTCTCTCCGGGCGTCAGGGAGCGGTCACCATCGAGCAGGGCCACCGCCCGGCGCTTGAAGCCGAGCGCCTCCTCGGGGTTGCCGAGCAGCACCTGCTGGCGGGAGAGCAGGTCGAGGACCATGCGGTGCTGCCGCGGGTCGGCTTTTCCGGTGGCAGTCGCGATGCGGTCGTAGCGGCGGAGGTTGGCCTCTGCGGTGGGGCTGTCGCCGGCGGCCAGGGCGGTTCGCGCCAGCGCCGCCAGCGGCTCGAGCAGGCCGGGGTCGTCGGGGCCGAGCCTTGCCTCGCGGGCTGCGACCTCGAGCTGGTACAGCGGCTGCGCTTGGTCGAGCCGGCCGCGGTTCTCGAGCAACCGCGCGAGCTCGTCGAGGCTGGTCTCGAGGCGCGGATCGCCCTGGGGGAAAGTCTGGGCGATCTTGAGCGCTGCGCGCAGCTCGCTCTCCGCCCTGGTGTAGTCGCCGATGGCGAAGGCGTACTCGCCGACCTCGCGGTGGTGCGTCCAGCGCGGATCGGGTTGGCCGGCGGCGGCCATGGCGGCGACCGCGAGCAGGACGACGGTGGGGACGGCACGGGCGACGCGCATGGACGGACCCTCCACGGTCGGGAATCTCACCACGCCAGCCTCCGCGAGGCAAGACCAGGGGGTGAGCAGGTGAGGAGGTGAGAAGGTGAGGAGGCGCAGGACGCGAGACGCGAAAAGCGAGACGCGAGACGTGCATCGCAGGGGAGAGTCCGAAACGAGAACAAAGCGCGCGCGTACATGTGTCGCAGTCGCTTTGGAACGGAATATTCTCCACCGCCAAAACGCCAAGGTCTCAAAGCTCGGCCAAGAGGGGAGTTTTGGGGCGAGGCACTGCATCCAGGCCAGGCGGTTGTGCCGTCACTCTTTACTCTTCTCTCTTCACTCCTCACGGGCTCTTCCGGGCGCTGCGCGCCGGGGGGTCACCTTCCAACGGCATAGGCGAGGAGGAGCTGGGCGGCGGAGTAGGCCGGCAGACCGAGCACCCGGTTGACCAGGCCGGGCGCGACGAAGCGGTCGCGGGCGACGGCGACGTCGGAGAGCCAGAACAGGACCGCCGCCGGTGCGACCCACCACGGCAGCCCGCGCCCGGCGACCGCGATCCCGCCCCACGCCATCGCAGTGATGACGACCACGTAGGCCGCAACCGGGAGGCGCAACCGTCCGAGGTGGGGCCACAGCCACCGCGCCACCGCCGCCGCGACGAGGACGAGGGGCGCAAGGATCAGCAAGGGCCAGCGCGGGACTGGCAGCGCGATCTGGAAGGCTCCGAGGTAGGCGAGGTGGCCGGCGAGGAAGGCGAGCAGACCAGCGACGAAGGTCTTCTTCGGGATCAGCAGCACGTCGCCGACGGCGCCGAGGACGAGGCCGGCGACGAGCCACAGGTCGACCGCCGTGTCCGGTCGCATCCTGGCCACGCCGACGGCCACGAACACCAGCGAGGCCAAGGGTTTAGCGAGCCACACCAGGCGGAGGTCGTTGCGGGCCCGGCCGACGAGCTGCAGCGCGACGAAGACCGCGAGGAGGGTGGCGGTGACAAGGGCCGGAGGCACGGTCCGAGAGTAGCCGATTTCGTCACCGCAGCGGAACTTCGCCGCCAGTCGCCGGTCTACACTAGTCGGTACAGGACAGGTTCGAACCGGGAGGCCTTCCATGCGTGCTCGCACCACAGTGCTGCTCGTCGCCGCATCCGTTCTGGCCCTCGCCGCGTCCCCGCCCGCCCCGCCGTCCGCCACGCCGATACCGGCGGCCGAGGCCGAGGAGGCCGATGTGACGCCCACCTGGGCGGAGGTCGAGCGGCTCGAGCACGACCAGCGCTACCAGGCCGCCCTCGAGATGGTGGTCATGCTCGGTGAGCGAGCCGAGGTGGCGGGTGCGATCGACGACTGGACCCGCGCGCTGGTCGAGGAGACCAAGCTGCGCACCGCGCTCGGCGAGATCGAGACGGCGGTGCGCGAGCTGCGAGCGGCGAAGTGGCCGGAAGACCCTCACTCCCGGCTGGTGCTCGACCTCGTCCTCGCCGACGCGCTGACGACGACCCTCGACGTCTACTCGTGGGAGATCGCCCAGCGCGAGGAGATCGGCGCGGGCGGCGACGACCCGGCCACCTGGACCCAGGCCCGCTACCTCGCCGAGGCCAACGCCGCCTTCGCCGACGCGTGGGCGCGGCGCGGGCAGTGGGGTGGCGAGCCGATCGGCGCCCTCGCCGGCATCCTCGTGCCCAACGATTTTCCGCCCCGCATCCGGGGCACTTTGCGCGATGCCGTGAGCTACCTCTGGGTCGACCAGCTCGAGAACTCCGACGCATGGTCGCCGGCCGAGCTCAACGGCGTCTGGAGGCTCGACCTCGAGCGCCTGCTCGCGGGCGACCCCAAGGTCGATCCCGCGGACGCGAGCGTCCACCCGCTGCTGCGGATCGCGGCGGTGCTCGCCGACCTCGAAGCGTGGCACGCCGGGGCGGGCCGTCCCGAAGCGGCCCTCGAGGCAAGCCTCGAGCGCGCCGACCGGATGTGGCAGGCGCGCGACGGGGCCGCCGACCGCCGCGCGGTGGTCGCCCATCTCGAGTCCGTCCTCACGGCCTTCGATCGCGCCTTGCCGTGGTGGTCGCGGGGCCAGGAGGTGCTCGCGCGGATGGTCGAGGCGGATGGCGCCGCCGACGCCCGCATTCGCGCCCGCGACAGGGCGGCGGCGGGCGCGGCCGCCCACCCCGAGAGCTTCGGCGGACTGCGATGCCGGGCGATGGTTGCCGAGCTCGAGGCGCCGTCGCTCGACCTCGCGGCGATGGAGTCGGACGCACCCGGCCGCCGCTCGCTCCGACTCACCCACGCAAACCTCAAGGCGGCCTTCCTGCGCGCATGGCGGATCGACTTCGAGGCGCGCCTTCGCGGCGGCAGCGAGAGCCCGCTGTTCCCGCGCTGGGACGAGGTCGCGAAGCTGGTCGGCACGCGTCCGCCCGACACCGTGTGGACCGTCGACCTGCCACTGACCCGCGACCTGAGGCCCCATGCGACCGACGTCGTGCCGCCGATGACCGCCTCCGGTGCGTGGCTGGTGGCGGCCTCGACCCAGTCCGATTTCGCCGACGACGCGAGCCGGAACGCGGCCGTCGTGATGGTGCTCGGCGACCCGGTGATCCTGAGCCGCGACACCGATGCTGCCTGGGAGCTGGAAGTGGTCTCAGGCGCCAGCGGCGAGCCGCTGTCCGGAGCCGCGGTCACCCTGTGGCAGTTCAACTGGCGCACGGGGCACCACCCGGTCGAGGCGCGCCGTGCGGGCGCCGACGGACGCGTGAGCTTCGCCAAGCGGAGCGAGGGCGGCCAGTTCGTCGCCTTCGCCGAGTATCGCGGCGAGTTTGCCGTCGAGCAGGGTTCCCTCTACCAACGCGGGTCGGTGGAGCGCAGCCGGCGCTCGGCCCTGGTGTGGACCGATCGCGCCGTCTACCGCCCTGGTCAGGACGTGCAGTGGAAGGTGGTCGCCTGGGAAGGACGCGAGGACGAGGGTCGCTTCCGCACCGTCGACGGTCTGACGCTGACGGTGACCCTCGAGGACGCCAACGGCGAGGAGGTCACCTCGAAGGAGGTCACGACCAACTCGTTCGGTTCGGCCTCCGGGACGTTCGAGGTCCCGCTCGGCCGGCTGCTCGGGGAGTGGTCTGTCGTCAGCTCCCTCGGCGGCGCAACGCCGGTCAGGGTCGAGGAGTACAAGCGGCCGACCTTCGAGGTCACCGTCGCCGCCCCTGAGGTCGAGCTGCGCCTCAACCGCGAGGCCGAGTTCACCGGCGAGGCGCGCTATTACTTCGGTCTGCCGGTGAGCGAGGGCCGCGTGGCGTGGACCGTCACCCGCGAGCCGATGTGGCCGCCGTGGTGGGGCTGGTGGCGTCCGCGGCCCGAAACCGCGCCGGAGGTGGTCGCCGGAGGCGAGGCAGCGCTCGCGGACGACGGCAGCTTCCGGGTCGCCTTCACGCCCGCGGCCGATGAGCGCGAGGCAACGGAGAAGGGCGTGAGCTACCGCTTCCGGCTCACCGCCGACGTCACCGAACCCGGCGGCGAGACCCGTTCCGCGGAACGGGCGTTCCGGCTCGGCTTCGTTGCGGTCGAGGCGCGCATCGATCTCGACCGGGGCTTCCTGACAGCCGGCGAGCCATCCACCCTGACCGCGCAGCGGACCGACCTCGACGGCGCGCCGCGTCCAGGCGCGGGGCGCTGGCGGCTGGTCGCCCTCGCCCAGCCGCAGAGGGCCGTGCTACCGGCCGAGCTGCCGCCGGTCAACCCTCCAGCCGCCGACGACCCGTTCGCCACCGATGGCGACCGGCGGCGTCCACGCTGGCAGACCGGCTTCGAGCCCGAGGCGGTGCTCGCCAGTTGGGGGGCGGCGCGGGAGGTCGCGTCCGGCCCGGCCGAGCATGGCGCCACCGGATCCGCGACGATCGAGCTGCCCGCGCTCGAGCCGGGCGCCTACCGGCTGCTCTACACCACCGAGGATGCGTTCGGCGCAACGGCAGAGGCGCGGCGCGAGCTGGTCGTCGCCGGGAGGAGCGGCGCGCCGGTAGCGGTGCCGCTGCTGCTCGAGGCCGAGCGCGGCGAGGTTGCACCCGGCGGCACGCTGCGGCTGCTGGTCCACTCCGGCCTGCCCGGCCAGCACATGACCCTCGAGCTCAAGCGGCCCGGCCGCGAGGTCGAGCGCCGCGCGCTGGTCGCCGGCGGCGGCTGGGGGCTGATCGAGATTCCCGTCGACGCGCGCGACCGCGGTGGGATTGCGGCGTCGTTGACCGCGCTTTCCGACCACCAGCTCATGCGCCGGACCGCAGTGGTGCGGGTCCCGTGGGACGACCGCCGGCTCGACGTCGGCTTCGAGTCGTTCCGCGACCGCCTCCGGCCGGGTTCACAGGAGAGCTTCCGGATTACCGTGAAGGGACCCGACGACCGCGCCGTCGCCGAGGGCACGGTCGAGCTGCTGGCCTCGATGTACGACCGCAGCCTCGACCTCTTCGCGCCCCACCAGCCGGCCAACCCGCTCACCCTCTACCCGCAACGGGCGTCGCTGCCGCCGCTGCGCGCGAGCCTCGGGACTGCCCCGATCGTGTGGCGGTCCGGACACGGGACCGACGTGTCGATGCCGCCCGAGCCGACGCCCGACCGGCTGATCGTGCTCGACCGGTACGGGATCGGAGGGCCCGGCCGGCGCGGGCGCTTCCTGATGAAGGGCGTGGCGATGGCCGCAGCGCCGATGGTGGCGGACGCTGCGACCGAGTCCGGGGGCAGAGAGGGCGTCGTCGAGGAGGTCGTCGTTACCGGATCGGAGGCTGCCGCCCCGCAGGTCGAGCTGCGCTCCGAGTTCGCAGAGACCGCCTTCTTCGAGCCTCACCTGCTGACCGGTCCGGATGGCTCCGCCACGGTCGAGTTCACCGTTCCCGACTCGGTCACCGAGTGGGTGGTGTGGGTCGAGGGAGTGACCCGCGACCTCGCCGCCGGCTCCGCTCGCCGGACCACCCGCTCGGTCAAGGACCTCATGGTCCGTCCGGTGCTGCCTCGCTTTCTCCGCGAGGGAGACCGGGCCGAGCTCGCAGTGACGGTCAACAACGCCAGCGAGGTCCCTCTCGAGGGCGCTCTCGACCTCACCCTGGTCGATGCCGAGACCGGCGACGACCTCGGCGCCGTGTTCGGGCTTGCCGGCGCGACCGGCGTGCCGTTCGCGGTCCAGCCCGGGGGCGGGACGACCCTGACCTTTCCGGTGACCGCCCCGCGCGGCCTGCGCACGGTCGCGGTCGAGGCCCGCGCCCGCGCCGGCGAGCTCGGCGACGGCGAGCGCCGCCCGTTGCCGGTGCTGCCGGGCCGGATGCACCTCGCGGTGTCGCGCACCGCGGCGCTCACCGAGGGAGCGACCCGCACCCTCACCGCGCCGGCCGCGATCCGCGGCGACGATCCCACGCGGGTCGACGAGCAGTTGGTCGTCACGGTCGACGCCCAGCTCGTGATGAGCGCCCTGCGCGCCCTGCCCTACCTGCGTCGTTACCCCTACGAGTGCGTCGAGCAGACCCTCAACCGCTTCCTCTCCGCCGGCATCGTCGCCAGCCTGGCCGACCGGGTGCCGCTGGTCGCGCACCTCGCCGAGCAGGCCGCGGCGCGGGAGACCCGTCTGGTGCCGTGGAACGCAGAGGACCCGAACCGCCGCATGGCGCTCGAGGAGACCCCGTGGCTCGACGTCGCCCGTGGTGGCGGCGAGACACCCGACGAGCTGCTCAACGTGCTCGACCCGCGGATCGCGCGGGCGGAGCGCGAGGCGGCGCTCGCGACGCTCGCGAAGTCGCAGACCGCCTCGGGGGCGTTCCCGTGGTGGCCGGGCGGGCCGCCGTCGCGCTACATGACGATGTACGTGCTGACCGGCTTCGCGCGCGGGCTCGAGTTCGGGATCGACGCGCCCCGCGACGTGGTCGAGCGCGCGTGGCGCTGGCTCGCCGGCGAGTGGGCGAGCGACCTCAAGCGGCGCGCGGTGGAGGAAGACTGCTGCTGGCAGGAGGTCGCCTTCCTCGCTTACGTCCTGACCTCATACCCCGACCTCGGCTGGACCGGGGGCGCGTTCTCCGCCGCCGACCTTGCCGAGATGCTCGACCTCGCCGAGCGCCACTGGCGCGACCAGCCGCCGCGGGTCAAGTGCCTGCTGGCGATGGCGCTCGCCCGCGCGGGGCGCACCGACGATGCGCGCCGCGTGCTCGATGCTGTGATGGACTCCGCGAAGACCGACCCCGACCTCGGCACCTACTGGGCGCCGGAGCCGCGCGCGTGGCTCTGGTACAACGACACCGTCGAGGGTCATGCGCTCGCGCTGCGCGCGCTGGTCGAGCTCGAGCCCAAAGACGCGCGCCGCCACGGCCTCGTCCAGTGGCTGCTGCTCAACCGCCAGCTCAACGAGTGGCAGTCGACCCGCACCACCGCCGAGGTGGTCTACGCCCTGGTCAGCTACCTCGAGCGCGAGGGCGCCCTGGGTGCCGAGGAGCGCTTCACCGTCTCGGCCGGCGGCCAGGAGGCACGGTTCGACTTCCGGCCCGAGGATCCGAGCGGGCGCCAGCAGCTGGTGGTCCCCGGCGACGCGCTGACCCCCGCCAACCGTGACGAGGTCGTCGTGACCAAGCAGGGCCCCGGACTCGCCTTCGCCACCGCCACCTGGCAGCTCTCCACCGAGCGCCTGCCCGAGGCGGCGGACGGCACCCTCTTCGCCCTCGAGCGGCGCACCTTCCGCCGCGTCCGCCGGGGCTCCCAGTGGACTCTCGAGCCGCTCTCAGACGGTGCGAAGCTCGCGGTCGGCGACCAGGTGGAGGTCCACCTCGCCGTGACTGCGCGCCACGCCGCCGAGTTCGTCCACCTGCGCGACCCCCGCGCTGCCGGCTTCGAGCCCGAGACCCTGGTCTCGGGGTGGCGCTGGGACCTCGGGATCGCGGCCTACGAGGAGGTGCGAGACAGCGGCACCAACTTCTTCGTGCAGTGGCTGCCGGCGGGTGAGTACACCCTCAAGTACCGCCTGCGCGCCGCCACCGCGGGCACCTTCCGGGTCGCCCCGGCGACGCTGCAGTCGATGTATGCGCCACAATTCTCGGCGTTCTCGTCTGGCGCGATGGTGGAGGTCGTTCCCCAGTAGTGACGCGGCGCGCCTGAAGGTAGGATCTCGACGAGAACGCCGATAATTGTATCGGGGCCTGCGGCCCCGGCGGAGGGACTGGTCATCCGCCGGCGAAGGCCGAGGCGTGGCCGGCCGAATCGATGCAGTGGGTGTGTCCTGCTCTCCCGCTCAAGCCTGTTTACAGAACCTCATTCCGGAGATAGGGTTGGATGGCACTTCGAGTTGGAGGCTAGATGATTTCAGGTGAGGAGTTTGCCGGTTGGAGGCGTTGTCTTTGCCTCGGGCTGCGGACAGCAGCGCTCGTGGGGCTGGGTGTTTGCGCGGTGTTCATAGCCGACGACGCGGCAGCCCAGCCGAGGCGGGCCCAGCAGCGTCTGTCGTCGTCCGTGGCCGTGTTCTCCCACGGTCCGACCGACATCGCCAACGTGGCTGAGGTCATTCCCCTGGGAAACCTCAACCCCGGTGGGGGTCACACTCTTGCCGTGGACCACATGTACCTGGGCTATCCCGTGCCCGTTTCCGACGGGGCGTACGCCTACCCGGTCTACTCGATGGGCGACGGAGCCGTCGTCGCGGTTTTCAGGAGCCAGATGACCGACAGGGCGGATCCGGACTATCAACTGTTCATCTCCCACACCCCGCAGCTCACCTCCTACTTCGACCACGTCCACGAGCTCAGTCAACGTCTCCAGAGCTACCTCGCCACGGTGCCCGACCAGGCGTGGATCGATGTGGGCGGCGTCGACCGCATTCTCCTGCTCGGTCAGCGCGGCGCCCCGGCGCCGTTGAGCGTCGTGGCCGGTGAGCAGCTGGGCGTCACCAAGAGCTACAGCAGCAACTGGGATGTCGGCGTGATCGACGTTCGTCACCAAACCTACTTCGAAGGGCACGGGGCTCGCCGCTACCCGACATTCCCCGACTACATGCAACTGCTCGGGATCGATGCGCAACCGCCCTTCCCCGGACAGCAGACCATCAACGCGGCGTGCTTCATCAACTATCTGCAGGAAGATCTCCGCGCCGCCTGGGCTGCGTTGTTGACCTCGACGCCTCAGGGGTGCGGTCGCTCTGGTTGGGACCTGCCCGGGAGGCTGCGTGGCGCGTGGTTCAACCCCGCCATCGACGCGGCCTCGCCGCCGCCCCTCTTCGAAGTGACGAGTGCGGCCGTCTCGATCATCCCCGACAACTTCGCGCCGACCATGCGCGTGCAGATCGGGATCGCCAGTGGCAGCCCCTATGCCGTCCTCGACCCCGGCGGGATCTACCCTCAGCTCAGCAACCCCTTCAAGGTGACGATGGACACGGTCCCCGGGGCTCGGATCAACCCGGATCCGTCACAGGTCGGTCCGAGCACTGGCACGGTGTGCTACGACCTCGCGTACGAGGGCGATGGCGGCCCCCGCTACAACTCGATCCTGTTCCACATGGTCTCGGACAGGAGCGTCGCCATCAAGCTCGACCCGACGCCCCGCCTCGGCCCCCAGTGCAGCTCGACCGCGCTCGGCGAGCCGGACGCGAGCTGGACGGCGACCTACATACGCTAGCAGCGCGCACCGCAGAGCCCCGGGAAGGATCTTGGGTGGGTCCAGGCGAGCTCGGGGCTCTGCGGAACGCGTTGCTCTGGATTCGCCGCGCGAATCCTGCCGGCCGAGCTGCAATCAGAGATGGACTGAAGCCAAGTGCCTCGAGGGCCACTTCCCGTCAGGGGCGGCTGCTGGAGGCAGCCGCCGGGACCTGCGAGACGGCTCACCCGTCCTTGCGATGCCTTGGCGTCTTGGCGTTCTAATCTCCGGCTCTGGCACCGAGCGGATCGTGCGTGCTCGGCCGCTATGGGCCCCGCACCAGGCGGGCCTGGGTGAGGGACTTCGCGAGCTCGCTGGGCCCGCCGGCGACCCGGAAGCTCAGGAGTAGCCCGGAGCCCGCGTCGTACACCCGCTCGATGTCCACCGCCCGGCTCACCGCTGCGATGGTGACCGTGCCGCCGCCGGCAGCACGGACCTTGACCGTCTCGCCAACGGTCGGGTCGCGGTCGATCAACTGCCCCTGCCGGAGTTCGCGCAGGCTGGCCGGCGGGATCCACAGCGGGTCGGACTGGGCCGTGCCGCTGACCTGCTGAGTCGTCTCCGGCGGCGACGGCGGCATGCCCTGGAGGGTCCCGGTGACCGTGGTCTGCTGGAAGGTGAACCAGGTCCTCCCGGTGGCCGTCACCTGAAGGTCGGCCGACAGCGGCAGCGTCATGGTGGAGCCGGCCTGAGGGACCATCACGGAGAATGTCCCCTCGTACCGCAGGTCCGTGCCTCGAGCTAGTCCCTGCTGGATCGCTGTGCCCGTCCAGGGTGTTCGCACCTGCCGTTGCCCCACCAGCCACAGCTGGGTGATCACGGTGTTGCCGCGGCTGAACCGCCCGCTCTGGCCCTGAGCGGCGGTGGCCTTGTAGACCAGCAGACCCGTGGACAGCTCGTAGGCCACGATCTGACGGGCGGTCCGGTACTCGAACTGGAAGCGCAGCACCTGCCGGGTCGAGCCGTCGATCATGCGCTGGTTCATGCGCAGGACCTTGATCTCGTCGAGGGTGTCGGGGTTGGTGTGATGGACCTGCGCGACCCGAGCCAGGACCGCCGGGTGCACCCACCAGTCGCCCCCGCCGGCCGCCGAGGTCTGAAAGCTCCGCCCGCCGGCGATCGGGCAGACCGCGTCGGTCGTGAGGTCCTTCTGCCACGCCTGGAGGCTGAGCATCGCCCCCTGCGGCGTGACCTCCAGAAAGTCGACCAGGGTGAAGCCGTGGCCGGCCGCCCCGGGCTGCCGCGACTGGTCCCACCGCTTGCCGTCGCCGCTGACCCAGTCGCCGTCCTCGTTCGGAGTGTAGTAGTGGGTCGAGGCCGGCGTGCTCGCCATCACCGAGTAGTAGGCCAACCGCATGCCCGGCCGGGCCCAATCCGGCGCCGGCGCCTCCCGGATGCCGGGCAGCGTCTCGCCCAGCTCGACACCCGCCGCCGCGCCGGCCCACAACACCACCACTGCCGCGGCTGCCGCCGCCAGCTTCTGAGAGATCATGGCCATGGCCCTCTTGCTTCATAACTAAGACTCGGACCTCGGGGTGTCAAGAGTCCCCTGTTGCGGGTTTTGGATGCCGTTGTCGCCGTCTCGTTCAGGACAGGACGAGAGATCCGCCGGCCGCATCCGTTCGACCAGCTCGCCGGACGCAACGACGTTTCGTCAGGGTACGCCCGGGTCGATGTCGAAGCCGGTGCCGGCGTCATCGCCTATGGGTCGGTCATCGACAACTTCACCAACGACCCGACCACGGTCTCGGCCAGGAGATGACGGTCCTCCGCCCGCAGGCTCGCGGCCTCGGAAGAGCTTCAGGCCGAGAATCCGCCGCGGTGGTGCGGCGCCCGGGAACTTCTCGCTCGCGACCCTGTGTTGACAGGGTGGGCCCGCGAAGGTACCGTCGGAAAGCCATGACGAACGCGACCGTGCACCATCACCATCATCATCACGAGCACCCCGAGGGGGCCCGGTGACGGTGTAGGCAGCACGATCTGACCGAACCAGGACGCCGGCCCCCAAGCCGGCGTCCTTTGCATTTGGGGCGCCAGCTCGGGGTTGCAGAGGGAGACCGAGATGACCACGACCGACCCGCAGTCAGAGCTCAGACTGGCAATCCCCAAAGGGAGGATGGAGGAGGGCGTCCGCGCGTTGCTCGCCGATGCCGGCATCCACGTCACGCCGACCGCGCGCAGCTACCGGCCCCACATCACCCTGCCCGGCTGCGAGGTCAAGATCCTCAAGCCTCAGAGCATCGTCGAGATGCTCCACGCCGGCTCGCGTGACCTCGGCTTCGCCGGTGCCGACTGGGTCGCGGAGCTTGATGGCGACCCAGCCCACATGTCTCACCAATCACAGCACCTCGGCGCCCTCGCGACGAACGCTGGTGAGATATGTGGGCTCGTCGAGCTGGTCGATACCGGGCTCGACCCGGTGCGGGTGGTGGTGGCGGCGCCGGCCGAGCTGCTCTCCGACGGCGGGCTGCCCGCGCGGCACCTGGTGGTGGCCTCCGAGTATGAGCGCCTGACCACCCGCTGGATCGCCGCCCGCGGCCTCGACGCCTCCTTCGTGCGCTCCTACGGGGCGACCGAGGTCTTCCCGCCCGAGGACGCCGACCTGATCATCGACAACACCGCTACCGGCTCGACCCTGCGCGCCAACGGTCTCGAGATCGTGGACGAGCTGATGACCTCGTCGACACGCCTCTACGCCAACCCGCGCGCTCTCGAGGAGCCGGTCAAGCGCGAGACGATCGACCGCCTGGTGCTGCTGATCCGCTCAGTGCTCGAGGCGAGGTTGCGAGTGATGGTGGAGGTCAACGTCGCCCCGGAGCGGCTCGAGGCGGTGATCGCGGTGCTGCCGTGCATGCGCCAGCCGACCATCTCCCCGCTCGCCGGCGGCGAGGGATTCGCGGTCAAGGCGGCGGTGCCACGCGCCGAGCTGCCGATGGTGGTGCCGAAGATCAAGGCTGCGGGCGGGACCGACATCGTGGTCACCCGCCTCGCCCAGATCGTCGCATAGGAGGTCGGCGTGAGGACACAAAGTTGCCGCGAGTCGATACGAGAGGGGCGTGACCGGGTCGCTGGCGTGGGCCCTGGGGCCCGCAGCCTGCGGCGGCGGGCCGCGTCCGGCGGGCAGGAGACGGCCGGCCCCCGAGGTCGAGCAGGGCTCGACCCTCGCGCGCCGGCCGCCCTCCTGCCGCCTGCCGCCGATCCGCTGGCGCGGATCGCCAGGGCTGCTGGACCGACCGTGGTTTCGGAGGCTTGCAAACGGGCAGCGTGGAGGGGCGCCGTCGAGCTCTTCAGCCCGCCCCCCACCCCCCCGCCCGCCCTCGGAGCCTCCGCGTCGGGGACCGCTGGCGCGCTCCTTTCGCCGCGGACCCTCCGAGGGGTGGAGAGAAGCAGAAGGAGCGCCGCGCCGGCTCTTCGTCGCCCGACCTCGACCCCTCTATCCTCCCTCTGGGCTCCCTCTGTGCCTCCGTGCCTCTGCGGTATTCCCCAGGGAGGGGGCCGGTGACCGGGCGGCCGCTTCTCGTCGTGCCGAATCCGGTGGTGGCGGGGCTCGAGCCGTACAGCCCGGGCCGTCCGCCGGCGGCGATCGACGTCTTCCTCGACGCCAACGAGGGTCCCATGGCGCCGGCAGGGCTCGGAGCGGTGCTCGCCGGCGCCGCCACGCTGCACCGCTACCCCTCCGCCGCGGCGCTCGAGGCCCGGATCGCGGTCCGGCTCGGCGTCGAGCCGGCGGCGGTGTTGGTCACCGCCGGGGCCGACGACGCGCTCGAGCGCGCGATCCGCGCAGTGTGCACCGCAGGCTGCGAGGCGATCCTGACCACCCCGAGCTTCGCGATGCTGCCGCGCTACGCTCGCCTCGCTGGCGCCGAGGTGCTCGAGCTGCCGTGGTGGCGGGGCGAGTGGCCGGTCGATGAGGCACTCGCCGCGGCCACCGAACGGACCGCCCTCGTCGCCGTGGTCAGCCCCAACAACCCGACCGGCTCGGTGATCTCGCGCGCGGCCTTCGAGCGCCTCGCCGACGCGCTGCCGCGTTCCCTCGTCCTGCTCGATCACGCCTATGTCGAGTTCGCCGCCGAGGATCTCACCGCGGCAGCGCTCGGGCGTGCCAACGTGCTCGTCTTCCGGACCTTCTCGAAGGCGCGAGGGGCCGCCGGACTGCGCGTCGGCTGGGTCGCCGGCGACCCGCGGGTGGTGCGTTGGCTGCGCTCGGTCGGCCAGCCCTACTCGGTGAGCGCCGCCTCGCTGGCGGCTGCGGACTGGTTGCTCGACCACGCCCCGGAGCTGCGTCCGGGCCACCTCGAGGCGGTGCGCGGGCAGCGGGCCCGCCTCTCCGACCTGCTTGTCGAGCTCGGTGGTGAGCCGCTGCCGAGCGAGGGCAACTTCGTGCTCGTGCGTCTGCCCGACGCGATCGGTGTCCGCGACGCGCTCGCCGCGCTCGGGATCGCGGTGCGCGCCTTCGCCGGCAGCGCGGAGCTGGCCGAGTGGCTGCGGATCACGGTCCCGGGCGACGAGGCGATCTACCGCCGCCTCGAGCGTGCGCTCGAGGCGGCGCTCGCACCGGAGGCACTACTGTTCGACCTCGACGGCGTGCTCGCCGACGTCTCTCGCTCCTACAGGGCGGCGATCGTCGCC
Source organism: uncultured Acidobacteriota bacterium (assembly GCA_963814875.1). Classification (GTDB taxonomy): domain Bacteria; phylum Acidobacteriota; class Thermoanaerobaculia; order Thermoanaerobaculales; family Sulfomarinibacteraceae; genus CAVSIS01. The sequence goes on from CAWFFJ010000024.1 coordinate 89,649, forward strand.
ACCGCAGCGGCGTTCGGGGTCGCGGTGAGCCACGACGACATCGTCGCCGTCAAGGCCGCCGGCAACGCCAACAACGACTGGGTGGTGACCCGCAGGCTGCTCGCCGCGCGCGGGGTCGAGGCTTCGCTCGACGAGGTCGCGACCCGCTTCGAGGCCCTCTACCAGGGCGCGGACGGCCGACCGGGCATGCGCGAGACCGAGCGCGCGACCGTGACCCACGAGCTGCTCGAGGGACTCGCGGCGAGATGGCCGCTGGCCGTGGTCACCGGGCGGCCGCGCGCGGACGCCGAGCGCTTCCTCACCGAGCAGGGAATCCGCGACCTCTTCGCCGTGCTGGTGACGATGGAGGACGCGGCCCCGAAGCCCGACCCGGCGCCGGTCCGCATCGCGCTCCAGCGGCTCGGCGCGGCCTCGGCCTGGATGCTCGGCGACACCCCCGACGACCTCGCCGCCGCGCGCGGTGCCGGCGTGGTCCCGATCGGGGTGGTCGCGCCCGGCGACGATCCCGAACGGGCCCGCACCGTGCTTCGCGCGGCGGGTGCGGCCCGCGTGCTCGACCGCGTCGACGAACTCCTGGAGGTGCTGCCATGACCTCGCGCCAGGCCACCGTGGAACGGAACACGAAGGAGACCCGGATCCGCCTCGTCGTCGAGCTCGACGGCGCGGGCGAGGTGCGGGTCACGACCGGGATCGGCTTCCTCGATCACATGCTCACGGCACTCGCCTTCCACGCCGGATGGGATCTCGACCTCACCTGCGAGGGCGACCTCGAGGTCGACGACCACCACACCGCCGAGGACTGCGCGCTCGCCCTCGGTGACGCGGTGCGCACCGCCGTCGGTGACCGCCGGGGGCTCGTCCGCTTCGGCTGGGCGATCGCGCCGCTCGACGAGGCGCTCGCGCGGGCGGCGGTCGATCTCTCGGGACGGCCGTGGCCCGAGGTGCACCTCGGCCTCGAGCGAGAGCGCCTCGGCGGACTCGCGGCGGAGAACGTCGGGCACGTGCTGCGTTCGTTCGCGATCGCGCTCGGCGCCGCGGTCCACGTCGACGTCGAGCGCGGTGCCAACGACCACCACCGGGCGGAGGCCGCCTTCAAGGCCCTCGCCCTCGCGCTGCGGCAGGCGCTGGCGCGCGCCGAGCACACCCGGATTCCGTCCACCAAGGGGGTGCTTGCGTGACGCTCGAGGTCACCGTGGTGCGCACCGGTTCGGCCAACCTGGCGTCGGTGGTGGCGGCCCTCGGGCGCGCCGGCCGGACTCCCGAGCTGGTCGACGACGCCGCCGCGGTCGCTCAGGCCGAGCGCCTCGTGCTGCCCGGGGTCGGCGCCTTCGGCGCGGTGATGGCGCGGCTCGTCGAGCTCGGGCTTGTCGAAGCGCTCACCGAACGGATCGCCGCGGGCAGGCCGACCCTCGCGATCTGCCTCGGCCTCCAGGTGCTCGCTTCAGGGTCCGACGAGAGCCCCGGCGTCGCCGGCCTCGGCGTCATCCCCGGGCGCGTGACGCGTCTCCCGGACGGTGTGGTCGTGCCGCAGCTGGGTTGGAATCGGGTCGAGGCCGACCCCGGCTGCCGCCTGCTCTGCGACGGCGCCGCCTACTTCGCGAACTCCTACAAGCTCGACTCCGCGCCCGACGGCTGGTCGGTCGCGTGGAGCGACCACGGCGGACCTTTCGTCGCCGCCCTCGAGCGCGGGGCGGTGCTCGCGTGCCAGTTCCACCCCGAGCTGTCGGGGGCGTGGGGTGCGGCGCTGCTCGCGCGCTGGCTGGAGGCGTCACCGTGCTGATGCGCCGGGTGATCCCGTGCCTCGACGTCGACGGCGGGCGGGTCGTCAAGGGCGTCCGCTTCCAGGGCCTGCGCGACGCCGGCGACCCGGTCGAGCGTGCTGCCGTCTACGCCGAGCAGGGCGCCGACGAGCTCGTCCTGCTCGACGTCAGCGCGACCCCCGACGGCCGCGGGCATGCGCTGGCGACGGTCGCGGCGGTGCGCCGGGTGCTGCCGATCCCGCTCACCGTGGGCGGGGGCGTGCGCACCGTCGCCGATGCCGCCGCACTGCTCGAGGCCGGCGCCGACAAGGTCGGCGTCAACACCGCTGCGGTCGCCCGCCCCGGCCTGCTCTCCGAGCTCGCGGCACGCTTCGGCTGCCAGTGCACGGTGCTCGCCCTCGACGCCGCACGGCGCTCGAGCGGCTGGGAGGTGATGGTCCGCTCCGGCCGCGAGCGCGCCGAGCGCGACGCCGTCGAGTGGGCACGCGAGGCCGCCGGCCGCGGCGCCGGCGAGATCCTGCTCACCAGCTGGGACCGCGACGGCACCGGCGAGGGCTACGACCTCGAGCTGATCGCGGCCATCGCCGGAGCGGTGACGGTCCCGATCGTCGCCTCCGGCGGCGCGCGGACGCCGGAGCACATGGCGGCGGCCCTCGCCGCCGGCGCCGACGCGGTCCTCGCGGCCTCGATCCTGCACGACGGCCACACCACGGTGGCGGAGCTGAAGGCGCGCCTTCAGGCGCTGGGAGCGGAGGTGAGACGGTGATCGTGCCCTCGATCGACCTCATGGACGGCCGCGCGGTGCAGCTCGTCGGCGGCCGCGGGAAGGCGCTCGACGGCGGTGACCCGCTCGAGGTTGCTGCCCGGTTTGCAGTGGCGGGCGACCTCGCCGTGATCGACCTCGACGCGGCGCTCGGACAGGGCTCGAACTCAGACACGGTCGCCGCCCTGGTGCGCCGCCACCGGTGCCGGGTCGGGGGCGGGATCCGTTCGGTGCAATCCGCGCTCGAGTGGCTCGACCGCGGCGCCGAGCGCGTCGTCCTGGGCACCGCGGCGAGGCCCGACGTGCTCTCCGAGCTGCCCCACGAGCGGGTGATCGCCGCGGTCGACGGTGTGGACGGCGAGGTCGTGGTCGAGGGATGGCGGACCGGGACCGGTGAGCGCATGCTCGACAGGATCGCGGCCCTGCGCGAGCTGGTCGGCGGCTTTCTGGTCACCTTCGTCGAGCGCGAGGGCCGCCTCGGCGGGATCGACCTCGAGGCCATCCGCGCCGTGGTCGAGGCCGCGGGCGGTGCCCACGTCACCGTGGCGGGCGGAGTCACGACCGCCGACGAGGTGGCGGCGATCGACCGCCTCGGTGCCGACGCCCAGGTCGGGATGGCGCTCTACACCGGCCGGCTCGGCCTCGCCGACGCTCTCGCCGCGCCGCTGGTCTCGGACCGCGCGGACGGGCTGTGGCCGACGGTGGTGGTCGACGAGCTCGGGGTCGCGCTCGGGCTCGCGTGGTCCGACCTGGCGAGCCTGCGCGAGGCGGTCCAGGGCCGGCGGGGGATCTACCACTCGCGCTCGCGCGGGCTGTGGGTCAAGGGCGAGACCTCGGGCGCGACCCAGGAGCTGGTGCGGGTCGACCTCGACTGCGACCGCGACGCGCTGCGCTTCACCGTGCGCCAGGCCGGCACGGGCTTCTGCCACCGCGAGACGCGAACCTGCTGGGGTCGCGACGCCGGACTCGGTGCGCTCGAGCGCCGTCTGGCCGCGCGGCTCGCTGATGCGACCGACGGCTCGTACTCGGTGCGGATCGCCGGCGACCGTGGACGGCTCGCGGCCAAGCTGGTCGAGGAGGCCGCCGAGCTCGCCGCCGCCGTGACCGTCGCCGAGATCGCCTGGGAGGCGGCCGACGTTTTCTACTTCGCCGTGCTCGCCCTGGCGCGGGCCGGGGTGCCGCTGGAGGCCGCCCTCGCCGAGCTCGACCGCCGTGCCCTTGCGGTCAGGCGCCGGGACGGGTCACGGGTCGATGCGCCGGTGCGCGACGCGGCGGGGGAGGCGACATGAAGCTACGGCGGGTCACGGCCGACGAGGTCGAGCGGATCGAGCGCGACCCGGTGGACGCCCGGACGCTGGCGGCAGTTGCCGACATCGTCGAGGCGGTGCGCGGCGAGGGCGAGCGGGCGGTGCGCGCCTATGCCGAGCGCTTCGGCGACCTCGGACCGGGCGATCCCATGGTCTTCGAGCGGCCGGAGCTGGAGCGCGCGCTCGACGCTCTCGATGTGCCGACCAGGGGACTGCTCGAGCGCACCGCGGCGAGGGTCGACCGTTTCGCCCGCGCCCAGCGCGCGGCGCTCGTCGAGGTCGACGTGGCGGTTCCGGGCGGCCGCGCGGGCCACCGGGTGACGCCGGTCGAGCGAGCCGGGTGCTACGCCCCCGGGGGACGCTACCCGCTGCCGTCGTCGGTGCTGATGACGGCGGTGACCGCCCGCGCGGCCGGGGTCGGCGAGGTCTGGGTGGCGTCGCCGCGGCCGACTGTGGTGACGCTCGCCGCGGCGGCGGTCGCGCGGGCCGACGCCCTGCTCGCAGTCGGCGGCGCCCACGCGATCGCCGCCCTCGCCTACGGCGCAGGGCCAGTGCCGGCGTGCGACGTGGTCGTCGGCCCCGGCAACCGCTGGGTGACCGCGGCCAAGAAGCTAGTCGCGGGTCGGGCCGGGATCGACATGCTCGCCGGACCGTCGGAGCTGTTGGTGCTCGCGGACCACACCGCCGACGCGGCGACGGTGGCCGCCGACCTCCTCGCCCAGGCCGAGCACGACCCGGACGCGCTGCCGGTGCTGGTCACGACGTCGGCCGCGCTTGCCGACGCCGTCGATGTTGAGCTCGAGCGCCAGCTCGCCGACCTGCCGACCGCCGTGGTCGCCCGCGCGGCGCTCGGACGCGGCTTCGCGGTGGTGGCCGCCGACCTCGACGAGGCGGTCGCGGCGTGCGACCGGCTCGCGCCGGAGCACCTCCAGGTGCTGACCGCCGACGCGCCCGGGGTCGCCGGCCGGCTCGGCCACTGGGGCGGGCTGTTCGTGGGTCCGGGCTCGGCGGAGGTGCTCGGCGACTATGGGGCCGGGCCGAACCACACCCTGCCGACCGGGGGCGTCGCGCGCTTCAAGGGCGGCCTGTCGGTGCTCGACTTCCTGCGGGTGCGGACCTGGCTCCACATCGAGGACACTTCGGCGGCCCGGGAGCTGGTCGAGGACGCTGTGGCGCTCGCCCGTCTCGAAGGTCTGGAGGGTCATGCGCGGGCCGCCGAGCGCCGGCGATAGTGCGTGCGCCAACGCACAGTCCAGTGAGGGAAAACACTGCGCCAGTTGAATTTTGGTTCTCACTCTGCTACATGTGATCGGGGGTGTTCTATGGGCATGTCCAACACACTCCGGTGGGTCTGGTCGGGTACGCTGATCTGCGCAATGGGCCTCGCGGCCGCACCGGCTCACGCCGAGCAGCCGAAGACGCAGTCGAAGCAGGATGCCGCCCGCAGCCAGGCGCCGGCGAAGCACTCTTTGGCCTCCATTGCAGCGCACATCAAGCTGCGCCGTACCTCCGACTCGGGCGGGACGATCGTGATCTCAAACTCCAACCTCGCCGAGCTCGCCGACCGTGGCGTGATCTCGGTCGGCAGCGGCGCGTCGTCGACTGACGAGAACGCGGAGCCGGCCCCCGGTGGCGAGACTGCGCCTCCGACCGCGGCCGATCGCAAGGCCTGGGAGCAGCAGGTCGGCGAGCAGGAGCAGAAGGTCGCGGCGCTCCAGAAGGCCTACGACGGGTTCGACGAGAAGGTCCAGGCTGCCTCGGACCCGCATTACGGCTACGGCGCGTACAACGTCGCCCCGGGCCAGGTCAGCCCCGCCGTGGTGGCGAAGCAGGACCTGCAGCAGAAGCTTGACGCGGCCAAGAAGGAGCTGGATTCCCTGCATGCCGAGGGCAAGAACCAGGGCTTCGCGCCCACGCCCACGCCCACGCCCTGACCGCGTCTCGGCTGCTGCGCGCGGAACCTGGGACCGGGAGGTGACCTCGTGAGGCTGTCTCGTGTGCTGCTCTGCCTGCTTCCCTCGATCGCGCTGGTCGCCTGCGAAGGACCGTCCGTTTCCACCGTCCCAAGCGAGGTCAGCGGCGCCGTGGTCTACCACGAGCCCGTCCAGCTTCCGCCCGGTGCGGCGCTGCACATCGTGTTGGCCGACCTGTCAGAGGACGACGCCGGGAAGGCAGTGGTGGGCGAGGTCACCCTGCCCGCAGAAGGCCGGCAGCCTCCGCTGCCGTTCACCATCCGGTTCGACCCGAAGGTGATCGACCCCGCGCACTCCTACGCGATCCAGGCGGAGGTGAGCTCGGGAGGCACTCCCCTGCTGACCACCACCGAGTCGCATCCCGTCCTCACCGAAGGCCGTCCCGCAACCGTGGAGGTCACGCTCCACCCGGTGGAGGTCACGACGTCGACGCCGGCTCCGGACCCGCGGCGCGAGGTGCTGCAGGAGGTCGTCGCCATCGACGCCGCGCTGCCCTCGATGGAGCGCCGTGAGGGCCAATGGGGGACGGACGATGCGTCCGTACCGTACACCGCCTACTTCGACGGCGACGATCTGCGCCGCCTTGAGGCGCGCCGGAGCTCCGGCGATCGCGGCAGCTGGGACTGGAGCTACTCCTTCGCCAACGGCCTCCTCATCTTCGCTACCGGCCAGGACGTGCTCCCCAGCGAGGATCCCGACGGCGTCGACCGCAACGTGACGACCACCGTGTGGTTCGCGCCCGACGGACGTGTCCTGGCGTCTGAACGCATGGCTGACGGGGGGCCGGAGAGGCCGGGCGAGTCCGACCTCGCCGGTGTGCGGATGCGGGCACAGGCCCTGCGCGACGCGGCCTACGCCGCTCGCGAGGGGTCGTAGGAGGCCTGTAGGGCATCGGCCCGGGCCGGTGAGTGGGGGTTTCGAGGCGTTTTCAGGGGCCTGAGCCCCACAGCTTCCTTCAAAACCGTCCTGTGAGGCTGCCGGCGTACCCGGTGAGCTCGACGTAGCCTTCGCCGGAGGTGGAGCCGGCGACCGTGACCGGGCCCTCCCAGTACGCGACGCCGGTCGATGCGCGGCCGTCGACCTCCGCCTTGTCGAGCATCGGGGCCACCTCGAGGTCGATCCCGGCCGTCGGGACGGCGAGGCGCCAGCGCACCGGGTAGGTCGCGCCGGTTGCGGGGCTGGTCCAGGTTGCCCCGGGCTCGAGCACGATCTCGGCGGCGTCGAGCCGGCGCGTCGAACCGTCTGAAGCGACCAGCGTGCCCGAGGACGCCGGGTCGGCGGACCCGTCGGCTCGGCGCAGCCGATAGACCATCAGGTCGCGGCCGTCGTTGAGGCGCAGGCTGAACCAGTCCCAGCCGACCACATCGGGCCCGAGCTGGCTGGTGCCCCACTCGTGGTCCATCCAGGAGGTGCCGGTGACCGCGATTGCCCGGCCGGCGACGGTCAGGTTTCCGTGGGTGGCGAGGCGGGTCCAGCTCAGGTAGACCGAGGCGTTGCCCGTCTCCGGGCCCTTCTGCGAGAAGCCGCTGACCCCCTGTCGGACCAGAGGCCGGGTCGGCTCCATGGTCAGGTCGAGGCCGATGCCGACCTCGCGGTCCTCTGCGGCGAGGTGCAGTGCGCCCCCGGCGTCGAGTCGAATCGACCAGTCCTCGAGCCAGATGTCGAGGCCGTCGGTGGACCAGCCCGCGAGCAGGCCGTCGGCTCGGCGCAGGCGCTCGGCAGTCAGAAACCGCCGTGCAGGAAGGTCGGCCACGGCGAGGTGGCCCGCGAGCACATGGCGGGTGCGCAGGTCGGACTGCCCCGGCGCCGGCGGCGACGGATCGATTCCCTGGCGGAAGAAGGTGAGCTGAAAGCCGCGCTGGCTTCCCTCGGCGTCGGCGACCAGGCCGGTGACGTACCACCACTCGGTCCGGTACTCCGGGTGCGGCCCATGGTCGGCCGGGAACGAGAGCTCTGGCGGTCCCTCAACCCGCCGCCAGCCATCGGAGTCCGCCTCGGCGTGCGTTCCGAGCACGGCCATCGCCACCAGCAGCGAGAATGCCAGCCTAGCCTGCATTTCTCACCAGGGCACGTCGCGAGGGCCCGCGATGGTTGGCATATCGGCGCCCGCAGCAGGGGCCTGGTGAGAAGTGCAGGCTACCCGTCTTCACGGAGCACCTCCGCCGGCTCGAGACGGCTCGCGGCGAGGGCGGGCGCCAGTCCGGCTGCGAGACAGGCGACGGCCACCGCGACGCCGAGCCGCAGCAAGTGGGCCCACGGCCACTCGAGCTGGAGCGACCATCCGAACGACTGCAGGTTGACGACCTTGACCAGGACGACTCCCACCGTCAATCCCGCGGCGACCCCCGTCGCCGCCGCGGCGGCGCCGAGCAGGACGGCCTGCCACAGCACCATCGCCGCGACCTGCAGCCGGGAGCCACCGAGGGAGCGCAGGAGCGCGACGTCGCGCCGCCGCTCGCCGACCAGTGCGAGCAGCACCGTCGCCACGGCGACCGCGGCGACGGTCGCCGCGACCAGGTAGAGCGCGGTGGTGATTGCGAAGGTGCGGTCGAAGGCGCTCAGGACCTCGCGCTTGAGCTCGCGGTTGTCGAGCACGTCGACCAGCCATCGGCCGCCGAGCGCGTCGTGCAGTCTTCGTCTGGCGAGGGCCACGTCCGCGCCGGGCCCGAGGAAGAGGGCGATCTGCTGGGGGCTGGCGCCGGGGAAGCGTGGGAGCCAGTCCCCGCGGTCCATCACCACCAGGCCGTGCGAGCGCGAGTAGTCCGAGAACACGCCCACCACCTCGCGCTCGAGCGGACCGCCGGGCAGGTCGAAGCGGATCCGGTCGCCGGCGCGGACGCCGAAGCGACGTGCGAAGGGCTCGTTGACCACGGCGCCGTGGCGCGCCAGGGCCTCGGCGAAGACATCCTCGGAGCGGCGGCCGGGAAAGGGCACGCCGCCCCAGTGCTGGACGACGTCGAAAGCGGCACCGGCAACGGTCACCGTTCGCCCGCGGTACTCGAGGTCGGTGGAGTAGAACGGGTCCACGGCCTCGCGCCCGAAGAGCTGCTCGCAGAGCTGGACCAGCGCCGGGTCGAGGCGGCCGACCGGAACGCCGGTAGCGGTGGCCAGGGGCCGGATCCAGAGGTCGGAGCGCATGCCGGCCTCGCTCCACGCTACCACCGTGGCGCGGAAGGATGCGACCAGCGTGACGATCGCCACTGCCAGGGCGACCGCCACTGCGACCGCGCCCGCGGCCCACGCCACCCGGCGGCGGCCGGTGGCGAGCGCGGCGAGGGCGAGGCGGATGCCGGTCCCGCCGAGTCGAGACATCGCCGGGGAGCCGATACTGGCGAGACCCTCGACCAGCGGACCGACCAGGGCGAGCGGGACGAGCATCAACAGCAGTGCGGCGAGCAGTGCGGCGAGCGGCAGGCCGTGCCACGCGGGCAGCTCGACCAGCGCCCGGGCGGCGGCCGCGAACACCACGGCGAGTGCGAGCGCGGCGGCCACCGAACGGGCGGTCATGTGGCTCGGCGCCTCGCCCCTGAGCCCCTGCAAGGGAGGGGTACGCAGCACCTCGACCAGCGGCAGCGCTGCGGCCGCGAGCGCGGTGAGTACCGCGAGGCCGACGGCGCCGACGAGCAGGGCAGGGTCGAAGGTGATGGCCGATGCAGGCACGCCGCGCACCACCGCGGCCACCGTCGCGCGCACGCTCGCCACCGCGAGGTGCGCACCAAGCTGGCCCGCGATCGCGCCGAGAACGCCGCCGGCGAGCCCGATCGAGGCGGCCTCGACGAGGATCGCGCCGGCGAGCTGGATTCGCGACGCGCCGAGCGAACGGGCGAGGGCGAGGATCCAGCGGCGCTGGACAACCGAGGTCGCGAGGGTCGTGCCCACCAGCACCGCGCCGACCAGCAGCGAGATCCCGGACAGCGCGGTCAGGTTGAAGCGCAGCGACGCCAGCATCTGCTCGATCGCCTCGCGGCGGCCGGACGGGCGTGCGATCTCGACGTCGGTCGGTAACAGTCTGTGCAGTCGGGCCGCCAGGGCCTCGGCATCCACCCCGCGGCGGGGAGCGAGCTCGATGCGGTCGAGCCGCCCGAGCGTGCCGAGAAGCTCCTGGGCGAAGGCGACGTCCATCACGACCACGCGGTCCCAGGCCGAGCCCGCCCGCGGCGGGTCGAACACGGCCGCGACCCCGACCCGGACGGGGCGGCCCCGCGCTGACAGGGTGATCCGATCGCCGGCGGTGACACCGAGGGTTGCGGCGAGCCCTCGGGGCAGGATCACGGCGCCGTCGAGCAGGACCGCGTCAAGGCGCGCCCGGGCATCGAGGCGGCTCCCGAGCAGTGGCCGGACGCCCCGGTCGGCGAGCACGTCGATGCCGAGCACCCGCACCGAGTCGCCGAGCTCGGTGAGCAGGGTGACGTCGTCGACCACCGGCGCAACCACGGCATCGGCGGTAACCGGCCGGAGGGTCGCGAGGAGATTTTCGGGAACGCCGCCCTCACGGCGCAGCTCGAGCCGGGCCGCGCCCGCCACCTCCTCGATGCCCTCGGCGAATGCGTTGATCGCGGCTCGGCTCGCCGCCACCGTCGATACCACCGAGGCGACGCCTGCCGCGACCCCGACAACCGTAATGAGGAAGCGCCCCGGCCGCCGCAGGACGGGACGCAGCACGAGCGCCTTGAGCACCATCTGCGTCAGTCCTCGACGATCCGTCCGTCGCGCATCCGCACCACGCGGTCGGCCGCCCGCGCGATCCGGTCGTCGTGGGTCGCGAGCAGCAGGGCGGCACCCTCCTCGCGGCGAAGCTCAACCATCAGCTCGAGGATTGCCGCCCCGGTGAGCGAGTCCAGGTTGCCGGTCGGCTCGTCCGCGACCACGACCTCGGGGTGGTGGACGAGCGCACGGGCGATGGCGGTGCGCTGCTGCTCGCCGCCGGAGAGCTCGGACGGGAAGTGACGGCGGCGTGGGGTCAGTCCGACCCGGGCGAGCAGGTCGGCGACGCGGGTGGGATCGCGACGTCCCGCGAGCGCGAGCGGGAGCGCCACGTTCTCCTCGACGGTGAGGTGCGGCATGAGGTGGAAGGCCTGGAAGACGAGCCCGACGTGATGGCGGCGCAGGCGGACCAGCTCTGCCTCGCTCGCACTGGCGAGGTCCACTCCCGCCAGGCGCACTCGGCCGGAGTCGGCCCGGTCGACCCCGGCGAGGAGGTTGAGCGTGGTCGACTTGCCGCAGCCGGACGGGCCGACGAGAGCGACCAGCTCGGCCCGTTCCAGCGAGAGGCTGACGTCGTCGAGCGCGACCACAGTTTCAGCGCCGCGGTGGTAGCGACGGCTGACGTGGTCGAGCTCGGCGACGGTCGTCATCTGCGTGCCGGTGCCCGTCCGCCCGGACCTTCGATCGGCTCGGTAGCGAGCGCGGCCAGAGCGGCGTCGAGGTCGTCCAGTGTGTCCAGGCGACGAATCCCGTCCGGTAGTGTGCCGAGCATCGCAGCTCCGGCGCCACCGAGCCACAGCCGAGCATCGCTCGACAGGTGTCCGCGGAGCTCGAGGACGAGCTCGCGAGTGGTTTCATTCGCGGTTGCCGGCGAGATCGAGATGCCGACCGCCGCCGGACGGAGGGCATGGGCCGCAGCGACGATCTCGTCGACCGGGGTCGAGGCGCCGAGGACGCGGACGGACCGACCCGCCATCACGGTCGCCAGCGCAACCAGCTGGACGCCGAGCTCGTGCTCCTCGCCGGGCAGGGTGGCTAGGAGCAGCGGGACGCCCGAGGCGGCCGCCTCGTGGGGTGCCCGCAGGGTGCGAAGGCAGGTCTCGAGGAGCTGGGACGCGAAGTGCTCGTGTCGCACGTCGATGCGGCCCTCCGCCCAGCCCTCACCGAGCTCGGTGATCAGTGGAACGACGCGCTCGCGCAGGAAGCGCGGCAGCCCGAGGAGGCCGGCGTCGCGTTGGAGAAGGCCCGAAACGGCGGCCGCGTCGAAGCGGCTCACCCCGTCGATCAGCGACTCCAACCACCGGTCGGCGGTCGCCGGCTCGGTCGGGGCATCGAGAGCCCCCGCCTCGCGGAGCAGCGCTTCGAGCTGGTCGAGCGGCATCGGCACCACATCACCGGCCCGGCAG
>CAWFFJ010000025.1:0-70290 GCA_963814875.1 uncultured Acidobacteriota bacterium
CCACGTGGAGCGCCTCGCCGCCTCGCCGGAGGCGGTGAGGCGCCAGCCCGCGCGGGTGTAGGTCAGCCGCAGACCGAGCGACTGGGCGAACGTGCTCTTGGGAACGACGAAATCCGGCGCGGTGTCACTGCTGCGGTCGAACCCGTCCCAGCTGATTCCGTAGGTGAGGGCGACCTTCGTGTACGGGCCGAGAGGATGACCCAGAGACAGCTCAAGCCGGGCGTTGCGCCGGTCGACCGATTCCTCGGGCGACTTCACGCCGTCGCGATAAGGCTCCTGGGTGAGCGGCAGGAAGAAGGCGAACAGCCGCGCGCCCGCGTCCCAGCGGGATCCGAGCAGGCTGGGATCTGCCCAGTTGGCGTTGACTAAGATTCCGGCGAAGAACAGGTTGACCTGGTCACCGGTACCGTGGAAGTCGTTGTCGAAGTAGTTGAGGCCGGCGAGTGGTACGGGGTAGTCGAGGCCCTTGTCGTAGAAGACACCGCCGAGCGCGAACCAGCGCGAGGTGTCGAAGCCCTCCTGGACGACTCGCTCGCCGCCGTCGGACTTCTCCAGGTAGCGGAGGCCTTCCGATGTGTCCCGCAGCATGGTCTCGTCAGACGCATAGGCTGCATCGAGGCGGTCGGAGAATCCGTCGACGTTGACGCGGACAGCGGTGAGGAGGCTCTCCTTCTCGACCTGAATGGCATTGTTGAGGACCGACTGGATCTCCTGGCCGACAACCCGCAGCGGCAGCACGAAGGCGTGCACGTCGGTCCACGGGGCGGGTGCACCGTTGGCATCGACGGGGGAGTACTCCTGCGTTTCCTCGTTCGACAGGACGTCGCCGGAGAGGCCGAGCTCGAGGGCGCGGGTTCGCACCCGGGCGTAGGTCTCGCGGTCGATCCACACCGTTCCCCGCCACAGGTGCTGGCCCTGCCCGGGTTCGGCCGCCGGCTCGAAGTCCACAACCCAGCAGTCGCGGCCCGCGACGGTTGCCGTGCCGCGCAAGCTGTAGCGGTACGACCGGTCGAAGGTGATTTCGAGGGGACGGTCCGCCACCTTCGCCGGTTGGATCAGGGGCAGCTCCGGGATCTTGCCTTTCCAGCGGACGCCCTGGACGAAGAAGTCCTTCCACACCCAGTCGAAGCCCTGCCCCTGGCGGAAGAAGAACGGGCCGGAGAACGTCGCCTCGATGACGGCGAGCCTCTCGCCGGGACGGAAGCGAAGGTGTTGGGTGTAGGTTGCCTCGTAGTGCCGCAGTCGGCGCCGTTGGGCGTCCTCGGTGACCTGCAGGCGGCGCAGCACCTCCTCGACCGGCATCTGCCAGGCGCCGGACACCTCGATGCGCTGCTCGAAGCCGCCGAGCTCGCCGACGCTCGCCCTCTCCAGCCGGAGCACGGCCACCGGGCCCGGCGCATCGACCGACACCCGGAGCCCGTTGGCGGATCGCTGGCTCGAGAGACGCTGCTCGGAGCCGTCCATCTCCACCCGAACCGGGTCCCGAAGGGAGCTGCCGGGGAAGGTCACCCACGGGCTCTCCTGGGCTGATTCGCGGTCGACGATGACCCGCAGGCCGAGATCGGACGCACGGACGAAGCTCCATGCCGTCTGCGAATCTTCCGGGTTCGAGTACGGATCGTAGGCGAGCTCCCCGGCGAACTCACGGGCGAGCACTTCAAACGGGGCGAGGTCGTCCTTCGAAAGCCTGCCATCGGGCGCGTCGAACAGGGTCACGGCGGCACCGCGGGCGGCGTCCGCCGCGGCGACGGCCAACGCCCGTTCGGCAGGCGAGGGGAGGGGGCGAGCGTCTACTACCACCGGTTTGCCGGGGTCGAGGCTGGTCAGGGCAGAGAACGCGGCAGCGAACGCGTCGGCAGACGGATCGTGCAGCACGACCCCATCGACGTAGGCGGCCACGTCCTCGGCGTACAGCGCGCGCAGCAGTGTGGGGTCAGCCGGCAGTGAAGCCGTCATGACCAGCACCTCCTCGCGGGCGCTCTTGACGGCGACTGAGGCTCGCTTGAGCAGAAACGCGTAATCCGCAACGGCGGCTGCGTTCGTGCCGCGGCTCCAGCCGATCTGGAAGCGGGTCGAGGGCGGTGCGTCCTGGGCCAGGACCGCCGCCGCATCGATCTCGGCGGTCAGCTGTTCGAGGTGGTCGACGAGCGGCGGCGGGGTCTGAAAGGTGAGCAAGATCCACGGTACCGCTCCAGCGTCGGCGATCTCACCCGCGGTGGCGGCGGTGGTGGCGTCGCCGGGCGCGGCCGTCCACCGAATGTAGAGCGGTTGTTCCGCCGTGAGTGGGACGGTCCCGGAGAGGGCCGATCGGAGATCGGAAGGCGAGGTGACCGCCAGCCCCGCGCACGGCTTGCACGGTGTGTCTGCACGGAGGTACGGGCTCGCGGCGACCGTGAGGATGGACAGGGCAGCGAGCAGGTGAGTTGCGCGCATGGGTGGCACTATACGTCGGGTCACGTCTGAGTAGCGTGCACCATTGCTGCAAGGTCTCGGTCGCGCGCACGGCGGGTGTTGACACCCACGGCGCTGACCACCCTGGACATCCTGGGCATGTTGCAGGCCGCCGGCGTGTCGCTCGCGAGGCCCGCCGTCACCGGCCAGAGTCAGTGATGACAGCGAAGAAGGGACAGCGTTCGACCTTGGACAGACCGTCGGGCAGGCCGACGTCTGCCGGCCAGGCGCCCGGCCCCGGCTATACTCGTGACCGATGGACGCCGCTCTTTCGACCGATGAGCCATCTCCGGCCGGGACAGGACCGAGAGAGGGGGAGATGTCGCGCGCAACGGACCTCTCCCATGCCCCCGAGTTGGGCTGGACCAGGCGCCTCCTCGGGCGGTACCACGTCACCGGGGTGTTCTGGTTCCGCTTCCACCGTTGGGGGATGTCGAACGTGCCGAAGTGGGGAGTCGGCGGCGTCATCGCGGTGTTCACCCCCCTCTTCTTCTTCTGCCTGATCAAGATTCGCCGCGGCATCAGCCGCAACCTCGAGGCCGTGCTCGGACCCTGCGGCTTCCTCCGCCGGCAGCTCCGGATCTTCCGCACCATGTGGACCTTTGCCTGGTGCCTGTCCGAACGCTACGAGCGCCTGGCCACCGACCGCTCCTTCCGGATCGACATCGACCTCCCCCGCTGGCAGTCGCTGCTCGAGCCCGGTCGCGGCTTGGTAATGGTCACCGCCCACCTGGGGAACTTCGAGGTCGGCTCCATGGTCCCCGCTTTCGAGGGCGACCGGCAGGTCCACGTGGTGCGCGAGAAGGAGGCCGACCCTGAAGCTCAGCAGTTCATCCAGGAGCTGCTCGTGCAGGCCGGCGGAACCCGCTACGTCACCCACTTCGAGGGGGAGAACCCGCTCCAGGGCGTGGAACTCGTCCACGCGCTGCGCGACGGTGGCATCGTCGGCGTCCAAGGGGACCGGCCCCGCAGCGGCGGCCGCACCGTGCCGGCGACCCTGTTCGGCAGGCCGTTCCCGCTGCCCCCAGGTCCTGCAGCCCTGGCCCGCGCCGCCGAGGTGCCGTTGGTGCCGATCTTCGTCTTCCGTGTCGGCCGTCTCCACTACCGGGTCGAGATTCGCAACCCGATCGCCGTCCGCCGCACCTCGAGCCTCGAGCACGACCTGGCCGAGGCAATGGGCCGGGTCGCGACGGAGATCGAGTGGGCCGTCCGCCAGCAACCTCACCAGTGGTTCTGCTTCCGCGACGTCTGGCCCAGCCCACGACGGGACGGGGCGCGCCCCACGAGGAGTGTGTAGCTCATAGATGGATGGTGGATTTCGGAGCGCCGTGAAGGGCCTGTTGAGGCGCATTTGAGGAGCAGTACTCCGAGTACGGGCCGAGAATGCAACGACAACAGGGCTTCACGCCGCCCGAAAGACGCTGTGTATGTTATGGGCTACACACTCCTAGGCCAGATACGTGCTGATCGTGCCCTTTGCGGCCACCGCTCCACCGGCGTCGACCTCGAGCAGGTAGATCGACAGCGGCGTCATCGCCGCGTCGAGGCGGATGGTGACCCGCAGTGGAAACCCCACCGGTAGGGCGGTTTGAAGCACGACGTCTCGGGCGCCCACCAGGTAGCCGACCCGGGGCTCGGGATCGCCTCCGGCGTGCCGGCGGCGCAGCGCCTCGAAGGCCGCCGCCGCCTGGGCCGCAACCTCGAGAGCGACGAAGGGGGCTGCGAGCCCCGCCGCCGCGAAGGCTGAGCCCTGCGGGACCGACGCCGAGGCCACGAGGCGGTCATCGGCCACCTCCACCACCGCATCGAGGAGCAGCGCCGGGCCGCGGTGTGGGATCAGCGCCTCCGGGGCAGGGAAGCGCTCACCGCCTGTTCCCACCCAACCGCCGCCAGCCCCGGGCGCCGCACAGCGGCCGCTCACCACCCTTCCCTGGCTTGCCAGGTCGGCACCGCGGCGAAGCTCGAAGGCCCACTCGGCCTCACCCCCCGGCGACACCCGGAGCTCGAGCCCGTCGCCAGGCTCCACTACTTTCCGCAGCCTGAGCATTGTCAACGCGACCAGCTCGAGCTCGGGGTCGACGATGCGGCGCAGCGCGTCCCGCACCAGCGCCAGGTGGGCGATCCCGGGCAGGATCGGCCGTCCGGCGAAGTGCCCGATGAAGTGGGGCCAGTCGGCCTGGATCGAGATCCTCTCGCGAAACGGGCCGACCGCCGGAGTCATGCCGGCCGTCGGCCCGACACCGCGCCCACCAGGAAGGCAGGGTTGACCTCGCGGATCCGCCGCACGTCCGGATACGGGCGGCACTCGACGAAGCCCGCGGACGCCAGCAGCCCCAGCCACTGCTCAGGGGTCAGGAAGCCGCCGTTGGGGCGCAGAGGTGGCTCGAGCCGCGGCGCGCGGAATGCCTCCAGCAGGTTGAACACCAGCTCGGTGTAGAGGGCGACGCCGTCAAACGGTCGCAGGCACTCGCCGAAAAGGAGGAGCCCGCCGGGCCGCAACGTATTCCGGACCTCTCCGAGCGTGAACCGCACGTCCTTCGCGACGTGCAGGGTGTTGACCGCGAAGACCAGGTCCTGGCTCTCGGGCGCCACCCCCTGGTCAGCGAACGGACGGTCCATGTCGAGGCTGGAGAAGGACAACACCTCCGAGTATCGCTCGCCGAGCGCCCGCCGGGCACGCCGGAGGAACAAGGGTGCGAGCTCGGTGAAATGGTACCTGTCCGGGAGCCGATCGGGTGCCAGGACCTGGAGCAGCGCCTCGGCGCCGCTGCCGAGCCCACCCCCCACCTCCAGCACGTCGTCGGGGGCGGTCGTCAGCAGCTCCCGGGCCGCCGCAGCCGCCACCGCGTTGTTGACGGCGTAGAGCGGGTTGGCGTTGGAGAAGTAAGCCGGCCACAGGTCGAAGTGGTCCCGACCGAAGAGCACCGCCTCGCCCGATGTCTCGCCGCGCAGGAAGGCGGGGTAGGTCGCGGCCGCGATGTCGGCAAGCCGGTAGGCGGGCAGCGCCGTGGGGTCGAGCGCCCGCTGACGCTCCTCGATCTCCCCCGGGTCCGGTGCGGGGAGGGGGGTGCGGCTCCAGAAGCGACGCTCGCCATCGGCCCCTGTGGTCTGCTCGATGCGGTCGTGCCCCTCGAGCAGGCGCAGCATCCACTCCAGGACCACGCTGGCTCGTTCCGGGTCGAGGCCGTGGCGCGCCGCCAGCTCGGCGACGGTGGCCGGCGCCGCGAGGTCGGCGGCAACCCCGCACTCGGCCAGCACCCGCAGGGCGAGCCGCACCACCTGCTCCTCGTGGAGGCCGCAGGAGGCGACGAAGCCGTCGTTGAACACGGGCCACAGCGCCTCGGGCAGCAGCTCGCGCTGTCGGTCGACCTCGCCGCTCCCGGCCATGACCACGGGGGTCACCGGCGCCCGGCGCCCGGGCGGCGCATGCGGGAAGGCACAGCACCCTTCACCGCCGCACGGTTGCATTCAACAAGGGACCCACCCATGGTTGGCCTCCTCTGGCTTCAACAGCCTTCTAGGGAACCGCGACGCCTTCGATCTCGACCAGGAGGCCGGGGCGGCAAAGGTCTGCTCGGTACACGGCGAAATCCTCGAGGGCAGGGAAGTGTCTCTCAACCGAGCGGTGCACCCAGCCTTCGTCGCCGGGGCGGACGTGGTAGACCCGGAGGTGGCGGAAGCAACCCAGCGCGCCCCGGGCGTCCGTCACGCCCGCCGCCTTGGACAGGCCGCTGTCGACCAGGGCCTCGAGGTTCCGGAGGGTCTCGTCGAGCTGCGCCTCGAGATCGCCTTCGTTCCGCGTTTCCTCTCCGGAGACGCTGGCGGTGCCCCCGACCAGGAGCCATGGCGGCTGACCTGTCGCGACGGTGACGCGGGTCGCGCGCGAAAAACAGGGTGGGCGCGGGCCGTACCGGCTCGAGTATCGGTAGGACGGCACCTGGCGCGGGTTCTCGACCGGCTCGCCGCGATGGCGCGCGGCCAGGGCGTGAATCACGAGGTCGCAGCCGTCGTGGCCAACCCCGGACGCGGTCGCAACCCGGCTCTTGAAATCCTGCTCGCCGGCGTACCAGCCCGAGTAGGCGGCGAAACGACCTGCGTTGAACGCCATGTAGCGCTGAGGCAGCTCGTCGAGCGGCTCGAGGATGCCGGGAATGAAGTTCCAGACCCGCACCAGGTGACGGGCGTCGCCTTCCTCGAATGCGGCGTGCAGCCGCTGGTAGGCTTCAGTCGTCGCATCCTGAAAGTCGCTTGCCGACAGGCTCGCCGCGTTGGCGACGCGAACGGTCGCGAGGCAGAACGAGCCGTCCTTCGTCCGCTGAACGCCGACGCCGCTCGTCGGCTCGCGGATCGAGCGGGTCGCCCCCAGGAGCCCGACCGCCCACCGTGGCGGACTGACGGGGCCCCACGCCCACAACGCTGCCAAAGACTGGAGTTCCGAGGCGACGCCCATCGCCGCATCAGCATAGGCCACACCTGCTGAGGCGTCAATTTCCATTCGCAGCAGCAACATCCGGGCGCCGAGGTGGGACTCGCGAGCGACCACCTCGGTGCTGCGTGGCGAGATGCCCAGGCAGGAGCCCGCCATCATGACCGTGTCGTTGCCGACCGACGACCTCGGCGCTCGTGTAGACTGTTGCCATAATGCCCGATACCGCGGCCGCCCGCACCGTCGCACCGCACCCGCCGCTGACCGAGTACTACCGGGAACCGCAGCGCCGGCGTCGCTGGGTCAACGAGCTCTTCGACGGTTCGGCCGACGACTACGATTGGATCAACCGTGTGATGTCCATCGGGTCGGGCATCAGGTACCGGCGCGAGGCCCTGGCGCGGGCCGGTGTCGGGCCCGGGATGACCGTGCTCGACGTCTGCATGGGCAGCGGCCAGGTGTCGCGGGCGGCCCGCGACCTCGTCGGTGCCGATGGCGCCGTGATCGGCGTCGACGCCAGCCTCGGCATGCTACGCGCCGCCTCGAAGCTGGCGCAGATCCCCCGCGCCCAGGGTCTGGTCGAGCAGCTTCCCGTGCGGTCGGCCAGCGTCGACTTCGTGACCATGGGCTACGCCCTGCGCCACGTCGACGACCTCGGCGTCACCTTCCGCGAGTATCGGCGCGCGCTCAAGCCGGGAGGCGGACTGCTCGTGCTCGAGTTCACCCGCCCCCGGTCGCGCGGGATGTACCTGGTGTGCCGCGCCTACCTCAACATCGTGGTGCCGGCGATCGCTCGCTTGAGGGGCTCGAACGCGCGCACGATGATGCGCTACTTCTGGGACACCATCGAGCACTGTGTGCCGCCCGAGACTATCCTCGCCGCCGTCGCCGAGGCCGGTTTCGTCGAGCCGCGCCGCTTCGGTCAGGTCCAGCTCTTCAGCGAGTACACCGCCCGTGTCCCCGGCTGATCGGGTCGTGGTAGGGCGACGGGCCTGAGGCCGCGGGCGGCGAGGCCTTCGAGGACCGCCGCGAGCGCCGGCAGCAACACCGTGCGGCCGCCGGGGTCGTGGCGAAGATTGCCGTCGTGCAACAGGAGGACGTCGCCACCGGCAACCTCCGCCAGCAGGCGTGCAGTCACCTTCCGCGGGTCATGGGCGACGGTGTCGAAGGCACGCCGCGTCCACGAGGCGAGCCGCAGCCCACGGTGAACGAGCATCGGTTCGAGCTGCGGCCCGCGGATACCTGCGGGGGCGCGGAGGTAGTGCGGGGGCCGCCCCGCCACCGCGGTAATCACCGCCTGGGCGTGGTCGATCTCGCGACCCAGGGCCGCGGGCGGGAAGAAGAAGAAGTGATGCGGGTGGGAGAAGGTGTGGTTCTCGAGGGTGTGGCCGCGGGCGGCGGTTTCGGCGGCCAACTCAGGGTGGCGCTCGACCACGCGAACCGATGACAAAGAAGCTCGCCGTCGCTCCGTGTCGATCCAGGAGGTCGAGGACGGCCGGTGTCACGTCGGGATCGGGTCCGTCGTCGAAGGTGAGGCCGACCTCGCCGCGCTCGGCAGCCTCGGGCGGGAGCCGACGCAGGTTGGGGCCGAGCCAGGAGCAGCGGGGCAGCAGGCCGCTCGCAACGACGACCGCGTGGTCGGCGACGAGTGCCGCCAGTATCGTCGGCCACCACGCCGGCGCCGCGGCCAGCGCGGCGCCGCCCGCAACGTGCATGGCGGCGGAGGTGACGAGGAGGGGCGACGGTCGCCAACGCCCCGGCGTCGGTTCAGTCCCCATCAGATCCCCGCGTTGAGGCCGACGAGGCCGCCTCGAGCAGGCGGTCGATCGCGTTCCGGTCGAGCTTGCCGCGGGCAGTGCGCGGGATGTCGCTGACCACAACCACTCCGCGAGGCACCTTGTGCGGCGCCAATCGACCGCGGCACCACGTGAGAATCCCGTCGGCGCCGACCGCGGTCCCCGCGACCGCGACGACGGCGAACACCGCCGGGTGCGCCTCGCTCGAGCGAGTACGGCCGACAACGACCGCATCGCGCACGCCGTCGAACGCGAGCAGCACCCGCTCGACCTCGCGCGGGTCGACCTTCTTGCCCTTTACGTTGATCACGTCGTCGACGCGCCCGACAAGCGCCAGCTCGCCGTCGCGGAGGGTGGCAAGGTCGGCGGTCCGGAAGCAACCGTCGGCCAGAGTCCGATCGGGCTCCGGCAGGTAGCCGAGGGCCGCCGCCGGCGAGCGAACCACCACCAGGCCGGCGTCGTCGGCCACTCCCTCGACCGGCTCGAGCTCGACCGTGACCCCGTCAACCGGCGTGCCCAGGGTGCCGCGCTCTCCGGCGCCACCTTCGCGGTCGAAGCAGATGCCGCCAACCTCACTGGCCCCGTAGAAGACGTGCACCGAGCGGCCATAGCGGGCGCGGAAAATCGCCGCTGTCTCGGGTTTGAGCGGCGCGCCGGCAGTGACCGCGAGGCGCAGCGACGGAGGCAGCGGCGGCGGGTCCGTCATCCGCATCAGCGCCTCGAGGTACGCCGGCACGGTCGGCAGGAACGTGACATCGGCGGCGCGAGCGGCGTCGATCGCGGCGAAGGGTCGGTCGTCGGACGGCACCACCATCATCGAGCCGCGCACCAGCGTCGGCAGTAGCACCGAGGACAGCCCGTAGGAGTGCGACACCGGCACCGCAGCCAGGATCCGCTCGTCGGCGACCAGTCCCATGGTGCGGGCCAGACCGGCGTCGTCAGCGACGAGGGCGTCGGCGCTGACGGCGATGCCGCGCGGGCTTCCGGTCGAACCGGAGGTGAGCTTGACGAAGGCAGTGCCCGCCGGTAGTGGGACCGCTGGGTGCCCGGTGGGCTCGATCACCACCTCGGCCGGATCCAGGTCCCAGCCGCGACCGCCACGTACGACGGCGCCGGCGCCAAAGGCGGCAAGCGCCCGGCGCCGTTCGTCCCCGGGCGTCCGCTCGTCAAGCAGGGCGACCGCGCGGTCGCAACGACGCAGGGCGAGGAGCGCGGCGGCAAAGATGGGTCCGTTCGGCGCCTGGAGGGCGATGAGGGCAGCATCGCCGATGTCGGACGACGCGAGACGCGCCTCGATCCTGCGGGCGAACGCGTCGAGCTCCGAGGCCCTCACCGCCGCCTCCGGCGACCACAGCAGGGTGGCGTCGGGACGGAACGCGACGACGCGCGCAAAGGCATTCAGGATCGGGTCGTGGGCCATCATCTGGAACGCTCGGCGGCCGGGGGCGCGGTCCCGGACCGGGAGTGAACTCGGAGTATACTTGGATGGCCTTGAGCCCGCGGTAGTGGGACGTGGTATTTCTGGGTGGGTGCCTTTCACTTTCGTCCGTAACACCGTGAGCCGTGAGCCGGGTGATGCGGCGATTCTCGTCTGGAGGCTCGATGTCACCGACGATGCGGGTCGAGATCAAGCAGCTGATGATCGATCAGCTCAACCTCGAGGGAATGACACCGGAAATGATCGGCGATGAGCAACCGCTGTTCGGCGAAGGTCTGGGCCTGGACTCGGTTGACGCGCTCGAGCTGGTGGTGGCACTCGAAAAGGCCTACGGGATCAAGATCGAGGCCGGTGACGCGACCCGAGAGGCATTCGCCTCGGTGGCGGCCCTGAGCGATCTCGTCAATCGCCTTCGCGCGGAAGGAGCCGGTCCGTCGCCAGCTTGAGCCGGCATCCGCGCATCGTTGCCACCGGGCTCGGCGCGGTCAGCCCATGGGGCTGGGATGTGGCTGATCTGCGCGCGGGACTGGCGGGCGGCCGGGTCGCGATCTGTGAGCCGCAACGACTCGACACCACCGCCCAGCGCACCCGCTTGGCGGGCGAGGTGCCCGGGATTGCGCCTGGCGAGCTTCGACTCGAACCGTCCACGACCCGTGCGGACGCCTTCGCCATCGCCGCCGCCTTCGCCGCCTGCCGCGACGCCGGTGTCGCGCCGGCCGGGGCCGCAGTCGGCGTCTACTTCGGCGGCAGCACCGCCGGTATGGTGGAGTGCGAGGAGTACATGGGGTGCCTGCTCGGCGTGCGCGAGGCCCGACCTCGCCTCTCCCAGCTTGCCGCGCAGCCGGTCAACGCACCCGCCGACGCCGTCGCACGTCGGCTCGGCGTCTGCGGGCCGGTCATGACGGTCTCGTCAGCTTGCGCCTCTGGCGGGCTCGCCCTCGGTCTCGCCTTCGAGGCTCTTCTCGCCGGCGAGGTCGAGATCGCTCTCGCCGGCGGTGCCGACGCTCTGTGTCGGCTCACCTACGCCGGTTTCAACTCGCTGCGCTCGGTCGACTCCGCCCCCTGTCGACCGTTCCGTCCCGACCGCGAGGGTCTGAGCCTCGGTGAGGGTGCGGGGGTCCTCGTGCTCGAAACCCTCGAGCACGCCCGGGCACGGGGAGCGCCGCCGCTCGCCGAGCTCGCCGGCTGCGGCTCGAGCTGTGATGCCCACCACATGACGGCCCCTGACCCAGAAGGTCGCGGCGCCGCGGCGGCGATCCGTGCCGCCCTCGAGGCCGCCGGCCTCGAGTCAGGCGATGTCAGCTTCGTCAACGCCCATGGCACCGGGACTCCGCACAACGACTCGTCCGAGGCGCGGGCGATCCTCGAGGTGTTCGGCGAGCGGGGGCGCACGATCCCGGTCACCTCGACCAAGGGCAGCATCGGCCACCTGCTCGGTTCCTCGGGCGCGGTCGAGGCAGTGGCGACGGTGCTCGCGCTGCTCGACGGGGCGGTCCAGCCGACGGCGGGGGCTGGTCCGGTGGACGCGGAGCTCGGCATCGACCTCGTCCTCAGCGCGCCGCGCCCACTGCCGCCGAACGCCGTCGGCGTGTCGACATCGTTAGCCTTCGGCGGCGCCAACGCGGCCGTTGTGCTCGCCGCCGCCAGCCGGCTCGAGGCGGGCCGATGAGAGCGCCATCGCCGGTCGTCGTCACCGGACTCGGCGCCGTGAGTGCCGCCGGCGCCGGCGCCGACGCGCTCGCCACCGATTTTGCGACCTCGACCGTGCGCACCGCCGAGGTCGACCGCTCGGGCGGCTACCACCGGGACCGGGGCTCGCGTCGCGCGGTCCTGGTCGGAGCCGTCGACCTCACCCGCTGGTTGGCGCCGATGGCGTCGCGCCGGATGTCGCCGGCGTCACGCTGGGCGGTGGCCGCATCGAACATGGCCGTGGACCAGGCGGGAGTCGGCACAGAGAAAGGAGAGCGCACCGCGGTCGTCGCCTCGAACGCCTACGGCGCCGCGGTTGTGACCGAGAAGATCCTGTGCCAGATCTTCCTCGAGGGACCGGAGGCGGTGTCGCCGGCCCTCTTCACCGAGTCGGTCGCCAACGCGCCGGCGGCCCAGGTGGCACTGGCGCTGGGGGCGCGCGGACCCAACCTGACCTTCACTCAGCGCCAGGCGGGACCGCTGATCGCGCTCGCCCAGGCAGCGGCGCTTCTTGGCCGCGGAGCCGCCGACCTTGCCGTGGTGGCGACGGTCGACGAGGTGAGCCCGGTGCTGCACGCGGTCCTTGATCGCTTCCGCGCCCTTGCACCGTCGTCGGGCCCGGACGGCGACGAGGTCGCCCGCCCGTTCGACCGCCGCCGCGACGGCTGCCTGGTCGGCGAAGGGGCGGCGGTCATGGTCCTCGAACCCGAGACGGCGGCCAGGGCGCGCAGCGCGCGGATGCTGGCGCGCGTGCTCGCCGCCGGCTCCGCCTTCGACCCGACCGCGTCGCGTACCGGCTGGGGCCGGAATCCGTCGGGACTTGCGGACACGTTGTCCCTTCAGCTCGGACGGCTCGGGCTGACGACCTCCGACCTCGACCTGGTGGTCTCGGGCGCCAGCGGCATCCCAACCCACGACCGGTACGAGGCCCTGCTGCTCCGCGAGCTGTGGGCGGGCCGTCCTCTGCCGACGACGCTGGCGCCGCGGGCGGTGACCGGTGAGACGGGCGTTGGTCTGCTGGCAGCGGCCGTGCTCGCCGCGGGCGGCGCGCCGTTCGGCGCCACTCCGGGCTTCGCCGAGCCCGATCCCGAGCTCGGCCTCATCCCGCACGACGGGCGGCGACTCCCGCCGCCGCGCCGGCTACTCGCTCTGTCGACCGCGGTCGGCGGTGCCGCCGCGTGGGCGGTGCTCGAGGCCGTGTCGTCGTGACCTCCGACCTCGCCGCCGCCATCCCGGCCTACCAGGCCGAGCCTTGGATCGCCGACGTTGTGCGCCAGACGCGCGCGGTGATGCCGCGCGTGCTGGTGGTCGACGATGGCTCCGATGACCGCACCGCGGCGCTGGCTCTGGCGGCCGGCGCCGAGGTCGTGTCACACGGCGTGAATCGTGGCAAGGGTGCGGCCCTGCGCACCGCCTTCACGAACCTGTTCGCCGAGGGTCATCCCGGCGTGGTCACCCTCGATGCCGACGGCCAGCACCTGGCCGAGGAGATTCCGAAGCTCCTCGCCGCCTTCGATGCCGGGGCCGATCTCGTGCTCGGCACCCGCGACCACCTCTTCGCCTCGATGAGCCCACTGAGGCGGACCTCGAACCGGCTTTCGTCGCGGGCGATCTCCTTCGCGGCCGGGAAGCCGGTGCCCGACGTCCAGACCGGCTTCCGGGTCTACCGTGCCCGACTGATCGACATCGTGGGCTTCCCCGAGGATCGCTTCGAGGCTGAGAGCGCGGTCCTCGTCCGCGCCGCACGACGCGGCTTCGCGGTCATCGGCGTGCCGGTCCGTCTCGCCGTAGTCGACGGCCGCCGCACCAGCCACTTCCGGCCCCTCCTCGACAGCCTTCGCATCGCCCGCGCCGTGCTCGTGGCACGCTATCTCGGTTGAGAACCCAGGGAACGGGACGAGGGCACCCGGTTCGGAGCCGCGAAGTCGGGTCGAGGAAGCACCCGCGTTGCCGGGTTGGTTCCGGGACGGGTCTCGAACGAGGCTGGACCCCGACTGCAGTGCGCTGCGATCTCAACCGGCCCTTGCCGCCGGCAAGGGGTTATGCCACGCTCGAAGCTCCTGGGGGGCAGGGGTCGGAATGACGACAAAGGTCGCGCTGGTGACGGGGGGCAGCCGGGGGATTGGCCGAGCGATCGTCGCCGAGCTGGTCGACGCAGGCCTCACGGTAGCCTTCACCTGGTGCTCAAATCGTGACGCTGCCGCCGAGGTCGAGCGCGAGCATCCAGGGCGGGCTGTCGCCTTCCAGCTCGACCTCGCAGAGCGGGCGCGCCCGGACGCGCTCGTCGCGGAGGTCGAGGCCGGCCTCGGACCGGTCGAAGCCCTGGTCAACAACGCCGCGATCGAGCGCCACCAGCTCCTGGCGATGACCACGGACGCGAGCTGGGACGAGATGATGGACATCAACCTCGGCGGCCCGTTCCGCTGCTCGCGGGCGGTGCTGCGGTCGATGGTCGGGCGACGACGTGGGGCGATCGTCAACATCGCTTCACTGTCCGCTCTGCACGGCGTGGCGGGACACTCGGCCTACGCCGCCGCGAAAGCCGGCCTGGTGGCAATGACGCGCTGCGTGGCGCGCGAAATGGGCCGCCGCGG
The DNA here is from genome assembly GCA_963814875.1 of uncultured Acidobacteriota bacterium. GTDB lineage: Bacteria > Acidobacteriota > Thermoanaerobaculia > Thermoanaerobaculales > Sulfomarinibacteraceae > CAVSIS01. The sequence goes on from CAWFFJ010000025.1 coordinate 14,395, forward strand.
CATCCGCGTGAACGCAGTCGTGCCGGGCTACGTCGAGACGGACCTCACGGCTGGACTGCCGGCCGAGTCGGTGGCCGCGTTGCGGGAGCACGAGTGCCTGGCTGGGGGCGTTCGACCGCGCGACGTCGCCGGGTCGGTTCGTTTTCTTCTGTCCGACGCCGCCGCCGGAATCACTGGCCAGATCCTCATCGTCGACGCGGGGACCTCCGCCTGACCATGACAGAGCCCGGTGGCTCCCTCCCGGCAAGCGGCCGTGTCGTGCGCTGGATTGCCGCTCACCCCGTCCGCCTCGCTCTTGCCACTCTCCTGGTGACCGCGATAGCGGCCGTCTCCGCCACCCGGCTCGGGATCGACGTCGACGTCGTCGACCTGCTGCCCGACCACGCGCCGATGGCGGCCGCCTACCGGATTGCACTGGAGCACTTCGGCGGGCTCGATCGGGTGTTCGTTCTCCTCGAGGGCCCAACCAGCGTGGACTTGGGCGCGGCCCAGGAGGAGCTTGCTGCTCGGCTCGAAGGCCAGCCCGAGATCGCGGACGTGCGGATCGGTCTCGAGCCCGAGGATGAGGTCTTTCTGACCACCGAGGTGCTTCCGCGGGCGCCGCTCCTACTGCCGTCCCAAGGCTGGCGGGACGAGTTGGCGAGTCGACTGACGCCCGAGGCGCTGCGCGATCGCGCCCGCACCATACGTGCCGAGCTGCTCACGCCGGGCGGCCAGTTCATGGCACCGTGGCTGGCGGCCGATCCGCTCGGTCTCGCGCCGCTGCTCGACGCGCTGCGACCATCCGCGGCACTCCCGATCGACCCGCTGACCGGTACCTTTCGTTCAGACGACGGGCGTGCCGCCCTGGTGATCATCACGCCTGCTCGAGGCGAGATGGACGCCGCCGGCGGCAGGGCGCTTCTCGCACGACTCGAGACGGCGTTTGCCGAGCTCCGTGCGGAATCTGGCGACGAGCTCCAGCTCTGGGCCGTCGGTGGCCCCCTCTACGCCGCCCAGGACGAGCAGCTCGTGCATGCCGACCTCGCCAACACCATCGCGACCTCGGCCCTGATGTGCGTACTCATCCTGGTCATCGCAAGCGGCGGTTGGCGTCCGCCGGCAGGCGGGTTCGCTGCGGTCGTGGTCGGGCTCGTCTGGACCGCCGGTGCACTCGCCCTCGGGCTCGGTCGGGTGTCGGCAATTGCCCTCGCTTTCGCCGCGGTGCTCGTGGGACTTGGCGTCGACTACTGGATCCACGGCGGCGCCCGCTTCGCTCGTTTCATCGCCGAGGGTCTGGATCCCGCCGACGCTTTGGCTGCGACGTACCGCACGGTCGGGCCCGGCATCCTGAGCTCGGCGACGACGACCGCCGCCGGCTTTGCCGTGCTGGCCGCTGCCCATCTGCGCCCGATCCGAGAGATCGGAGTGACCGTGGCGTTGGGCATGACGGCGATCCTCGCTGCCACCGCATCCCTCGGTGCGGCCCTGCTCGTGATACAGGCACGGGGGCGGCGTCCCGGCTGGGACGGCCCCGCCTGGCGGGCGCTCGGGCGCGGGGTCGAAGCGGCGGTCGGGTTCGCCGAACGTCGTTCGCGGGTCGTGCTCAGCATCGCCGCCGTCGCCACCGTGGTCACCCTCGTAGGCGTGCCGAGGCTGACGTTGGACGCCGACCTGCGCGGCCTGCGCCCGACGAGCCACCCCACGCTCGAGGCCGAGCACCGGATACTCGAGCACTTCGACCTCGGCCTCGACACCACTCGCGTGATCGTGCACGGTGCAAGCCTCGACGAGGCCCTCGAGCGAGCGGCGGCGGTGGCGGCGGCGTTGCGGTCCGAGCTCGGCGGCGCGGGGTCAGTGACCTCACCGGATGCCTGGCTGCCGCTGGCCCGCACGAGCCATGAGCGCCTCGACGCGCTGCGCGAGCTCGGCCTCGGGGCGGCGCTCGATCGCTTCGAGACTGATCTCGATGCCGCAGGTATCGCGCCGAGCGCCTTCCGTCCAGCCCTGGATCTGCTGCGCGGCCTCGTCGACGGTCGTGTCGATCCCGTGCCGCCGCGCGACCTGTGGCCGGGTTGGCTCGACGAGCTGGTCCGCGAGGAGCCCGACGGAGTGTGGGCCGCCGTGTACGTGCGAGCGCCTCTGGGCCGTTGGCCGGATGGCCCGCCGACCGATCTGATGGCCGAGCTCGAGCGCGTCGCACCCGGGGTGGCGGTAGCGTCGGCATCGGCGGTCGGCGCCGAGCTGAGGCGGATCGCTGCCTTGGACCTCAAGCGCCTCGCCGTGGTCGCGCTCCTGGTCATCGCCGGTGTCGTCATCGTGTCGTTCAAAGGGCGCCTGCGGGCGGCGGTTCTGGCCGTTCTCCCGGTGGTGCTCGGTACGCTCTGGACCCTCGGCCTGTGGGGCCTGATCGGCATCCGACTCGACGTGCTCAGCCTGATCTTCGTCCCGGTCTTGCTCGGCATCGGCATCGACGACGGCCTCCACGCGGTCCACGCCGCTCATGCCGGGACATCACGGCCGGACCTGCCGACGGCGGTCCGCGAGACCGGTCGCGCGATGGTGCTCACCACCCTGACGACCGTCGCCGCATTCGCCAGCCTCGGGCTCTCCCATCTGCCGAGTCTCAAGGCGGGCGGCCTGCTTGTGGGCGTCGGAGTCAGCGCCTGCCTCGTGGCAACGCTCTTCGTTCTTCCAGCACTCGCGATGGCTGGTAGATCGGCGCCCGCAGTAGGGAGCCGGTGAGATGCAGGCTCACCAGAAGTGCCGGTGGGCGATGCGGGAGGGCGGCGAAAACCGAACTGTTGATGGTTGTGATCACCCGGTGGCTCTAGGAGTGTGTAGCCCATAGCGTACACGGCGTCTTTCGGGCGGCGTGAAGCCCTGTTTTCGTTGCATTCTCGGCCCGTACTCGGAGTACTGCTCCTCGAATGCGCCTCAACAGGAGCTTCACGGCGCTCCGAAATCCACCATCCACCTATGAGCTACACACTCCTGGCTCGGGTGGTTGGCCATTTCGCAACAATCAACGCGTTGCGGAAGGGCGTGCCAAGGTCCATCGGTTGGCAGCTCACGACGAGGCCGAGCTTCTCCAGTGTGACGACGAGATCGGTCAGCGGGCGGTAGGTGAATCGCTGGCGAAAGTGGCCGCGCAGGAACGCGCGCGCGCGTTCAGTAGCGGCGGTCAGCATGAATCGCACCGTGGCGGACTGGTCGGTCTCGCGGATCAGCAGTGTGCCGGTCGGCTCGAGCGCCGCTGCGGCACGTTCCAACACCTGATCCTGGTCGGCCCGCGGGAGGTAATGCAGCACGTCGAGTAGCAGAACCGCTGCGGATGGCGGGATGCTGGCCTCGGTGAGGTCGCCGACCTCGAGATGGACGTGCGGCGGCACGCCAACGCGAGCGATGCGAATGGCGCGCCGGCTGGCGTCGATACCGACGAGCTCGCGGTTGCCGCGACCGGGTTGTGTGGCTGCGAGCACAGCGAGCATGATGCCGCGGCCGCAGCCCAGGTCGACCACGCGGCCGGCCGTGGGCAGCACGCCGAGCGTGGTCAAAGCGAAGTAGACGGGGTCGTGGCGCAGCTTGCCGCGGACGAACTCCCAGTGCAGGAAGCCAGCCTCGAGATAGGGGCGTGCGACCTGCTCGATCAGCTTCTCGCGTTCGGGGGACGTTCGGCGTGTGCGGCTGAGCACGGCGAAGGCTGAGAGTCCTATGGCAACACCGGCGAGCACGCCGACGATCAGACTGCCGACCACGAGGTCGCGGGCGAATGTCCACGGATCGACATGCCGAACGGTCTCCAACGAGAAGGTGTACAGCGTGCCTCGCTGCACCAGACTGCCGGTCTGCAGCTCGAGCCAGATCAGGAACGGCGCGAACAGGGGGTTGGAGAGATTGGCGGCCAGGTACATGATGGCGCGGCTCAGCCCGAGCAGCTTTCCGGTGACGACACACAGCGGGAGGTGGAGGCCGTAGAGCGGGAGCGAGCCGATGAAGGCGCCGATTGCGGCCGACCACGCCTGCCGGTAGGCGCCGCTCCCCTCTGTCCGCAGGGTGACGAGAAGCTCAACCAGCGCCCTGCGCGCACGCCGACGCATCACGGAGACCCCACCAAGCTCACCCGAGCATCCTACAGGCACAAACGAAGGCGAGGGTGGCAACGGTCGGGGCGCTTGATGGATTGCTCACACCGTGAGCCCAGGAAGCGGTTGTCTCATGGCCCCTTAACCTGTTTGCAGAACTACTGGGGCACTACCCTTTCTTGATTCGGTGGAGCCGCCACGTCGGGAGAGAAACCAGTTCGTGGTCGCAACCGGGGGGGCCGCAGGAGGGGGTGGCCGGTGTACGACCCCCCCCGGCCACGGCGGCGACTCGCGGCTCGGCCGCAGTGTCGATCCCCTTCGATCCGTTCTGCGACCTGCTTGCAGAGATCGTCGGCATCCCGGACGCAGATCAGGGCAGTGGCGGAGTGTGCTCGTCGGCGTCCTCCCTCGCGTCGCGGGCCGCGCCGAACGTCCGGGCCTCCTGGAGGTGCTCGAGGCCGAGCTCGGCAGGCTGGCCGTGCTCCTCGGGATGGGGCCGCGCCTGGAATTTGTCCCGTTTCGAAACGACGAAGCTGGGCTCAGCGCTCGTGACGCACTTCGCGCCGCGACCGTGCTCGTGCACGGGCTCGATGCCATCTGCAGCTTCGACAGGGGCTTCGACGCTATCCCGTCAGTCCGGCGGCTGGAGCCGGCTGCAATCCGGTGAGGTGACAAGAGCGCCGACCTGGACGTGTTGGCGCTGCTGGGTACCGGCCCCGGCAACGCCGCGGTCTGGTTCAAGGACTTCGCCAAGCCAGACGGACGGCGGTTCGCCGAGGCCGAAAGCGCCATGGCACGCCGCGTCGAGGCGCCTGACGACTGGGGTCTGGTGCTGCCGGTCGACGATCCGCTGCTCGTCGAGGCCGCCGGCTGGGCGGACCAGGCGACGATGCGCTTCTACCCCGACATCTTGCCCATCGAGGGCCTCTCTACGCCAGCGTGGTCGCCACGTTGGGCGGCGGCGCCCAGCAGAGGCGCGCGGGCGGCCTGCTCGAGAAGGCCGCCGCCGGGGAGGATCCGGTTCTCTCGGCGTTCGCCCGCTGGTGCCTGGAGCATCCGCAGACACGCGAGGACGTCGCGAACATGTTTGCCAGGCAGAGCTGAGATTCCGCCAGCCATCGCACAGTGCGGCCGGCCGGTTAGAGGCCGGTTGCACTGGTTTCCCGCAATTCCAGTCGCGCTGTGAACGCCGTGTCGCGTTTGTGCATGGAGTTGTCGCGGGCAGGCATTCCCATCTGCCTCCGTTGGGGCAAAGCTCGAGCCATGAAACAACGACCGGCCGCGAGCGCGTCCGAGAACCGGCTGGCGGTTCGGACGGCACGGAGGACACCATGAAACGATCCGGCCTTTCGACCCTGACGGCCATCCTGATGTCGACCCTCGCCCTGCCGGCCCCGGCCGCGTTCACCGGCACCGACGTCTTCCTGCCCTCCGTGGGGCGCGGCCCCGGCTCCGCCGGCTCCGAGTGGTACACCTGCGTCTGGGTCCACAACCCGGGCGCCACCCCCGCCAACGTCCAGTTCCGGCTGCTGCTGCGCAACCAGCCGAATCCCTCCGCGCAGGTCTACAACGACACCATTCCCCCCGGCGACACCAGGCGCTACGACAACGCAGTCGAGACGATGTTCGGCGAGTCCTCGTTCGGCGCCCTGCGCGTGACCTCGTCCCAGAAGCTCATGGTCTCGAGCCGCATCTACTCCCTGACCGACGGGGCCGCGGACCGCGACTCGGTGGGCCAGCTCTTCGCCGCGATTCCGGCCTCGTTCGCGATCGGTGTGGGGCAGTCCACCACGCTGCTCGGCACCTACCAGACCAGCCCCGAGGACGGCTCCCAGTTCCGGGCCAACTTCGGCTTTGTCGAGACCACCGGCGCCACCGCCAAGGTCAGGGTCACGGCCTTCGACGAGTCCGGGACCTCGGTTGGGAGCGCCATCTATACGTTGGCCGCCTGGGAGGCCCAGCAGCACAAGATCACGGAGCTGCTGCCCGGGGTGGACGCCACCAACCTGCGTCTCCTGTTTGAGGTGCCGACGGGTCCGGGCAGGGTCGCCGTGTTCGGCTCGGGGATCGCCAACGGCTCCAACGATCCGTCGACCTTCGAGATGAGCTTCCGCGACGATCTGCTCGCAGAGAACGCGAGCGGCGGCGGCACGATCACCGGGGTGACCGCCGGCGCAGGGCTGTCCGGGGGCGGGACATCGGGCACGGTCACCCTCGCGGTTGGGGCGGGCCAGGGAATCCAGGTCGGTGCGGACCTCGTGGCCCTCGCCGACGGAGGGGTGACCAAGCCCAAGCTGTCAGCCTCGGGCGGGACCTCGGGCCAGCTTCTCTCAACCAACGGCTCGAGCCTGCAGTGGATTGACCCGCCCGGGGGCAGCGGCAGCGGCGACATTACGGCGGTGACTGCCGGGGCGGGGCTCTCCGGCGGGGGCACATCCGGCGACGTGTCGCTCGCCGTGGCGAACGGCGGCATCGCCTCGGCGATGCTTGCCGACGCGGCTGTGACGACCACGAAGCTCTCTGCCTCTGGGGGCAGCAGCGGCAAGGTCCTCAAGCTCGAAGGCTCGGCCCTGGTGTGGGGCGACGACAAGATCGGCGGGCTCACGCTGCCGTTCGACGGCTCCCTGAACAGTTCGACTCCGCTGTTCGCGATCTCGAACACGGGATCCGGAATCGGCGTGCATGGCGGCGCCACCAACGGTACCGGGGTGCGGGGCTCGAGCGGGGCCGGCTACGGCGTGCTGGGCGACACCTCCTCCGGCATCGGAGTGGTTGGCGTCAGCTCCTCGGGGACCGGAGTGTCCGGCGGGAGCTCCCACGGTACCGGGGTGTACGGCATCAGCACCGACTCCAGGGGAGTGTGGGGCGACAGCTCCCACGGCGACGGGGTGTATGGCAGCAGCGCTTCCGGCTTCGGCGGCCGCTTCAGAGGCAACATCATGGTGACCAGCTATGGCAACGACGATGGCCTCATCTACTCGGACCCCGACGCCGCCGGCTCCGACCTCGGGCTCATGTCCAACGACCGGGTGTGGGTCGACCTTGACGACGACAACAATTCGTCCGGCTCGTTCTTCCAGGTACGCGCCGGTAACGACACCGAGGTCTTCCGTGTCGATGAAAGCGGCAACGCCAAGGTCCTGGGCACGCTGACCAAGGGCGGCGGCTCGTTCAAGATCGACCACCCGCTCGACCCGGAGAACAGGTACCTCTACCACTCGTTCGTCGAGTCGCCGGACATGATGAACATTTACAACGGCAATGTGGTCACGGACGAGCGCGGCTACGCCACCGTCGTCCTACCCGACTGGTTCGAGGCGCTCAACCGGGACTTCCGCTACCAGCTCACGGTCATCGGCGAGTTCGCCCAGGCGATCGTGGCACAGAAGATCGAGGGCGACCAGTTCGTGATACGCACCGACAAGCCGGCGATCGAGGTCTCCTGGCAGGTCACCGGCATCCGGCACGACGCCTTCGCCAACGCCAACCGGATTCCGGTCGAGGAGGACAAGCCCGAGGCCGAGCGCGGCCATTACCTCCACGCCGAGGCGTTCGGTCGGCCTCCCATGTCGGTGATCGAGCCTTCCCAGCGGTAGCGAAGGCCCGCACCGGGCTAGGTCGGCCACCGAACCGCCGCGTTCCTGTACGGGATGGAGCGGCGAGAAGCCGCCGTCGAGTCCCTAGCGCGGGCCTTCGCTCTCGACGGTGACGCGGGGGTGGCCGCCACCGAGCTGCGCCTCACTCTTCACCGGGTGCCCGTCGACCGGGAGCGGTACCTCGCCCTTCTGGACGGCTCGCGAGGCAGGCTCAGGCACCACGGTAGCCGACCACTGAGGGGGCGTCTTCGCCCGGCACGCGGGACGGGCAGGCATGGCCGACCGGACCGCGGCTCAGCGTCGTCTGCGGTGGGAGCTGCGGCGTCCTCTGGGAAGCTCGTCGCGGGTGCGGCCCGGACCCCCGGAGCCGTTTCGGGTCGCCAGGTAGACGGTGTGGCGGGGGCCGGCGTCGCCTGGTTTGGTGCGCCGGAAGTCGAAACCGATGGTTCCCATGCGCTTCTCGAAGCCGGCGTCCGAGGTCTCGGTCCAGACCGCCAGGATGCCGTCGTCGGTGAGGGCGTTCCAGGTGCGTTCGAGCGCGCGGAACCCGTAGAAAGGGTGGTCGGGTTGGGAGTTGGCGTCCTCGGTGCCCTGGTAGAGGTCGAGCACGATGGCGTCGTAGCGCGCGGTGCCACGCCGGCCGGCGGTGGCGATGACCCTCGCCACGTCGCCGACGTGGACCGTGACCCGAGGGTCGTCGAGCGGGAAGCCGTTGAGCGCGGCGAGCTCGGTGCGGCACCAGCGCACGACTGCGGGGTTGAGCTCCGCGACCGTGACCTCGGCGTGGGGCGGGAGTTCGTCGAGCGCGGCGCGCAGGGTGTAGGCCATACCAAGGCCGCCGATCAGCATCCGGGGACGGGGACGACCCGCAATGCGTTGTGCGGCGTTCGCTCCGAGTGCGCTTTCGGAGACGTGGTACTCGCTGGTCATCAGGATGTAGCTCGGCATCCGGATGAGGAAGTCCTCATCGCTCGCCTTGAGGAGGATCATCGGTCCCTCCTCGGTCGGTACGGTGTCGAGGGTCTTCCAGTGGCGCGTCACGGCGGGCAGATATACAGCGATCCGCCCGGAAACGCCAGCCTGCATGTCTCGCCCCGAGGCGGCTGCGGGCCATGCTGCGTGGCCATCTGCCGTCTTCCTCGGTGCGCCGCCGTCCTCAACTAGCTGGGCTACGCCTGCGGGCGCGGCGCACCGAGAAAGCCAGCAGCTACCAACGCCCCGCGGCCCTCGCTGCGCCCCGTGGCGAGACAGGCAGGCTACAAGTTCCCGCGCCGCTCCTGCTCCCGCTCGAGGGACACGAACAGGGCCTTGAAGTTGCCGACCCCGAAGCCGCGGCTGCCGTGGCGCTCGATGACCTCGAAGAACACGGTCGGGCGGTCCTGCAGCGGGTGGGTGAAGATCTGCAGTAAATAGCCGTCCTCGTCGCGGTCGACCAGGATGCCGAGATCGCGCAGCTCGTCGATGTCCTCGTCGATCGCTCCGACCCGCTTCGCGAGCTCGTCGTAGTAGGTGTCGGGGACGCGCAGGAAGTCGATCTCGCGCTCGCGCAGCGCCCGCACCGTGGCACAGATGTCGGCGGTGTTCATTGCGACGTGCTGGATGCCGGGGCCGTTGTACCAGTCGAGGTACTCGTCGATCTGCGACTTCTTCTTGCCCTCGGCGGGCTCGTTGATCGGCAGCTTGATCCGGCGGCCGTCCTCCATCACCTTGCTCATCAGTGCCGAGTAGTCGGTGCTGATGTCCTCGTCCGAGAAGTGGGCGAGCTGAGTGAAGCCCATCACGCGCTCGAACCACTGAACCCAGTAGTCCATCTCGCCGAGGTGGACGTTGGTGACCATGTGGTCGATGGCGACGAGCCCTGTGGGCGCGGTGCCGACGGCGTCGAGTGATTGGTAGCCGGGCGCGAACACGCCGCCGTAGGCCGAGCGCTCGACGAGCTTGATGACGGTGTCGCCGGCGTACTTGACGATGCCGGTCTTGAGCACACCGTCCGCGTCCTCAGTCGCGGTCACCGGCTGGAGGATGGTCGCGCCGCGGTGCTTGACCTCGCGCATCGCCGCCTCGACGTCGGCGCTGGCGAGGGCGAGAACCTTGACCCCGTCACCGTGGAGCTGGCAGTGGCGCGCAACCTCGTGGTCGGGCGTGAGCGCGCTCGTGACCACGAAGCGCACCTTGCCCTGCTGCAGGACGTAGCTCGCGCGGTCGCGGCAGCCGGTGTCCAGGCCCATCCGCGCGACCGGCTTGAAGCCGAACGCCTTGTCGTAGAAGTGGGCGGCCTGCTTGGCGTTGCCCACCCAGAACTCGGCGTGGTCGAAGCCCTGCAGTCGAAGGAAGTCGCTCGAGGTCATGGTGTCTCGCCCCCTCATCGGTGTCCGAGAGAAGTGAACGGTCCCGCGAAGGCGGGGATTCCTCGCGGGCGGGACCGCGCCGCGCTCCTTCGCACCGCGGCGGTGGCCGGCGTCAGCCCGAAAGAGCGTGCTGCGCGCGGTCGGCGTCCCGGGCGTTGAGGTACATCACCGCGGTGAACCCCCCGCGGCCGTCGGTGAGACCGACCGCGGCGGACAGGTTGATGCCGGCGTCGGCGAGCCGGCGGTGGAGATCGGCCAGCGCTCCCACCTGGTCGTCGCCCCGGATCAGCAGCGCGGCGTGGGGTCCCTCGATCCCGCACCCCTCACCCTCCGCCACGCGCAGCAGCACGTCGGGGTCCTCGGGGAAGAAGACCAGCTGAGTCTGCTCCACGCCCATCGGGATCGCGGTGAACGCGAGCAGGTTGACGCCTTCGGCGGCGAGAACCGAGAGCAGGCGCGCGCCCTCACCGGGCTGCTCACGGACGTGACAGTAGAAGTACTCGACGCGGCGGATCTCGGTGGCCATGGCGGCTCTCCTTCCGGCTGGCGGCTCGTTTCCCTTTCATGGTACCTGCGCTGTGCCACGAGGAGGGCCGGCGGCTTCTGTGGAGAATGCGTCGCAACTACTGCAATTCTCCGATTGACCTCTCGGCAAGACATTCCGGATTGCGGGCGGGCCAATGAAGGCATACCATGCCGTCAACGAACCGAGCAACCCGAACCAGAGGCTCGTCCACCCGACGTCTGGCAGCGTGGAATCCGGCGGTGGTCCGCAGGGACCAAACGGGCGTGCTCGCGTGAGAACGGCGCAAAGGGGGCGCGGAACCAGCGTGCGCCGGGGGGTGAACGTCGATGACCGATCGCGCGTGGTCCATTGCGTTGATGTCGTCTCTCTCCCTCTGTCTTCTCGCGGCGGCATCGGCGTTCGCCGGAGTCGGCGAGTGGACCCCGATCGGTCCCAATGCAGCGCAGGTCGCCGACGTCGCGATCGCGCCCGGTAACCCGCAAGTGGTATACGCCGCAGCCTCTCGGGCGGGCATCTTCCGCAGCGGCGACGGCGGCGTGACATGGGCCCGCACGACGCTGCCGGCGTCCGACGTCTACATACAGGCGGTTGCAGTCCCGGACGGCGGCGTCGACACGGTCTATGCCGGATCGTGGGGCAACGGCGTCTACAAGAGCGTGGACGGCGGCGCCACCTGGGCACGTGTGACCGCGGCGCTCGGCAACCTTGATGCGTTGCACATCGTCACGCACCCGTCAGACCCCGACACCGTGTGGGCGGCGACTTGGGGTCAGGGGGTGATCCGAACCACCGACGGCGGCGCCACCTGGAGCACCTTCGCGGCAGGCCTAACGACGCCTCAGGTCTACCGATTGGCGGTCGATCCCGGCGACCCGCAGACGCTCTACGCCGGGACCTTCGGCGGCGGTGTGTTCATGAGCACCGACGGCGGCGAAAGCTGGACCCCGCGCGGGCTCGCCGGGAAGTACGTCTACGCCATCACCGTCGACCCGACCGACTCATTCCGCGTGGTTGCAGGCGTCTACCAGAGCGGCATCTGGGTCAGCTCCGACCGCGGTGCGACCTGGGTCGCGTCGGGGACGGGCATGGGTGCCGTCTCTGTCAACGACGTCGTCGTGCACCCGGCAGACTCGTCGGTCATGTACGCCGGTGCCCAGACCGGGGCCTTCAAGAGCACCGACCGCGGTGCAAGCTGGGCGAAGACCGGCGCCGGCGTGCTGCTGACACAGGTGTCGCGTTGCGTGGTCGATCCGGCGCATCCAGGGACCGTGCTCGCCGGGACCTTCGGCGGCGGGATGGCCCGGACGGCGGACGGCGGTTCCAGCTGGACCCCGGTCAACTTGGGGCTGACCGCGTCGTGGGTCGAGGCGTTGGCGCTCGACCAGGGGGGCGGCCCAGCCCTGTACGCCGGCCTGGCGCCGGGCGGAGTGTTTGCCACCTCGGACCGGGGCGCGACCTGGACCGGGACGGCAGCGGTTCTCGCGCCCACGAAGACACGGGCGTTCGCCGTAGCCCCGGTGCATCCGAGGACGGTGTTCGCCGGAACGGACGGCGAGGGCCTGTTCCGCAGCGTCGACGGCGGTCTCACGTGGTCTGATGCGGGCGCTGGCCTCGGTGGCCGCAGTGTCCTGTCGCTCGCACTCGACCCCGCGGCGCCGTCGACCGTCCTAGCCGGTACCCGCAGCGGTGTGTTGCGAAGCGTCGACGGCGGTGCGAGCTGGGCCCAGGGCAACGCCGGTCTCACTGATCTCGTTGTCTACGCGCTCGCGATCGACCCAAACGGCTCCGGCGTCGCCTTCGCGGGGACGAATGCGGGCGGAGTGTTCCGCAGCGTCGACGGCGGCGCGACCTGGTCCCCGGCGGGGAGCGGAACATCCGGCCTCCGCGTCAACGCGATTGCAATTGACCCCTCAGAATCCGACACGGTTTATGCGGGGCGACTTTCGGCAGTCGTCAAGAGCACCGACGGAGGGAACACCTGGAGCGAGGTCGGCGCCAGTCTCCCTCGGAGAAACGTCAGTGCCGTCATGGTCGACCCCGGCCACCCCGCGACGGTCTACGCGGGCGTTCCCGAGCTGGGTGTCTATCGGTCAACCGACGGCGGCGCGAGCTGGAGCACTCTGAACACCGGCCTCGACGACCTCAGGGTCACCGCGCTCGCCTACGATCCTTCGCCGCCGGCGACCCTGTTCGCGGCCACCGAGTACCGTGGGGTGTACGCCTACACCTTCGGCTCCTGCCCGGCCCCGACCGGCCTCGCCAACAACACCGCCGCGGACGTTTCGAGCTGTACCAAGAGCGGGGTGCGGGTCGAGTGGAGCGACCCCGCCAGCTGGGGCGACGGCGGCAGCGGGACGCGCACCTTCGCGGTGCTGCGCGACGGCGCGGCCATCGCCTCAGGGCTCGCCGCGAGCAGCCACGTCTACACCGACACCGGCGGGGTGGCGGGCGTGACCTACACCTACGCGGTGCGCGCGACCAACGGCTGTGGCGCCTCGGCCACCACCACCGGCGCGGCAGCTGCGGACGTGGTCGGCACGCCCACGATCACTGCACAGCCCGCCGATGTCACGATCCTGACCGGTCACACCGCGACCCTCGCCGTGACCGCGACCGGCGCCACGGGCACCCAGTGGTACCGCGGGACGAGCGGCGACACGGCGCACCCGATCGCGGGCGCGACCTCGGCGAGCTACACCACGCTGGCGCTCGCGGCCACCACGAGCTACTGGGTGCGGGTGTCGAACGGCTGCGGCAGCGTCGACAGCGCGACCGCGACGGTGACGGTCATCGGCGCCCCCACGGAGCACGCGGTCATGGTCCCGGTGGTCGCCCACTGGCCCGGCGCCGGCGGCACCGCGTGGCGGTCGGACGTCTCGGTGGTCAACCGGAACGCCGGCCCGGCGACCGTGGTGCTGGAGTACACCTCGGTGGTGGACTCGACCACCGCCGCCCACGAGGCGTCGGTCCCGGCGGGCGGGACCATGATGTGGCGCGACGTCCTCGTCACCGCCTTCGGGCTGGCCCAGAGCGGCACCGGCAAGGGCACCCTGAAGGTCGCCTCCGACCTGCCCGTGACGGTCGCCTCGCGGACCTACAACCAGACCCCGCAAGGCACCTTCGGCCAGTACATGCCCAGCGTCGAGACCGGCTCCGCCCTGGCGCCGGGAGAGGTGGGCGTCCTGCCGCACCTGACTCAGAACGGCGCCTACCGCACCCACGTCGGCCTCGCCAACCTGAGCTCGGGCCTCTCGTGCAGCGGCCGCATCACCCTCCACGATCAAAGTGGACACACCGTCGGCAGCCCGGTCACCCTGGCCGTGGAGCCCGGCCGCTCGCTCCAGCAGGACTACGTCTTCACCGTCGCAGGGGCGGGTCCCCAGGACGTCGCCTACGCGACCGTCGAGGTGCTCACGGCGGGGTGCCGGATGTGGGCCTACGGCTCGGTGGTCGATGCCGCGACCGGCGACCCGACCACGATTCCGATCCAGCCGCAGGCCGGTGCATCAGCCGCCTCACCGGCGGTGGCGACGACCTACGTCGTGCCGGTGGTGGCGCACTGGCCGGGGGCGGGGGACACCGCGTGGCGCTCCGACGTGTCGGTGGTCAACCGGTCCACGAGCACGGCCAACGTGACCCTGAGCTACGCCTCGGTCACCGACACGATGACCGGGAGCTACGCCACCACGGTGGCCGCCGGCGCGACCGTGATGTGGCGCGACGTGCTGGTCGCGGTGCTCGGCCTGGCGCCGAGCGGCACCAACAAGGGCACGCTCAAGGTGGTCTCGAACGTGCCGCTCACGGTCGCCTCGCGGACCTACAACGAGACTCCGCAGGGGACCTTCGGCCAGTACATCCCAGCGCTCGAGGCGGGCTCGACGGTGTCCAACGGACAGACGGGCATCCTGCCCCACCTGACCCAGAACGCGGCCTATCGCACCCATGTCGGGTTCGCCAACCTGTCGTCGAGCGGGAGCTGCACCGGGAGGTTCCGGCTGTTCGGACCGACCGGCGCGGCGCTCGGCAGCCCGGTCGAGGTCACTGCGGCGGCGGGTCGCTCGATCCAGCGCGACTACGTCTTCGCCGCGGCGGGGGCGGGCACGGCGGAGGTCGCTTACGCGACGGTCGACGTGGTGACCGGCACCTGCGAGGCGTGGGCCTACGCCTCGGTGGTCGACGCCGCCACCGGCGACCCGACCACGATTCCGGTGCAGGAGGAGTAGCCGAGGGACTGGGAAGAAGAACAACGGGCCGCCGGCTTCAGCCGACGGCCCGTTGTGTGTGAGGCTGAGAGCGGTCAGTAGGCGGTCTCGGGGCTGCCGAGGTTCGCTTCCGTGATCGGAAAAGAGAAGGTCCGGTAGACCCAGAGCTGGTAGAGCAGCACCAGCGGCACGAACACCAGCACCACCCCGAGCATGATCGACAGGGTGAGGTGGGTCGACGAGCTGTTGAAGGCGGTCAGGGTCGCGGCAGGGTCGAGGCTCGAGGGGAGCAGGCGGGGGTAGAGGCCGGCGACGCCGAACGCGGTCGCGCCGGCGATGGTCGCCGCCGAGGCGCCCCACGCCTTCCAGTAGGCGCCCTTGGCGAGGAAGAGGCGGCTGCCGAGGAGGCCCGCGACGGCGAGCAGGGGGAAGATCGCGAGTACCGGCCAACGGCCGATGTTGGCGTAGAGGTCGGTGGCGAAGAAGCTCGCGGCGAGGAAGGCGACCGCGACCACGAGCAGCGCAGGCCACAGCCGTGCCGCCATGCGCGCACCGCGCGCGCCCATCTCGCCACCGGCCTTGACCGCTAGCCACAGCGAGCCGTGGACGGTGAACAGGAGCACGAACAGCACCCCACCGAGCAGTCCGTAGGGGTTGAGCAGGGTGAAGAGGTTGCCGTGCAGGATGCCCTCGGTGTCGAGCGGCAGGCCCTTGAAGATGTTGGCGAAGGCGACGCCGAGCAGCAGCGCGGGCAGGAAGGAGCCGACCACCATGCAGGTGTCCCAGGTCCGCCGCCACCAGGTCGCGGTCTCCTTGGAGCGCATCTCGAACGAGATCCCGCGCAGGATGAGCGCGAACAGGAGCAGCATCAGCGGGGTGTACAGCGACGAGAACATCACCGCATAGGTCTTCGGAAAGGCGGCGAAGGTCGCGCCGCCGGCGGTCAGCAGCCAGACCTCGTTGCCGTCCCAGAACGGGCCCTGGACGTTGAAGATCAGGCGGCGCTCACCGTCAGTCCTGGCCAGGAACGGCATCAGGCTGCCGAGGCCGAGGTCGAAGCCGTCGAGCATGAAGTAGACCGTCCACAGGACTCCCCAGAGGATGAACCAGATCGTCTCGAGCATCTCGCACCTCCCCCGTCACGCCCGCGCCGGGGCGCCGGCCGAGACCGAGGCCGGAGCGTCGGTCGCGATCGGTCCCCGCCGTGCGTACTTGAAGAGCAGGTAGAAGTCGGCAACGCCGAGCAGGGTGTAGACGAGGATGAAGCCGACCGCGCTGATCGCGACCTGAGCCGTGGCCAGGGGAGAGACCGCGTCGGAGGTGCGCATCACTCCGTACACGATCCACGGCTGACGGCCGACCTCGGACAGCGTCCAGCCGAGCTCGTTGGTCAGGTAGGGCAGGGGGATCGCCCACACCAGCAGCTTGAGCAGCAGCGGGCTGCCCTCGAGGGGCGCTTTGCGGCGTGCGAAGGCCCACGCCGACAACGCGATGAACACGAAAGCCAGGCCGACCATGATCCGGAACGAGAGGAACGCCGGCAGCACCGGCGGCCGGTCCCCGGGGGGAACCTCCTTGAGGCCCTTGACCACGGCATCGGCATCGTAGTGCGCGAGCAGCGAGAGCATCTTCGGGATCGAGAGCCCTTCGACCAGGTTGCGCTCGTTGGCGGCGTCGGGCCACTGGATCAGGTTCATGGGTGCGCCGGCGACGGTCTCCCACTGCGCTTCCATCGCCGCCAGCTTCATCGGCTGCTTGGTGCCCAGGATCTCGGCGTTCATGTGGCCCTGGGCGACCTCGAACAGCGCAAAGATCAGCGTCCATGCGGCCGCGACCTTGAACGACTTGGAGAACAGCGAGACGTGCTGGCGGCGCAGCAGGTGCCACGCGGAGATGCCGAGCACGAAGAAGCCGGCCGTGATGTAGGCGCCGCCGACGGTGTGGACCACCTCGAGGATGGCGAAGCGCTGGCTGATGACGGCCAAGAAGTCGGTCAGCTCGGCGCGGCCGTTGCGGATCACGTAGCCGACCGGGCTCTGCATCCAGGCGTTGGCGACCAGGATCCAGAACGCCGACACGTTGGAGGCGATCGCCACCAGCCAGATCGAGGTCAGGTGAGTCTTCTTCGACAGCCGGTTCCAGCCGAAGAACCACACCGCGATGAAGGTCGACTCGAGGAAGAATGCCGCCGTCGCCTCGATCGCGAGCAGCGAGCCGAAGACGTCGCCGACGAAGGCCGAGTAACGCGACCAGTTGGTGCCGAACTGGAACTCGAGGGTGATGCCGGTGACCACTCCGATGGCGAAGTTGATCAGGAACAGCTTGCCCCAGAACTTCGTCATCCGCAGGTAGTCGTCGTCGCCGGTACGGACCCACAGGGTCTGCATGATCGCGACCAGCATCGACAGGCCCAGGGTCAGTGGTACGAACAGGAAGTGAAAGTACGTCGCGATCGCGAACTGCAGGCGGGACAGCAGCAGAACGTCCACTCGCTCCTCCTTCCTCAGTCCCCCCGGTGGTGCTGCCGGGTGGGGAGGCTACCCGCCGGTGCATCGGAGGGCGGATAACCGTGGTGAGAGACGTGTTCTTCGAGTTTGTTGGCAAGCTCGGAGAACCGGATCTTCCCGAGGTCGGCCTCGAGGTTTCGCGTGACGCGGGTCCACTCGCGCTGCACGGGGCAGGACTCGGAAAGGGGGCAGGCCTCGGGGACGTCGACGCAGCGGTTGAGCACGACCTCGCCCTCGAGCGCGCGGACCACGTCGAGCAGCGAGACCTCGGCGGCCGGCCGTGCGAGACGGATGCCGCCACGGTTGCCACGGACCGTCTCGACCAATCCGGCGGCCGCCAGCTTGCGCACGATGCGGCGCACGAACGGCTGTGGCAGGAGACGCCGGTCGGCGATGGTCGCGATGGGAACGAGGGCCCCGGGTTCGAGGGCAGCGAGGTGGAGGATGACGCGTGCTGCGTAGTCTGTGTGGCGACCTATTCCTATCAAGGAGACCTCTTCGCAAGAACGTTGCTCGGATTGAATATGACTAATTTAGTCTCCTTTGTCAAGGGCCGCCGTCGAAGTCCGCCGAGGAGGCTGCTGTCGCGTGTGAGCGTGAGGATGGGCGCACATCGACACTATGAGTGCGCGGTTGTCCTGACGGCTTCTCCAGCCTCGCGGTCGGCGCTCGCGCGGGAGGGCACCGCCGCAAAGATCGGACCTGCCGCGGCGAAGTTGCCCTAGGGGG
Source organism: uncultured Acidobacteriota bacterium (assembly GCA_963814875.1). Lineage (GTDB taxonomy): Bacteria > Acidobacteriota > Thermoanaerobaculia > Thermoanaerobaculales > Sulfomarinibacteraceae > CAVSIS01. The sequence goes on from CAWFFJ010000025.1 coordinate 32,367, forward strand.
AGGATGCACCTACCCTGGGCGGGCCCGGCTCGCGGGCAGGAGGTGCCGGATGTCCGAGCGCATGGTGCGGCAGTTCATGGACATGGTGCGGATCGACTCGGAGTCGGGCAACGAGGCGCGATTCATGGAGTACCTGCTCGGCGCGGTCGCCGAGGTCGGCGGGAAGGCCGCGCTCGACGACTACGGCAACCTCATCGCCTCGTTCCCGGCGAAGGGGTGCGAGGGGGTCGAGCCGATCCTGCTTTCGTGTCATGGCGACACCGTCAAGCCCGGGGTCGGCATCGAACCGGTGCTCGGCGAGGACGGCGTGATCCGCTCGGCCGGCGACACCATCCTCGCCGCCGACGACAAGGCCGGCATTGCCGAAGTGCTCGAGGCGCTCCGGGTGGCGCCGGTGCGGCCGCCGATCGAGCTCGCCGTCAGCCGCCAGGAGGAGGTCGGCCTGCTCGGTGTCAAGGCCCTGGACTTCTCCCGGCTCAGTGCGCGGCGCGGCTTCCTGATGGACAACGACACCCTCGACACGATCGTGATCGGCGGACCGTCCTACTTCGCGATCGACGTCACCGTCACCGGCCGCTCCGCCCACGCCGGGATGGAGCCGGAGAAGGGCATCAACGCGATCCGGGCCGCGGCGAAGGCGATCGCGGCCCTGCGTCTCGGCCGTCTCGACCACGAGACCACCGCCAACGTCGGCGTGATCGACGGTGGCATCATCCGCAACGGCGTGCCCGACTCGTGCACCTTTCTCGCCGAGTGCCGCTCGGCAGACCACGGCAAGGCGGAGGCGCTGGCCGAGGAGATGACGGCGGTCATTCGCCGCGAAGTGGAGTCCGCCGGGGCGAAGGTCGCGATCGAGGTCGACGAGAAGTGCCGCGCGGTGCGCATCCCCGAGGACGCCTGGGCGGTCGAGATCGCCAAGCGGGCGCTCGCGACAGTGGGCATCGACGCGAAGGCCGTCTTCATCACCGGCTTCACCGACGCCTCGATCTACAACAACCGCGGCATCGAGATGGCGGTGGTCGGGATCGGGGCCCAGAACGAGCACTCGACGGAAGAGTGCGTCGCGGTCGCCGACATGGAAAAGGCGGTGCGGATGCTGGTGGCGGCGTTCCGGCTCGCGGCGGACTGACCCGGCCCTCGCTCGTTTCACCCCCGCAGCGCGGACGCGAAGATCCCCGGTATGTGGCGCCAGCCAGGGTCCATGGCGAACTCGGCGACTCGGCGGGCGGTGACGGCGGCGGTTCGGTTGGTGACGAACCACGGCGGGCGCGGCAGCAGGCTCGCGTCGCCGTGCATCCAGGAGCGCGGGAAGGGGTAGAACGAGCCCCGCGCGACGGTCTTCTCCGGGCGGTCGAAGAGGAAGCTGTTGTGGACCACGCCGATCCCGCTGCCGACCTCGGCCAACGTGTGCCCTGGGAACGCGCCCCACGACGCCTGGGCGAGGAGGAACGCGACCGCGTTCCACACGTTGACGCCGATCGAGCCGTAGCGCAGGTCGGCGAGGGCCTGGTCGAGGCGTGGGCCGAGTTCGCGCGCGGTCTTTGGGTGGACGATCACGGTCGCGCCGAGCGTGCCGTCGAGCCGTCGGTTGCAGAAGTCGACGGCGTTGGCGAGGAACTCGGCGGCATCGGCCCCGGGCAGGCTGGTCTCGGCAAGCACGGCGCCGAAGGCCTCGGTGGTGAAGCAGACCTCGTCGTCGGCATGTGGGTCGAGGCCGGTCACGAGGGTCCGCGGCACCTCACCGGCATAGAGCTCGGCGTCGGGGTGGGCCGCGAATGTCGCACGCTGGCGCTCAGCCGCACCGGGGTAGTAGGCGGTGCGGGGCGGCAGCTCGCGCATCAGGCCCCGCACCTCGTCCAGAAAGGCGTCGCGCAGCTCCCACTCGGCGGGGAGCACCAGCACCTGGGAGGCGACGCAGTTGCAGCCGGCGTTGTGGAGCTTCATGGTGACCGCGTTCTCGGCCTGAAAGCGCAGGTCCGCCCGGCTCCACGGGCCGGGCAGCACGATCGTCGGCCCGACCCCGCCGAGCTCGGATGTGATCGGCTTGGCGAAAAGCGGCGTGCCGGCCGCCCTGCGGGCCTCGCCGACATCACCTGTTCCCCACACGATGGCGTCGTGGGTGCGGGCGCTTCCGGTGATGTGGATCTCATCGACTCCGTCGCGGCGGGTCAGGTAGGCGCCGACGTCGGCGCCGCCGGAAACCACCCGGAGATAGCTTGCCGCGACGAACGGGGCGAAGACCTCCTCCAGGATCGGGGCGAGGTATCCGTTGACCGGGTTCATCTTGAGCAGGACGACGTGGCCGAGGGCGATCAGCCGGTAGAGGGTGTCGAGGGGCGCGATGCTGTTGACGTTGCCGGCGCCGAGCACCAGGGCGACCTTCCCGCCGGTCTTGGCGCGGCGGTAGAGGCCCGCCATGTTCTCGCCGAGGTTGTCCTCGGTGACGCCCGGCTGCATCCAGACCTCGGCACGGATCCCGCTCATCAGCAGCCGGTCGAAGATCGTGCGCGGGAACACCGGAACCACGAGGCGTCCATCCGGGCGGGTGGAGATCCCCTCGAAGCGGGGTACGGACCCGGCGGCGATCGCGCGCAGGGTCTCGAGGTAGCCGTTGATCCCTCCGGCGAGCGCCCACGGGCCGGTGACCCACTCCTCCCCGACCCAGGGCGAGTCGGGGTCGATGCGCTTGCCGGCGACCGAAGCGTCGACCCAGCGCTGGGCGCAGCGGGCGAGATTGGCACGGCTCGCCAGCAGCAGCTCGATCTTGCGGGTCACCGGGAGGCGGGCCCACTCGTCGGCGTGGGCTGCCAGCTCGAGGAGGCAGAGGTCGAGCTCGCCGTGATTGTGCGGAGGAGACTGCGCAGCGCTGCGTTCAGGTTCCGGACGAGTCATCCTCACCCCCCGAGGGTGCTTAATGGGCCGGCTGTGACGCTTGATCCGACTTTACACCAGTCTCCTCTCGCCGGTGTTCCCGCGGGTGTGTGAGCCGTCGGAGCCGGCCTTGCGAAACCAGAGCCCTCGAGTCACCCTCGAACCGAGATCGAACCGAATCTGGACTCGCTGTGTGGAGGGAGCGGCCCCGGCCTCAGCTGGCTCCCGGGCTCCGCAGCCACCCGGAATCTGAGAGCGAGTAGAGGTCTCAAGATCGTGCTACCATTCGCCTCGTGCTCCGCCAGGTGACGCGCACGCCTCGGCCCCGGCACGATCCGGAGGCACGGCGGGGGCGCCGCAGCGAGGTCCGACGGGTTGCGGCGCTGGTGGTGTTGCCGCTGTGTCTGCTCGCTCTCAGCGTCGCGCCGCTCGGACACCTGCCCAGCGATCATCAGCGATGGCAGATGGTGGTCACGACCGGCGTGCCCCCGGGCCTCCAGCCGCACGGCATGACGGCCGACACGGGACGTCAGGCCCACTCCCGCTGCCTGGGCTGCGCGGTCGGTGTCGGATGGAGCGCGCTGCTCGCGGCGCATCCGGCCACCCTGACCTGTGTACCGGCCGGCCTGCCCCCTGATCCGACCTGGCAGGCGGCGACGAAGTCGACCCTCGCCGAGCCCTCGGCTCGCGGCCCGCCCCCCACCCTCCCGGTCTGAACGCGCTTCGTTTCGTCGAACGACAGTCAGACCCTGCGAAAGGGGGGAACCGTGACAGGCACAGGACTCCGCGGCTTTGCCGCCGCTTGCGTGATCGGTCTTTCCTGCGGGCTCGCGGCAGCCCAGACAGCGCCACCCGCCAAGGGTGCCGGACCCGGCGACGCGAGTCAGCAGATCGAGGCGCTGACCCACCAGCTCGAGGCCCTCCAGCAACAGATGAACGAGCTCAGGGATCAGCTGGCCGCCCTCCGTGGCCAGCAGGAAGCACAAAAGCAGCAGCAGCAGATCGAGGCCTTGCGTGAAGCGGCGAGGGCACAGGCGGCCACGGCCAGCGTCGCGCCGCACGAGGAGACGCAGACCTTCTCCTCGCGCACCAGGATGCAGCCCGAGCTCAACCCCGAGATCACGGTCGTGGGCGACATGCTCGCCTTCGCCCGCTCCGAGGGTCGCGACGGGTTCTCGGTGGGGGAGTGGGAGCTGGACGCCCAGTCGTACCTCGACCCCTACAGCTTCATGCACCTCACCCTGTCGGCGGCGGAAGGGGATGGGGCTTCGGTCGAAGAGGGGTACATCAAGTGGCTCGGGCTTCCCGGCCATCTGACCCTCACCGTCGGCAGGAAGCGGCAGCAGTTCGGGATCCTGAACCGCTGGCATCCCCATGCGCTCGACCAGGTCGAGCTGCCGCTCGCGATCCAGCGGGCCTTCGGAGAGGAAGGGCTGATCGGCACCGGCGTGTCGGTGGACTGGCTCATGCCGCGCCTGTGGGCCAGTACCAACGAGCTGACGGTCGAGGTCACCAACGCCGACAACGAGGCGGCCTTCGCCGGCAGCGACTGGCAGCACCCTGCGTTTCTGGCGCGACTCAAGAGCTACTGGGACCTCACGACCGACAGCTACTTCGAGCTCGGCCTCAACGCCCTCCACGGACCGGCGGACCCAGACGGCCATCTCGGCCACGACCTCTTCGCCGCCGATCTGACCTACAGCTGGGCGCCGACAGCGCAGGCGACCTACCGGGGGGTCATCCTGCGCGGGATGCTGCTCGACTCACGCCGCGAGCTTCCTGACGGCAGCCGGCAGCAGGCATGGGGGGGCTACGCCTACGGCCAGGTCCGCCTCGGTGAACGCTGGTTCACCGGGGTCCGGTACGACCGGGCCGAGGAGGGACTGGGAGACGGAGAGGCAGTGTGGGGCCTGTCCCCGTACCTCACATGGTGGCAGTCCGAGTTCGTGCGCCTGCGCGCCGAGGCCAACCTTAGGCACTACCAGCTGAGCGGCTGGGACCGCGAGCTTCTGCTCCAGATCACACTGGCGGCCGGCCCACACCGCCACGACAGCTATTGAGGGAGACGGTCATGAAGAAGACATCCGCGCTGCTCGCCTTTGTCCTGTTCCTGTGCGGGGCCGCCCAGGCGACGCCCGTGAAGGTGGTCACGACGCTGAGCTCCTACGCTGCCATCGCGCGCCAGCTGGGGGGAGACCGGGTGAGCGTCGAGTCCATCGCCCCGCCCGACGCCGATCCCCACTTCATCAAGCCAAAGCCCTCCTACGCGTTGATGCTGCGCGACGCCGACCTCTTCGTCAGCACCGGCCTGGACCTCGAGATGTGGGTTCCGGCCCTGGTCGAGAAGGCCGGCAACCGGCGCATCGTCGAGGGCAATCCGGGATACGTGTCCGCCTCGACGGGGGTGACGCTGCTGCAGAAGCCGGAAACGCTGTCGCGACTGGGCGGGGACATCCACGTCTACGGCAATCCCCATATCGCCACCTCTCCGCTCAACGCCAAGATCATCGCCCGCAACATCGCCACCGGCCTGTGCAACGTGGACAGCGCCGGGTGCTCGACCTACAAGGCCAACCTGGCGAGCTTCGAGAGCGACATGAACAGGCGGCTCTACGGCGACAGGCTGGTCGACGCCCTGGGCGCCGACGTGCTCGACCCGCTGGCGCAGTCCGGCCAGCTGATCCCGTTCCTGCGTGAGCACGGACAGCTCGACCTGCTCGGAGGCTGGCTCGCCCAGGGAATGGTGTTTCGCGATCGCGACATCATCTGCTACCACAGGCAGTGGGTCTACTTCACGAGCCTGTTCGGGCTCAAGGTGGTGGACTTCGTCGAGCCCAAGCCGGGGATTCCACCCACCGCCCGCCACGTGGCCGAGCTGATCGACAGGATCCAGGGCGGTCACGTCAAGGTGCTGCTCAGCGCCGACTACCATGATCCGAACGCTCCCACCGCCATCGCCGAGCGAACCGGAATCACCATCGTCCGGGTCCCCGTGGGGACCGGTGAGGAGGGGATCGTGACCTTCGCCGACCTCATCGACCTCTGGGTGAACCGACTCGCAGCCGCGTACGGCGACAAGGAGGCATCGTGAGCGAGATGCTGGCGTTTCTCGCGGCGCCCTTCGCAGCATGCTTCGTGCTGGTCGGGATTCACGCCTACTTCGGTATCCACGTGATCGAACGCCGGGTTCTCTTCGTGGACCTCGCGGTGGCCCAGTTCGCCGCCCTGGGGGCGGTGGTGGGCTTCGCGTTCGGGCATCATCCCGGCAGTACGGGCTCGACGGCCTGGAGCATGGGCTTCGCGGTGGTCGCGGCGGGGGTCTTCGCGGTCACCAGGATGCGGCATGAACGCATTCCACAGGAGGCGATCATTGGGATCACCTTCGTCGTCGCCTCGGCGCTCGCGATCCTGGTCGCCGACAAGGCGCCGGAGGGGGCCGAGACGATCAAGGAGACTCTGGCCGGGACGCTCCTGTGGGTCACGTGGCCCACGGTCGTCAAGGACCTGGTGATCTACTCGGGCGTGGGTCTGTTCCACTGGTTGCTGCGAGGGCGCTTCCTGCTCATCTCGCTCGACCCCGACGAGGCCTTCCGCAAGGGCTGGTGGGTTCGCTGGTGGGATTTCCTCTTCTACCTCAGCTTCGGCGTCATCATCACCTTCTCGGTCCAGATCGGTGGCGTGCTGATGGTGTTCAGCTATCTGGTGATCCCCGCGTGTGTCGCGATTCTGACCTGCCGCAGCATGCGTGCGCGTCTGATGGTCGGGTGGCTGGTGGGTTGGGTGGGTTCGGCCCTGGGGCTGCTGGCCTCCTACGCCTGGGACTTTCCCACCGGCCCGGCCATCGTCGTGGTGCTCGGCCTGACCCTGGTCTCGGCGTGGTTTGCGGAGCTGGCCCGGCGCCGGAGGTCAACCGACGAGCCGCACTCGAGCGGTCTCCTCCGGCCGTCGGGGGCTGGAGGAGGAGCAGAGCGGACGTGACAACCGCAGGCGCGAGCCGGGCTCTCCCTCGCCGGGCACGGACCGACCTCATGGCGGCCTCCGGTCGGTCCTCCGCCCCGGTGCAGCGGAGCGGCGGGATGTGCTACTTTAGAACTGCGACTCGCGCTCAATTGCGATCGAGACGACAACCCCAGAGGAGGACAGCCCATGCGGACGACTCGTTTTCCGATTCCAATCTTGACTTGCGTCCTGGTGATCCTTGCGGTGGCCACGTCGGCGCACGCCCAGTTCGTGTCACCGTTCCACGTCATCCCGGTGATCGCCAAGCTGACCGGCGGCGCCGGCACCAAGTGGCAGAGCGACATGGCGATCACAAACGTCTCGAACCAGTCCGTCAACGTCGGACTGCAGTTCTTCCGCGAGGCCCAGAACAACAGCTTCAACGGGAGCTTCACCAAGGTGATCGGGCTTGACCCGGGGGAGACCCGGCTGGTCCAGGACGTGCTCGGAACGTACTTTCCAGAAGAGGGCGACACCAAGGGGATCTTCATGGTCATGTTTCAGGACAACGGCACCGGGGGCGACGGCCTGCTGGCCTTGACGACCCGGACCTACAACGCGGCCAACCCGTCGGCGACCTACGGCCAGACCGTGCCGTCGAACTTCCTGGGCATGATCTTCGGGCTCGGCAAGTCGATCCTGCCGGGTGTGCGCTACGACGCCAGCTACCGCACCAACATCGGCGTCGCGAACCTCGGCCCCGTGCCCGCACCGGTCATCGTGAAGATCTACGACGCGTCGGGCGCCCTGGTGAGCACTACGAGGCGCACCGTCGAGTCGTTCTCGCTGCGCCAATGGAGCCTTGCGGACCTCGGCGCGCCCAACCTCGCCAACGGACGGGCGGAGGTCCAACTGGACACCGGAAGCCAGGGCTTCGATCCCTGCGACCCCGGGTCGGTCCCCTTCCTGTCGACACTCCTGATGACCTACTCCTCCAAGGTCGACAACGCCACTGGCGATGCCGAGTTCGGCTACGGCCAGCTCGATTGGACCCAGTACGCCACCACTTGTGGGACCGATCCAACGGCCGACTGCACGTCGGCCGCGACGGCGCAGGGAATGGCGCGCCAGTTCATCTCAGCGTTTCGGTGACCCCGCCGCCGCCGGGCTCGGGAGTCCACGCCGGTCGTCTCGGGTGCGGGCTGCGTCGGCCGGGGAACGGTCGTTGGGGTCCCTGGGGGGGTCCGCCGCCCCCTCCGCTCGGGTCGGACGGGCGGCCCATCGGACCCGATGAAATTGCTCCTGTCTTCCCGATGAAACTGATCGGGCGGGAGATGGACTTCGCCGGGCAGCTCGAGAACTACCCCCTTCCCGAGGAGGTTCTTGCGAGGTTGTTCGCGGCCCTGCAGGGTCTGCCGAAACCGTGATCTTGGAAGAGTGTCGCGGGTCCCGCTGCCGGCTGGACACGGGAGGTTACGGTGTGCGACGATACATCGAGATTTCGGTTCAGGTAATGCTTGCGTTTCGTGCCCGTATCGCTGCATAATCAGTGGGGGGGGAGACAATCGTGACTTTCGACTCGACTAAGCGCAATCTCACCACTGGGGACATCGCCGAGCTCTGCGGCGTCAACTTCCGCACCGTGATCCGCTGGATCCAGCGCGGGCACCTGAAGGCCTTCCAACTGCCGGGCCGCGGTGACAACCGCGTCCAGGTGGCGGATTTTCTGGCGTTTCTCCGGGAGAACAGCATGCCGATCCCGGAGGAGCTCCAGCGCACGTCGCGGAAGGTGCTGATCGTCGAAGACGACGACCGCATGGCCAAGGCGATCCAACGAACGCTGGGCCGCGCAGGCTTCGAAACAGAGATCGCCGCCGACGGCTTCAAGGCGGGAACGCTGGTCGCCAGCTTCACGCCGGCGGTGATGACCCTCGACCTGAAGATGCCGGGTCTCGGCGGGCTCGAGGTCCTCAAGACGGTCCGCCAGGATCCCGAGCTGACCACGCTCAAAGTGCTGGTGGTCTCGGCCATGCCTCGCGAGGAGCTCGACGGGGCGCTCGCCGCCGGGGCGGACGACGTACTCGAGAAGCCGTTCGCCAACAAGGAACTCGTGCAGAAGGTCGCGACCCTCGCCGGGGTCGAGGTCGAGCAGCGCCCACGAGCCTGAGCGGCGCCTCGACGGCGCCCGGCATATCCGGCACAATGGCCTGATGATGCCTTCGCGCATCGGACGGTACCGGGTCGACGAGTGCCTCGGCCGCGGTGGCATGGGCGAGGTCTGGAAGGCCTGGGACGAGGGCCTCGACCGGTGGGTCGCGATCAAGTCGCTGATCCCGGGGATGCTGTCCGCCGAGCGGCGGGAGGGCCTCAAGCAGGAAGCGCGCGCGGTCGCAGCCCTCAGTCACCCAGCGATCGCTCAGATCTACGACATCGTGAGCGAGGACGGTGCCGACTACCTGGTGCTCGAGTTCGTCGAGGGAACCAACCTCGGCAAAGCACTCCACGAAGGCCGGCTTCCGACCGCCACTGCGCTGCGGCTCGCGGCCGATGTCGCCGGAGGCCTCGCCGCCGCCCACGAGCGCGGCATCGTCCACCGTGATCTCAAACCCGAGAACGTGGTGATGACCCCGGACGGCCGCGCGAAGATTCTCGACTTCGGTCTCGCCCGCCTGATCGCCGCCGGCGCTCCGGCCGCGGCCGAGGGCGGGTTCGGGGGCACCCTGAGCGCGATGTCGCCGGAGCAGGTCGAGCGACGCGCGCTCGACCAGCGCACCGACCTGTTCTCCCTCGGCAGCCTGATGTACGAGATGCTGACCGGCCAGCACCCGTTCAAGGCGGGCTTCCCGATCGAGACCATGCACCGGATCTCGCACTTCCAGCCGCCCCGGGTGGACGAGGTCGACCCGGCTCTGCCGGCGGAGTTGGGGGCTCTCGTCGAGCGCCTGCTGGCCAAGGCGGCGGAGGACCGCCCGACCGGTGCGGGCGAGGTGGCTCGGGAGCTGCAGCAGATCCTGCCCCAGGTCGAGCCCTCCGCCCCGGCCAGAGCGGCCCCACGCCGCCGCCGCTGGTGGCTCGCGGCCGCCGCGGCGGTCGTGGCCGCCGCGGCCGGGCTCGGCATGTGGTGGCAGAGCACGCGGGCCGCCGAGCCGCTCTACGTCGCGGTGCTGCGGCCCGAGGCCGAGGCGCCCGAAGGCGGCGAGATGCTCGCCTCCGCGGTGCGATTGGCGGAGATGAACGCCCTCGCCGGCCTCGACGGGGTCTACGTGTTGGGCGCCAACGAGGTCGATGGGATCTCGGGGCCGCCGGCTCGGGTTGCCGCGGCGGTCGGCGCGGGCGACCTGCTCGCAGCGCGCGTCCGCCAGACGGATTCACTCGCCCGGGTCGAGCTGACCCGTTACGCGGCCGACGGGCGCGTGGTGTGGACCGACGCCTTCGACGCGCCCGCCGACGACTTCCAGCTCCTGGTCGAGACCACGGCCGCGCACCTGGTCCGCGGCTACGGCTCGCACCGGCCGCGGCGCGGGGCCTTCACCGACAGCGCCAGCCCGGAGGCGTACCGCGAGTTCCTCGAGCTCCGCCAGGAGGTCCAGCACCCGCCCAAGGACCTGTCATGGCCGGCGATCCTCGACCGACTGACTTCGCTGCGCGAGCGGGCGCCCGAGCTGCTCAACATCCACCTGCTCGAGGCCTCGGTGGCGCGCTACCTCTACGAGTCGACCCGCGAGCCGGGCTACCTCGAGCGCGCCGACGCCGCGGTCGCGGCGGCCCGCAAGCTCGCCCCCGAGGACCCGCGGCCCCTGATCACCGCGCTCGAGGTCGACCTGGCGGCGAACCGTCTCGACGCTGCCGAAAGCAAGGTCGCCGAGCTCGCCCGGCTCGCAGCCCTCCAACCCGGAGGTGCTGCTGCAGCGGGCCGCTCTCGCCGAGCGGCGAGGCGACCTCGGGGCGGCGATCGCGCTGCTCGAGCGCTCTCTGAGCCTGCGCCGCTCGTGGCAGACGCTGCTGGTGCTCGGCAAGGAAGAGGTCCGCAGCAGCCGCTTCGAGGCCGCCCGGGCATACCTCGAGGAGGCGCTCGCGCTTGCGCCCGGCAACGTCTTCGTCCGCGCCGAGCTGGCGAGCATCGAGGCCAACCACGGCGACGCCGCACGCGCCGAGGAGCTCTACCTCGAGCTGGTGGCGGACTCGCCGCAGCCGGGCTTCCTGGTCAACCTGGCCCACGCCGAGATGCTGCTGGGCCACTACGCCCAGGCCGCGCAGCGGCTCGAGGCGGTGGTCGCCTCCGGCGTCCAACTGCCCTCGGTCGATGTCAACCTGGGCGACTGCTACCTGCAGCTCGGTGAGGGGGCTCGGGCCCGCGAGATGTACCGGACGGTGATCCAGATCACCGATGGGAGCGGTGAGCTGACCGCGGTGGATCTCGGCTTCCGCGCCCAGGGCCTCGCGCGCTTGGGTCAGGGCGAGGAAGCCGTCGCCACGGTGGAGCGGGCGTTGGCGCTGGCCCCCAACGCTGCCAGTGTCGCCCACCACGCGGCGCTGGTCTATGCCCTGGTCGGCGACAACGCGAGGGCGCTCGAGGAAGCACGGCGGGCGCTGGATCTGGGACTCGACCCGCGCTGGTTCGACTCGCCGTCGTTTGATGGGATCCGGCCACAGATTGGGCTTTCCCGTTCCGATCACGGTACTGGGCGCCCGGGCACAGTTAAGCCCTCCCGCGGATCGGACTGATCCCGGGTCGTTGTCAACACTGTCGCTCGGGCCGAGGAGACTCGGGGCCCGGCTAGTCTCGAATCAGTTGCCGCTCGGGGGATTCGGGATGTTGGTCTCGCCGCCGCCAGCCTTCAGATTGGTCTTCACGTTCATGGCATTCCTCCAATTCGGTTCTTGGCGCCTGCCGGATCGGGCCGACTGTAAGCACCGGGCACGTCCGCCCGGGCCGCTCTCGCGTCCCTCCGGTCTCGCCGGTTTCTTTGCATCTGATGGGTGAGAGTCTTTAACATACTAATATGCCTAACATAGAGCCTCAGCTCGAAGCTTGCAATCCCGCCAGATTCGGCGGTCGCGGGAGGGGTAGAATCGAGAGGTGGGTCGCGGCGGTGCGGGCGGAGGTCCTCCGCCTGGCAACCGCCGAGCGATCCCCGGTGTCGGAGGCGCACCCAATGATCGGGATGCAGTCGCGGAAGAGCCTGACTGGCTGGCTCACCCTTGGCGCCGCTGTGGCGGCAGGGGTGGCGGCGGCGGTGCTGCTCGCCTCCGCATTCGGCGCTGAGCGTTCGGCACTGCAGCGGCTCGATCAGGTCCAGAGCCTGGCAGCCCTTGGTCGTGCCCTCGACGAGCTCGCGCCGGCCGCGGCACGTCAGGAGGCGTGGGAGGGTCGTCTGGCGGAGGTCCGCGACCGCCTGCACGACGTGCAGACCGCCGGAGTCGGTGTGCGCGAGGTCCTGGAGACCGCCGTAAGAGTCGATGCCTTGCTGGCGCAGACCGAGCGCCGGCTGGTCCGCGGGAGCGAAGGATCGGGGGCAGAGGCTGCCGGTCTGGTGAGCGAGGCCTCGTCGGTCGTGCGGGCAGCCGAGGCACAGCGCCTGAGCGCAGTCGCCGCCGACCTTGATCGCGCTCGTCGCCGGACGATCGAAGGAATCGGAGCGGTCCTACTCTCGGTGGTCTTGGCTGCGCTGCTCGCCGCGACGATGTGGAGCCGGATGCGCGGAGCAGTCGCGGAGGAGGGTCTGCAGCAGCTCTCCTCCCTGCTCGCCGCGGCGGTGCGCAGCACCGAGGAGGGCATCCTCATCACCGACACCGGCGTGACCGGAGACGACCCTCGGATCGTCTTCCTCAACAGCAGCTTCGGCGACATGATCGGGCGGGTGGTGGACGACCTGGTCGGCAGGCCGCTCAAGATGCTGCGCGAGGTCCACCTCCAGGAGCGCGAGTTCTCGCTGCTCGAGCACAGCTTCTCGAACAGCCGCTCGGCGACGATGGAGACCGTCCGCTGGCGGGAGGACGGGTCGAGCCTGCACTGCGAGTGGCACATCTCGCCGGTGCGGGACGCGGACGGGCGAGTGACGCACTTCGTGTCGGTGCTCCGCGACATCACCGAGCGGCGCCAACACGAGGCCGCGTTGGAGCGCACGGCGAGAGAGCTGGCGGACGCGAACCGCAAGCTCAGGGAGAACCAGGCGCAGCTGGTCCAGTCCGAGAAGATGGCTTTTCTCGGTCAGCTCGCGGCCGGAGTGGCGCACGAGATCAACAACCCGGTCGGCTACGTGATGAGCAACCTCGAGACCGTTGGCGAGGATGTCGAGCGGCTGGCGGTGCGCCTCGCCAACGCTCCCGGAGACACGAACAACGGCGTCAACGTTGCGGAGCTGCGCGAGATGCTGTCGGAGTCCCGCAGCGGGCTCGAGCAGGTGCGGGACATCGTCGCACGACTGAAGAACTTCGCGCGCCCGGACGACGCCGCCCCCGAGCTTGCGAACCTCAACCAGCTCGTCGAAGGGTCGCTCCGCATTGTGTGGAACGAGCTAAAGCACAAGTGCACGGTTCAAAAGCACTTTGCAGAGCTTCCCGAGATCGTGTGCCGGCCCGGTCAGCTGAGCCAGGTGTTCACCAACCTGTTGATGAACGCCGCGCAGGCGATCCCCGACCAGGGGATCATCACGCTCGCGTCCGCAGTCGAAGACGGCGAGCTGGTGATCTCGGTGACCGATACCGGCGTCGGCATCCCCCGTGAGCACATGGCAGAGCTGTTCACACCCTTCTTCACCACCAAACCGGTCGGCCAGGGGACCGGCCTCGGTCTGGCGGTCTCCTACGGCATCGTCACTGCTCACGGCGGACGGATTGAGGTCCACTCCAGCCCCGGGTCGGGGAGCAGGTTCACCGTGCGCCTGCCGATGGTGCTGCCCGACGCCGGGGAGCGGTCTTCGGGTGGCGGTGAGGCCGACGTGGGCGGTGAGGCCCGCGGGGCGTTTGCTTGACCTGTCGGTGAGCGGTCGATAGCATCGGCTGCGTTCACCTGCGCTTTCGATCGATCCGAAGCATGAAGGCGAGCCTGCACTCCTCCCGGCGTCCCAGAGGCGGGCACCGTTCCGGCCCGCGGTACGGCTCCATTTACGGCATGCGGCACGCGGTCGGCGACGTGCTTGAAGGGGCCGAGGAGGTGCGCGTTCCGCCGCCCCGCGGGCAGGGTGTGGCGGGGCATGCAAGCTGACTTTGCCGCAACGGCTCGCGCACTGCGCGAGGACGGCCCGGGACGGCGCGGGTGGTGGACGGCTGTGGCGATCGTCTTGTTGGTGCTGTGGGTGATGTGGCTCGTCCTCGCCAGGATTGGTGTCTGGGCGATCAGTGACGAGGCCCGGCTCGAGCGCACGGACCGCGAGCACCCGGTCGAGTCGCCGGTGCTCGGCGAGGTGGCGGCGGTTCGGGTGACTCTTGGCGAGCGGGTCGCAGCGGGCCAGGTCCTGGTGGAGCTGGATGCGCAGCGCGAGCGCCGTACACTCGACGAGGCCGAGGCGCGGCGGGCGGCCCTCGCCGTGCAGCTCGACGCCCTTGTCCGCGAGCTGGGCGAGAGCCATCAGGCGTTGGAGGCGGCGCGGCGCGGGGTCAAAGACGAGCTTTCGGAAGTTCGTGAGCGACTTGCCGAGGCTACGGCGGCGGCCGATCTCGCGAGCGCCGATGCCGCCCGGATTCGTTCCCTGGCGAACCAGGGGATCGTCGGCGGCGCCGAGGTCGAGGCGGCGGCGGCCGCGGCCGAGCAGCGGCGCGCGGTCCGGGCTGCGCTCGCGCGGCAGCTCGAGCGGGTCGAGTGGGAACGACGCGCTGAGCTCGACGATCGCGAGGCCGATCTCCTCGAACGGGAGCGCGAGGCCGCGAGGCTGCGCGGGGAGATCGAGGCTGCGGCGGCTGCCGAGGGCCGCCTCCGTCGCGAGGCCGACCGGCTCGAGCTTCGGGCTCCGGTCGCCGGTGTCGTCGCCCAGCTCAGCGACCGGCCACCGGGCAGCGTGGTCAACGAGGGTGATCTGGTGGCGACCGTGCTTCCCGAGGGCGCCGTGCGAGCAGTCGCGATGTTCTCTCCCGCAGAGGCATTGGGCCGGATCCGGTCGGGCCAGCGCGCCCGGCTGCGGTTGAAGGGTTTCCCGTGGACGCGATTCGGAACGCTGGCGGCCAAGGTGACAGGAGTCGCCGCGGCGCCTGGCGGTGAAGGCGTCAGGGTCGAGCTCGAGCTGACGGGGGATGCCGGGCCACCCGTGGAGCACGGCCTGCCGGCCTCGGTCGAGGTCGAGGTCGAACGGGCCTCTCCGTGGCGGCTTCTGCTCGAGGCGGCCGGCCGGTGGGTGGCGCCCGCGCCGGACCGTACGGCTCCGACGTCGTGACGCGCACCACCACCGTTCGTCGGCGGCTTCTCGCGCCCGAGATCCTCCAGGGTTCGGCGATGGACTGCGGTCCTGCCGCGCTCGCTTGCCTGCTCGGAGGTTTCGGCATCCCGGCCGACCTCGGCCGGCTTCGCGAGGCCTGTCAGACCGATGTCGACGGCACCTCGATCGACGCCGTCGAGGAGCTCGCGATCGAGCTCGGCCTCGACGCGGCGCAGGTGATGGTCCCGGTCGATCACATCCCGCTCGCATCGGCGGGCGCCGTCCCTGCCGTCCTGGTCGTCGACACGCCCAGCGGCGGACTGCACTTCGTAGTGATCTGGCGCCGCCATGGCGGTTTCGCCCAGGTCATGGACCCGCAGATCGGGCGCCGCTGGATCGGATGGCGGGAGTTGCTCGGGCGGGCCCATCGCCACCGCCTCGGCGTCTCAGCCCAAGCCTGGCGGGAGTGGGCCGGCAGCAACGACTCCCTGGGGCCGCTCCAGGAGCGGATCATCCGGCTCGGATGTGCGCGCCGTTGTGCCGCGTCCGCGATCGAGGGTGCGGCCGCCGACCCGGGCTGGCGTGGTCTCGCCCGGCTGGACGCCGCCGTGCGGATGGTCGCAGACGGGTTGGAGAGCCGGCAAGTTGGCCGGGGTGTGGAGGCCCGCCGCCTGCTGGAGCACCTGACGGCGCCGACAACTTCGGACGATGCGATCCCGGAGGGCTACTGGTCGGTCCGTGCGGTGGCCGACGCCGGTGACCGGCTGTGGCTCGAGGGGGCAGTTCTGGTGCGGGTGCGGGGGCATCGCCCGGAGGGGGCGCCGACCTCCGATCGTGCCCGGCCCGATCTGGAGCGAGCACGGCACGCCGCCGGGCCGGGGCCGCTCAGGGCGCTCGCGAGACTGCTCGTCGCCGACGGCGTCCGTTCGTTCGTCCTGGTCGCAGTCGCGCTCGCGGTCGCGGCCGGCGCAGTGGTGATCGAGGCGCTGCTGCTGCGCACCCTGCTCGAGCTGTCGGTTGTACTGAGGCCGCCTCCCCAGCGCCTTGTGGGGGTCGCGGCGGTGCTCGCATTCCTTGCCGGCATGGCGATGCTCGAGCCGCCGGTCACCGCCGCGCTGCTCGCCGCGGGCCGCCGGCTCGAGACGGGACTTCGCGTCGCTTGGCTGACCAAGCTGCCCCTCCTCGGCGAGCGCTACATGCGCACCCGGCCGGCCGCGGACATGGCCGAGCGGGTGCACGGGCTGCATCATCTGCGCTCGCTGCCGCTGCTGGCCGGTCGTGCGCTCGAGGTCGCGTTGCAGCTCCTGTTGACCGCCGGCGCGCTGATCTGGCTCGACCCTGCCGGTGCGCCCCTGGTCGTGCTCGCCGCGGCAGCAGCCCTTGTGGTGCCCATCGTCGGGCTCCCGCTGCTCGGCGAGCGCGAGCTGCGGGTCCGGGTGCATTCGGCGGCGCTGATCGGGCTGGCGCTGGACGCGCTACGCGGCTCGACGACGATCCGGGTCCACAACGGCCACGCCGCGATCGTCCGCGAGCACGAGGACCGTCTCGCGGGGTGGCGCCGAGCGCGGCTCGAGCTCGTCGATCTCGGGTGGGGTCTCGAGCTGGGCCACCTCTCGCTTGCCTTCGCGGCATCGGGGTGGCTGGTGGTCGACCATCTCGGACGACGTGGCGCCACGCCCGCCGTGCTCTTGCTGGTCTACTGGGCGCTCCGCCTGCCGGTACTGGCAGAGGTCTTCGGCCGGCACCTCCGCGAGCTGCCGCTGTACCGGAGCATCGCCACGCGGGTCCTCGAACCGCTCGGCGCCCCCGAGGAGGAGCTGGGCGACGTCTGCCGCCACACCATCGCAGCGTCCGGGGAGACTCGAACCTCGGGGGTCGAGGCGTGGTTCGAGGGCGTGACGGTCCACGTGGCGGGACGCGAGATCCTGCACGGTGTCGAGCTCCGGCTCGAGGCCGGTACCTCTCTGGCGCTCGTCGGCCCTTCCGGAGCCGGCAAGTCGACGCTGCTGGGCCTGCTCCTGGGGCGACATCGTCCGTCGTCAGGCCGACTCTCGGTCGATGGGCAGGCGATAGACGGCCGCGTTGTCGCCGAGCTGCGTCGGGAGACCGCATGGGTCGATCCTGAGGCTCGTCTGTGGGACCGGTCGTTGCTTGCGAACCTCTATTACGGCGCCGAGCCGGGTGCGACACGACCTCTTGCCGACGTGCTCGAGGCGGCCGGACTCGATCGGTGGCTCGCGGGGTTCCGGGAAGGGCTGCAGACGCGGGTCGGTGACGGCGGGTCGCTGCTCTCGGGAACCGAGGGGAGCGCGGCCCGGCTCGGGCGTGCACTGGTGCGCGAACGTGTGCGTCTCGTCCTGGTCGACGAGGCGCTGCGCGGGCTGGATCGCAACCTTCGACGCACCCTGCTCGGCCGGCTTCGCTCCTGGTGGCCCGATGCCACCTTGATCGCCGTGACCCACGATCTCGATGAGCTCGACCTGTTCGACCGCGTCGCGGTACTGGAGGAGGGACGCCTGGTCGAGGACGGGTCGGTTGCCGGGCTTGCCGCCCGCCCGGGCTCGCGCCTCGCGGCGATGCTGGAGGTCTCCGTCGACGTCACCGAAACCACCTGGCAGAGGCTGGCGCTGGACGGGGGCAGGCTGGTCCCCGACAGAGGCCCGGCATGAGTCGCACTGTCGCCCTCGTGTGGCCTGAGGAGCGCCTCGCCGAAGCGCTCGCCATGGTGGCCGGCGTGGGCGCCGATCCGGCGGCGGCCGCCGGCGCCGCGACCACGGTCGAGGCGGCAGCTGCGCTCGGGCTCGAGGCGGAGCCGCTCAACGCGGTGCCGACTCCCGAGGAGCTCGGGTCGCGCGCACTCGTGCTGGTCGCGGTCGCTCCGGGTCGTGGCTCCGGTTGGCTGCTTGTGAGCGGGGCACGCGGCCGTCGGCTGAACGTCCTCGGCGCGGACGGCTCACGGGTCCGCCTCGACACCTCTGAGCTCGAGGACCTGGCGGGAGGCAACGCCGAGACTCCGTTCGAAGGTCGTTGGCGCGAGGCGCTGGCGGCGATCGGCGCGTCACGAGTCGACGGGCGACACCGCCGATCGCGACCGCCTGTGCGACCCGGGTCGGGCGCGGACCGCGTGCGGGCCTACCGCCTGCGGCCGACCGGAAGCATGGCGCTGGGCGAGCAGGCTCGCCGGGCCGGCGTCGCCGGTGCGGCCGCAATGCTCGCTGCCACGCACGCCGCCCAGTACGTGCTGTGGATCGCCTCGTGGTGGCTGATCGGGCGTGGAGCTCTCAACGGACGGCTCGACGCCGGCTGGCTGGCGGCCTGGGCTCTGCTGCTCGCGACACGGGTTCCGCTCGTGGCCGCTGCGTCGCGCGCCGCGGGCGTGACGGTGGTCCGCGCGAGCACGGTGCTGCGGCGCCGGATTCTCGCAGGGATCCTGGCGCTCGAGCCCGAGGAGGTTTCCCGCATCGGGCCGGGTCGCCTGCTCGGACGCCTGCTCGAGTCCGGCTCGTTCGAGGTCCAGGCGCTCACCGGCGGTGTGCTGACCCTGACCGCGGTTCTTGAGCTCCTGTTTGCCGCGGTCGTGCTCGCTGCCGGTGCGGGGGGGTGGCCCCACGCTGCGCTGCTCGTGCTCTGGGTGGCGGCACTGGCGGTGGTTGCGGCGCGGGCCTCTGGCCGGATCGACGAGTGGACGCACGCGCGGTTGGCGCTCACCGACGGGCTCGTCGAGCGCATGGTCGGGCACCTCACGCGGCTGCTCCAACAGCCGCCCGAGCAGTGGCACGAAGGGGAGGACGCTGCTGCTGCACGCTGCCAGCGCACGGGGCGCCGCATGGATCGAGACGGCGCCGTCTGGCTGTCGGCACTGCGCCGCGGGTGGATGGTGGTCGGGATTGCCGGGCTCGCTCCCGCCCTTCTGGCCCGGGACGGCGATGCCGGAGCGCTGGCCGTGGGACTGGGAGGCGTGCTGCTTGCGTCCGCGAGCGTGTCCAATCTCGCCACCGGGCTCGTTCGCCTCGCGGGCGCCCGGGTGTCGTGGCGTCAGAGTGAGCCGTTGCGCGCCGCAGCACAGCGCAGGGAGCGAGCCGGTGAGCTGCCGCTGTCTCTCGCACTGCACCCGGACGCGCCCGGCTCGGCGCAGGCGCGCCTGGAGGCGCGCGGTGTCGAGCTGCACCGCGCGGACCGGACGCGTCCAGTGCTGAGCCGGCTCGAGCTGACGGTTGCCGCCGGTGAGCGTTGGCGGGTCACTGGAGCAGCCGGGAGCGGGCGCTCGAGCCTGGCCGCGGTGCTGCTCGGGCTGCTTCGACCTGATCAGGGAGAGCTGGCGATCGCGGGCCTCGACCTGGCCTCGCTTGGGCCGGAACGATGGCGTCGGTGGGTGGTCGGCCAGCCGGCGGCGGAGCAGGACCATCTGCTCGGAGGGAGCCTGGCCTTCAACCTCCTGCTCGGCCGCGGCTGGCCCCCGAGCGCCTCCGATCTCGCGGGCGCCGAGCTGATGTGCCGCGAGCTCGGGCTGGGTCCACTGATCGACCGCATGCCGAGCGGGATCTTCACCCAGGTCGGAGACACCGGGTGGCAGCTCTCCCACGGAGAGCGCGCCCGGGTGCTGCTCGCCCGAGCGTTGCTCCGCGGGGGCCGATTCCTGGTCCTCGACGGCCCGCTTGCCGGCCTCGATCCGGTCACTCGGGCGACGGTCATCGGTCGTCTGGATCGCGACCCCCGCGCGGTCGTGCTCCTGTGATCGGTGGCTGATATCAGCCAGTCTGGCTCGAAAACGGCCCGGGGGTCGGGGCCAGGAGGGCATCGGCTGCCTCTGCAACGCGCGTGAAAGACGTGGGGTCGCACGCCGCTCTGAGCAGGTTGCCCTGGCACGGTGTTTGCTGTCTCCTCGACGAGTCGTGAGCGTCTCGGCGCTCGAGTCGGATCGCGCAGCGAGCATCGACTCGGCGAGATCCGACGGAATGGAGGCAACAATGATCCGCAAGCTCTTGAACATGGCGGTGGCGATCGCTGCGTTGGTCGTGCTTTCCAGCCTGCCGGCGGCTGCTGACGAGAGTCAGCCGACGGTGTTCAATGCCAAGGGCCCGAACGGGTCCCAGGTCTGGGTCAGCATCGATCTCACGCGCCAGCGTCTGACGGAGCAGTACGTGCCCCTCGTGGTCGCCGTCAGAAACGGTGAGAAGGGAGTGGCAACGCTGAATCGATCTTCGTTCACCCTGACCGGCAGCGATGGCCGTGGCGAGCCGATGCCCGACCTCCAGACACTCCGCGCCAACTACCAGAAGGACCTGTTCGACCTTACCGCGGTCCGCCTCTACGGCTTCCCGTTCGGCACGCTCCTCGATCTGGGCCACGTCCAACCCTCGGAGTTCTTTCCGGTGCCTGGCGCGGGCAGCGGCGTGAGGCTCGACACGGTCGCCCTCCTGCCGTTCAACTGGACGGTGGACATCCTCTACTTCAAGCGTCCGGCCGGCATGGCCGAGGGCCAGGTGATGACCCTGAAGGTTGCGCCCAAGGGGTGGGAGACCCCGATCATCCTGCACTTCGCCGTGAAGTAGACGCCACTGGGACCCTGCTGCGCAGACTGGATGCGCGACGCGCATCCAAAGCAGCTCGTGCCGCAGAGCCCGCGAGAAGCAGCTGAGCTTGAGGATGACCGTCCCAGGGCTCCGAGGCGCAAGCTGCTAAGGGATCAAGACCAACGCGCCCTCGACGTCTCCCGCTCGGAGACGGTCGAGGGCGTCGTTGGCCTGATCCAACGGCACGGTCTCGACCTGGGTCCGGACCGGGACCTGGGGCGCGATCGCGAGCAGCTCGTCGCCGTCGCGCCGCTCGAGGTTGGCCACCGAGCGCAGCTCCCGCTCCTCCCACAGCAGACGGTAGGGAAACGACGGGATGTCGCTCATGTGGATGCCGCCGCAGACCACGGTCCCGCCCTTGACCACGCTTGCAAGAGCGGCGGGTACGAGAGCGCCGACAGGGGCGAAGATCAGTGCGGCGTCGAGAGGCTCTGGCGGCTGCTCGTCGGAGCCGCCCGCCCACTCAGCACCGAGGCGGCGGGCGAAGGCTTGGGCCCGGCGGTCTCCGGGCCTGGTGAAGGCAAAGATGGAGCTGCCCTGGTGACGGGCGATCTGAGCGACGATGTGGGCCGCGGCTCCGAAGCCGTACAGTCCGAGGCGGCGGACTCTGGAACCGGCGAGGCGGAGCGAGCGGTAGCCGATCAGCCCCGCGCACAGCAGCGGCGCCGCCTCGGCGTCGGTGTAGCCGTCAGGAATGGCGAAGCAGTAGCGTTGGTCGGCCACGGCGTACTCGGCGAAGCCGCCGTCGAGGGTGTAGCCGGTGAAACGTGCGTTGTCGCACAGGTTCTCGCGACCCTGCCGGCACGACGGGCAGTCACCGCAGGTCCAGCCCAACCACGGCACGCCGACGCGGTCTCCAACTGCAAAGCGGGAGACGCCTTCACCCGAGGCGACGACAGAGGCGACGATCTCGTGCCCAGGAATGACCGGAATCGACGGGTCCGGAAGCTCGTCGTCGACGAGGTGCAGGTCGGTACGGCAGACGCCGCACGCCTGGACCCGGAGGAGCAGCTGCCCGGTCTCCGGCGTGGGGACCGGTCGTTGACGGAGGATGAGCCGGCCTCCTGGCTCTTCGAGCACCATCGCGCGCATCGCGTCTGGGATTCGTGTCACGGTCTACCTCCTCGTTCGCTTGCGGCCTCGCGCTCTCTTCTCGAGGGCAACAGCCGGGCGGACCGGACGTATCCCGGCGGTTGCCTCAGCCGAGGAAGCCGAGCACGTAGCGTCCGCCGACCACCACGATCACCGCCGCGAGCATGACCTTGATCGCCTTTGCCGGTACGTGCTTCTGGGCGCGGGCGCCGCAGTACATGCCGGCCGCTCCACCGAGCCCGAACAGCAGTCCGAGGAGCCAGTCCGGAGCCACTGCGAGATGAGGGTAGCCCGGTGCGATGGCCTGGTAGAACGCCACCCCGGCGAGCGAGGTGATGAACGTCCCGGCGAGCGCGGCCCCGGCGACGGTGTAGACCGGCAGCCTGAAGACGCTGACGAAGAACGGCGCGATGATCGCTCCGCCGCCGATGCCGTAGACGCCGCCGATGACGCCGACAACGAGCGAGAGCACGAAGACGCCGAGGGTTGAGAAGGCGAAGGTCTCGCCGTAGAACTCGAACTGGATTCGGCCGAGGCTGAAGCGTCGGACGACGACCCGGGGAATCGGCTCCCCGTCGGCTCGTCGTCGGCGAAAGTCGGCGACCAGGCGCTGGAAACGCTCCTCGGCTCCGGCGGCGCCTCCTGGTGTGCGGCGGGCGACAAGGTCACGGATCATGCGTGTCCCGATGTAGAGCAGGACCAGCCCCGCGAAGAGCTTGAACCCGCGGGGATCGGGCAGGTAGCGCACCCTGAGGAAGGCGCCCAGCAGCACGCCCGGGAGGGTGCCGAGGACCACGACCCAGGTCAGCGGCCAGACCATTCGCCCCTCACGGATGTAGCGCCACACTCCGCTCGGGATGGCGACGATGTTGTAGAGCTGGTTGGTGGCGCTGACCGAGGGGCTGACGAAACCGAGCACGCTCATCTGGAACGGCAGCAGCAGGAAGGCGCCAGACACACCGCCCATCGAGGTGAAGAACGAGATCACGAATGCCACCAGCGGCGGCACGAGTGGCGAGATCTGGACCCCTGAGATGGGAAAGGTCACCGCATCACCCCATCCGAGGGTAAGCTCGTCTCGGTGCGATCTCAAGTCCCGAGGGGAGGAGTGCCAGCGTTTGCTGGGATGAGGAGGTCTCAGCGCACGTGTACGTTCTTGACCCCGGACCGGTACAATCGATGGAGACGTCTCGATCGGGGTGTGCTGGAAAGGAGGACCCGCATGCGCCGGGTACCCGAACTGTTGATCATCCTCAGCGTCATCTCGTTCCTGATGGGGACCTCGCGGGCATTCTTTGGGCGAATGATCGTGGGATACTCGAGGCTCGCGGTCGGTCCGGAGACCTATTGGCGCGGGGCGGCGTTCCTGGTGTTGTTGGCCATCGCCCTGCTCATGCTCGAGCGTCGCGAGCGGAGCGGCTGACGCGGCGGGGTCTCCGAACTCGTGGCGGGCGGGAGGTACCCGCAGAGCCGCCCCGATCGGCGGTGTACGTCGGGTTTGTCGCGACGGAAGCTCTGGTGTCGGTTGGTGCTCTCTGGGGCACCTCGCTTGCATGCCCCCGCGAGGGGATGCCAGCATGAAGTGCGATGGAGTTGGCGCAGGCGCGCCTCGAGGGAGGGCCCACGACCCGGATGGCGGGTGTTGCCTGGGGTCACGGGGCCGATCGACCGCCTCGAAGCTCGTCGAGTCGTAATGGGAGGTTGAGTACGTGGAGGGCAACCATAGTGGGCCGGAACGACAGGACGCGCGCCTCGACTTGATCGCGCGCTATCTGTCGGACGAGATCGCGCCGATGATCTTCCTCGACGCGATCGACGACCTGCTACAGAGTCCGCCTCAGATCATTGGCCTCGCGGTGCGGGGCTGGCTCGTCTCCCAGCTTCGTGGTGCTCCCGGGGTCGCAGTCTCGGACTACCTGTACCACGCGATCAAGAAGCTGCATCTGCTCGGTGAGCTCGAACTGGTCCCCGCGCCCGAGCTGGCGGCGTTCCTGCGTGGTTCCTTTCCGGAAATCCTGAGGTTGTGTCCGGACCACGAGCGCGCCGCGCTGGTGCAAAACCTCGAGCACATGGGCTCGAGCGAGACCTCTCTCGCGTCGCGGGTCGAGGTGCTGCATCGTCCAGCCGGCCGATCCGGGACGTCGGGGACGAGTGCACATTCTTCGGGGGGTGGGGCCGGCGGTGGACAGCCCGCGATGGCGGGCCAGGCGACTGGTCCGGCCACCGGCCCGCCAGGCTACGCTCCACCAGCCGGCGCGGCCGGCGGGCCGGCCGCCGGAGGAACGGCGCAGGCCTCCGTTGCCCTTCCGGTGTCGGTGGTCGAGGGTCTGGGCCGTCTCAACCTGCTGCTCGATCGGATTGAGCACGTGCCCAGGCATGAGGGGGCCAGGGTCCCAGACGCCGAGCTCCTGGCAGGGGCCGCGACCGAGATGGCGGCCGTTTCCCGTGACGGGAGCGAGCTTGACGGGCGCCTGCGCAGGCTTCAGGAGCTGGGCGGCTCCGAGATCGGCTTCAGTGTGCTCCGCCTGCTCGGCCGCAGTCTGCCCGACTGGGCACCACCCCCGGGAGAGGTCCAGCCGTTTGGCGCCGTGCGCGCCATGCAGAAGATCATCAACCTCGCCCAGGAGAACGACGAGACGCAGCGCAGGTTCAGCGAGCTGGTGTCGGCGGCGGTCGAGCAGTTCAACGAGGGGGCACTCGGGCGCGCGGTCACGATGCTCGACCTCGCCCAGCGGATGATCGACAACGAGGATGTCGACGCTACCATCGTCAAGGCGGTGGTCGGCCAGGTCTACCCGACCCTCGACCACCATCAGCTGCGAGAGATGGCGGACAGCGAGGAGAAACACCAGCTACTGCGTCGGGTGATGGCGTTCTTTCCGCAGCTCGAACCGGAGGAGCTGCTCCTCGAGCTCGAGGTCGAACCGAAGCGGGATCGGCGGCGGACGCTCATCTCTCTGCTGACGGTGCACGGCACCACAGCGCGCACCACGGTCTTGGCCGCCCTGCGCGACGGGATCGCCGGAACCCGTCAGTTCCCCTGGCACTTCGAGCGCAACCTGCTCTATCTGCTCCGCTCTATTCCACGCTCCAGCGACGAGCCACTCGAGTCGGAGATCGATGTTCTGGTCCACCTCTCGGACCCGGCGGGCCCGCTGGCGGTCGTCCGGGAAGCGCTCGCAGGGCTTTCCCAGATCAGCCACGAACGGGTCGACACGACGCTCGCTGCCCGGATGAGCGAGCTCGAGGACGCTCTGACCGGTTCGCGCGAGCTTCCTCACAACGAGGAGGAGCTTCGCGGACTGCTCGAGAGTATCGTCGTGACTCTGGCCCGGACGCCCACCGTCGCTGCCCGGCGCGCCGTCGTTACTCACGGTCTCAAGCGACGTGGAGTGCTCGGCGACACCCTCGGGAGGCTCGCGCGTCTTGGCGCCCAGGACCTCTCCGAAGATCCGCAACTGGTCGAGCGCCTCATTGCGGCGGTCCGGGCCGACCTCCCGACCAAGGTCTTCGGGTTCACGGTGACGACCCCGCGCCGGGCCCACGCGATCGAGAGCCTCATCAACGCCCTCGCCGGGACTGACACTCCGGAGGTCCGCCAGCTACTGACCGAGATCACGAGCCGGTTTGCCGGCCAGCCTTTTGCTGAGCCGGCGGCCCGCACCCTGGCGCAGCTGGGTACCGTGGTGCGAGAGGAGGAACGGCCGACCGCGTCGCTGTCCGGCGATCTCAAGCTCTTCGGGCTACCCAACCTCCTCCAAAACCTCACGGACTCGCAGGTCTCGGGTGTGCTGACGCTGTTCGACGAAGACGGTGCGGTGTCCGCGTCGATGGTGCTCGACCGCGGTGCGCTTCGCGATGCGCGTGCAGGCAACCTGATTGGCGACACTGCCGTGTACCAGCTCTTGGAGCGGCCAGGGGTCGGGCGTTTCGTGTTCGTCAACCGGACCGATCTTCCGCCGGCTGCTGCAGTGGAGAGCATGACCGACTCGGTGACGGCCGTCCTCCTCGAGGGTATGCGCCGCTACGACGAGCTCGCGCGCGCAGTCACCATCGTTCCCGATCACGCGCGCTTCAGGCCCACCGGTCGCAAGCCGAGCCAGGTCTCTGACGAGGCCGACCCGGACCTGGTCCGGTCGGTGTGGCTGCAGGCGGCGGAGGGGCGTAGCCCGACTGAGAGTGAGAGCTCGCTTGCCGTCGACAGCTTTCGGGTCCGCCGACTGTATGAGCAGTGGCTGACCGAGGGCGCGCTCACACCGACCGAGGAGGACTCGCCAGACTGACCGCCAGGGGCCGGGAAAGTCCACCGCCGCCGTTCGTGCGGTTGCAGACTGTCGAGTCGCGGAGGCGGAGGATCGGTCTCTGCCACCCTCGCGGTGACCCGCGCGACACCGGCTGTTGACATCCTCTTCTCGATTGGCGGCTGCGCGGGAGGCCGGGGGTAGACTGAAGGGAAGGAGCTGGAGGTGCCATGGTCGAACCGCGTTCTCTCGACGAGCCTTTCATCGGCCGTACCTTTGCGGACTTCCTGTTCCGGCCCCAGATGGGCGTCGCAGGCTCCCGGCGGCAGATCTCTCTCGAGTCCCGGCTGAGCTCGCGGCTGGCCGTCGGGCTACCGATCGTGTCCGCCAACATGGACACGGTCACCGAGCTGGAGATGGCCAAGGCGATGGCCCTCGAAGGCGGCGTTGGCGTGATCCACCGGGCGATGCCGATCGACCGTCAGGCCGACATGGTCCGGCGCGTCAAACGCAGCCACGGCGCAGTGATCGAGACGCCGTGGCGGCTCCCGCGGGGCACCAGCGTCCGCGAAGCGAGGTCCTTCGCCCGTCGGCACTCGATCAACGCCATTCTGATCGAGGAGAGCGAGGGCTCGGGCATCCTCGCCGGCCTCCTGACGGCGCGGGACATGCCCTGGTTTCCGGGCACCGAGGACCGGCCGGTCGACTCCTACATGACCCCCTTTGAGCGGCTCGTGACGCGGCCGCCCGGGATCTCGGAGGACGAGGCCGAGCGCCTGATGTTCGAGCATCGGGTCGAGCGCCTGCCGCTGGTCGACGCACAGCGAGGCATTCGGGGGCTGATCACCCTGCGAGACCTCATGGTCTTCCACCGCCGCCCGCACACGTCGAAGGACCGCAAGGGCCGTCTCCTGGTCGCGGCGGCGATCGGGGCGAGGGGGGACTTTCTCGATCGAACGGCGGCGCTGCTCGAAGCCGAGGTCGACGCCCTGGTCGTGGACATTGCCCACGGTCATTCCCAGGCGATGGCGGACGCGATGTCCGCGCTGCGCGCGCGATTCCCAGAGGTGCCGCTGATCTGTGGCAACGTGGCTACCGCCGAGGGGGCGTGCTTCCTCGCCGAGCGTGGGGCAGACGCGGTGAAGGTCGGTGTCGGACCGGGCCGGGGATGTCGTACGCGCCTGGAAACCGCGGCGGGGGTGCCGCAGCTCCAGGCGATCCGGGAGGCCTGGTGCGCCGTCGGTGAGGGCGTGCCGATCGTGGCCGACGGCGGCGTCGTCGAGGACAAGGACATCTTCCTGGCACTGATCTGCGGCGCATCGACGGTGATGCTGGGCAGCGCGCTGTCGGGCACGGACGAGTCGCCGGGGCACGTCATCGAGGACCCTTCGAGCCACCAGAAGCGCAAGATCTACCGCGGCATGACCTCCCCTCAGGCGGTCTTCGAGTCGCTTTACGACGGCGACCAGAACGGTGAGCTCGAGGAGGCCTTCGCGACCCCGGCGGAGGGCCAGGAGACCCAGGTCCTGTACAAGGGTCCGGTCTCCGATGTGCTGGGTCGGATCCGGGGTCACCTGCAGTCAGCGGTGAGCTATGCGGGGGAGACCTCGCTCACCGCGGCTCGCGCCAAGATCGTGCCCGATCCGATGGGGTACCTGATCCCACTCAGCGAGGCCTCGCGGAGAGAGTCGTTCGAGCGCTGAGAATCGATCGAAGGACATCGTGCAACCTCCTGGTCACTCTCCCCTCAGTGGAACCGCGCGGGGGTCCCCAGGAATGCCCGAGGTACTCCGTCGCCGCGCTATGCTCGTGCCGTGACATGAGAGGAGGCCAGGCAATGGCTCGCGACCGAGGCACCACCGTCCAACCGGGCAAGCGATTCAGGCTTGCACGGCTCGACCCTGACCACACCGGAGGGCACGACAAGAAGCGCGCCCGCGAGCTCGTCGACCAGCGCCTCGAGCAGCTCAACGAGCTCCAGGAGCGCCTCTACTCGAGCGGCGAGCGGGCCGTACTCATTGTGCTGCAGGCGATGGACACCGGCGGCAAAGACGGGACCATCAAGCACGTGTTCAGCGCCTTCAACCCGCAGGGCGTCGAGGTCACGTCGTTCAAGGTCCCTTCCGAGGAGGAGCTCGCCCACGACTTCCTGTGGCGGGTCCACAAGGCCGTCCCACGTCACGGGATGGTCGGGGTCTTCAACCGCTCACACTACGAGGACGTCTTGGTGGTGAGGGTCAAGCAGCTCGTCCCCGAGGCGGTGTGGTCGAAGCGCTTCGAACAGATCAATGCCTTCGAACAGCGGTTGGTCGCGAGCGGCGTCGCGATCGTCAAGCTGTTCCTGCACATCAGCCCCGAGGAGCAGGCCGAGCGCCTGCGCGAGCGCCAGCAGCGGCCCGACAAGAACTGGAAGTTCAACCCCGCCGACCTCGAGGACCGAGCGCTGTGGAAAGCGTTCCAGTCCACCTATGAGGACGCCCTGAGCCGCTGCAACACCGAGTGGGCGCCGTGGCACGTCGTGCCGGCCGATCACAAGTGGTACCGGAACCTGGTGGTCTCGAACATCCTGCTCGATACGCTGGAAGGGATGGATCTGCACTACCCCGATCCGCCGCCGGACCTGGCGTCCTACGTGATCCCCGACGTGTGAGCTGGGAGCCCGCAGGGCATAGGCCCTTGCGGTGAGTGGCGTGTCGAGACGCGGCCACGGGCGTCTGCCCGGCGGGCTCCTCTGGTGCGCTACCTGGCTTGACAGCGGCCGCTCTCGGCACTATAACTGACTGGTCGGTTCAACCGACCGGTTAGTTGGAGGTAGGTGATGCAGACGAGAGACTCCGCCCGAGAGCCCGAAAGTCCGCAGGGGCGCATCCTCGACGCCGCATCCGCGGTCTTCGCGGAGGTCGGCTTCGCAGGTGCACGGGTCGACGACATCGCCGCTCGCGCTGGCGTCAACAAGGCGATGCTCTACTACCACGTCGGCGACAAGCAGGCGCTCTACAGCGCGGTGCTGGTCCGCAACTTCGACCGTGTCGCGGACGCCCTCGCCCAGGTCCTGGAAGACAAGGGCTCCCCGCGGAGCCGTCTCGTCGCAGTCATCACCGAGCTCACCCGCATGGTGCAGCAGTACCCCGACCACCCGCGGATGGTGCTGCGCGAGGTTGCTTCCGGTGCGGCCAACCTTCCTCCGGAGGCGCTGTTCCGAATGCTCGAGGTCGTCAACATCGTCGCCGGTCTGCTCGGTGAGGGTGTGGCCGTGGGAGAGTTTCGACACACCGAACCGGTGCTCACCCACCTCGCGATCGTCGGCATGGTGCTGTTCATCAACGCCATCTCCCCGTTGCGCCAGCGCGCGGCCGAGCTGCGTCCCGAGGTCGGGCTCCCGGACTCGTCGACCGACATCGCGGCCTTCCTGAGCGACCTGCTGCTCGAGGGGATTGCCGCCCGCGGTGGCGACGGAGACGTGCATTGAGGTCGGACTTCGCGCCGCTGCGGCTGCCGATCGAGGAACCACCGTTCGGGACCGTCATCACTGCCGGTGTCGGTTCGTCTCGGCCGAGACCGGTGCAAGTGAACCGGGTGTCCAGTCGCAGCTCGGCTTTCCAGCGCGCGACGATCGCCACCACGGGGGCGATACTCGCACTCCGGTCGGCGTCGCCCCTGCTGGCATCCGACGTGCTCATGACTCTTGCGAACCACGGCCGCGCCCGGTGGACGGGCGCTGCTGCCAGAAATCACATCGACCTGAACTCGACCGCTGCCCCCAGCGCACGACGGAGGAAGCTCATGACTCGACGGAAGCGAAAGCTGACCCTGTTGACCGTCCTCGCCACCATCGCCGGTCTCGCCGCCGGCTGTCATGGTACCGAGGACGGTGGAGCCATTCACGCCTCGGGCCACATCGAAGCGACCGAGGTCCGGCTCGCCGCCAAGGTCGGCGGTCGGCTGCTCGACGCACCCCTCCAGGAGGGCGACACCGTCCACACCGGCGACCTCGTGGCCCGGTTCGATTCGATCGACGCGGAGCACCAGCTCGCCCAGGCTCGTGCCCAGGTCGATTCGGCCGATGCTCAGCTTCGCCTCCTGCTGGCTGGAACCCGCCGCGAGGACGTCCAGAGCGCCGAGGACCGGCTCGCGCAGGCCCAGTCCGAGCTCGACGCGGCGGTCAGGGACCTCAACCGGCTCGAGGGCCTCGCTGACCGCGGCACTGCGACCGAGAAGGCGCGCGACGACGCCCGCACTCGACGCGACGTCTCCCAGCGGTCGGTCGCGGCGGCACGTGCCCAGCTCGACAAGCTCATCGCGGGGCCGCGACGCCAGGAGATCGAGGCGGCACGGGCGCAGCACGCGGCGGCGGTCGCGCGGGTGGAGGCGATCCAGCAGCAGATCACCGACGCCACGGTGCTCGCGCCGACGGACGGGGTGCTCACCGAGCGCATCGCGGAGCCCGGCGAGGTGCTGCCGCCCGGGGCGACCCTCGCGGTGCTGACCGACATCGGCCGGCCGTGGCTGAACGTCTGGATCGACGAGCCGAACCTCGCGAGCGTCCACCTCGGCGACCCGGTCGAGGTCCGTGTCGACGGTCGCGACCAGGCATTCCAGGGCAAGGTCTCCTTCATCTCGAGCGTTGCCGAGTTCACGCCCAAGAACGTGCAGACACCCGAGGAGCGGGCCAAGCTCGTGTTCCGGATCAAGGTCGCGCTCGCCAACCCTGACGGCGTGTTCAAGCCCGGCATGCCGGCGGACGCCTACTTCGACGGTCACGCCGAGGCGGGGAGCGCGCGGTGAGCGAGCAGCCCCTCGTCGCGGCCCGCGACCTGGTGGTCCGCTACGGCGCCACTGAGGCGGTGCACGGTATCTCGCTCGAGGTCCGCGCCGGCGAGGTAGTCGGTCTGATCGGCCCCGACGGCGCCGGCAAGACCTCGACTTTGCGCGTGCTCGCCGGCCTGCAGCGAGCCTCCGGCGGTACCGTCGAGGCGATGGGCGCCGACTGCTGGGCCGGCCGCCGTGCGCTGCATCACCGGCTCGGCTACCTGGCGCAGCGCTTCGCCCTCTACGGCGACCTCACGGTCGACGAGAACGTGCAGTTCTTCGCGCTCATGTACGGGGTCAAGGGGTGGCGGGAGCGGCGAACCCACCTGCTGGGGCTGGTCGGTCTGGGGGAGTTCCACGATCGGATTGCGGATCGGCTCTCGGGCGGCATGAAGCAGAAGCTGGCACTCGCCTGCACGTTGATCCACTCGCCCCAGATGCTGCTCCTCGACGAGCCCACCACCGGCGTCGACCCGGTGACGCGACGGGAGTTCTGGCGCCTGCTCGCTGAGCTGGTCGGGAACGGCCTCACGCTGCTCGTGGCGACGCCCTACCTCGACGAGGCGGAACGGTGCACTCGTGTGGTGCTGATGCACGAGGGCCGGGTGCTGGCCGACGAGCGTCCCGGCGACGTGCCCGCTCTGCTGCCCGGCACGGTGGTCGAGGTGACAGCGCGCGAACGCACCGCAGCTACCTCCGCGCTCGAGGCCGACCCCGCGGTGGTCGACGTCGCGGTCTTCGGAACGACCCTTCACGCGCGCCTCGAGGGCGACGGCGACGCGGCCGCGACCGTCCGCGGCGCGCTCTCCGCCGCCGGCATCGACGCCGAGGTCCGGGCCATCCGGCCCGGCCTCGAGGACGCCTTCCTCTACCTCACCCGGTCGACCGCGACGGCGGCGACATCGGAGGCACCATGACGATCACGACACCACGGTTCGCCCGGCCGCTGCTCGCGGTCCTCCTCACGGTTGGCACCGCGGCGGCGGCCAGCGACACGGTCCACCTCGACGCCGACACGGCCGCTCGTCTCGCCGTCGAAGCCTCGGCTCGGGTCACGGCGGCGGACGCCCGTCGGGACAGCGCCCAGTCGGCGGTCGCTTCCTCAGACGCCGCGCGCCTGCCGACGGTGACGACATCGGCGGTGCTCTCCCAGCGCAGCGCCGTCCCCGAGTTCTCCGCCCCGCTCGACGGGCCAGGGGCACCGCCTCGCGTGATCTTTCCCAACATCGCGACGACCTACCTGGCCGACCTCGCCCTGAACCAGCCGCTGTACACCGGAGGTGCGATCAGCGCGGGCCGCGAGGCGGCCCGCCACGACCTCGAGGCAGCCGACCGCTCCCGCGACCTCACCGTCGTCGAGCTGCGCTACGCGGCGCGCGCCGCCTACTGGCAGGCCGTCGCCGCCGATGCGGCGCTGCACGCGGCCGACGCCCAGGAGGTCCGTGCCCGCCGTCTCCACGACGACGCCAAGGCGATGCGCGCGGCCGGCGTGGCGGTGGACGCGGACGTGCTCGGCGCCAAGGCCCGTGCCGAGGCGGCCCACGTCGGCGTGGTCCAAGCCGGCGCGGACCGGGACGACGCTCTCGCCGCCCTGCGGTCCCTGCTCGGGCTCGACACCGCTGCGCCGCTCGAGCTGGCCGACGCGAACGTTATGGCGGTGCCGCCCGCACCGCTCGCTCTGGACGGGCTGGTCGCGGAGGCGATCGAGCGGCGGCCTGAGCTTCGGCTCGCCGAGGCCCAGATCGCCGCCCTGGCGGCTCGGGAGCGCGGGGTCGATGCCGGCCGCAAGCCCTCCGTCGGCCTGTCTGCTCAGTGGGACCTGGCGCGGCCCAACCAGCGCTACCTCCCCCTCGAGGACACATGGAATGACTCCTGGAGCGTGGGTGTGATGGCGACGTGGACGCTGTTCGACGGGGATCGCGTGCGGTCGGACGTTGCCACCGTCCGTGCGCGGCACGACGCCGCCGAGGCCGATCGCCAGGAGCTCGCCCGCCAGGTCCGGCTCGCGGTCGAAAGTGCGCGGCTCAGACTCCAGGCGGCCCTCGACGCCGTCCCGGCGGCCGACGCCTCGCGAACCGCGGCCGGGGCCCGTGAGGAGTCGTCCCGGGAGCGCTACGCGGCGGGGTTGGCGCTCATCCAGGAGATGCTCGACGCCCAGGCCGACCTCGCCGATGCTGACCTTGCCCAGATTCGCACCCGCGCCGGCGCGTGGATCGCGGCCGCAGCCCTTGACCGGGCGGTGGGACGATGAGCGCCGCGACCGCCGTGGCTCTCGCCGCTGCAGGGCCGGTGGTCACGGCGCACGAGCTGACCCGGACTTTCGGCGCCTTCACCGCCGTCGACCACGTCTCGTTCGAGGTCGCACCGGGCGAGATCTTCGGTTTCCTCGGCTCCAACGGCGCCGGTAAGACGACCACCATCCGGATCCTGTGCGGCCTGCTCGAGCCGAGCGGAGGAAGCGCCCGCGTGGCCGGCTTCGACGTCGCCACTCAGGCGCTCGAGATCAAGACCCGGATCGGCTACATGTCGCAGCGCTTCTCCCTCTACGGCGACCTTTCCGTGGACGAGAACCTGCGTTTCTGGGCCGGCGCCTATCGC
Source organism: uncultured Acidobacteriota bacterium (assembly GCA_963814875.1). Taxonomy (GTDB): domain Bacteria; phylum Acidobacteriota; class Thermoanaerobaculia; order Thermoanaerobaculales; family Sulfomarinibacteraceae; genus CAVSIS01. Next base: position 65,841 of record CAWFFJ010000025.1, read on the forward strand.
CTGTGGGGACGTCGCTTCGAAGCGCGGCGCCGCTGGGCGTACGAGATCGGCGGCCTCGAGCGCCGGCGCAACGCCCTCGTGCGCGATCTTCCGGGCGGCTATCGTCAGCGCCTGGCACTGGCCTGCGCCCTGCTCCACGAGCCGCCGGTGGTCTTTCTCGACGAGCCCACCGGGGGCGTCGACCCCGAAGCGCGGCGGGCGTTCTGGGACCTCATCGACGATCTCTCGGCCCAGGGCACCACGGTCTTCGTGACGACCCACTACATGGACGAGGCCGAGCGTTGCCATCGGGTCGCGCTGATGCACGCCGGCAAGCTGCTCGCCCTCGACTCGGTCCCGGCGCTCAAGCGGGCCTACTCCGCCGGCGCGGTGCTCGAGGTCGAGTGCGCCCGAGCGCCGCAGGCGCTCGCCGCGCTCGAAGCGCTGCCAGGGATTTCCGATGCAGCCCTGTTCGGCGACCGGCTGCACGCCGTCGTCGCCGACCCTGCGATGACGCAGCAGGTCGAGCGCGGCCTCGCCGACGCGGGTTTCGCCCCGGTCGCCGTGCGGACGATCGAGCCTTCGCTCGAAGACGTCTTCATCCACGTCATCCGTGAGGCCGAGGCGAGGAGGTCCTGATGATCCGCCGCGTCCTCGCCATCACCGCCAAGGAGCTGCTCCAGCTCAAGCGCGACTGGCGCACCGCGCTGGCGCTGCTCGGCATGCCGGTGATCCTGCTGCTCATCTACGGCTACGCGCTCAGCTTTGACGTCCAGGACATCCGGCTCGCGATCGTCGATCTGTCGCGCACCAGCGCCTCGCGCGAGGTCGTCGAGGCTTTCCTGAAGAGCGGCTACTTCGACGCCGTGGCGCGCCCCGACGATACGCGGGCGCTGGACGCTCTGTTCGACTCGGGACGCGCCCAGGCCGGGTTGGTGATCCCGGCCGAGTTCGGCGCCGACGTCGCCGGCCGGCGGCCGACGACTCTCCAGTTCGTGCTCGACGGCTCGGACTCCCAGACCGCCACCACGATCCTCGGCTACGCCCGCCAGATCGTCGCCTCGGTGACGCCCGCGCTGCTCGGCGTCCGCTTCTCGGCGCCGATCCGGGGTGTCCCGCTGGTCTGGTACAACCCCGATCTCAAGTCGTCGCGCTTCCTGGTCCCGGGCCTGGTGGCCTTCATCCTGATGATTACGTCGGTCATCGCGACCGCCCTCGCGGTGGTGCGTGAGAAGGAGCGCGGCACCATGGAGTCGCTGCGCGCCACGCCGCTCAAGGCGATCGAGCTGCTGTTCGGCAAGACCCTGCCCTACCTGCTGGTCGCCTCGGGGGCGGCCGCCGGCTCGCTGACCCTGGCGTGGGCGTTGTTCGACGTCCCGATCCGAGGCTCGATCGTGTGGCTTGCGGTTGTCACCGTGCTCTTCCTCGCAGGTGGTCTCGGTTGGGGCATCTTCCTGTCGAGCCTGGCCGAGACCCAGCAGGTCGCGTTCCAGATCGCGCTGCTGTCGTCGATGCTTCCGACCCTGCTGCTGTCGGGCTTCATCTTTCCGATCTCGTCGATGCCGAAGTTCCTCCAGGTGATCTCGCACATCGTCCCCGCGCGCTACTACATCGCGGCCTTGCGCGAGATCGTGCTCAAGGGGGTCGGACCCGAGCTGTGGTGGAACGACGCCGTCGCGCTGATCGCCTACGGCGTCGTGGTGCTGCTGCTCGCCACCGTCACAACCGTCAGGAGCTTGTAGTGAACGCCCTGCAAAGCAAACCACCAAGACACCAAGACACCAAGCATGAGGTTGTAGATGTTGTTTTCACCGACGCGGTATGCCGGCCTTCCGGTGATGACTCGAGAGCCAGACGAGGCCATTGCGGTGCAGTGTTGAGGCCCGACGTCCTGCTGATCACGCCAGGAGAGACCCTGGCACGGAGACCTGCTCCTCGGTCACTTCCAGGACCCGTGGATGACAGACCTCCTGGCCGGGATGTGATAGCTCACCATTTCCTCTTGGTGTCTTGGTGTCTTGGTGGTGATTCTCGCGCGCTCCGGGGGTGCGACTCATGCGCACGTTGATCAACATCCTGGTCAAGGAGCTGCTCCAGCTCAAGCGTGATCCGAAGATCCTCCCGATCCTGTTCATGGCGCCCGTGGTCCAGCTGACCATCCTCGGCTACGCGGCGACCACCGACGTGCGCCGGGTCGAGCTCGCGGTGTGCGACCTCGACCACACGCAGGCGAGCCGTGACCTGGTGCGCGCGTTCACCGACTCGACCTACTTCCGGCAGGTGGCCAACGTCGCTTCGACCGATTCGCTGGATCCATGGCTGGCCAGCGGCCGCGCGCGCGTCGGCCTCACGATTCCGTACGGCTTCGGCGCCGACCGCGCCGTCGGACGCTCGACCGAGGTCCAGCTCGTGGCCGACGGCTCGGACGCGATGGTCGGCACTCTCGGTCTGTCGTACGCGGCCGGCGTGCTCCAACACGTGGCCGAGGGCGAGGGCGTCCGGCTCCCGCTCGACCTGCGCCCGAAGGTGCTCTACAACCCGGACCTCCTGAGCCGGTTCTTCATGGTGCCCGGGGTGCTCGCGATGATCATCATGGTGATGACCATGATGCTGTCGTCGATGGCGATCGTGCGCGAGACCGAGCTCGGCACCATGGAGCAGCTCCTGGTCACCCCGCTCAGCCCGGGCGCGATCATCGTCGGCAAGCTCGTGCCCTACGCCCTGGTCGGGACCGTCGAGATCCTGACCGCGCTGCCGGTGGTCCTGTTCTGGTTCCAGGTGCCGCTGCGCGGCTCAGTCGGCGTGCTGGCCCTGCTGACCGTGCCGTTCATGCTCTGCACCCTGGGCCTCGGGCTGCTGGTCTCGACCCTCTCCAGGACCCAGCAGCAGGCGATGATGATCACGACCTTCGTCTTCATGCTGCCGCAGATCTACCTGTCCGGGTTTATCTTCCCGATCCAGAACATGCCCAGGGTCTTCCAGCTCGCGACCTACGTCGTGCCCCTGCGCTACTACGTCCAGGTCCTGCGCGGGGTCTTCCTCAAGGGCGTCGGCCTCGACGTGCTGTGGCCCCAGGGTCTGGCCATGCTCGGCCTCGGGATCGTGATCCTGCTCCTGGCTCGGCTGCGCTTCCACCGCAGGCTTGGGTGAGGAAGGTCCGCCTCGATCACCTCCGCACGATGTGGACGTCGGCGCGGCCCATGCTGAATCGCAGCGCAGTGGTCTGGAACGGATGGCCCGCCGCGTCGAAGTAGGTCGCCGCACCGTCCCACATGACCGCGGCCGTGAAGGTGGCCTCGGACTGCCCGACGTCGAGGTATCGTTGGCCGCATCGCACCGCGAGGGCCGATACTGGGGGAGACTTGCCGCTCGAGGAGGGGACATGGAGCTCACAGTTCTGGTCGACAACGCCACCCTGATTGATCGCTACCTGCTCGGCGAGCCCGGGCTGTCGATCCTGGTCGAGGACGGCGGCACCCGGGTGCTGTTCGACGCCGGCTACTCCGACGCCTTCCTGGTCAACGCCGCCCGCCTCGGAGTCGAACTCACCCGGCTCGATGCGGTGGTGCTCTCCCATGGCCACCTCGACCACACCTGGGGACTCGAGCCGTTGGTGCGGCTCTTTTCCGAAGCCGCCTGGGCGGGACGGGAGGTCCGGCGCCCACAGCTGGTCGCCCACCCGGCGCTCTTCGACCACCGCGACGCCGAGGGCGTGCCGGAGCTGGGCAGCCTGCTGTGCCCGAACCGCCTGTCACAGCACTTCGAGCTCAACGCCAGCCGCGAGCCGGTGTGGCTCTCCGAACGCCTCGTGTTCCTCGGCGAGATCGAGCGCGGCAGCGGCTTCGAGGGCTGCGCGTCGGTGGGGCGCCGGATGACGGCCGAAGGCGTGGTCGACGACACGGTGCCCGACGACTCGGCCCTCGCGTGGCGCAGCGACGAGGGCCTCGTCATCATCACCGGCTGCTCGCACTCAGGGATCTGCAACATCGTCGAGCAGGCCCGCCGCGTGACCGGGGTCGAGCGGGTCCGAGACATCGTCGGCGGGCTCCACCTGCTGGCGCCACCCCGCGAGGTGATGGAACGGACGGTCGCGTACCTCTCGGGCCTCGACCTCGACGCCCTGCACGCATGCCACTGCACCGACCTCGCCTCCAAGGTCGCGCTGGCGGCCCGCACGCCGCTGGCCGAGGTCGGCTCCGGGCTCAGGCTCGTGTACGCGTGAGGCAGACGGCGGCTCGGGGCTGTCATCCCCGAGGTGCCTCGACGCACCCAGAGGCGTCGTCCAGGGCCCGCCGAGCGGCTGCGTGGGGGGTCGCGTCGAGGTGCCTGAGGTCCCGTTCGAGCCGCCACCGCGAATCAGCCCGCGTGGCCGACGCCTGCATCGGCCACGGCGGTGTGCTCGCCGTCTGCCGGCTCGGTAGGTATCAACCTTCGCAAGCTGTCCGCGATCGCGGGATCGTTGAGAATACGC
>CAWFFJ010000026.1:0-226765 GCA_963814875.1 uncultured Acidobacteriota bacterium
TCTTTGTCTCTGTGGTTTTCCTTCGCGCTACTTCAGGTCCTTGAGGCGCTTCGGTCCGGCGGCGACGACCTCGGCCGGGCAGCCGGTGACGAACTGTTTGAAGTTCTCGATATAGCGCGCGGCGAGGGCGTCGTAGCGCTTCCAGTACTCGTCCTTGCTGCCCCACGAGGTCGACGGGTCGAGCACCTCCTCGGGGACCTCCGGGCAGGCGAGCGGGACCTCGAAGCCGAACAGGCGGTCACGGCGGTAAGGGACCTGCGCAAGCGTGCCCTCGAGTGCGGCATCGAGCAGGTTGCGGGTGTGGCGGATCGAGATCCGCTTGCCGACTCCCCACCCGCCGCCGACCCAGCCGGTGTTGACCAGCCAGCACGTGGCGCCGTGACGCAGCATCTTCTGCTTGAGCATGTTGGCGTACTCGAACGGGTGGTGGACCATGAACGGCGCCCCGAAGCAGGCCGAGAACGCGATCTCGGGCTCAATCCCGAGCCCGATCTCGGTGCCGGCGATCTTCGAGGTGTAGCCGGAGATGAAGTGGTACACGGCCTGGTCCGGGGACAGACGCGCGATCGGCGGCATGACCCCCTGGGCGTCGCAGGTGAGCAGGATGACGTTCTTCGGGTGCGAGTGGACGACACCCTCGGGGACGACGTTGGGGATGAAGTCGAGCGGGTAGGCGGCGCGCGTGTTCTCGGTGAAGCGTTCGTCATCGAGGTCGAGCCGGCGCGAGCTGAGGTCCTGGACCACATTCTCCAGGATCGTCCCGAAGCGGCGCGTGGTCGCCCAGATCTGGGGCTCGTGCTCGGCCGACAGCCGGATCACCTTGGCGTAGCAGCCGCCCTCGAAGTTGAACACCCCAGTCGACGACCAGCCGTGCTCGTCGTCGCCGATCAGCTGGCGCTTGGGGTCGGCAGACAGGGTGGTCTTGCCGGTGCCGGAAAGGCCGAAGAAAAGGGCCGCATCGCCTTCGGGACCGATGTTGGCCGAGCAGTGCATCGGCAGCACCTCGCGGAACGGGAGCAGGAAGTTGAGCACCGTGAACATGCTCTTCTTGATCTCACCGCCGTAGCTGGTGTTGCAGATCAGCGCCAGGCGCTGCGCGAAGTTGAGGATGACCGCGGTCTCGGTACGGGTCGCGTCGATCCTCGGGTCGCAGCGGAACGACGGCACCGCGATCACCGTGAACTCGGGTACGTGGGTCTGGTAGGCCTCGCGGGTGCGCGGGGTGATGAACATGGTGCGCGCGAACAGCGAGTGCCAGGCGTGCTCAGTGATCACCCGGATCGGCATTTGGTACTCGGGGTCGGCGCCGACGTAGCAGTCCTGAACGAACAGCTCCTCGTCCTGGAGGAAGGCCTGGACGCGGGCAAACAGGGCGGAGAACTTCTCGGTGTCGTAGGGACGGTTGTACTCGCCCCACCAGATCCGGTCCTCGGTCGATGCCTCGCGCACGATGTACTTGTCCTGGGCGGCGCGGGCGGACCACTTGCCGGTGTTGACCACGAACGGGCCGCCGAAGGCTACCTGGCCCTCCTTGCGGAACACCGCCTCCTCGTAGAGCGCCGGCGTCGGCAGGTTCCAGTACACCCGGTCGAGGTGGACGAGGCCGTGGTTGGCGAGGCCGAACTCGGCCTTGAGGTCGCCTGCCTGAGCGGTCGCGGGGGTGTCGAACTCGAGGTACTTGCTCATGTCCAGTCCCTCACCAGCTTGCGCTCGCCGATCCAGAGCTCGTTGGGAGCGTTGGGGTCGAGCGCCCACTTCATTCGCTCGACGCCCTCCGTGATCTCCTTGATCGAGCCGCAGAAGGAGATCCGCAGGTGGCCGTCGAGGCCGAACTCCTTGCCCGGTACCGTGACCACCTGGACCTTGTCGAGCAGGAAGCGGGCGAGCTTGACCGAGTCCTTTGAGTAATGGCGGAAGTCGGCGAACGAGTAGAAGGTGCCGCCGGGTATCTCGAGGTGGACGCCGTCGAAGGCTCTGAGCTCCTGCACGAGGACATTGCGGTTGTTCTCGAGCGTCAGGCGCAGGCTCCCCACGCTCGACTGGATGCCGTTGATGGCGCCGACCGCGGCATGCTGCAGGAGCGCTGAGGGGCCCGAGGTTTCGTGGCCCTGGATGTTGGTCATGGCCTCGATCACGGTTCGGTTGCCGACCGCCCAGCCGATCCGGAAGCCGGTCATCGCGTACTGCTTGGAGACCCCGTTGACGATGATCAGCTTGGAGTTCTCGGTGCGGTCCTTGGCGAAGGCGCACGGGTTGATCGGGTGGCGGCCGTCGAAGATCAGGCGGTGGTAGATGTCGTCCATGATCAGCCACAACCCGCGCCGCTCGCAGAAGTCGACCACGTCGGCGATGAAGCTCTCCGGGTAGACGGCGCCGGACGGGTTGTTGGGGCTGTTGACGATCACCACCCTGGTATAGGAGCCGACGACCTGCTCGATGTCCTGGATGCGCGGGATGAAGGAGCCGTCCTCGGGCAGGACCGGCACCGGCACTCCGCCGACCAGCTTGACCATCTCCGGGTAGCTGACCCAGTAGGGGGCCGGGAAGATGACCTCCTCCTGAGGGTTCACCAGGGTGTGCAGCGCCGACATGATCGCCTGCTTGGCGCCGCCCGAGGCCATCACGTTCTCGGGCGCCGGCTTGAAGCCGTAGAACTCCTCGGTGTAGCGGATGATCGCCTTCTTCAGCGCCGGGATGCCGTCCGGCGGGGTGTAGCGGACCTCGCCCGTGTTGAGCAGCGAGGCTGCCGCGAGCACGGCGTCGAGCGGCGCGCGCCCTTTGGGCTCGCCACCACCGAGGTGGATCACCGGGTCGCCCTTGGCGCGCAGGATGGCGGCCGTCTCGTTGAGCTTGAGGGTCGCGGACGGTGCGATCGACTTCGCGATGTGGGAGAGGCTCATGAGGCCTGCGTCCTTTCCGCCGGCACGAAGCTCCGGCCGAGACGTGGGCGTGATTATCGCAGAAGCTTGTGAAGCAATCCACATGCGGGCCGCTGTCGAAGGCGTGACGATGGACTACCCTGGGAGGACGATGGAGAGGATCGGACGGCACTCGGCAAGGGTCAAGGAGCTGCGACGCCGGATCCGACGGCGGAGGCCTGGGGAGGTGATCCTCGACGGGCGCCGCCTGGCGGCCGATCTGGTGCGCTGGGACGTTCCCATCGCCGAGCTCTACCTGACGCCCGAGGCTGCCGCCGACCCGGAATCGGCGCGGCTGATCGCCGCGGCGCAGCGGGTCTTCGAGCTCGAGCCCGATGTGCTCGAGTCGGTCGCGCCGACCCGCGCGCCCCAGGGAGTCCTGGCCGTCGTCGCGGAACCCGCCTGGCCACCATGGTCCGGGCGGCGCGGGCTTGCACTGTGGCTCGACACGGTGCAGGACCCGGGCAACCTGGGTGCGATCGTGCGGGCCGCGGCCGGGCTCGGCGCGGCGGCGGTGATGCTGGGCCCGGGCTGTGCGGACCCCTTCGCGCCGCTCGCGGTGCGCGGCTCCGCCGGGGCCGTGCTGCGGCTGCCGGTCGAGCGCGAGGTGACGGTCCAACGCGCAGTGAAGCGGGTCCGCGAGGGCCACGGCGAGGCCTGGGCGACAGACATCGAAGGTGAGGTCCTCGCGACCGTGGCGCGCCGCGAACCACTGCTCGTCATGCTCGGCGCGGAGGGCGGTGGTCTCGATGCGGAGGCGCTCGCCCTCGCTGACCGCACGGTCGGCATCCCGCTCGTGCGCGGCATCGAGTCGCTCAACGTGGCGGTCGCGGCCGGGATCCTGCTCTGGGAGCTCAGGCGCAGCAGACGGGATTGAACCACAGAGGCACGGAGAACTCAGCGAGCCCGCTGCCCGGCGCGGGGTATAGTTGAGGGCAGACCCCAACAGGGAGGTGCACGATGCTCGGTCGTGGTGTCCTCAGCCGGCTCCACTGCCTGACGGAGTCGGACGACCTGACCCTCACCCTCTACGCGGACGTCGATCAGAACCGCCAGTCGAACCGCAACCGCGGCTTCGAGGTCCAGGTCGATGCGCTGCTCAAGGGCCTGCGAGCCCACCACGGCGACGATGCCGGCCTCGCTGCGGCCGCCGCCAGGGCGCGCGAGCTGATCGCGGGTCTCGAGGCCCAGGGTGCGACCGTGCTCGTGGTGGTCCACCCGGCGTCCGGTCTCGAGGAGGTACACCAGCTGCGGGTGGCCCTGGCCGCCTCCTGCCACTGGCGACGGGGTGCGTTCCTGCGCCCGGTCGTGGAGGCGATGGACGAGCACGAGCGCTACGGCGTCGTGCTCACCGACCAGCAGCGCGCGCGGCTGTTCACGCTGTACCTGGGGGAGCTCGAGGAGCACACCGACCTGCTCTCGCCCACCGGCCAGCGGACCGCCGCCACGGGCAGCGACCATTGGCGGTCGCAGAAGCGCTTCCAGCGCCACCACGAGCAGGAGGTGACGACCCACGCCAAGCGGGTCGTCGATGCGCTCCACGACCTCTCCCTGCGCGCCCCCTTCGACCGCCTGATCGTCGCGGGTCCGATCCACGCCGCCTCCCAGGTCGCCCGCCTGCTGCCTCGACGTCTGCACGGCAAGCTCGCCGAAACGGTCGCCCTGCCGGTCACGGCCTCGCACCGCGAGGTGCTCGAGCGGCTGCTCGAAGTCCAGCAGCGGATGGAGCGCCGGCACGAGGAGGAGCTGGTCGAAGGGGTGGCGGCAGAGCTCCACGACGGCGGCAAGGCGGTCGCCGGGCTGGCCGCGGTGGTCGAGGCGGTCAACCACGGCCGCGTGTGGACCCTGCTCTACGTCAAGGGGCTCGCCGCGGCCGGGGCCCAGTGCCGTGGGTGCGGCGGGTTCACGGCCGCCCTCGGGGGCTTCTGCGACACCTGCCGTGGGAGACTCGAGGAGGTCCCGTTCCTGCTCGACCGGATCGGCCAGACCGTGCTCGACGGCGGCGGCCGGGTCGACGTCGTCGACGGCGTGGCGGCCGAGCGGCTCGACGGCGTCGGCTCGATCGCGGCCCTGCTCCGTTACTGAGGAGTGCGGACCGCAGAGCCCCGTCAAGAGAGCCTGTGAACCAGGGTGCTTCAGGGGCTCCGCAGCCCGCACTCCTGTGGATGCACTGCGCGCGTCCTGTGGGTCGGATCAACGACCGGGGGCACGTGCCGGTCCTTCCAGGCTGAGTGCAACCCATCGCCGGCCACAGTGGACGCCCGGCGAACAAGGCGGGTCAGCTCCGGTCGGCGCGCAGAGGCTTTGAGAGGACGGAGAAGGCAAGACCGAGCAGGAGGCCCAGCACCGCGATGGCGGACCACAGCACGGTGCCTCCCCAGCGCGAGTACACGGCTGTGCCGGTCATGGGCGCGGCCACGAACGCGAGCGAGAAGGCGACCGTGTAGGCGCCCATGTAGGCGCCGGTGCGGTGCATCGGCGCGCGGGTCGCGACGACGGCGTTCGACATCGGAAGGCTGAGCATCTCGCCGAGGGTCCACACCAGAGTGGCGATCAGAGCGGTGCCGAAGCCGCCGCCAAAAGCCAGTACACCGAGCCCGAGCCCAACGAGTGCCGCCCCGACTCCGACCAGGCGAAGGTGATCGAGGTGCTCGATCGCCCGCAGCAGGAGCATTTCGAAGCACACGATCAGGAGCGCGTTGAGGGCGAGCAGGCCGCCGATGATCGGCTCCGGCAGCCGATGGGTCGTTCTCAGATCGAGCGGCAGCGTGCTCCAGATCTGGAAGAACGCCGTTGCGAGCAGGAAGATCAGCACGAGGAAGGCAAGGAACGGGAGATCGGAGAACGGCGACCGGTCGCCGCCAGGCTCGCCCGTCTCGGTATCCTCGCGACGGACGGGCGAGTGCGGCAGACCGAGGGTGAGGGTGAGCAGGATGCCCGCCGCCCAGCAGGTCGCTGCGTCTCCGATGAACAGCCACCGGTAGTGGTGGACCGCGAGCAGGCCGCCGACCGCCGGACCGATCGCCATGCCGGCGTTGACCGCGAGCCGGATGAGGGCGAAGGAGCGGATCCGCGACGCCGCCGGGCTGAAGTGGGCGACTGCGACCATCATGGCCGGACGGAAGGCGTCGGAGACCGTCGCGGCGCACAGCACCGCCGCCGAGACCTGCCACGGGCCGCGGGCCTGGCCGAGCACGAGGAAGGCGACGCCGGTGGCTGCCAGCGACAGGAGCTGCACGCGGACCGCGCCGAGCCGATCCGAGAGCCAGCCGCCGAGCAGGGAGCCGAGCACCGATCCGACGCCGTACAGGGTCAGTACGCGACCCGCCTCGACCGCCGACATGCCAAGCCGACTGGTGAGGTAGAGGCTCAGGAAGGGCAGCACCATGGTCCCGGCGCGGTTGACGAAGGCGCCGAGAGCGAGCAACCACACCTCGCGCGCGAGCCCGGAGAAGGCGGCGCGATAGGCAGAGGCGAGACGCCGCACGAACAACATGAAAGCTCCCTGAGGGGACGCGATGGATCAGTATACGAGGGGACCTCAGGCTGGTTCGCGGCGGTCCGGACAGCGCCTGCCACAGCGATGACCACGCGGTTGACCGCGATGGCGGCCCTCTGGGAGAGTGAGCACTGGAGGTCGTCATGCTCGAAGCCATCGTACCCGCGGTCGTGATCTTTCTGCTGCGCTGTGTGGACGTCTCCCTGGGCACGCTGCGCCTGATCCTGACCGTGCAGGGGCGCCGGACAGTGTCCGCCGTCATCGGCTTCGTCGAAGTCTCGGTGTTCATCACCGCCGTCGCGAAAGTCGTGGCAGGACCCCTCGACCCGTGGCGGGTGATCGGCTATGGCGGCGGGTTCGCTGCCGGCACCTTCATCGGCATGACGATCGACCGGCGGCTGGCACTCGGCGACGTCATCGTCCGAGCCATTACCCGCTCCTTCGAGCCGATCATGGTGGCGCTGACGTCGAGCGGCTTCGGCGTGACCGTCGTGGAGGGTCGGGGCGGCCGTGGCAGCGAGGTTGGGGTCGTGTTCTCGGTCGCCCATCGCAGGCGTCTCGCCGAGCTCCTCCGCGTGATCCGCACCGTCGACGCCGGCGCCATCGTGACGGTCCAGGAGGTCCGCACCCAGCTGCTCGGCTACTTCTCGCCCAAGCGTCCGGCGCTCACGGTCCGCGGCCCGCTCGAGGACACCCGGATACCATGAGGCTATACTCCGGTGATGGCGAGGCAGGTGGATCGGCTGCCAGTGATCGGATCAGTTGCCGAGCCCGAGTGCGGTGACTCGTGCGGCACGAAGGCGTGGGTGAGCCTGGAGGAGTCGGCCATCCTTGCGGCCCTTCACGCCCTACGGCGCCGTGTCGACGAGGTCCGGGGACGGATCGAGAGAGCCTCGCCGGCCGAACGCCCCGAGCTCGAAGCCGCACTCGACACCCTCCGGGACGAGCGCGTCGAGCTGGATCGCCGACGCGAGGCGGCATACCGCCGCAAGATGGTCATGCTCGGACATCTGGCCGAGGACGAGATCGAGCTACTTTAGTACCCCGCTTGGGAAATCTCGGTGCACTCTTCGCGGGCCATCGCGGCCCCCGGCTGCGTTGCTCCTCCTCGAAGTAGCTGGGCTACGACTTCGTCGTCGCGCCTTGCCAGGAACCACGCTGGCTCCGCGAAGAGCACATCGGACTTCCCAAACAGGGCACTCACCTGCACTTCTGAAGACATTTCTTCTGTGTTCGCCGATATGCCAGCCATCGCCGGTCCTCTCGCGACCCGGCGCCGTCGCGACGGGGCCTGATGAGGCATGCGGGCGGTGAGTTGTGCAGGCTACCTGAGCCAGTGGGCGACGGCGACGCCGATGAAGGTCGCCACCGCATAGCCGAGCGTGCCGCAGAGGATCGCCGGAATCACGAGCCCGTCCCAGCGTCTCGCCACCGCCATCGCCGCAGCGGTGGTCGGTCCGCCCATGTTGGCGTTCGACGCGATCACGATCTCGGACAGGTCGAGGCGCAGGGCGCGACCGACGCCGAGGATCACGAGCAGGTGGACGGCGAGGATCACCGCTGCGAACAGCAGCAACGCCGGCCCCACCCGGACCACGATGCCGATGTTGGCGCTCGCGCCGATGGCCGCGAAGAACACCTGCATCAGGAGCGTGCCGAGCTCGCGCGCACCGACGAGCCGGGAGAGCGGTCCGGGCATGGCCGTCGCAAGGGCGACGACCAACGCGGTGAGGATGAGGATCGCCAGGGACGGGGAGCCGAATACATCGGCGAGACGGTAGGACACCGCGCAGCAGACGGCGGACAGCGCCAGCGCCGTTGCCATGCCCTCGAGCCGGATCCGCGGGGCGTCGGCGCCGGTTGCGTTGCTCGTCTCGGTGACCGAGGAGTGGACCGGGTAGCGCCGCCGCAGCCAGGTCAGCGAGGGCAGCGCGAAGAGGACCAGGAAGTACACCGTCATCATCAGGTTATCCGCCGCGACTCCGGCCGAGAGCAGATCAGCGTTGCGCAGCTGGAGAGCCTCGGCGGCGGCGACGTAGTTCATCGACCCGCCGACATAGGTCGCGCAGAAGATACCGGCGACTTTCCAGCCCTCCGGTCCGAGGGGCACCAGTCGGAGCGCCAGCGTCGTGCCGAGAACCGTGCCGACAGCACCGGCGGCGAAGGCGACCAGCGTCGGACCGGCCTCGCGCAGGATGCGACGCAGGTCGGCGGTGAGGAGCAGCAGCGGGATCGCCAACGGGACCAGGAACGACCACACCGCGTCGTAGGTCGGAGCGCTCGCCGGAATCACGCCGAGGTTGGACAGGACGAAGGTCGCGGCGATGGCGAGGACCGCACCGGAAACCCGCCCGCCCCACCGGGTGCGCTCTGCGGCGATGCCGAAGGCACCCGCGCTCAGCAGCACAGCCCACAACGCCCACTGGTTGTCGGCGGCGATCAGGGGGTCCATCTCGGGAGGCTCATTCCTGGGACTTGGACGAGGCGCGCGACAGCGGACGCCCGTTGCGCTCCGGCGCTTCGGCCTCGCCGAGCTGGACGCAGCGTCGGTAGGCGGCCCACACCGCGTCCGAGAGCACGGTCCGCAGTCCGCCCTTCTCGAGCTGGTAGTGGGCGGACGCGGTCGTCCCCCCGGGCGAGGTGACCTGGTTGCGCAGGCGCGCGAGGTGTTCCGGCGCTGAGGCGGCGTACTCGACCGAGCCGCGCAGGGTCTCGAGCACCAGGCGCGAAGCGACCCGTCGTGAGAAGCCGAGGTGGACCCCGGCATCGACCAGCGCCTCCATGAACAGGAAGACGTAGGCCGGTCCGGTCCCGGACAGCGCCGTCGCCATGTCGAGCTCGTTCTCGTGGGTGACGTACTCGTCCTGGCCGAGGGCCGACAGAATGGTCCGCGCCTGCTCCCTGCCGGTGTCGGTGACCACCGGAGTCGCGGCCCAGACCGAGATTCCGCGTCCGATCTGGGCCGGGGTGTTGGGCATGACCCGGACCACGGCGGGGGTGCCGAGAGCTGCAGCGATCCGCGCCATCCGGGCACCGGCCACGATCGACATCACGAGCGCGTTCGAAGCGAGGCCCCCGGCGAGGTCGGCGAAGACCTCGTCCAGCACCTGTGGTTTGACGGTGAGAACGACCACGGATGCCCCGTTCGCAGCGGCGGCGTTGTCGGCCCGGGCCTCGACTCCCCAGCGCTCGGCGAGCTCGTGGCGACGTTCGGTCCGCGGGTGGCTGACGACGATCTGCTCAGGATCGACGAGATTCTCGTGCAGCAGTCCTCGCACCATCGCCTCGCCCATGGTGCCGCAGCCGATGAAGGCCAGCTTCGCCTCGCGCAGTGCCATCTTGCGATCCCCCTGTGGGCCGAACTAACATCCCGGCCCCCCGTTTCGTTCCCTGGGAGCGTTGTGGCAGCGGCCTGGCGGCCGCTGCCGACCCCGCTCCAGCGACGCGCTGCGCGCGTCGAGGAGAGGAGGAGGAGAGAGGAGGACACGAGCGGGGGACCTGGAGGCTGGTCGCCGCTGCGTATACGCCGGCGCGGGGGCTCTGCTGGGAGGAACATCAGATGCCGAGCCAGTTCGGGAGGTCGGCGATCGAGTCGAGCATGGCGTCCGCGGGGTGGTCGGCGAGGTCGGCCTCGCGAAAAGACCCCGTGCGCACCGCGATCCCCAGACAGCCGACCGCGTGCGCGCCGCGGATGTCGGTCTCGACGTTGTCGCCGACCACTGCGATCCGGTTCCGGGCCGCGCGGAGCTCGGCCACCGTGTTCGCAGCGCCGGGAATCGCACCGTCAGCTTGGTACAGAGTGCCGTCGAAGTCGATGAGGCAGGCGTCGACGCAGGGCACGAGGGTCACCGAAGGAGGCGGTCGAGATCGACCGCCTCGAGGTCCGCCTGGACCGAGGCCGCGTGGATTGCCGGCGACTGCAGCCACAGCAGAAGCGAATCGTGGCGGAAGAAGAGGTGCTCCAGCCCGAGGCCGGACGTTCGGAAGCGGGCCGTGCTCCCCATCTCGCCGACCTCGACCGGCGTGAACACCGCGTTGCCCTTCGCGAGCTTCATCGCCATCCGCATCAGGTCCCTGCGCGCAGCCTCCGGGTCCGGGTAGCGGGTCACATACAGTGTGGTGGCGTCGCCGACGTCGCCGTAGGTGGCAATCGCGTGCGAGACAGCGGGCAGCGGCACCCCGTGGAGCGCCTCGACCGCCTTTCTCGCCTCGTCGCCGTCGACGACCCGGGTCAGGGGCAGTCCGCCGAGGACGAGCGGAAGCCCGTTGTCGCGCTGGCCGCAGGACACGACCAGGAGGGCAGCCGCAAAGACCGTCAGGAAGCGGGCGCGGGGAACTGGTCCGCTCGCCATAGGGATTCCTCCGGAGTCGAGCCGACCGGACGGTGGCCCGCCCGCGGTCGAGTATGGCACGAGCCGCTCGGTGAGGAGTGCTCTTGCGATGCAGGATCGCACGCGGCCAGCGCGTCCCTAGGACCGGTCGGAACGCAGGCCCAAGGTGGTGGGACCTGCAGGCTGGCGAGCCCGCACCGCACAGGGCCGGCGCGTTCGCGCACCAACTCTCTGGTATACGGAATACCTCTCGTGGCGGGCGTGGTGCTGGCCAATCTCCCACATGGCGTCCTCCGCGGTCCGCGCCGCCCTCTCCCGGGATGAGCGGGGCAGGGTAGACTCGCGCCGTGGCGATCCGGCTGCTCGTTGTCGCTATAGGAGGGGCCGTGGGTGCTGTCGCGCGCTACCTGGTGTCCGGCTGGGTGGCGCAGGCGGCGCGCGGATCGTCCTTCCCGTGGGGAACCCTGGTGGTGAACGTCGTCGGCGCACTGCTGCTCGGTCTGGTCATGGGTGCCGCCGCGACCGGCCGGCTGATGGTCGCGCCGGAGCTGCGCCTGCTGATCGCGGTCGGCGTGCTCGGAGCGTTCACGACCTTCTCGACCTTGAGCTACGAGACGCTTGAGGCGCTCCGGGTGGGGGCCGTCGGAGTCGCCTTCGCAAACCTGACCGTCAGCCTGGTCGTCGGCCTCGGCGCATGCTGGATAGGGCTGCGCCTCGGAGGCCGACTGTGACACCGCAGCCGCGCGATCCGTCGGCCGCATCGGGAGGTGGAGCGTGAACGCGATCCGAGGCGAGGGCAAGCTGATCCGGATCTTCGTTGGCGAGGCCGACCGCTTCCGCGGGCGGCCGTTCTTCGAGGGCGTGGTACTTGCCGCACGTGAAATGGGGCTCGGCGGAGCGACGGTGCTGCGTGGCGTGCAGGGCTTCGGCGCCAACTCAGTGCTTCACACCTCCCGACTGTTGCGCCTGTCCGAAGATCTGCCGGTGGTGGTGGAGATCGTCGAGATGGCCGAGCGGATCGAGCCGTTCGTGCGCCACGTCGAGTCGATGTTTGATGAGGCCGGCTGCGGCGGTCTGGTGACCCTCGAGCGCGCCGAGGTCATCCGTTACAGCGCGACCCGACGGAAAGGGTAGCAGCTCGTGTCGACGAGCCCCCTCATCGACCCTTCCTCGATGTGTACTTGACCAGGGGCTCGGCGATACGAGGTGCTAGCCCTGACGGACCTGGATCCGGATGCCGCTCGAGGGCGACCTGTCGCGGTCCACCAGTCCGAGCTCGAGGAAGGCGTAGAGGATGCGCGCGTTGAGGCCGGCGCTGAGCGGACCCTGCTCGCACAGCTCGACCAGCGGACGCTTGCCGTTCACCATGTCGAGGAGCTGCTGCTCCGCAGTCTCCAGCCGCAGGCCCGAGAGGTGGGAGGGGCGAGGAAGGGTGACGAAGATGGAGGTCCGACCGCCGAGCTGAGTCGTGACCCGACGAGCATCGGCGATTCGCTTACAGCCTGAGAGTATCGCGCGCGGGGTCGGGATCTTGATTTTGTAGACCTCGTCGTCGCGGAAGCGGCCGACCTTGAACTGGACCTGCCCTTTCTCCCAGTTGAAGAGATTCCACAGGATCGTCTGGACCTGCTCGCGCACCGCGGCACCGAGCTCATCGGCGGTGAGGAAGCCCATCTGGACCAAGATCGTCCCATGTCGTTTGCCGGGCGAGCGCAGCAACTCGTCGGTGGAGACCCGGTGCTGAGCGTTGGTGATCCTACCCTCGCGCAGGAGGTAGTCGCCGAGCGACTCTCCTCGGTCGGTTGAGGTCGCGAAGATCACGTCACCGTCGATGAAGTAGACCCGGCGGGCTTCTTCGCGTCGAGTCACCTCCATGACGCCGGGGACCCCGTGGCGATGGATGGTCGCGAGCATGGCTGGCAGCGGTTGCTCCGCCAGATTGCCGCGAAAGATGAACTCCTCATCCGCCATCCGCCGCCCCTTCGTGAACCGGAGAGAGGTGGCGGAAGCGCAAGGGAATCGAACCCTCCGACCGACCCGCCGAGGGCCGGCCCAACGGATTTGAAGTCCGCGGAAGCCACCAGGCCCCGTGCGCCTCCACCCAGAGGGCGATCTTACCACCGATTGACAGTCGGGCCCGGCTTCTGGTAGAACGACCCTCCCAGGTGGGGCCGTAGCTCAGTTGGGAGAGCGCTTGAATGGCATTCAAGAGGTCGACGGTTCGATCCCGTTCGGCTCCACCAGCTCTTCACCAGCCCGCCTTTGGCGGGCTGTTTTCGTACTGGTGGAGCCGAACGGGATCCCGCCTTCGGCGGCTCACGGCCTGCGGCCGTGGGGCCCCGCCGAGATGAGCGCGGTGGCTGTAGGCCGCCCCCCTCCCTCTGCGACCCCCTCGGCCACAGCCACCAGCGCTCCCTTCGGCGTGGTCGATCCCGATAGTGCGCTCCGGCAGCGTTGACCACCGCCTTTGGCGGGCTGTTTTCGTGTTGGTGGAACCGATCGGGATCTCGCCTTCGGTGACACACGGCCTCGGGCCGCGGTGACGCACCCGGACCGGCGAGTGGCGCGACGCCGCCTACGACGCCGGGTCAGGTGGTTCGCACGGGCAGCGAGCCGGGGAACCGGTTCGGTTCGGGGGCCTCGATCTGGACGGTGGAATGCTCGATGTCGAACCGGTCGTGCAGCACCTCACGGATCCGCCACAGCAGGTTCGCGGGCGCATCGGGAGTCGGAACGACGTGGACCGAAAGCGAGATGAACCCGCTGGTGATGGTCCACACGTGGAGGTCGTGAAGCTCGGCAACGCCTACGAGGCCGAGCAGGGTCGCCTCGATCTCGCGGGTGTCGAGGCCGGCCGGTGCCGCCTCGAGCAGCACGTTGACGGAGTCCCGCAGCAGTGACCACGCCGACCACACCACGAGCAGCGCGATCAGCACTGAGGCGACCGGGTCAAGCCAGCGCCAGCCGAGGGCCCAGATCAGAGCTCCGGCGACGATCGCCTGAACGCTGCCCAGGGTGTCGGTGAGCACGTGCAGCCAGGCGCCGCGTACGTTGAGAGAGTCTTCCCGACCACCGTGGAGCAGCCACAGGCCGGCGAGGTTGACCACCAGGCCACCTGATGCGACCACCACCATCAGCCCCCCGCGGACCTCGGGTGGGCTCTGGAACCGCTGCCACGCCTCGACCACGATGAACGTGGCGATCGCGACCAGCGCCGCGCCGTTTGCGAGCGCCGCCAGGATCTCCGCTCGGTGGTAGCCGTAGGTGTGCTCGGCAGTGCGCGGCCGACGGGCGATCCACATCGCCGCGAGGGCCAGGGCGAGAGACGCCGCATCGGACAGCATGTGGCCGGCATCGGCGAGCAGGGCCAGGGAGTTGGAGAGCACGCCGCCGACGACCTCCGCGCCCATGTAAACGACGACAAGGCCCAGCGTCCAGCCGAGGCGGCGGACGCTCGACGCGCGTGACGGCTCGTGACGGTGACTCACTCGCTCTCCTCCGAGCCAGGATAACCTCGGCCGCGGCGACGTCCGCTCGACGGGACGCCGGGGGTCATGGGAGCGCTCCGCTCGTGAGCACGAGCCGAGCGCGCTGACGGCGACATCCGCAGCACATCGGCGTCAGAGATCGTCACCGGCTTCCGGGGCCGGTCGATTCCTCCGGATAGCCGGGCACGTTCGTGAAGGCGAGGACCGAACCAGCCGTGGTGCCGTGGCGGGCTGCGGTTCCTGCGGCAAGCTCGAGCACTGCGGAGGCGGGTGCGCCCGGTGAGTACTGCGGACACGGCTCATCCCGGCACGGAGGCAGGCTCGCGAGGACCTCGACGACGGCGCCGTGGGCGTCGAGGAAGACCAGGTCGAGGGCCACCCAGGTGTTCTTCATCCACAGGCTGGGCCGCGACGGACGAGCGAGGACGAACAGCATCCCCTGATCCTCTGGAAGCGAGGCGCGGTACATCAGGCCCTCGGCCTTCTCCGCGTCCGTCTCGGGCACCTCGAGGGAGACCGCGAACCCGTCCGGAAGGGTCGCCTGCGGGAGGTCGGCGATCGCCGCAGCGGGTGCCGTCGACCGCACAGGCGGAGGAGGAGCGTCGGGAGCGGCACAGCCGGCGACGACGCCGACGGTGATGAGCAGCAGGTACATCCTGAGGATCCGGGTGCAACGGCGGGGGATCACGGCTCCTCCTCGCGGGCGAGGCCGAGCTTCTCGGCGTGGTATCGGAAGGCGCGGTACGAGAGGCGCAGCAGCTCGGCGGCTCGCTTCTGCTGCCCGCCGGTGTGCTCGAGGGCCTGCCGCATCAGTGACCGGCGAAGATCATTGATGAACTCCTCGAGGTCGATTCCGGCCTCGGGAAGGGCGACCTGGTCGGCCGGGGGATCGCCCGGGGTCCCGCGCAGGTGCTCGGGCAGGCTCCCCGAGGTGATGAGCTCACTCGGTTCGAGTGCCACCGTCCGCTCGACGATGTTCTCGAGCTCGCGCACGTTGCCGGGCCATTCGTACGCCTGCAGAACGCGGATCGCATCGTCGGTCAGGCGCTTGGCCGGGAGCCCAAAGCGCTCGCAGGTGCGGATGACAAAGTGCCGTGCGAGGTTGGGGATGTCGTCGCCGCGGCGGCGCAGCGGGGGCAGGTGCAGGTGGAGAACGTTGAGGCGATAGAACAGATCCTCCCGGAAGCGGCCGGACCCAACGTCGGCTTGGAGGTCGCGGTTGGTCGCTGCCAGGACCCGGACGTCGATCTCGTGCTCGCGGTTTCCGCCGACCGGCCTGACCCGGTGCTCTTGGAGGACGCGCAGGAGCTTGACCTGCATCGCGAGGGTCAGCTCGCCGACCTCGTCGAGGAACACAGTGCCGTTGTTCGCTTGGGTGAAGAGACCGACGTGGTCGCGAACCGCGCCGGTGAAGGAGCCGCGCGCGTGGCCGAACAGCTCGGACTCGAGCAGTCCCTCGGGAAGCGCGCCGCAGTTGACGGTCAGGAACGGGCCTGACGCCTTCGGGGAGCTGGCATGGATCGCCCGGGCGAGGAGCTCCTTGCCGGTGCCGCTCTCACCCGTGATCAGGACCGTCGACGGGGTCGCCGCGATCCGGGGCACCAGCGCGAGGATCCGTTGCATTGACAGGCTCACGCCGACGAATTCGGGCAGGACCGGCTCGTCCTCGGCCGAGGGCGACGGATCCCGTGCCAGCAGCTTGTTGAGGATCAGCTTGAGATCCTCGATGTTGAACGGTTTCGACAGGTACTCCGCGGCGCCGGCACGAAGTGACTCGACCGCGTGGTGCGGTGTGGTGTGGGCGGTGATGATGATGAACTTCGCCGCCAGCTGGCGTCGCCGAGACTCGTGAAGGACCTCGAGACCGCTTCCATCTGGCAGCCTGAGATCGCACATGACGAGGTCGAACGGTCCGCTCTCGAGCTGCTCAATGCCGGCCGCCACGGAGTCCGCAGTCGCCGTCTCGTGTCCCTCCTGCTCGAGCAGGATGGTGAGAAACTCCCGTATCGAGCGCTCGTCGTCGACGACCAGTATCCGTGCCCGGCTCATCCCACCTCCCGGTACAGCGGCAGCTCGACCGTGATCGTCGTCCCTCCGCCTGGGGTGCTGTCAATCTCCACCGAACCGCCGTGCTCGTCAACCACGGTATAGACGATCGCGAGACCGAGGCCAGTGCCGCCCGGCTGGGTGGTGACGAACGGCTCGAACGCCCGGCGCCGGATCTCCTCCGGCATGCCGCAGCCAGTGTCGATCCACTCGGTGAGCGCTGCGTTGCCCCGCCGCTTCGCCGTGACGGTCAGGTCGCCGCCATCCGGCATCGCCTGGAGCGCGTTGCGCGCCAGGTTCCAGAACACCTGGCGCAGCCGGTTCGGGTCGCCGAGCACCGGCAGACGTTCGGGGACCCTGAGCTCGATGTGATGTTTGGGGCCGACCTCCGCCGAGCGCCGGAGGAGATCGACGCCGTCGCGCAAGATCGAGGACAGGTCGCAGGTCTGCTGGGTGCTCTGGCGGGGCCGCGCGTAGTCCAGGAAGTGGTCGAGGATGGCGGAAAGGCGTCGAGACTCGTCGACGATGATGTCGAGCAGGCGTCCGCCGGTGCTGCCGCTGCCGCCCATGGAGGCCAGAACCTGGGCGGAACCCGAGATCGAGGCGAGCGGGTTCTTGATCTCGTGCGCCATGCGGGCGGACATCTCGCCGACCGCCGCCATGCGCTCCTTCATCCGTCGCGCCTCGGCCTCGCTCTCCATCTCGGACAGATCCTGGAAGTTGACCACGAAACCGACCGGACGACCGTGGTCGTCGTCCAGTGGACCGATCGACATGCCGAGCCGTACCAGGGTACCCGACAGCTGTGTCTCAAGCCTGGCCAGGGTGCGAACTGCGGCCAGCTCGCAGAGTCGATCCCAGCGCAGGTCCTCAAGCGGCATCACCTCCTCGACCGCGAGGCCGATGGCGGCCTCGGGGTCGAGCACCGCAAGGATCCGGGCGCCTGCGGGGTTGAGATGGAGGACACGGCCGTCGCGGTCGAGTGCCGCGATCCCGGCACCCATCGACCGGACGACGTGGTCGGTGAGGGCGGCGAACTGACTTGCCCGTTGCTGCTCCTCTTCGAGCCGTGAGTGGGCGGCGCTGAGCGACTCCGCGAGGTAGGACACGAGCAGCGCCACGAGCACGAAACCGACGACGTGGACCAGGAGCTGGAAGAACACCCGCGACGGCGGCAGGACGATCCGCGTGCCGACCAGGTTGGGCGGGATGGGCAGGACGCCGAAGACCATCAGGTCCACGAGCAGCCCGTAGACAATCGCCGAAAGACCAGCGATCAGGAACGCGCCGCGGCGCAGGAAGACGGCGGAAACGACGATGACCGTCAGGTAGAGGAAGGAGAACGGCGAGTAGAGGCCGCCGGTGGAGTAGACAAAGCCGGTGACGATGCCGATGTCGCCGATCAGCTGCAGCAGCGCCTGGGTGTCCGGGTTGACCTTCCGCAGGTAGATCACAAGCCACACCAGGGACAGCCCGTAGGTGGCCAGAAAGAGCCCGTAGAGGTTTGAGAGCGGGAGGATCATCCGGGTGGTCACCTGGATGATGAGGGCGCCGAGGAACAGAGTGGAGATGACGATCAGCCGTAGGCCGAGCAACATTCGCAGCGCCCGCGGCGTCGGAGAGCGAAGTGGCGGGGTTCCGGCCCCGCCACGTCGCAGAGAGGCTCTGAACCAGCCTGGGAGCATCACCCGATCTGGCTGATGAGTGTGAACATCGGCAGGTACATGGCGATGACGATCGTGCCGATCACGACACCGAGGATCGCGATCATGATCGGCTCGATGAGCTTCAGCATGCCGTCCACGGCTCGATCGACCTCGTCCTCGTAGAAGTCCGCAACCTTGCTGAGCATGGTGTCCATGGCTCCGGTCTGCTCGCCGACGCCGATCATCTGGCACACCATGGGCGGAAACTGCTCAGTCTTTTGCAGCGGCTCGGCGAGGTTCTTTCCTTCCTCGACCTCCTTGCGGACCTTGAGCACAGCCTCCTGAATGACTGCATTTCCCGCCGTTCGGGCGGTAATCTCGAGCGATTCGAGGATCGCCACGCCTGAGGACAGCAGGGTTGCCAGGGTGCGGCAAAAGCGGGCGACCGCAATCTTGCGCAGCAGCAGGCCGAGGACCGGCATCTTCAGCATCAGCCTGTCGATCTGGTAGCGGCCGTTTTCGGTCTGGTAGTACTGGCGGATGGCAAAGACTGCGGCAAAGACGAGCAAGAAGAGCAGCCACCAGAAGCGGCCGATGAAGTTCGACATGTTCACGACAAGCTGGGTGAGGAACGGCAGATGTCCGCCAAGGCCCTGGAACAGGGTTGCGAAGACCGGAATGACCTTCCACAGGATGATGTAGACCACCACCACCGCGATGGTGATGACCGCCGCCGGGTACATCATTGCGGAGCGGACCTGCGCCTTGAGCTTGACGTTCTTCTCGATGTAGTTCGCGAGCCGCTGCAGAATCGTGTCGAGGATACCGCCGGCCTCGCCAGCCGCGACCATGTTGACGTAAAGGTCGTCGAAGGCCTGGGGGTGCTTGCGCATCGCCTCGGACAGCGAAGAACCCGACTCGACGTCCTGTCGGATCTGGAGGATGACCTTCTGAAAGCTCTTGTGATCCTGCTGTTGACCGAGGATCTCGAGGCACTGGACGAGGGGAAGCCCGGCGTCGATCATCACCGAGAACTGACGAGTGAAGATCGAGATGTCTTTCTGCTTGATGCCACCGCCCAGCCGTGGCAGGGCGATCTCCTTGCCCTTCTCTTTGACCGTGGTGACGACGATCTGCTGGCGGCGCAGCGCCGCGATCACTGCGTCCTTGCTGTCGCCGATCAGCACGCCCGCCTGCGGATTACCGTTGCGGTCGCGTCCCTTCCATTCGTAGCTGGACATGGGTCACGGCCTCCTTGTCTGCTGGCGCATCTCAACGGTCGCGGCCGTGGTGCCTACCCCGCGGTTGATCATGTCCTGCAGCTCATCGGGGTGGGAGCTGTGGCCGATCGCGATCTGCAACGAGATCATCCGCCGATGGTACAGGGTGGCCAGCGACTGGTTGAATGTCTGCATTCCGTGCTTGAGCTGGCCGGACTGCATCATCGAGTAGACCTGGTGGATCTTGTCCTCGCGAATCAGGTTGCGGATGGCGGAGTTGGGAATCAGGACCTCGGTCGCCAGCACGCGTCCCTTGCCGGCGGCGCGAGGCAGCAGGCTCTGACAGATGATGCCTTCGAGCACGAAGCTGAGCTGGGCTCGAATCTGCGACTGTTGGTGCTCGGGGAAGACGTCGACGATCCGGTTGATGGTCTGGGGTGCTGAGTTGGTGTGCAGCGTGGCGAAGGTGAGGTGGCCGGTTTCTGCGATCCGAAGCGCCGACTCGATGGTCTCGAGGTCGCGCATTTCGCCGATGAGGACCACGTCGGGGTCTTCGCGCAGCACCGAGCGCAGCGCATTCGGAAACGAGTGGGTGTCCGAGTGCAGCTCGCGCTGGTTGACCAGTGCCTTCTTGTGCGAGTGCAGGTACTCGACCGGATCCTCGATAGTGAGGATGTGCAGCGGCTTCTCACGGTTGATCTTGTCGATCATGGCCGCGAGGGAGGTCGACTTTCCCGAGCCGGTCGGGCCGGTCACCAGGACCAAGCCGCGCGGCCTGTCACACAGCGCCTCCACCCCGGGGGGCAGGCCCAGCTCGCGGAAGCCGAGGATCTCGTAAGGGATACGGCGGAACGCACCGGCCACCGCCCCACGCTGCAAGAAGAGGTTGGCCCGGAAGCGGGCGAGGCCCTTGACCCCGAAGGAGAGATCGAGCTCGAGATTTTCCTCGAACCGGTGCTTCTGGGCGTCGGTGAGGATCGAGTAGCCGAGCTTCTTGGTGTCCACGGCGGTCAGTGGAGCCAAGTTGAGCGGGACGAGCTGACCGTCGATGCGAATGACCGGGGGCGAGTTGGTCGTGACGTGAAGGTCGGTACCCCCCCGCTCCACCATGGTCTTCAGAAGCTGGTGCAGACTGACCGACATGCTGCGCCCCCTTGTTACCGCCTAGAGCACCGTCTCACGGACCACCTCCTCGATGGTGGTGATTCCGTCTCGAATCTTCTGCAGCCCCGAGTGTCGCAGGGTAATCATACCCTCCTCGACCGCCTTGCGCCGCAGCTCGACGGCCGAGGCTCCCGACAGGATGAGCTCGCGGATGTCGTCAGTGATCTCCATCACCTCGAACAGCCCGACCCGGCCCTTGTAACCTCGGTTCGAGCACACATCGCAGCCGCGTCCCTTGACGAGCTGAACGTTCGGGGCTTCGGCCTCGTTGAATCCGACGTTGAGCAGCGCCTGAAGAGGTACGTCGTCCGTGTCTTTACACTTCTGGCATACCCGGCGGATCAGGCGTTGGGCCGCGATCAAGCGAACCGAGGTCGCGACCAGGAAGGGCTCGATGCCCATGTTCATCAACCGGTTGATCGTCGAGGGTGCATCGTTGGTGTGAAGGGTCGACATCACGAGGTGGCCGGTGAGCGCCGCCTTGACGGCGATCTCGGCAGTTTCGAAGTCGCGGACCTCGCCGACCAGGATGATGTTCGGATCCTGGCGCAGGAAGGCTCGCAGGGCGGCGGCGAAGTTGAGCCCGATCGATTCCTTCATCTGGACCTGGTTGATGCCGGTCATCTGGAGCTCGATCGGGTCCTCCGCCGTCATGATGTTGACTTCGGGCGTGTTCACCCGCGACAGCGCGGAGTACAGCGTATTGGTCTTCCCGGAGCCGGTCGGACCGGTCACCAGGACCATCCCGTAGGGCTGGAAGATCGCCTCCTCAAACTTCTTGAGGCTCGGCTTCTCGACGCCCAGCTTGGTCATGTCGAGCTGCAGGTTCTCCTTGTCGAGCAGCCGCATGACGATCTTCTCGCCGAACAGGGTCGGGATGGTCGAGACCCGGAAATCGAGCTCCTTGAGCTTGCCCTGGAGCTTGATCTTCATCTTGATGCGGCCGTCCTGCGGCAGGCGCTTCTCGGCGATGTCCATTTTGGAGAGGATCTTGATGCGGGAGCAGATAGCCTCTCTGAGCTTCATCGGAGGGTTCATGATCTCGTACAGGATCCCGTCGATGCGGTAGCGGCAGCGGAAGTTCTTCTCGTACGGCTCGATATGGATGTCCGATGCGCCCCGTTTGATGGCGTCGGTCAGGATCAGGTTCACCAGTCGGACCACCGGGGCCTCGTCCGCGCCGGCCTCGAGGGTGGCGGTGTCGAGCTCCTCGTCCTCCTCGAGGACTTCGAGCGACGCCTCCTCGACAGTTGAAAGATCCTCCATGACCTTCTTCAGCTCGAGGGCGTGCGATGTGCCGTAGTACTTGTCGATCGCCTCGCGCAGCGCGTCCTCGGAGGCAACCACCGGTTCGACCCGGTAGCCCGTGATGAACGTGATGTCATCCATCGCGAAGACGTTGGTCGGATCCGCCATGGCCACGGTCAGGGTTGCGCCGGTCTTGGAAACCGGGATGAACTGGTATTTGCGCGCCACGTCGGCCGGGATCAAGCGGATGATCGCCTCGTCGATGTCGAAGTGCTTGAGGTTGATCGACGGGACGCCGTACTGCTGGGAGAGGCAATCGAGGATGTCCTCTTCCGACACGACCCCGAGACGCACGAGGTGCTCGCCGAGCCTTCCGCCAAGCTGCTTCTGCTCCTCCAGCGCCTTGTCGAGCTGCGCCTGGTCAATCAGCTTTGCTTTGAGAAGAAGTTCTCCGAGCTTGAGAGCCATCAGCAGACCGTCCGTTCATGACTGCGAGTCGAGTCGATTGTAACACCGGGCGACATCTTCGGGCCGGAGTCTCTTTCGGGCCGCCATCTCGATTTTCGCACGGCTTTCCGGCGAGTACCGTGACCACGAACGGATTCTCGATGGTGTGTGCCAGGCTCCACTGGAGCGCTGCAGCTGGAGCGGGCGGTCACGGTTTCGACCCCGCATCGAGAAGCTGATCGAGCGCGCCGAGAACCTGGTCGGGATCGACTGGTCCCGTTCGCCGCGCCCGAGCACCGCCGCTCGGACCTCGCCGGTCCGGTGCGACCGACGACACCACTGCGACCCGGTCACCGCGCGGTCCGTTACGGACCGGGCTGGTTGCAAGGTGGACAGCGAGGGTCGGCGAGCCGAGACTGGCCGCAAGGTGGACTGGCCCGGTGTCGGCGCCTACGACCACGGCGGCGCCGCCGAGCATCGCGACGAGCTGACGAATGTCGGTTGGTGGCGCGAGTCGGGCGGGCTCGCCCGACGCCCGAACGACCGCTTCCGCGCGCTCTCGTTCACCTGGCCCCCACGCAACGATGGGCTCAAGACCGAGCCCGGCGAGATGCCTGGCCGCTCGGACGAGAACCTCGTCAGGGATCAACTTCGAGGGGCGACCCGCTCCGGGAAGGAGCACGCCGTACGGCAGCGTCGGATGGTCCGGTTGAACGCCGCTCGTTGCTGTCGCAAGCAGCCACCGGCCGTCGGGGTTGGGCGTGGGTCGCGGAGGGTCCAGCCCGAACGCCCGGACTAACGCCAGGTTGGAGGCGACGACGTGGAGGTCGTCCCGGCTTCCGGGAACGGTCCGCGTGTAGACGAGCCCGGCGAGGACCTCTCGCCGCCACGGTCGCGCGAACCCTACCCGCACCGGGGCAGCGCTCCAGCGTGCCACCAGGGCCGACTTCACCAGACCCTGGGCGTCCACACACACGTCGGCGCTCAGCTCCCTCAGCCGGGCGCGGACCACCGCAATCTCGGCGCGCGTGCGTGCCGCTGCCGGGTGCCTGCGCCACCTGCGGGTGGCCACTGCGATCACAGCGTCAACCGCTGGATGTTCCTCCACGAGTGGGACCAGAGGCTCCTCGACCACCCAGGTGAGATGGAGGTCGGGGACGCCTGCTGCGAGTGCCACCGCCAGCGGCCAGGTGTGGACGATGTCGCCGAGGGCGGACAAACGGACCAGGACCACCCTCATTCGGTGCGCTCGCGGTGGCGAATCCCGGCGGGCCGCGGAGGACGCCGAAGGGGCGGCGGATTGGGTTCGAGGTTCTGCCGGCGCCGGGCGGGTCGGCTCATGAGGAAGGCCGCGACCGCCCGAACCGGGCCAGGATGGTCGCGATGACATCGGTGGAGGCGTGATCCTTTGGGTCGCCGCAGATCGCGGTTCGACCGCCGTAGGCCGCCACGACCTCGCGCTCGGGGACCGTGTCGATGGTGTAGTCGGTGCCCTTGGCGTGGATCTCCGGACGCAGTGCCTCGAGCACCGGAGTGACGGTCTTGGAGTCGAACAGCACGATGCGGTCCACCATCCACAGGTGGGAGAGGATCTCGACCCGCTCCGACTCTGGCAGGATCGGCCGGAACGGCCCCTTGGACAGACGCACCGAGTCATCGCTATTGACCGCCACGACCAGTCGGTCACCGAGCGCCCGCGCAGCTTCCAGGTAGCGTACGTGGCCGACGTGCAGCAGGTCGAAAGCACCGTTGGCGAGCACTATCGTCTCGCTGAGTTCGCGCCACTGGGCGCGTTCGGTGACCAGACCGGGCAGCGTCCGCAGGGTTTCGGACAGTCCCTTCACCGAATCTCCGCGGCGTCCTGACGGATTGCCCGCGCCAGCTCCTCGCGGGTCACGGTGGCGGTACCCAGCTTCATGACCACGATACCGCCGCCGCAGTTCGCGAGCTGGGCGGCCTCGTGCGGTGTCGAGCCGGCGGCGAGCGCGGCGGTCAGCACGGCAAGCACGGTGTCGCCTGCGCCGGTGACGTCGGCGACCTCGTCCGTACCCCACACGGGGAGGTGGACCGCTGCCGTCTCCGGCTCGACCAGCGTCATCCCTCGATTTCCGCGAGTGGCCAGCAGGAAAGCCGCCCCCAGCTTCGCTCGCAGCGCCTCGGCGGCGGCCGAGACCGCTTCGTCGCCGTCGAGGGCTCCGCCGGCGCAGGCCTCGAGCTCTTCAAGGTTCGGGGTCGCGCCGTCGATGCCTGCGAAAGCGCCGAGCCGGTATCGGGAGTCGACGCACAGCCATGGCAGCCGGCGGCGTCCACGTCCGCCGAGAGATGCCACCAGGGTCGGGTCGACGGTGCCGTAGCCGTAGTCGGAAACCGCGACTGCTCCGGCGCTGGCGGTTGCGCGCCGCAGCGCCGACTCGAGCTCGTCCCGCCACGGGCCGCGCGCAGGCAGCTCGTCCTCGATGTCGTAGCGTGCGACCTGGTGCTTGAGCGACGACGGCCCGCCGCCGAGGATGCGGACCTTGGTCGGCGTGCGGTAGCCGGGAGCCGTCACGAGGGTCGAGCCATCGAGACCGCTGCGTGCGAGCGTCTCACGCAGCGAACGACCGTTGTCGTCGTCGCCGACCGCGGCGACCAAGACCGTGCGCACGCCGAGCGCGGCGAGGTTCGCGGCTGCGTTCGCTCCCCCGCCCGGGATGTCCTCATGACCCTCGTAACGCAAGATGATCACCGGAGCCTCGCGCGAGATCCGCTTTGGGGTCCCGAGGACGAAGCGGTCGAGGACCAGGTCGCCGTAGAGGACCACCGTTGCCGACGCCATACGGTCGACGATCTCGAGCAGGCGCTCGCGCCGGTTCACGCGCGAAGTCTACCCGATATACTGCACTGGTGACCGCTGTCGACTGTTCGCCGCTGATCCGTTGGGACGGACTCCACCTGGTGCTCTCCCTCCCTCGGCTCGAGCTTCGGCTGGCGCGCCGGCTCGAGGCCGCGGGACGAATCCGTGGGCTCCGCCTCGTGGGCGTCGGGGACGGACTGCGCATCTCGGCGAGTGTGCGCTGGCACGGCATGGATCTTGCGGTCCAGTCTGAGGTCGTGGAGGTTCGGCTGCGCCACCGCAGGCTCGGTTTCCGGGTCCAGCGGATCCGCGCCCTCGGCGGTGTGCCGATGCCGCGGTGGGTGGTCGAGCGACTGCTCGCGTCCTTCGCCTCGGAGCGCGTGCACGTCATGCCCGGCGAGGGCATCATCGTGGTGGACCTCAGCGAGTGGCTGCCCGCCAACCTCCGCGCCTCGGTCGTGACGGTGCGCGCGGGTGATGATGCCCTGCACCTGTGGCTGGGGCCGGGCTCGCTGGAGGATCTCCCAACGCCCCATCGTCCTTCGCTGCCGGCAGGCCGAACCGTCGCCGAAGACCCCGTCGGACGCGCTTGACAGGTGGAATCCGCTCGAGTAGAGTCTTCTTCCCCTGTGCCCACAGGGTTTCTGTATCGCAGGCGAGGGTGGCAGACATGCGAACGTACGTACCGAAGAACGGCGACATCTCGCGCGATTGGCTGGTTGTCGACGCCTCCAATCAGGTGCTCGGCCGGCTTGCGACCGAGGTGACGCGGTTGCTGCGCGGCAAGCACAAGCCGGAGTTCACACCGTACCTCGACACGGGCGACTTCGTCATCGTGGTGAACTCGTCACGAGTCCGCCTCACGGGTCGCAAGATGCTCGAAAAGCGGTACTACCGCACTTCGGGCCGACCGGGTGGGCTGCACACTGAGACCGCTCGCGAGCGGTTCGAGAAGTACCCCGAGCGCGTCATTCGCGCGGCGGTGTGGGGCATGCTCCCGAAGAACCGGCTCGGCCGACAGCTGCTGCGCAAGCTGAAGGTCTACGGTGGCGCGGAGCATCCTCACCAGGCCCAGCAGCCGCGCGCGTACTCGCTCGAGCGTTAAAGGAGAGGACGTCGTGGCTGAGATCCAGTACTACGGGACCGGACGACGCAAGACCTCGGTGGCGCGCGTATTCCTGCGCCCGGGCAGCGGCACCATCACGGTCAATCGTCGCGGTTTCGACAGCTACTTTCCGAATGAAGTTCTCAAGATGGTCATTCGACAGCCGCTCCTGCTGACCCAGACAGCCGACAAGTTCGACATCCTCGTCAACGTCGTCGGCGGCGGCTCCGCCGGGCAGGCCGGCGCGATCCGTCATGGCATCGCGCGCGCCTTGATCGAGTACAACGCGGAGCTGAGGCCTCGTCTGAAGTCGGCCGGCCTCCTGACTCGCGACGCACGTAAGGTCGAGCGCAAGAAGTACGGCCAGCCCAAGGCCCGTAAGCGCTTCCAGTTCTCCAAGAGATAAGGGAGAGTCCGGTGGCTACGATTCAGATGAAGGAGTTGCTCGAGGCGGGCGTCCACTTCGGGCATCAGACGAGGCGCTGGAACCCGAAGATGAAGCCCTACATCTTCGGCAAGCGCAACGGCATTCACATCGTCGACCTGCAGAAGACTCAGCAGCACTTCGACGAGGCGGGCGAGTTCGTGCGCGGTCTCGCGGCCAACGGTCGCAACATCCTCTTCGTGGGTACCAAGCGCCAGGCGCAGGAGGCGATTCGCGAAGAGGCCAGCCGCTGCGGGATGTTCTACATGAACCACCGCTGGCTCGGTGGGACGATGACGAACTTCCGCACCATCCGCAAGTCGGTGGAGCGTTTCAAGGAGATCGAGGGCATCCTCGCCAGCGAGGAGTCTCATCTCACAAAGAAGGAGCGCATCCGTCTCGAGCGTCAGCGCCGCAAGATGGAGCGCGCGCTCGGCGGCATCCGCGAGATGGAGGAGCTGCCGGACGCCCTGTTCGTCATCGACACTGTTCACGAGCACATCGCGGTGGCCGAGGCCAACCGACTCGGCATCCCGGTCGTGGCGATCGTCGACACCAACTGCGACCCCGAGGAGGTCGACTATCCGATCCCGGGTAACGATGACGCGATTCGCGCGATTCGGCTCTTCACCTCGCGTATCGCCGACAATGTGCTTGAGGGCCTGAACCTTGCGGACGAGCGCTACATCGGTCACGACGCCGCAGCTGCTGCGGGATCCGCCGAGGATGAGAAGGGGCCGGCCGCCGATCGGCGCGAGCCCAAGGTTGCCGCCGGCGCGGCGGCGCTTCAGTTTCTCGAAGATGACGAGACCGCCGAGGCCGAGGACGTCGTCGAGGACGTCGCCGAGGATACCGAGGACGAACCGACGGCCTAGGGGGGCTCCCACTCGACGAGCGCGAGACGACCGGGGCCAGGCGCAGTGAGCACCTGGCCCCGTTTCATACGACGGAGAGAGGTGGAGTATGGCGATCACAGCGACAGCGGTGAAGGAGCTGCGCGACCGCACTGGCGCGGGCATGATGGACTGCAAGAAGGCGCTCACCGAGGTCGGCGGTGACCTCGATGAGGCGATCAAGGTTCTGAGGACGAAGGGTCTTGCCGCGGCGGCGAGAAAGGCGCATCGGGCGGCGAGCGAGGGCCTCGTGGTGCTGCGCGGAGACGAGTCGGCCATGGTGGCGCTCGAGCTCAACTGCGAGACCGACTTTGTGGCCCGCAACTCGGACTTCCAGGAGTTCGCCGGTGCGCTCGCGGACCAGGCGTTGGCCGACGGCGTCGATGACGCCGGGTTCCTCAATGCCGCGCCGTTTGCTGGCGAGCCGGAGCACACCGTGGAGCAGGCGATCTCCCAGCGGGTGGCCACGATCGGCGAGAACATCGTGCTCTCTCGGCTTGCCCTGTTGACCGCTGCGGGCGGCCATCGCCTCGGCTCATACCTTCACATGGGTGGCAAGATCGGCGTTATCGTTGAAGGCACGGCTTCCGTTCCGCCCGATGCGCTGCACGACGTCGCGATGCACATCGCGGCGACCGAACCGCGCTTCGTCTCGCGCCAGGAGGTCACCGAGGAGACCCTTGCTGCGGAGCGCGAGATCGCGCTCAAGCAGACGATAGAGCAGGGCAAACCCGAGCACATCGCCCAGCGCATCGTGGACGGCAAGATGGAGAAGTTCTTCGAGCAGGCGGTGCTGCTCGAGCAGCCGTTTGCCAAGGAGCCCGACAAGACCGTGACCGCCTACCTCCATGGCGCCGGAGGTGCAGACGCGACTGTGGTCCGGTTCGTGCGCTTCAAGCTCGGCGAGGCGTCGGGCAACTGACGGCGATGGCCGAGCTCAAGGCGCGCTACCGCAGAGTCCTCATCAAGCTCTCTGGGGAAGCCCTGATGGGCTCGCAGGCCTTCGGCATCGCGCCGGCGGTGGTCAGTACGATTGCCGAGGAGCTCGCGGCGGTGCACGCCTTGGGGGTTCAAGTCGCGGTGGTCGTGGGCGGTGGCAACATCATCCGCGGCGTGTCTGCGCACGAGCAGGGCATCGGACGGATCACGGGTGACTCGATGGGTATGCTGGCGACCGTGATCAATGCCCTCGCGCTGTCATCGGCGATCGAGCGCCTCGGCATTCCAACCCGGGTCCAAACCGCGATCGAGATGCACCAGGTCGCCGAGCCGTTCATTCGGCGGCGGGCGATCCGCCACCTCG
Organism: uncultured Acidobacteriota bacterium; assembly: GCA_963814875.1. GTDB lineage: Bacteria > Acidobacteriota > Thermoanaerobaculia > Thermoanaerobaculales > Sulfomarinibacteraceae > CAVSIS01. The sequence continues at coordinate 28,566 of CAWFFJ010000026.1, forward strand.
AGAAGGGCCGGCTGGTGGTGTTCGCCGGCGGAACGGGCAACCCGTTCTTCACCACCGACTCCGCGGCCGCACTGCGCGCCAACGAGATCCACGCCGAGATACTGCTCAAGGCGACCAAGGTCGACGGTGTCTACACCGCGGACCCAATGAAGGACAGCGAGGCCCGTTTGATGCCGCGCCTGAGCTACCGCGAGGTGCTCGGGCGGGGGCTGAAGGTGATGGACGCGGCCGCGATCTCGCTCTGCATGGAGACCGGGATCCCGGTCCAGATCTTCAATATCCACAAGCCGGGTATCCTGAAGAAGGTGGTCGAGGGCGAACCCGTCGGCTCGCTCATCGGACCCGAGGAGGTGGCATGAACGATCTGCTGAAGGATGTCGAGCGTCACATGATCGGTGCGATGGACGCGTTCAAGGGCGAGCTTTCGGGCCTACGGACGGGACGCGCTTCACTGGCCCTGCTCGACGGTGTCTCCGTCGACTACTACGGCAGCCCTACCCCACTCGACCAGGTGGCATCGATGACGGTTCCGGAGCCGTCCACCATCGTGATCGCACCGTGGGAGGGCAAGATCATCCCCGAGATCGAGCGCGCGATCCTGAAGTCCAATCTTGGGCTCAACCCGTCCAGCGACGGAAAGGTGATCCGCCTCCACATTCCGGCCCTCACAGAGGAGCGTCGACGGGAGCTGGTCAAGGTCGCCCACGGCTACGCCGAGCAGGCGCGCAACGCGATCCGCCAGATCCGGCGCGACGGCAACGATCGGTTCAAGAAGATGGAGAAGGGCAAGGAGATCTCCGAGGACCAGATGCACGACGGTCAGGATGACGTCCAGAAGCTGACCGACACCTACGTGGGCAAGGTCAACGACATCCTGGCGCGCAAGGAGAAGGAGATCATGGAGGTCTGACCGCCTGCGCTGGGGGCGGCCTCCATATCGAACAGCCCTGGCGTGACGCCATCCGGTGCCGGCGTCGTTGTCAGCCGGAGGTTGAGGGTTCCTTTCCAGAATGAACCTCGCGTTGGTCTGTGTCGGCGGTGGTCGGGGGGAGCGATTCGGCGGTGACAAGCTTGCAGCCGACGTCGCAGGTCGAACCGTGCTCCAGCGATCCCTTGCGGCCCTGCGGGAGGCCTTCCCCGAGGCCCCGATCGTGGCGGTCGTGCCCCCCGAGCGACTGGGATTCTGGGTCGCACGACTGGAGGGTGACTTCCCCAGCCTTCGTTGCATCGCCGGCGGCGAGCGTCGCCAGGACTCCGTGCGCCGGGGCGTGGGAGCCGTGACGGCCGAGGTCGTTGCGATCCACGACGCGGCCCGGCCGCTGGTCGACCCGGTCGATGTGCGTCGGGCCGTGGCCGCCCTGGGCGGTGCTGACGGGTCGATTCTGGTCGCGAGGGTCGCCGATACGGTCAAGCGTGTCGACGGGCGGGGAAGGATCGTCGAGACGGTCGATCGCGTGCGGTTGCGCGCGGCGCAGACCCCGCAGGTCTTCCGAGTCGTCGCACTCGAGTCGGCGTGGCGGAGGTGTGATCTCGGCCGAGAGTGGACGGACGAGTCCGCTCTGCTGGAGGCCTGCGGCTTGCAGGTCATGACGGTGGAGGCCAGCCGGCCCAACCCGAAGGTCACGACTCCCTCCGACCTCGAGCTCGTCCGTAGACTGATGGGAGCGTCGCCGTGAGCCGATTGAGAGTGGGCCAGGGCCTCGACGTCCACCGGTTCCGCTCCGGCCGTCCGCTGCGCCTATGCGGCGTCACCCTCCCGGGCGCGGTCGGGCTTGATGGCCATTCCGACGCGGACGTCGCGCTGCACGCGGTCGCGGACGCGCTGCTCGGTGCGGCTGGTGCCGGGGATATCGGCGACCTGTTCCCGCCCGCAGACCCGCTGTGGGCTGGCGCGGATTCCCGCGACCTGCTCGGGCGGGTATTGACCCTCCTCCGCGAGATGGGCTGGCGTCCGGTCAACTGCGATCTGACGATCGTCGGCGAACGGCCGCGCATCGCGCCGCACCGGTCGGCGATGCGCGCAGCGCTCGCGACCTGCCTCGAGCTGCCGGAGCCGGCGGTCAACGTCAAGGCGACGACCGCCGAAGGCATGGGCTGGATCGGGCGCGGCGAGGGTCTCGCCGCGCTCGCGGTCGTGTTGGTCGAGGGCGCCGATGGGTCATGAGCCGATGGGTTGGCTGATCGGGTTCCACGCGGTGGCGGGTGCGCTCGAGGCCGGCCGCGCGGCAGACCTGCTGTGGCTTCAGGACGGCCGCCGCGACCGCCGTACCTACCAGCTCATGGAGGCCGCGCGGCGGTGCCAGGTCCCGGTGCGGTGGGTACCGCGCGGTCGCCTCGACGAGGTTGCGGGAGGCGTCCCGCACAATGGTTGCGCACTGCGCTGCGCGCCGCTGGGTTGGCGATCCCTGGACGAGCTCATCGCCGAACCCGATCGCCCGGGCCGGTTGCTGCTCCTCGACGCCGCATCCGACCCGCACAATCTCGGGGCGGTGGTCCGGACGGCGGCAGCCTTCGCACTCGACGGTGTGATCGTCGCGGGTCCGTCGGCACCGCCACTCGCGGGTGCCGTCGCCACCGCGGCGGCAGGGTACCTCGATCGGGTTCCGCTGGTGCGGGTTTCGGTCGCCGCAGACGCCCTGCGCGAGCTGCGAGAGGCGAGCTACTGGTGTTACGGCGCGGCAGCCGAAGGCGCCATCGTGTCCGGGATCCGGCCGATCGAGCGCTGGGTGCTGTGCGTCGGCGGCGAGGCTCGTGGAGTGCGAGCGAAGACCCGCTCCGTGATCGACGAGTGGCTCGCCGTCCCGATGGCGCCGGGTGTCGAGTCGTTGAACCTCGCGGTGGCTTCGGGGATCCTCCTGTGGGAGCTCGTTGGACGCGGTCTCGATCCCGTCTCAGGGGGTTGCATCGTTCTTTGAGCCGTGCTACCGTCCCCCTCCCTGCCCCTGTGTGGGGTGTGTTCTTTCACAGCGAGCGGGAACCGTCGCCTCGAGGGTTCGCTGGCGTAGCTCAACTGGCAGAGCAGCTGATTTGTAATCAGCAGGTTGCGGGTTCGAGTCCCACCGCCAGCTCCACCGGCGAACCGGCGCGGCGGCGCGAAGGGGACGAAACGGAGTGCAGGCGTGGCCGAGCGGTCAATGGCAGCAGACTGTAAATCTGCCGGCAATAGCCTACGGTGGTTCAAATCCATCCGCCTGCACCATTCTCAGTGCCGGGTCGCAACCTGCACCCGCGGGAGTAACTCAGGGGTAGAGTCACAGCCTTCCAAGCTGTTGGTCGCGGGTTCGAATCCCGTCTCCCGCTCCACGATGTCCGGAAGCTCGGAGGTTCGGGCCCACGTAGCTCAGTCGGTAGAGCACGTCCTTGGTAAGGACGGGGTCACCAGTTCAAGTCTGGTCGTGGGCTCCATCACATCTTGACGACCCACCGGGCGGGCTCGTTACCTCGCGAGCCCATACAGCCTGAATACACGAGGGAGGCAAGGATGGCCAAGGCGAAGTTCGAGCGGACGAAGCCGCACGTCAACATCGGAACCATCGGTCACGTCGACCACGGCAAGACCACCCTGACTGCGGCGATCACCAAGACGCTGCACGCCAAGGGTCTGGCGGATTTCATGCCGTTCGACGCGATCGACAAGGCCCCCGAGGAGAAGGCGCGCGGCATTACGATCAACACGGCGCACGTGGAGTACCAGTCTGCGACGCGCCACTACGCGCACGTGGACTGCCCGGGCCACGCCGACTACGTGAAGAACATGATCACGGGTGCGGCGCAGATGGACGGGGCGATCGTGGTGGTGTCGGCGGCGGACGGACCGATGCCGCAGACGCGGGAGCACATCCTGCTGGCGCGGCAGGTGGGCGTGCCGTACATCGTGGTGTACATGAACAAGGTCGACATGGTCGACGACGAGGAGCTGTTGGACCTGGTAGAGTTAGAGGTTCGGGAGCTTCTGAACGAGTACGAGTTTCCGGGGGACGACATTCCGGTGGTGAGGGGCTCGGCGCTGAAGGCGCTGGGGTCGGACGATCCGGACTCGGCGGAGTGTGCGTCGATCTGGGAGCTGGTGAAGGCGTGTGACGAGTACATACCGCTGCCGGAGCGGGCGATCGACAAGCCGTTCCTGATGCCGATCGAGGACGTGTTCACGATCTCGGGTCGGGGGACGGTGGTGACCGGGCGAGTCGAGCGCGGGATCGTGAAGGTTGGCGAGGAGATGGAGGTCGTCGGGATTCGGCCGACGATGAAGAAGGTCGTGACCGGCGTGGAGATGTTCCGCAAGCTTCTGGACCAGGGGCAGGCGGGTGACAACGTCGGGCTGCTGCTGCGGGGCACGGAGCGCAAGGATGTGGAGCGCGGCCAGGTGGTGGCGAAGCCGGGCTCGATCACGCCGCACAAGAAGTTCCGGGCCGAGGTGTACGTACTGACGAAGGAAGAGGGCGGACGCCACACTCCGTTCTTCCGTGGTTACCGGCCGCAGTTCTTCTTCCGGACGACCGACGTCACGGGATCGGTGAACCTGGACGAGGGTGTGGAGATGGTAATTCCGGGAGACAACACGAACCTGGAGGTGGAGCTGATCACCCCGATCGCCATGGAGCGCGGGCTACGCTTCGCGATCCGTGAGGGCGGCCGCACCGTCGGCGCCGGCTCCATCACCGACATCCTGGAGTAGACCGAAATGCCACGCGATATCGTCCACCTTCAGTGCACCGAGTGCAAGCGGCGGAACTACTCTTCGACCCGCAACAAGAAGAAGCAGACGACGAAGCTGCAGCTCAGCAAGTACTGCAAGTTCTGCCGTCGCCACACTCCGCACAAAGAGGTCTAACTGAAACGAAGCGGCGTAGGCCAGTAGCTCAACGGTAGAGTCCCGGTCTCCAAAACCGGTTGTTGGGGGTTCGAATCCCTCCTGGCCTGCCAACCTTCCTTATCTGGAGCCGACGGCATGCAATGGTGGAATCGCCTGAAGACCTTCATTCACGAGGTCGTGGTCGAAACCCGAAAGGTGACCTGGCCGACCAAGCAGGAGGTCGTGAACACGACCACTGTGGTCGTCATTGCCTCGTTCATTTTCGGGATCTACCTGTACCTGTGCGACCTCGGCTTTCTCTGGCTCACGAAAAAGGTGTTCGACCTCTTCGGCGTCTTTTCGTGAGCGCCTGAACTGAGGAGCCGCCAGTGGCGAAGCAGTGGTACATCATCCATACCTACTCGGGATTCGAGGACCGGGTCAAGAAGACGCTCGAGCAGCGCGTCGAGGCGCTGGGCATGCAGGAGCACTTCGGTGAGATCACGGTGCCAACCGAGACGGTGGTCGAGGTCAAGAACGGTAAGAAGCGGGAGGTCCGCCGCAAGTTCTTCCCCGGCTACGTGCTGGTAGAGATGGAGATGGGCGACGACGTCTGGCACCTGGTGCGGAACACGCCCAAGGTGACGGGTTTCGTCGGAGCCGGCAAGAAACCGACGCCGCTCACCGACGAGGAGGTCAACCAGATCCTCCATCAGTCGGTCGCCACGCAGGAGAAGCCCAGGCCGAAGGAGATCTTCGAGAAGGGCGAACGGATCCGCATTATCGACGGGCCGTTCGCCACCTTTACCGGAGTGGTCGAGGACGTCAACCTCGACCGGAGCACCGTCAAGGTGATGGTCACGATCTTCGGGCGCGAGACGCCGGTCGAGATGGAGTTCCGTCAGGTCCAGAAGCTCGTGTGAGAGGACTGTCATGGCTAAGAAAGTCGTAGGACAGATCAAGCTGCAGTTGACCGGTGGTCAGGCCACTCCGGCTCCTCCGGTCGGGCCAGCCCTCGGCCAGCACGGCTTGAATATCATGGACTTCTGCAAGGCGTACAACGCGCGAACGCAGAAGCAGCAGGGCATCGTGATCCCGGTTGTGATCACGGTCTTCTCCGACCGAACCTACAGCTTCATCACCAAGACCCCTCCCGCGTCGTTCCTGCTGCGCCAGGCAGCCGGCGTCGCCAAGGGGTCGGGCGTTCCGAACCGCGACAAGGTCGGACAGGTGACGATGGCCCAGGTCGAGGAGATCGCGCAGACCAAGATGCCCGACTTGAACACCGATACCGTCGAAGGCGCGGTCCAGACGATCCTCGGCACTGCCCGCTCGATGGGCATCCAGGTTTCGGACTGAGGAGGCGGTGATGACAACGAAGGGTAAGAACTACCGCGCTGCAGCCGCCCGAGTCGAACGTCGTCCGTACACGCTCGAGGACGCGGTCGGGATGGTCAAGGATGCCGCATTCGCCAAGTTCGACGAAACCGTCGAAGTCTCCATGCGCCTCGGCGTCAACCCCCGCCACGCCGACCAGATGGTGCGCGGCACGGTGGTGCTTCCGCACGGCACCGGCAAGACCCGTCGCGTGTTGGCCGTGTGCGAGGGCCCCGCGCAGAAGCAGGCCGAGGAGGCCGGCGCCGATCTCGTACTTTCGGGTGACGATGCGGTAGCCAAAATCCAGGGCGGCTGGCTCGAGTTCGACGCGATGGTCGCGACTCCCGACATGATGCGTGCGCTATCCAAAGTGGGACGGGTGCTCGGTCCTCGCGGCCTCATGCCCAACCCCAAGTCGGGGACCGTCACGCCGGACGTCGCCGCCGCGGTCAACGAGATCAAGGCCGGCCGGGTGGAGTTTCGCGTCGATCGCACCGCCATCATCCACGCTCCGGTCGGCAAGGTCTCCTTCTCGGCCGAGCATCTGCTCGAGAACACGCGAACGCTGGTCGATGCCGTCCAGAAGGCCAAGCCGTCGTCCGCCAAGGGCCGTTACGTCCACTCCGTGTACCTCTGCTCCACGATGGGGCCCGGGGTGCAGGTCGACCTCGTCAGCCTGGACATGAAGTAGGAGGGGACGATGCTCACCAAAGGGCAGAAGCGTGAACAGTCCAACGAGCTCCGCGGAGCCTTCGCCGACATCACCACGCTGTTCGTGCTGACGAACAGCGGGCTGTCGGTCAACGAGGTCAACGAGCTGCGATCGAAGGTCAGGGAGTCCAACGCCACCTACCGGGTCGCCAAGAACTCGGTGGTGCGGCTGGCGGTCGAGGGGACCTCGCTGGAGGACCTCGGCAGCCATCTCCAGGGTCCCAACGGGTTTGCGTTCACCACCGGCGACGGGATCGCCCTGGCCAAGGTGCTGCGCGACTTCGTCAAGACCCACCCCGCGCTGACCATGCGCAACGCCTGGCTCGACGGTCAGGTGCTTGGCGCCGAGCAGGCTGCGCAGATCGCCAACCTGCCGTCGCGCGAAGAGTTGATCGCGCGGTTGCTTTACGTGCTGCAGTCGCCCATCCGCCGCCTGGCGGTGGCGCTCAATGGCCCAATCCAGAAACTGGCGTCGGTCGTCCATCAGATCGCCGACGGCAAAGCGTCCTAAAGACCGCAAGGAGGACCCGAGAAATGGCGCAGATCCAAGAGATGATGGAGCAGATCAAGGGCATGACCGTGCTCGAGCTCAACGAGCTCGTCAAGGCCCTCGAGGACGAGTTCGGCGTCTCGGCCGCCGCCGCGGCGCCGATGATGGTCGCGGGTGGCGCACCGGCCGCTAGCGCCGAGCCGGTTGAGGAGCAGACGGAGTTCGACGTCATCCTCAACTCGATCGGCGACAAGAAGATCAACGTGATCAAGGCGGTCCGCGAGGTCACGTCACTCGGCCTCAAGGAAGCCAAGGACCTGGTCGAGAGCGCGCCTGCGAAGATCAAGGAAGGCGTCGCCAAGGACGAGGCCGAGTCGATCAAGAAGAAGTTCGAGGAAGCGGGTGCTCAGGTGGAGATTAAGTAACGCTGGTCGAAACGTCCCAGCCTCGGGCTGACCGAAAGCCTCACAGAGTCCACACGGGGAGGGTCTGTCTCCCCGTGCACTCGTTCGTCCGGAGGATGCCTCAATGACTTCCAGCCCCAACGGGCGCGTCAACTTCTCCAAGAACCCCTCCACGATCCCGTTGCCGAACCTAATCCAGGTCCAGCGCACGTCGTACGACGGGTTTCTGCAGATGGACAGCCTGCCGGAGGAGCGGAACGACGTCGGTCTGCACGCCGTGCTGACGTCGATCTTCCCGTTCACCGACTTCCGGGAGACCTGTGAGCTGCAGTTCGTGCGGTATGAGATCGGCAACTGGGCGTGCCGCTGTGGGCGCCTGGGGGGACTCGAGCACCTCCGCCTGACCTGTGAGCACTGCGGCGCACGCTTCAAGGCCGGTGACCCGCACGATGACCAGGTGGTGTGCCCGCACTGCGGCAAGGCGAACCGCAACCGCGTGCGCGCATGCAGCGTGTGCGGAACGTCGGTCGGTCTACGCCTTACGTTCACCGACAACGAGTGTCGCGAGCGCGGCATGACCTACGCGGTGCCGATGCGGGTCACCTTCAGGCTCGTCACGTTCGACGCCGACGAGGACGGCACGCGCCAGGTCCGCGATGTCAAGGAGGAGGAGCTCTACTTCGGTGAGCTGCCTCTCATGACCGAGACCGGGACCTTCATCATCAACGGGACCGAGCGCGTGATCGTGTCTCAGCTCCACCGTTCGCCGGGTGTCTTCTTCACCCTCGAGGGGCCCAACCACTACCTCGCGAAGGTCGTGCCCTACCGTGGCTCATGGATCGAGTTCGAGTACGACACCAAGCAGATCCTGTGGGTGCGGATCGACCGCAAACGTCGGCTGCCGGGGACCGTGTTCCTGCGCGCCCTCAGCCCCGAGCTGGAGTCGGACAGCCAGATTCTGCGCGCCTTCTACACCGTGTTCCCAGTCCGCATTACGGCGGGCCAGGACAGTGTGACCCTCCACCTCGACCGTCGGATTCTCGACATCGAGCTGGAGCGTCAGAAGGCGCTACGTTTCCGCAAGGTGGCCACTCCGACTCTGTTTGCCGGCCTCCTGCTCGACGACTCCATGCGGGACCGGCTCACGGGCAGCGACGTGGAGAAGCCAACCCAGGCGTCGGTCCACCGCAGCGACCTGGTCGGGGCCGTCGTGGTCGATGACCTGGTCGATCCGGAGACCGGTGAGGTGCTGGCGCCCGCCAACAGCCGCGTCACCGAGGAGTTGCTCAACCAGGCCGAGGAGGCCGGGATCAGCACTCTCCAACTGGCGTTCCCCGACTGGGATCCGGTTGGCGAAATCCTCCACCAGACCCTGGAGAAGGACTCGAGCACCTCGCAGATGGATGCCCGGATGGAGATCTACCGGCGCCAGCGGCCCGGCGACCCGCCCACCGAGGAGTCCGCGACCACCCTGTTCAACGGGCTCTTCTTCGACGACCGCAAGTACGACCTGTCGGCGGTTGGGCGCTTCAAGTTCAACGCCAAGCTCGGGCTCGACAAGCCTCTGGACCGCCGCATCCTGGACGTCGGTGATTTTCTGACCCTGGTCAGCTATCTGTTGCGGTTGCACCGGGACGTGGGTCGCGTCGACGACATCGACTCCCTCGCCAATCGCCGCGTACGCACGGTCGGCGAATTGATGGAGAACCAGTTCCGCATCGGTCTGGTTCGCATGGAGAGGGCGATCAAGGAGAAGATGTCGATCCACCCCGACATCGACTCGGCGATGCCGCGCGACCTCGTCAACTCCAAGCCGGTGATGGCGGCGGTGGACGAGTTTTTCGGCTCCTCCCAGCTCTCCCAGTTCATGGATCAGACCAACCCGCTGTCCGAGGTCACCCACAAGCGGCGCCTGTCGGCCCTCGGTCCGGGTGGTTTGTCGCGAGAACGGGCGGGCTTCGAGGTGCGCGACGTGCACTCGACCCACTACGGCCGGATCTGCCCGATCGAGACCCCCGAGGGACCGAACATCGGGCTCATCTCGTCGCTGTCGTGCTACGCGCGGCTCAACCCGATGGGGTATATCGAGTCGCCGTACAAGAAGGTCGAGAACGGCTCGGTGCTCGAGCACGTCCGCATCACCCAGGTTGGCGACTCCAAGTTCCGCCTCGGACAGGTGGTGCTCAAGCACGACTTCGAGGCCGCCAACGCAAAGTTGCGCAAGGCCAAGAAAATGGAGACGTGGGCGGGAACGCACGCCTTCTACCTCCCGGCATGGGAGGAGGAGAACCTCAACATCGCCCAGGCCAACGCCCGCGTTGACGAGGCCGGGAACCTCGTCGACGAGAAGGTGATCGCGCGTTCCGGCGGCGAGTTCCTGCTCATCGACCGCGAGCAGGTTGACTACATCGATGTGTCACCGCGTCAGGTGGTTTCGGTGGCTGCGTCTCTGATCCCGTTCCTCGAGCACGACGACGCCAACCGTGCCCTGATGGGCTCGAACATGCAGCGCCAGGCGGTGCCGCTGGTCCGGCCCGAGGCGCCGATCGTCGGTACCGGGATGGAGGGCATGGTCGCCCAGGACTCCGGAGCGGTGGTGGTGTGCCGGCGTGCGGGGATCGTCGACAAGGTCGACGCCCAGCGCATCATCGTTCGCGTCGAGGGCGAGGGCGAGGGCGAGTTCGGCGCCGACATCTACCAGCTGACCAAGTTCAGGCGTTCGAACCAGAACACCTCCATCAACCAGAAGCCGGTGGTGGAAGAGGGCCGGCGCGTGGCCAAGGGGCAGGTGCTGGCCGACGGACCCAATACCGAGGCCGGAGAGCTCGCCCTCGGGCGCAACGTGCTGGTCGCGTTCATGCCGTGGCGTGGCTACAACTACGAGGATGCGATCGTCGTCTCCGAGAAGCTGGTCAGGGAGGACTACTACACCTCCATCCACATCGAGGAGTTCGAGACCTCCGCCCGAGACACCAAGCTCGGTCCCGAGGAGATCACCCGCGACATCCCGAACGTGTCCGAATCCGCTCTCGCGCTGCTCGACGAGGCCGGCATCATCCACGTTGGCGCTCAGGTTCGTCAGGGCTCGATCCTGGTCGGCAAGGTCACGCCCAAGGGCGAGACCCAGCTGACCCCCGAGGAAAAGCTGCTGCGGGCAATCTTTGGCGAAAAGGCCGGCGACGTGCGCGACGCCTCGCTGCGCTGCCCGCCCGGTATCGAGGGTGTCGTCGTCGGGGTCCAGATCTTCGCCCGCAAGGGCGTCGAGAAGGACTCGCGTCAGCTCACGATCGAGGCCCAGGAGATCGCGCGGATCCGCAAGAACTCGGATGACGAAAAGCGCATCATCCTCGAGGTCCGGGACTCCAAGATCCAGCGACTGCTCACGAATGTCCCGGTCACCGGCGACATCGTCTCGTCCAGTGGCGAGCTGCTGCTCAAGTCGGGCCAGAAGCTGACGCCGGACGTGCTGCGCCACCTCACGCGCGCCGAGTTTCTGGCGCTGCCGGTCTCCGACCCCGTACTGGTCGACAAGGTCCGCCTGATCGTCCGCCAGGCCGAGTCGCAGATCGAGGTGTTGGAGCAGATCAACCAGGAGCGCATCGAGCTTCTGCGGCAGGGCGACGAGCTGCCGCCGGGAGTGATCAAGCAGGTCAAGGTGTTCATTGCCATGAAGCGCAAGCTTCAGGTCGGAGACAAGATGGCCGGCCGCCACGGCAACAAGGGTGTGATCTCGCAGATCCTGCCTGATCAGGACCTGCCGTTCCTCCCCGACGGTACGCCGGTTGAGATCATCCTCAACCCGCTCGGCGTTCCGTCGCGTATGAACGTCGGCCAGATCCTGGAGACTCATCTCGGTTGGGCGGGCCGCGAGCTCGGCCTGAAGTATGCGACGCCGGTGTTCGAGGGCGCGACCGAGGAGGAGATCCGTCAGATGCTCGAGGACTCGGGGCTTCCGGAGGACGGCAAGACCCTGCTGTTCGACGGCATGACCGGAGAGGCGTTCGAGCAGCGGGTTACGGCGGGCTACATCTACATGCTGAAGCTCAGCCACCTGGTCGATGACAAGATCCACGCGCGCTCGATCGGACCGTACTCGCTGATCACCCAGCAGCCACTCGGCGGCAAGGCACAGTTCGGTGGCCAGCGGCTCGGCGAGATGGAGGTCTGGGCCCTCGAGGCCTACGGCGCCGCCAACACGCTGCAGGAGCTCCTGACCGTGAAGTCGGACGACGTCGAGGGGCGCGCCAAGGTGTACGAGGCCATTGTCAAGGGCCAGGTTCCCGAGGAGCCAGGCCTGCCGGAGTCGTTCAACGTGCTGGTTCGTGAGCTGCAGGCTCTGGCGCTCGACGTCGAGCTCCTGCAGCAGGAAGACGAGTGAGGGGGGCAGCAAGCATGGAGCGTTCGACCCTTTCCGAGGTCCGCAGTTTCCTCGAGAAGCCGAAGCCCCTCAACGACTTCAACGCGATCCGCCTGGGCTTGGCGAGCCCCGAGAAGATCCGTTCCTGGTCGCATGGCGAGGTGACGAAGCCGGAGACCATCAACTACCGGACATTCAAGCCCGAGCGTGACGGCCTGTTCTGCGCCAAGATCTTCGGCCCGGTCACCGACTGGGAGTGCCTGTGCGGTAAGTACAAGCGGATGAAGTACCGCGGCGTCGTATGTGACAAGTGCGGCGTCGAGGTGACCAAGTCCAAGGTCCGTCGCGAGCGCATGGGCCACATCGAGCTCGCCGCACCGGTGTCGCACGTCTGGTTCTTCAAGGGCCTGCCGTCGCGCATCGGTTTGCTGCTCGACATGACCATGCGCGAGCTCGAGCGGGTGCTGTACTTCGAGGCCTACGTGGTCGTCGATCCCGGCGATTCCGCGCTCGAAGAGAAGCAGGTCCTCACCGAGGAGGAGTACCGCCAGGCCAAGGACGAAGTTGGCGAGGCATTCGTCGCCAAGATGGGCGCCGAGGCCATCCGCGAGCTGCTCGAGCGTCTCGACCTCGACGACATGGCCGCAGAGCTGCGCATGATCATGCGCACCGAGACCTCGGTCATGCGCCGCCAGAAGGCCGCCAAACGGCTCAAGCTGATCGAGGCGCTGCGCCGCTCGGGCAACCGCCCCGAGTGGATGATCCTCGAGGTGATTCCGGTGCTGCCGCCGGAGCTGCGCCCCCTGGTGCCGCTCGACGGCGGCCGCTTCGCCACCTCAGATCTGAATGACCTCTACCGTCGGGTGATCAACCGCAACAACCGGCTCAAGAAGCTGCTCGACCTGCGGGCTCCCGAGGTCATCGTCCGCAATGAAAAGCGGATGTTGCAGGAGGCCGTCGACGCGCTGTTCGACAACGGGCGTCGAGGCCGGGTGATCAAGGGCTCCAACAACCGGCCGCTCAAGTCCCTGTCAGACAACCTCAAAGGCAAGCAGGGACGCTTCCGCCAGAACCTGCTCGGCAAGCGTGTCGACTACTCGGGCCGCTCGGTGATCGTGGTCGGTCCCGAGCTCAAGCTCAACCAGTGCGGGCTGCCGAAGAAGATGGCGCTCGAGCTGTTCAAGCCCTTTGTCTATCACGAGCTCGAGAAGCGCGGACTCGCCACCACGATCAAGATGGCGAAAGAGCTCGTCGAGCAGCAGACCCCGGAGGTTTGGGACGCACTCGAGACCGTCATCCAGGAGCACCCGGTGCTGCTCAACCGCGCCCCGACCCTGCACCGCCTCGGTATCCAGGCCTTCGAGCCGGTGCTGGTCGAGGGCAAGGCAATCAAGATCCACCCGCTCGTGTGCGCCGCCTACAACGCGGACTTCGACGGCGACCAGATGGCGGTCCACGTCCCGCTGAGCCCGAAGGCCCAGCTCGAGGCCCACCTCCTGATGATGTCGGCTCGCAACATTCTCTCACCGGCGAGCGGAAGGCCTCTCGCCGTGCCGTCTCAGGACATGGTGATCGGGGTCTACTACCTGACCACCGAGAACCCCCTCGCCCGGGGCGCGGGCAAGATCTTCGCCTCACCCGAGGACGTCTTCCTCGCCTACTCCGCCGGGGTGGTCGGCACCCAGGCTCCCATCCAGTTGCGCTTCTCAGGCAGCCTCATCGACCTGGTGGCCCAGGGCGGCTCGCAGGACCTGCTGCACGCCGACATCATCGAGGTCGCGAACATGCTCCTCGAGACCACGGTTGGGCGGGTCCTGTTCAACATGCAGCTGCCCGGCGAGATGCCGTTCATCAACGGCCAGCTCAAGAAGAAGGGCCTGCAGAACGTGGTCGCGTTCTCGTTCATGCACCGCGGCCACATCGAGACGGTCAAGCTGCTCGACGTCCTCAAGGAGGTCGGTTTCACGTTTGCGACCCGGTCGGGTCTGTCGTTGTCCTCCAGCGACATGGTCATTCCCGACGGCAAGGCGGTTCTGCTCGATCAGGCCTACGCGGAGGTCGACGAGGTCGAGCGCCAGCGGTCCTCAGGTCTGATCACCGCCGGCGAGCGGCACAACAAGATCGTCGACATCTGGCACCGGGTCACCGAGGAGGTGGCCAAGGAGATGTTCAGCCAGATGTCTACCATCGATTACGAGAGCGGGCACTTCAACCCGATCTTCATGATGGCGGACTCGGGCGCCCGCGGCTCCAAGGAGCAGGTCCGCCAGCTCGCCGGTATGCGCGGCCTGATGGCCAAGCCTTCGGGCGAGATCATGGAGACGCCGATCACCGCGAACTTCCGCGAAGGCCTGAGCGTCCTCCAGTACTTCATCTCGACCCACGGCGCCCGCAAGGGTCTCGCCGACACTGCGCTCAAGACCGCGGACTCTGGCTACCTCACCCGCCGTCTGGTCGACGTCGCCCAGGACGTGATCGTTGTCGAGCACGACTGCGGTACAGAGAACGGCATCGAGGTGACGGCAATCGCCGAGGGCGGTGAGATCCTCGAGCAACTGCGCGACCGCGTTGTCGGGCGCGTCTCCGCCGAGGACGTCTACGATCCTATCGAGGGCACTCTGATCTGCCCGGCCAACGTCGAGGTCACCGAGACACTGGCCAACCAGATCCAAGAGGCCGGCATCGAGCGGGTCCGGATCCGCTCGGCGCTCACCTGCGAAACCGATCGGGGTGTCTGCCAACAGTGCTATGGCCGCATGCTCGCGACCGGCCGGATGGTGGAAATGGGCGAGGCAGTCGGGATCATCGCCGCCCAGTCGATCGGCGAACCCGGGACCCAGCTCACCATGCGGACGTTCCACTACGGTGGCACCGCGACCCGGGGCGGCGAGCAGTCGCGCCACGTCGCGACCCACGCCGGAAAGGTCAAGTACCTCAACGTCACCACGGTGACCAACAAGCTGGGCCTTCAGGTCGCGATCTCGCGCGCCGGCAAGCTCGTCATCCTCGACGAGCGCCAGCGCGAGAAGGAGCGCTACTCGGTCGTCTACGGCTCGAACCTGCTGGTTGCGGACGGCGAGGATGTCGATCCGGGCACTCCGATGGTTGAGTGGGATCCCTTCACCTCGTCCATCCTCACGGCGATATCGGGTCACGTGAAGTTCGTTGACCTGGTCGAGGGCGAGAACGTGCGCGAAGAGATCGACAAGCTCACCGGACACGCGCACAAGATCGTCATCGAGCCGCTCGGCTCGAGCAAGAGAATCCCGACCCTCGTCATCTCCGACGAGGAAGCGGGGCAGGAGCGCCGCTACCAGCTGCCGATCGGTTCTCACCTGCTGGTCGGAGAGGCGAACATCGTGTCGTCCGGCGACGTGGTCGCCAAAATCCCACGCGAGATGTCCAAGACCAAGGACATCACGGGCGGCCTGCCACGCGTCGTCGAGCTCTTCGAGGCTCGGCGACCGAAGGACCCGACGGTGGTGTCCGAGATCGACGGCATCGTGCGGATCACCGAGCCGGTGCGCGGTCAGCGCCGGATCGTGACCGAGGGGGAAGGCGGCGAGCACCGCGAGTACTCGATTCCGCGCTACGCCCACGTCTCGGTGCAGGAGGGTGAGTTCATCCAGGCGGGCGAACCGCTCACCGAGGGCGCCATCAACCCGCATGACATCCTCTCGATTCTCGGTGAGAAGGAAATGCAGCGCCACCTGGTGGACAAGATCCAGGAGGTTTACCGCTCGCAGGGCGTTGCGATCAACGACAAGCACATCGAGGTGATCGTCCGTCAGATGATGCGTTTCGTGAAGGTCGTCGACCCTGGCGACACCGACTTCCTGCTCGACCAGCAGGTGCCGCACTACGTCTTCCGGCGCGAGAACGAACGTGTGGTGGCCGCCGGCGGCGAGCCTGCGACCGCCAAATCGCTGCTGCTCGGCATCACCAAGGCCTCCCTGGCAACCGAGTCGTTCATCTCTGCGGCGTCGTTCCAGGAGACCACGCGGGTGCTGACGGAGGCGGCGGTCTCGGGCAAGGTCGACAGTCTGCACGGGCTCAAGGAGAACGTCATCGTCGGTCGCCTGATCCCGGCGGGGACCGGTGCGTCGCGTTACCGCAGGACGGTCATCGACCCCGTACCGGAAGACGAGATCGAGGTCGAGGCGGAGCCGGACAACCTCTACCAAGAGATGACCGATGCAGCCTCGGCCTTCATCGACATGCACCGTGAGCGTCCGCTGCAGGAGAGTTGACACCCAGCGGTTTCTCCAGTATTCTTCCGCGGCTTCGGGCCGCGTTGCGGGCCCACAAGCCGGAAAACGGTCAAGCGGATATGTCCCCTGGCTTTTCCGCACCACACGGGGAGTAGTGATTCATGCCCACCATCTCGCAGCTGGTCCGTGAGGGCCGTCGGCAGGTCGTCGAGAAGACGAAAAGCCCTGCGCTCCAGGCGTGCCCGCAGCGGCGCGGGGTGTGCACGCGCGTGTTCACCACCACGCCCAAGAAGCCGAACTCGGCACTGCGCAAGGTCACACGCGTCCGCCTCACCAACGGGATCGAGGTCACCGCCTACATCCCAGGCGAAGGGCACAACCTGCAGGAGCACTCGCAGGTGATGATCCGCGGTGGCCGTGTCAAGGACCTTCCGGGTGTGCGCTACCACATCATCCGCGGCACCATGGATTGCCAGGGTGTCGACGGCCGCCGCCAGCAGCGCTCCAAGTACGGCGCCAAGCGGCCCAAGAAGTGAGGGGGGGGCGTCATGGCGCGGCGTGCGACGATCATCAAGCGTGAGATCCTGCCGGATCCCGTGTACAACTCCCAGTTGGTGACCAAGTTCATCAACTCGGTCATGAGTAGGGGCAAGAAGACCGTGTCCGAGCGCATCTTCTACGGCGCGCTCAAGCTCATCGAGGAGCGCACTGGTGACGACCCGCTCAAGGTCTTCAAGCGGGCCATGGACAACGTCAAGCCCCAGGTCGAGGTCAAGTCGCGGCGCGTCGGCGGCTCGACCTACCAGGTTCCGGTCGAGGTCAGCTCCGACCGCCAGCAGTCGTTGGCGATCCGATGGCTGATCCAGTACGCCACGGCGCGCAGTGAAAAGACCATGATGCAGAAGCTGGCGGCCGAGTTCCTCGATGCCGCCGGCAACCGCGGTTCGGCGATCAAGAAGAGGGATGACACGCATCGGATGGCGGAGGCCAACAAGGCCTTCGCGCACTATCGCTGGTAGCTCGCGAACGCACCTAGAGACTGGAGTTCTTTGACAACATGGCCCGCGTCGTCCCACTCGAGAAGGTCCGCAATATCGGCATCATGGCCCACATTGATGCCGGTAAGACGACCACTACCGAGCGGGTGCTCTACTACACCGGCATCAACTACAAGCTCGGCGAGGTCCACGAAGGGACCGCGACGATGGACTGGATGCCGCAGGAGCAGGAGCGGGGCATCACCATTACCTCGGCTGCGACCACGTGCTTCTGGCGCGACCACCGCATCAACATCATCGACACTCCCGGCCACGTCGACTTCACGGCGGAGGTCGAGCGGAGCCTGCGCGTCCTCGATGGCGCGGTGGCCGTGTTCTGCGCGGTCGGCGGGGTCGAGCCCCAGTCCGAGACCGTGTGGCGTCAGGCCGACCGCTACCGGGTTCCGCGGGTCGCCTTCATCAACAAGATGGACCGCGTTGGCGCCAACTTCGCCGGAGTGGTCGATCAGATCCGCGGCAAGCTCCGGGCGAACCCGGTTCCAGTTCAGGTGCCCCTCGGCAGCGAGGAGAGCTTCGCCGGCGTCATCGACCTGGTGCGACTGAAGGCCTACCGCTACCGTGAGGAGACCCTCGGTTCGACCTTCGACGAGGAGGACATCCCGGACGCCTACCAGGCGGAGGTGGAGGAGTTTCGGGAGCGCCTGCTCGAAGCGGTCGCCGAGACCTCCGAGGAGCTCCTCGACCGCTACCTCGGCGAGGGCACTCTCGACGAGGGCCAGGTCCGGCGCGGACTGCGTATCGGGACCCTCGCCGGCTCGATGGTTCCGGTGCTGTGCGGCTCGGCATTCAAGAACAAGGGAGTGCAGCAGCTGCTCGACGCGGTCGTCGACTACATGCCCTCGCCACTCGATGTGCCGCCCATCGAAGGTCACGCTCCCGACAGCGCCGAGTTCGACGTTCGCCGGGCCGACGACGACGAGCCCCTGGCTGCGCTGGCATTCAAGATCATGACCGACCCCTTCGTCGGTCAGCTCGCATTTGTGCGCATCTACTCGGGTCATCTCGCCAGCGGAATGAGCGTGCTCAACAGCATCAGCGGCAGACGGGAGCGCATCGGCCGCCTGCTCAAGATGCACGCCAACAAGCGCGAGGAGATCTCCGAGGTCTACGCGGGCGACATCTGTGCGGCCGTCGGCCTGCGCAATGTCAACACCGGCGAAACGATCTGCGATCCGGATCGGCCGATCGTGCTCGAGGCGATGCACTTCCCGGACCCCGTTATCTCGGTGGCGATCGAGCCCAAGACCAAGACGGACCAAGACAAGCTCGGCGCCGCCCTGGGCAAGCTCGTCCAGGAGGATCCCACCTTTCGGGTCGCGACCGACGAGGAGACGGGCCAGACCATCATCTCTGGGATGGGAGAGCTCCACCTCGAGATCATCGTCGACCGTCTGATGCGCGAGTTCAAAATCGGCGCCAACGTCGGTCGGCCCCAGGTGGCCTACCGTGAGACCTTGACTGCAGAGGCCCGCGGCGAGGGACGCTTTGTGCGCCAGTCCGGCGGCCGCGGCCAGTACGGGCACGTGAAGATCCGGGTGTGGCCGCTGAGCGACGGTTCGGACTTCGAGTTCCTCAACGAGATCACTCAGGGCATCATCCCGCGCGAGTTCATCCGTCCGACCGAGATCGGCATCCGTGAGGCGATGGAGCGCGGGGTGCTCGCCGGCTACCCCTTGATGGGTGTCGGCGTGGCCCTCTACCACGGCTCCTTCCACGAGGTCGACTCGTCGGAGATCGCGTTCAAGGTGGCCGGATCGCTCGCCTTTCAGGACGCGGCCAAGCGCGCCAAGCCGGTGCTGCTCGAGCCAGTCATGGAAATCGAGGCGGTGACCCCCGAGGAGTACATGGGTGACGTGATCGGCGACCTCAACCGGCGCCGCGGACGGGTGCTCTCGATGGAGCCGCGTGCCGGCTTCCATGTTGTGACTGTTCACGTTCCTCTGGCCGAGATGTTCGGCTACGCGACCGACCTGCGATCCGTGACGCAGGGGCGGGCGACCTACACCATGCAGTTCGACCACTACGACGAGGTGCCTCGGCAGCTGGCTGAGCAGATCGTGGCCCGCGCCAGGGGTGTGACGGCCTAAGCAAGAGGGAGGCGGAGATGGCCAAGGCGAAGTTCGAGCGGACCAAGCCGCACGTCAACATCGGAACCATCGGGCATGTTGACCACGGCAAGACCACCCTGACTGCGGCGATCACCAAGACGCTGCACGCCAAGGGTCTGGCGGATTTCATGCCGTTCGACGCGATCGACAAGGCCCCCGAGGAGAAGGCGCGCGGCATTACGATCAACACGGCGCACGTGGAGTACCAGTCTGCGACGCGCCACTACGCGCACGTGGACTGCCCGGGCCACGCCGACTACGTGAAGAACATGATCACGGGTGCGGCGCAGATGGACGGGGCGATCGTGGTGGTGTCGGCGGCGGACGGACCGATGCCGCAGACGCGGGAGCACATCCTGCTGGCGCGGCAGGTGGGCGTGCCGTACATCGTGGTGTACATGAACAAGGTCGACATGGTCGACGACGAGGAGCTTTTGGACCTAGTAGAGTTAGAGGTTCGGGAGCTTCTGAACGAGTACGAGTTTCCGGGGGACGACATTCCGGTGGTGAGGGGCTCGGCGCTGAAGGCGCTGGGGTCGGACGATCCGGACTCGGCGGAGTGTGCGTCGATCTGGGAGCTGGTGAAGGCGTGTGACGAGTACATACCGCTGCCGGAGCGGGCGATCGACAAGCCGTTCCTGATGCCGATCGAGGACGTGTTCACGATCTCGGGTCGGGGGACGGTGGTGACCGGGCGAGTCGAGCGCGGGATCGTGAAGGTTGGCGAGGAGATGGAGGTCGTCGGGATTCGGCCGACGATGAAGAAGGTCGTGACCGGCGTGGAGATGTTCCGCAAGCTTCTGGACCAGGGGCAGGCGGGTGACAACGTCGGGCTGCTGCTGCGGGGCACGGAGCGCAAGGATGTGGAGCGCGGCCAGGTGGTGGCGAAGCCGGGCTCGATCACGCCGCACAAGAAGTTCCGGGCCGAGGTGTACGTACTGACGAAGGAAGAGGGCGGACGCCACACTCCGTTCTTCCGTGGTTACCGGCCGCAGTTCTTCTTCCGGACGACCGACGTCACGGGATCGGTGAACCTGGACGAGGGTGTGGAGATGGTGATTCCGGGAGACAACACGAACCTGGAGGTGGAGCTGATCACCCCGATCGCAATGGAGCGCGGGCTGCGCTTCGCGATCCGTGAGGGCGGCCGCACCGTCGGCGCCGGCTCCATCACCGACATCCTGGAGTAGGAAATGGCCAGCGACAAGATCCGCATCCGCCTGAGGGCCTACGACTACCGCCTGCTGGATCAGTCGGCCACTGAGATCGTCGACACGGCGCAGCGCACCGGGGCACGCATCTCGGGGCCGATCCCGCTGCCGACCCACATCCAGCGCTTCACCGTGCTGCGCTCGCCTCACGTCGACAAGAAGTCGCGTGAGCAGTTCGAAATCCGCACGCACAAGCGGCTGCTCGACATCCTCGAGCCGACGCAGCAGACGATCGACGCGCTGATGAAGCTCGAGCTTCCCGCGGGCGTTGACGTCGAAATCAAGGCCTACGGGGCCCGCTGAGGAGGTCGAGATGACACGCGGCATTCTCGGCAAGAAGATCGGCATGACCCAGATCTTCGACGACCAGGGACAAGTGGTCCCGGTCACGGTCGTCCAGGCTGGGCCCTGCATCGTTGTTCAGCGCAAGACTACGGAGCGCGACGGCTACGAGAGCGTACAGCTGGGTCTCGTGGAGAGCCGTCCCTACCGCAGGGCGAACAAGCCGGTGACCGGCCACTTCTCGGCCGCGGGTGTCCCGCCGACCCGTTTCGTGGCCGAGATCCCGACCGATGCCGGTGACATGGCGAAGCCCGGTGACGCCGTTTTGGCGGACATCTTCGCGCCCGACGACACGGTCCACGTGGTCGGCAAGTCCAAGGGAAAAGGTTTCCAGGGCGTCATCCGTCGGCTCGGCTTCCACGGCGGCCGGGCGACCCACGGCTCGATGTTCCACCGCGCGCCCGGGGGCATCGGCCAGTCGGCCGATCCGTCGCGTGTCTACCCCGGCGCCGGTATGCCGGGACAGATGGGAAACGCCCGCGTCACCGTCAAGAACGTGCAGGTGGTCAAGGTCGACGCCGACCGCAACCTGCTCTACCTCAAGGGCGGGGTGCCGGGTGCGGCCAACGCCTACATCCGCATCGTCAAAGCGTCGTGAGGGGGGAGCCATGAAGATCGACGTGCGCAACTGGGACAACGAGGTCGTCGGCAACTTGGAGTTGCCGGACGAGCTCTTCGCCCGCCAGGTCAGTGAGCACCTGGTGTGGGAGGTCGTGCGCGCCCACCTCGCGAGCCGCCGGCGCGGCACCCACAAGACCAAGGTGCGCGGCGAGGTTGCCGGCACCGGGGCCAAACCGTGGAAGCAGAAGCACACCGGTCGCGCCCGTGCCGGTGAGCGGCGCTCGCCGCTGTGGCGCTCGGGCGGTACCGTTCATGGTCCGCGCCCGCGCTCCTACGCCATGAAGGTCAACAAGAAGGCGCGCCGAATTGCCCTTCAGGGGGTGCTGTCGCAGCGCCTCGCCGAGGGGCGGCTGCTGGTCGTCGACAACCTCAACCTGAGCCAGCCGAGGACGAAGGACTTCATCGCCCACCTCGGACAGCTCGGGATCCACGGCGAGAAGATCCTCCTGGTCGAGGGTCTGGAAAACCTCAACCTCCACCTCGCGAGCCGCAACCGGCCCGAGGTGAAGATGATCGACGCGACCTCGCTCAACGCCTACGAGGTCCTCAACCATCGCTGGATCGTGGCCTCGGAGCCTGCGGTGCGGTCGCTGGTGGAGGTGCTGTCATGAACGCGCGGGAGATCATCATTCGCCCGCTGATCACCGAGAAGACCACCACGATGCAGGAGCTCGGCAACACGGTCTGCTTCGAAGTTGACCGTCGCGCGAACAAGATCCAGATCGGCAAGGCGGTCGAGCAGCTGTTCGACGTCAGGGTGGTGGACGTTCACGTGGTCAACCGCAAGGGCAAGCCGGTCATGCGCTACGGCCGCGTGGCCAACCACCGCCCGATGATGCGCAAGGCCTACGTCAAGCTTGCACCGGGCTCGAAGACCCTCGAGTTCTTCGAGGGGATCTGAGGAGGCCACGATGGGAATCCGAAACCACAAGCCGACCTCGCCGGGGCGTCGCTTCGCGACTCACCTCGACGGAGCCGACATCACGACCTCGCGCCCCTTCAAGAAGCTCACCGAGGGTAAGACGCGCTCCTCGGGTCGGGACAACTGCGGCCATGTGACCTCGCGCCACCGCGGCCAAGGCCACAAGCGCCGCTACCGCATGATCGACTTCAAGCGCGACAAGCATGGCGTGCCCGCTACCGTGGCGACGCTCGAGTACGACCCGAACCGGTCCGCGCGGATCGCCCTGCTGCACTACGCGGACGGCGAGAAGCGCTACATCCTGGCGCCGGCCGGAGTCGCCGTGGGCGATACCGTCGTGGCTGGAGAGCGGACCGATGTCCGTGCCGGCAACGCGATGCCGCTCAAGAACATCCCGCTCGGCACAGTGGTCCACAACGTCGAGCTCAAGCCGGGCAAGGGCGGCCAGATGGTCCGCTCCGCAGGAGCAGGTGCGCAGATCATGGCGAAGGAGGGCAAGTACGCCACTCTCCGCATGCCTTCGGGCGAGATGCGGATGGTGCTGTCGGTGTGCTTCGCTACCATCGGCTCGGTCGGCAACCCTGAGCACAGCAACATCTCCATCGGCAAGGCGGGCCGCTCGCGCTGGCTCGGCATCCGGCCGCAGACCCGTGGCACCGCCATGAACCCCGTAGACCACCCGCACGGTGGTGGCGAGGGACGCAACAAGGGCCGCCATCCGGTGTCCCCCTGGGGCAAGCCGACCAAGGGTGCGAAGACCCGTGGTCGCAAGCTTTCCGATCGCCTGATCGTGTCTCGTCGGAAGAAGTAGGAGGGGACAGATGGCTCGCTCGATCCGCAAGGGACCGTTTGTCGACGACCACCTGATGAAGAAGGTGGAGGGAATGACCTCCGCCGGCGACCGCAGGGTCATCAAGACATGGTCTCGCCGCTCGACGATTACGCCGCTGATGGTCGGTCAGACCATCGCCGTCCACAACGGCCACAAGTTCGTTCCGGTGTATGTCACCGAGAACATGGTTGGCCACAAGCTGGGCGAGTTCGCGCCGACCCGCACGTTCCGCGGGCACAGCGGCAAGAAGGAGAAGGGAGCGCGCTGATATGGAAGCCCGGGCGCAACTCCGCTATTATCGCTCCTCGCCGCGCAAGGTACGGCTGGTCGCCGACCTGGTCCGCGGCAAGCCCGTTGAACGGGCGTTGTCGACCCTTCGGCTGAGCTCCAAGTACGCCGCCAGCGACGTGGAGAAGCTGGTGAGGTCGGCCCTGGCCAACCTCGAGCAGACCCAGCCGGGCGTCGACGTGGACCAGGTGTTCGTCAAGCGCATCGTGGTCGACGACGGTCCGCGCCTGAAGCGCGGGCGGCCGGCCTCGAAGTGGGTCCGGATGCACCGGATCATGAAGCGCATGTGCCACGTCACGGTCGAGCTCGCCGTGCGGGATTCGTGAGGAGGCAGCAGTGGGTCAGAAGACACATCCGTACGGCTTTCGGCTGGGCTACAACAACACCTGGCGGTCGCGCTGGTACGCCGACAAGAAGAGCTATGCCCAGCTCCTTCACGACGACCTGCGGCTGCGGTCCGAGCTGCGTCAGCGGCTCGCCAATGCGGCGGTGAGTGCGATCGACATCGAGCGCACAGCGAACAAGATTCGGGTCAACATCCTGTCCGGCCGTCCCGGTATCATCATCGGGCGCAAGGGCGCCGAGGTGGACAAGCTGCGCGACGACCTGATGCGTCGCTACGGCCAGGACATCCACATCAACATCCAAGAGATCCAGCGGCCAGAAATCGACGCCCAGCTGATCGCCGCGAACATCGCCCGCCAGCTCGAGCGCCGAGTCGCGTTCCGCCGCGCCATGCGGCGCTCGATCGAGAACGCGCTCCGCTTCGGCGCTCAGGGCATCAAGGTGCGCTGCGCCGGCCGCCTCAACGGCGCCGAGATCGCACGTTCCGAGTGGTACCAGCAGGGTCGCCTGCCGCTGCACACGCTCAAGGCGGACATCGACTACGGCTTCCAGACCGCCTACACGACCTTCGGGGTCATCGGCGTCAAGGTCTGGGTCTACCGCGGCGAGCGCCACCGCGCTCGCTCGATCCGCCGCCGCCTGTAGGAAGGGACTGTCGCCATGTTGATGCCCAAGAAGGTCAAGTACCGCAAGCAGCAGCGGGGGAAGGTCCGCGGCGTTGCCAGCCGGGGGGCCACGCTGGCGTTCGGCGACTACGCGCTGCAGACGCTCGAAAGCGGCTGGATCACTGCCCGTCAGATCGAGGCGGCCCGTGTCGCGATGACCCGCCATGTCAAGCGCGGCGGCAAGATCTGGATCCGGATCTTTCCGGACAAGCCGATCACCAAGAAGCCCCTCGAGACCCGCATGGGAAAGGGCAAAGGCAACCCGGAGGAGTGGGTGGCGGTGGTCAGAGCTGCGCGGATCCTCTACGAGATGGAGGGTGTGCCGGAGGAGATCGCACGCGAGGCGATGCGCCTGGCAGCCCACAAGCTCCCGATGAAGACCCGCTTCGTCACCCGTGGGGAGTCGGTATGAGGGCGAAGGTGTTGCGCGATCAGTCCGCCGACGAGCTCAAGAACACGCTCGGTACGCTCGAGGAGCAGCTGTTCAAGCTCCGGTTTCAGAAGTCGACCGGTCAGATCGAGGATCCGACCAAGATCCGTCAGGTCCGCCGTGACATCGCGCGCGTGCAGACCGTCCTCAACGAGCGCCAGCAGGAGAGTGCGTCATGACTGCGCCCGAGAGCAACCGTCACAAGACCACGAAGATTGGGGTGGTGGTCTCCAACGGCGCCGACAAGTCGGTCGTCGTGAAGGTCGAGAACCTCGTGCTCCATCCGCTTTACCACCGGTTCGTCCGGTCCTCGTCCACCTTCATGGCCCACGATGAGGAGAACTCCTGCAACCAGGGCGACCGCGTCCTGATCGAGGAGTGCCGTCCGATGTCACGGCGCAAGCGGTGGCGGGTGCGACGGATCATCGAGCGGGCGCAGTAGGCGGGAGGCGGCACCATGATTCAGATGGGAACCATGCTCGCCGTCGCCGACAACTCCGGCGCGCGCAAGCTGATGGCGATCCGCCAGTTGGGCGGTTCCTCGGCGCCGCGCTACGCCGGTCTCGGCGACATCATCGTTTGCTCGGTCAAGGAGGCCGCTCCGGACTCCGACGTCAAGAAGGGTACGGTGGTCAAGGCGGTGGTCGTGCGGACCAAATCGAGGACCCGGCGCCGGGACGGTTCCTACATCCGCTTCGACGAGAACGCCGCGGTGTTGGTCAACGCCCAGCGTGAGCCGGTCGGCACCCGAGTGTTCGGCCCTGTCGCCCGTGAGCTCCGCGAGAAACGATTCATGAAGATCGTCTCGCTCGCTCCGGAAGTGTTGTAGGGGGACGCCATGGGCAACATGAAAGTGAAGAAGAGCGACCTGGTCGAGGTCATCGCCGGCAAGGACGGCGGCAAGCGGGGCCGTGTCCTGCGGGTCGACCGCGACCGTGAGCGGATCGTGGTGGAAGGCGTGAACATGATCAAGCGCCACACCAGGCCCAACCCAAACCGCCGGATCCAGGGCGGGATCGTCGAGCGTGAGGCGCCGCTCCATGTCTCGAATGTGATGGTGGTATCCCCCGACAGCGGACGCCGCACTCGGATCGGATACAAGGTTCTCGAAGACGGCCGCAAGGTCCGGGTCGCCAAGGTCGACGGCGCGATTCTCGACCGGTAGGAGGGACGATGGCGCGCTTGGCTGAGAAGTACCGTGACGAGGTGGTGCCGGCTCTCACGAAAGAGTTCGGGCTCACCAATCCGATGCAGTTTCCGCGCATCGAGAAGATCACCTGCAACATGGGCGTCGGTGAGGCGTCCAAGACTGCCAAGTTGCTCGACGTCGCCGTTGAGCAGATGGCCAACATCACCGGTCAGAAACCGGTCCTGCGCCGCGCCCGCAAGTCGATCGCGGCTTTCAAACTGCGTGAGGGGATGCCGGTCGGCTGCACAGTCACGCTGCGCCGGGAGCGGATGTACGAGTTTCTCGACCGGCTGATCTCGATCGCGCTGCCGCGCGTGCGTGACTTCCGTGGTGTCAACGGCTCGTCGTTCGACGGGCGCGGGAACTACACGCTCGGGGTCCGCGACATCCTGATCTTTCCCGAGGTCGAGTATCAGAAGATCGAGGGCAACCTCGGCATGAACGTGACCATTACCACCTCGGCTCCCACCGACGACCAGGCGCGTGCGCTGCTCGCCGGGCTGGGTATGCCGTTCCAGCAGCGTTAGGAGGCATCGTGGCACGCAAGTCCTGTATTGCAAAGAGCTTGAGGAAGCCCAAGTTCAAGGTGCGGCACCGCAACCGCTGCCGAGTGTGCGGACGCCCCCGGGGCTACATGCGCAAGTTTCAGCTCTGCCGCCTCTGCTTCCGCAAGCTGGCACTCGAGGGCTTCCTGCCCGGTGTGACCAAGGCGAGCTGGTGAGGACCGAGCCATGAGTATGACCGACCCCATTGCTGACATGCTGACCCGGATCCGCAACGCGACGATGGTGCGGCACGACCGCACCGACGTACCGGCCTCGCGGCTCAAGCTCGACATCGCGAAGATCCTCAAGCAAGAGGGTTTCATCCGGACCTTCAAGGTCCTGGAGGAGGGACCCCAGGGGACGCTTCGCATCTACCTCAAGTACGCGGAAGACGGCGAGAGCGTGATCCACGGCATGGAGCGCGTGTCCAAGCCGGGCCGGCGCGTGTATCGCGGCGTCGAGGACCTGCCGCGCGTGCGCAGCGGACTCGGCGTGGCCGTCGTCTCGACCAACCGGGGCATCCTCACCGACGAGCAGGCGCGCAGCCTAAGCGTCGGCGGTGAGGTGCTGTGCCGGGTCTGGTAGGGAGCACGCCATGTCTCGAATCGGACGCAAACCCATTTCGGTGCCGCAGGGCGTCGAGGTTCACGTCGGCAACGGCGTGGTCCAGGTCAAGGGGCCGAAGGGCTCTCTGTTGGTCCACCTGATGCCTGGGATCTCGGCCGCCCTCGAGAACGGAACCCTGACCCTGAGCCGCGACAGCGAGGAGCGGCAGGTCCGCGCCTCGCACGGTCTTAACCGTGCGCTCATTGCTAACGCCGTGACCGGTGTGTCGGACGGGTGGCGCAAGGAGCTCGAGATTGTCGGCATCGGGTATCGGGCCGAGAAACAGACCGACGCCGTGGTGTTCAGTCTCGGCTACTCCCACCAGATCAACTTTCCGATTCCCGAGGGAATCGGAATCGATGTCGATGCCAAGGCCAACCGGCTCACCGTGTCGGGGCACGACCGCCAGCGGGTCGGTCAGGTGGCGGCGGACATCCGCGGACTGCGGCCGCCCGAGCCCTACAAGGGCAAAGGCATCCGCTACGCCGGCGAGAAGCTGCGCATGAAGGCCGGCAAGCAGGGAGCGAAGTGATGAGCCGCATACGGGATCGCAAGCAGCGTCGCGAGAAGATCAAGCGCCGGTATCGGTCGATCGTGCGGGGGTCTGCCGGCCGTCCACGCCTGGCCGTCTACCGCAGCTCCCACCACGTTTACGCCCAGCTGGTCGATGACGAGAGCGGTGTGACGCTGGTCAGCGCGTCCACCGTCGAGAAGACGCTCGCCGGCGGACTGACGTCGAAAGCGGCGTCGAACGTGGCAGCCGGGACCGCGGTAGGGCGCGCCATTGCCGAGCGGGCCAAGGAGAAGGGCATCGACACGGTGGTCTTCGACCGCGGCGGGTTCACCTATCACGGCGTGGTTCGCGCCATCGCCGAGGCCGCCCGCTCGACCGGGCTGAAGTTCTAGGGGCATGCGACGATGATCAACCGAGAGTCCGAGTTCGTCGAAACCGTTGTCCACATCAACCGCGTCGCCAAGGTTGTCAAAGGCGGCAAGAACTTCTCGTTCTCGGCAGTCGTCGTCGCCGGGGACGGCGCCGGCCAGGTCGGCTTCGGGACCGGTAAGGCGCGCGAGGTTCCGCCGGCGATCGCCAAGGCGAGCGAGCAGGCGAAACGTTTCGCGATCCGCGTCCCGCTGATCGCGGGGACGGTGCCTCACCAGGTCTGGGGTCGATGGGGCGCGACGCGCGTCCTGCTCCGTCCGGCGTCGCCCGGCACCGGCGTGATCGCCGGGGGCGGGGTGCGTGCGGTCCTGGAGTCGGCGGGGGTCCAGGACATCCTGACCAAGATCGTCGGCAGCCGGAACCCGTTCAACGTGGTGCGGGCGACCTTCGACGCCATCGGCAAGCTGATGACCCAGGATCAGGTGAATCGCCTGCGCGGCATTGGTGTGAGCGTGGACGATGAGACCGAGGAGCCAACGCCGGACCCAGGTTTCGACCCAGCCGGTGAACCGGAGGAGGCGGACCGCTGATGAGCGCGCGCAAGACGGCCAAGGCCAAGAAGATGATCAAGATTACTCAGGTGCGCAGCGAGATCGGGAACCAGGCGAAAGTGCGCAAGGTCCTGCACGGTCTCGGCCTCGGCCGCATCGGTCGCACGGTGACCCGGCCGGACGATCCGTGCATCCGCGGGATGGTGAACAAGGTGACGCACCTGGTGACGGTCGAGGAAGCGGAGGGCTGACATGGAGCTCAACACCCTGCGTCCGGCGGCCGGGGCGAAGAAGGCCCGCAAGCGGGTCGGTCGCGGCCCGGGTTCCGGAAACGGCAAGACGGCTGGCCGGGGCCACAAGGGCCAGAAGTCCCGCAGCGGATACTCCCGCCGTGCTGGTTTCGAAGGCGGCCAGATGCCCCTGGTGCGTCGTATCCCCAAGCGCGGCTTCACCAATATCTACCGGATCGACGTGGAGATCGTGAACCTGCGTGACCTCGAACGCGTGTTTGCCAGCGGCGACACCGTGTCGGCGGCGACGATGGCGGAGAAGGGTCTTCTCTCCAACACCTCCAAGGTGGTCAAGGTGCTCGGCGACGGCGCCCTCACCAAGAAGCTGACGGTCCAGGCGAACCGGTTCTCCAAGTCGGCACAGGCGAGCATCGAAGCCGCCGGCGGCCGGTGCGAGGTGGTGGCGTCGTGATCGAGAGTTTTCGCAACATCTTCGCGATTCCCGACCTGCGCAAGCGGGTGCTGTTCACCTTCGGGCTGCTCGCGGTCTACCGTTTGGGCTCGTTCATCCCCATTCCGGGGGTGGACCCGGTGGCGATCGCGGAGTTCACCGAGGCAGCGAAGGGGACAGTGCTGGGCTTCCTCAACCTGTTCTCGGGCGGTGCGCTCGGTCGGATGACCGTGTTCGCACTGGGGATCATGCCGTACATCTCGGCGTCGATCATCCTGCAGCTGCTGACGGTGGTGTGGCCCTACCTCGAGAAGCTCTCCAAGGAGGGCGAGCTCGGCCGGCGCAAGATCACCCAGTACACCCGCTACGGGACGGTCGTGCTGTCGGTCATCCAGTCTCTCGGCATCTCCTTCTTCCTCGAGCGGACCCAGGCGCCAGGCGGGGCCTGGCTCGTGCCGCAGGGGATACACGGCTGGGGCTTCCGGCTGCTGACGGTACTGACGCTCACCACCGGGACCGCATTCGTGATGTGGCTCGGCGAGCAGATCTCCGAACGCGGGATCGGCAACGGGATCTCGCTCATCATCTTCGCCGGCATCGTGGTCGGCCTGCCGGCCGCGATCATCAAGACCATCACCGACGTGCAGACCGGCTCGCTGTCGATCTTCACGGTGGTGCTGTTGGTCGTGTTCATGCTCGGGGTGGTCGCCGCCATCGTCTACATGGAGCGCGCGCAACGACGGATCCCGATTCAGTACGCCAAGCGCGTCGTCGGCCGCCGGGTGTACGGCGGCCAGAGCACCTACCTGCCTTTGCGGCTGAACACCGGCGGCGTGATCCCCGTGATCTTCGCCGCGTCGATCATGTCGTTCCCGCAGACCCTCGGCCAGATCATCGATCAGCCGTGGCTGCGCAAGATCACCCAGGCGCTCGGCTACGGCGAGCCGCTGTACAACCTCATCTACTTCGCGGCGATCATCTTCTTCTGCTACTTCTACACGTCGATCATCTTCAACCCCGAGGACACCGCCGAAAACATGCGCAAGTACGGCGGTTTCATCCCCGGAATTCGGCCGGGCAAGCGAACCGCCGAGTTCATCGACAAGATCCTGACCCGGATCACCCTGGTTGGCGCGCTCTACCTGGCATTGGTGGCGATCCTTCCGCAGGTGCTGATCTCGGGCTTCAAGGTGGCGACGATCCCGTTCATCGGCCCGACGCTGGACGGCGTGCTGCCGAACTGGTTCACCCAGGGCCTCGGCATCAGCTTCTACTTCGGCGGGACCTCGCTGCTGATCGTGGTCGGGGTTGCCATGGACACCGTGCAGCAGATCGAGTCCCAGCTCGTCATGCGCCACTACGACGGCTTCATGCGCCGCGGAAGGGTCCGCGGGAGAAAATGATGACCGCCTGTTACTCGAGCCTCGACCTCGTCCTGCTCGGACCGCCAGGGTCCGGGAAGGGGACGCAGGCCGCGATGCTGAGCGGGGCCTACAACGTGCCGCATATCGCCACCGGCGATCTGCTGCGCGAAGAGGTCCGTGCCGGCACGCCGGTCGGCGGCGAGGTTGCGGCGACCATGGCGCAGGGGGACCTGGTGCCGGACCGACTGATGGCCGGCATCCTCGTCCACCGTCTCGACCAGGACGGCTGCAAACGCGGCTTCCTGCTCGACGGCTTCCCGCGAACCGTCGAGCAGTCGGTCCTGCTCGACGATCTGCTTGCCGAGCTGGGTCGCCGGGTCGAGCGGGTGATTCTGCTCGACGCCTGCGACGACGTGATCGTGCGGAGGCTCAACGGGCGCCGTGTGCATCTGCCTTCAGGTCGCGTCTACCACCTCGAGCTCGACCCGCCGCGGCGACCCGACCTCGACGACGTGACCGGCGAGCCTCTGGTGCAGCGCGCCGACGACCGCGAGGAGGTGGTCCGGGCCCGGCTCCAGGTTTATCGCGAGAAGACGGCACCGTTGGCGGCACTCTACGACGCTCGCGGCATCCTGGTCCGGGTGGACGCGAACAGATCGCGCCACGAGGTTACGGCAGACGTGCTCGCCGCAGTTGGCGCGGCGGTGGTCGCATGATCTTCCTCAAATCCGAAACCGAGCTTGACACGATGCACCGGGCCAACAGCTTGGTCCACAAGGCGTTGGCCGCAGTCCGCGAGATGGCTCGCCCCGGTGTCTCGACCGCCGAGCTCGACGAGCTCGCCGAGGCGACGATCATCGACGGCGGCGGTCGGCCGGCGTTCAAGGGTTACCGCGGCTACCCTGCGACTCTGTGTGTGTCGCTCAACGACGTGATCGTACACGGCATCCCGAGCAGCAAGCTCCGCCTGACCGAGGGCGATGTGGTGAGCGTGGACTGCGGCGCCGTCGTGGACGGGTTCTTCGGCGACTCGGCGATCACGTTTGCGATCGGCAACGTCAACGGCACCGCCATGAGGTTGATCGAGACCACGCGGAAGTGCCTTGACAAGGCGGTGGCGCAGGTTGCTCCCGGCAACCGGCTCGGCGACGTCGGGGCGGCCGTCCAGACTACCGCCGAGGCCGCCGGGTTTGGTGTGGTGCGCGAGTTTGTCGGGCACGGCATCGGCCGCGCGCTGCACGAGGACCCGCAGGTGGCGAACTATGGCCCGCCGGGCCAGGGGCACCTGCTGAAGCCGGGCCTGGTGCTCGCGATCGAGCCGATGATCACAGAGGGAAGCTGGCGGGTAAAGGTCGACGACGACGGCTGGACAGCCCGCACGGAAGACGGTAAACTCGCGGCCCATTTTGAGTACTCGGTGGCAGTTACGCATGACGGCCACCGAATCTTGGGACTCGGGGAGTCATGAATGGCGAAGGAAGAGGCGATCGAGGTGGTCGCGACGGTCGTCGAGCCGTTGCCGAACGCCATGTTTAAGGTCGAGCTCGAAAACGGCCACGGGGTGCTCGCGCACATCTCGGGAAAGATGCGCAAGCACTTCATTCGCATTCTTCCTGGCGACAAGGTGCTCGTGGAACTGTCCCCCTACGACCTGAAGCGGGGGCGCATCGTGTACCGGTACAAGTGAAGGGGGCGGCGATGAAAGTTCGTCCGTCAGTGAAGATCATGTGTTCGAAGTGCAAAATTATTCGCCGCAAGGGTGTGATCCGTGTGATCTGCGAAAACCCGAAGCACAAGCAGCGGCAAGGCTGATCCGGGAGGTTACAGGTGGCTCGCATAGCAGGTGTTGATCTGCCGTCCAACAAGCGGGTCGAGATCGGACTCACCTACATCTTCGGAATCGGCCGGACGCGTGCGAGGACCATTCTCGCCAAGGCCGGTGTCGAAGAGGGGATTAAGGTCAAGGACCTCTCCGAGGACGAGGTACTGCGCATCCAGCGCATCATCCAGGACGAAGGCAAGGTCGAGGGCGACCTCCGCAAGGAGGTAGCCATGAACATCAAGCGTCTGATCGAGATTGGATCCTACCGCGGTATGCGGCATCGCCGCGGACTGCCGGCGCGCGGTCAGCGCACCCACACCAACGCCCGGACGCGCAAAGGACCACGGCGTCAGGCCGTCGCCGGCAAGAAGAAAGCCGGCAAGAAGTAGGCTCAGGAGTCCCGAATGGCCAAGGATCGCAAGACCGCTCGCAAGCCTCGTCGGGAGCGCAAGAACGTTCCCCAGGCTGTCGCCAACATCCACGCGACGTTCAACAACACGATCGTCACCTTCACCGATCCGAGTGGGATGACGCTGTGCTGGTCATCCGGTGGGCGAATCGGCTACAAGGGCTCACGCAAGGGCACGCCCTACGCGGCCCAGCTGGCCGCCAAGAACGCGGCCGACCAGGCGGCCGAGCACGGCGTGCGGAGCGTCCACGTTCGCGTCAAGGGCCCGGGGCCGGGACGCGAGTCGGCGATCCGGGCGGTAGCAGCGGCGGGCCTCGACATTCGCAGCATCCGCGACATCACCCCCATTCCCCACAACGGCTGCCGCCCGCGCAAGCGGCGCCGCGTGTAGCAAGGAGATCAGATCGTGGCACGGTATCGTGGGCCCGTCTGTCGTCTGTGCCGTCGTGAGGGCATGAAGCTGTTCCTCAAGGGCGAGCGCTGTTACAAGGAAAAATGTGCCATCGAGCGGCGCAACACGCCTCCCGGTCAGCATGGTGCGGGTCGGCGGCGCAAGGTGCGCGCCTTCGGCATCCAGCTCCGCGAGAAGCAGAAGCTGCGCCGCATTTACGGCCTGCTCGAGGGCCAGTTCCGGCGTACATTCACCGAGGCTGCCCGCCGCAAGGGCGTCACCGGCGAGACCCTGCTGCGCCTGCTCGAGCTGCGCCTGGACAACGTGGTCTACTCGCTCGGGTTCGCGACCTCTCGCTCCCAGGCGAGACAGTTCGTGCGCCACGGCCACATCCAGGTCAACGGCCGTCGGGTGGACGTGCCGTCGTTTCGCGTGCGTTCCGGTATGGAGGTCACGGTGCACGAGTCCAGTCGCACCAACCCGCTGATCCGGGAAGCACTGGACTTTGCCCAGGGGCGCGGTGTTCCGGCCTGGCTCGAGCTGGAGGCCGACGCTTTTCGCGGCAAGGTGCTCGAGATGCCGGCCCGCGAGGAGATCCGATTCCCGATTCAGGAGCAGCTCATCGTCGAGCTCTACTCCCGCTGACGACGTGGAGGCGGCATGATCTGGTACGAGTTTCAGCGACCAGCACAGGTCACGAGCGACGATCCCGACCGGAGCGCAACCTTCGCGCGGTTCGTCGCCCAGCCATTCGAGCGCGGTTGGGGCACGACCGTGGGCAATGCCCTACGGCGCGCCCTGTTGTCGTCGATTCCCGGCGCCGCCATTACGGCGGTCAAGATCGACGGTGCCGACCATGAGTTCTCGGCGGTCCCCGGCGTCGTCGAGGATGTTACCGACATCATTTTGAACCTCAAGAAGATCCCGTTCCGGATCCACGGGCAGGAGCCGACCTTCCTCAGCTTCGAGGCCAAGGGTCCTGGAGAGGTCACCGCCGGGCAGTTCCAGGGCTCGCACCTGGTCGAGGTCATCGACCCCGATGTCCACGTCGCGACCCTGTCCGCCGACGGCCAACTCAGGATGAGCGTCCGGGTCGCGTCCGGTCGCGGTTACATCCCGGGTGAGGAGAACCAGACGGACGACCTCGACCTCGGCTTCATCCCAATCGACTCCGCCCATTCGCCGGTGCGCAAAGCCAACCTGCGCGTCGAGGCGGCGCGCCTCGGCAGGATGACCAACTACGAGCGCCTCGTGCTCGAGGTCTGGACCAACGGCACCATCACGCCGGACGAGGCTCTCAGCCAGGCCGCCCAGCTGGTCCAGGGGCACATGGACATCTACACCCGGTTCGCCGGGATCGAAGCGGCCCCCGAGGCCGAAGCGAGCGAGGGGCGGCAAGAGGAGGACAGCGTCCTCGACCAGTCGATCGATACCCTCGAGCTTTCGATCCGGTCGATGAACTGCCTCAAGAACGCGAACATCCGAACCCTCCGCGATCTCGTCTCACGCTCCGAGCGTGAGATGGTGGAGATCCGAAACTTCGGCGAGAAGTCGCTGAAGGAGGTCCAGGACAAGCTCGAGGCTCTCGGCCTCGGCTTCGGAATGAAGCTCGACATGTAGGGCAGAGCCCGCGGCGGCTGCCGCGGCGCTGCCTCGGCGGCACTGGAGAAGGACCCATGCGACATCGAATGAGCGGCCGCAAGCTGGGACGGACCTCCGCCCACCGCAAGGCCATGTTCCGCAATCAGCTGACCTCGCTGTTCGCCCACGAGCGGATCGTGACCACCGTGGAGAAGGCGAAAGAGCTCCGTCCACTCGCCGAGCGGATGGTGACCCTCGCGCGCACCGGATCGCTGCCTGCGCGCCGCCGCGTACTCGCGATGGTGAGCGACAAGGACGTCGTTCGCCGCCTGTTCGACGAGATCGCACCGCGATTCAGCGACCGGCCCGGCGGCTACACCCGCATCATGCGGCTCGGTCGGCGTCGCGGCGACGGCGCTCAGCTCGCGATCATCGAGTTCATCGACTACGAGCTGAAGCCGAAGCAGGAAGCCGGCTCCGACAGCGGAAAGACCTCGCTCCTGGACCGCGCGAAGGGCGTCTTCGGCGGCGGCCGCAAGACCGAACCCAAGGCGGCCGCCACGAAAGAGAAGGAACCCGAGGCGGGCGAGCCGGCGCCGAAGGGCGGCGCGAAGACCGCCAAGACTGCGAAGGGCCCGAAGACCCCGAAGACCCCGAAGACCGCCAAGCCGACACCGGCTCCGGAGCCTACGGCGGACTGACGCGGCCACCGAACCAAGCAGAGACCCAACGGGCGCCGTCCGCGGACGGCGCCCGTTGTGTGTTCGATGGATACGGGCGAGTGGATCCCGATCACGCCGCGCCAAAGAGTCCTCGAAGCTGGCTGGTCGGTCCACTGGCTCGGCGGACAGCGCCCTCGTCGTGACCAGGATCGGAGTCCAAGGATGCGCGCAACCCATCACGGGGCCTGAGGGGCAGAGGCCCCACGAGGGCATCCCGATGACGGTGATCAGGCTTGCCGGCGGATCTGCCCTACAGCGCCAGCGTCTCGCCGAGCTCCGGAATCTCCGAGCTCCAGCCGAACTCGTCGTGCAGGGTCTCCGCGAAGGCCTGCTGCGCGGGATACTCGCCATGCACGATGATCACACGGGCGGGCTCGCGCTCGCGGCGCTTCAGCCACACCTGCAGCTCCTCGACGTCGGCGTGCGCGGAGAGACCGCTGACCTGGGTCACCTGTGCGCGCACGGGTACCCACTGGCCGTGGATCTTGACCCTTTCTTCACCCTCGACCAACCGCCGGCCCTTGGTACCCTCGGCCTGGTAGCCGACGAACATGACCGTGTTGGATGGGTCGGGCAGCCGCAGCTTGAGGTGATGGAGGATTCGGCCCCCGGTGGCCATCCCAGACGCCGAGATGATGATCGCCGGGCCGCGTATGTCGTTGAGAGACCGCGAGTCGCGCGAGGTCGGCGTGACCCCCAGGTTGGCCGGAAAGATGGGGTTGGACTGCTCGGCGAGAGAGTGGCGCATCTCGACGTCGTGCTCGTCCGTGAAGCGGCTGTAGAGGGCAGTGGCCTCGATGCCCATGGGGCTGTCGAGCCAGATCGGGAGCTCCGGGACGTCCCCGTCCACTGCGAGCTCGTGCAACATGTACAGCAGCTCCTGAGTGCGGTCGACGGCGAACGCGGGGATGAGCAGCACGCCTCCACGCTTGATGGCGGCGTTGACCTCGTCCGCGAGGACCTCCCGCGGGTCGCGCGGATCATGCCTGCGATCGCCGTAGGTGGCTTCGATCAGCAGAACATCCGAGCCCGGGTATGACTCCGGCTCGCGCAGGATCGGAACTCCGTAGCGGCCGACGTCGCCGGAGAAGTACACCGTCTGCCGTTTGCCGCCGGCGACCTTCGAGCTGAGCTCGATGGCGGCGGCGCCGAGGATGTGGCCTTGGCGGTGGAAGCGGAAGCGGATCCCGGGGTGGAGGTCCGTCCAGTCGCCGAACGGGGTCGGTCGAAGCAGCCGCAGGGCGGCCCTGGCGTCGGCGAGGCGGAACAGGGGCAGCGCGGGGTTGTGCTTCGAGTACCCCTCCTTGTTGGCGTAGCGCGCTTCCTCTTCCTGGAGGTGGGCGGCGTCGGGCAGCAGGACGCGCAGCAGCGCGGCGGTGGCACGGGTGCAGTAGACGGGTCCCGAGAAACCCTGGCGCGCGAGGCGCGGCAAATAGCCCGAGTGGTCGATGTGGGCGTGGGTGAGCACGACCGCATCGAGGCGCGACGCCGGGTGGGGCAGCGGCTTCCAGTTCAGCCGCCGGTGAGCGGCCGGACCCTGGAAGAGGCCACAGTCAACGAGCGCGGAGAACTGCTTCCATTCGAGCAGGTATTTCGATCCCGTCACACAACGCCCGGCCCCGAGGACGGTCAGCTTCACGGCGCCTCCTCTGGCGCCATCTTAACCTGCACCTTGCTGCCGCGGACAGCCACATGGCACGCTTTGCGTGCTCTCTCCCGACTCCGGGGCTCGCCCCCGCCATCGCAACCGATGGCGGTTTGCGGCTCCGCCACCATCGGGGCCGGGTGGCCGGTTGAATCGTGCCGGCGCGGAACGAACCGGCCGCCGTGGACGTTAACTGATGGCAGGGACTAGAATGAAGATGGTTCCTGGCTAGAGGAGGTCGAACATGTCACAAGAACAGCAAAGCGTAGATGAGGCCATCGAGCAGGTGACCCGAGAGGCCGAAGGCGAGCTGACCGAGGTCAAGAGTGCCCTCAGCCGTGCTCAGCAGGCGATGGACAACGCCCGCTCGGCCATGCAGGGGGCCTACGGCAAGGCCCGGGAACGCTCCGCCGAGGTCGCCGATCGTGTGCGCACGCACCTCGACGAGGCGCGCGTGCACCTCAAGGAAGCCAAGGAAGCGAGCGCCAAGCTCGTCGCGAAGACCCGCGAGCAGGCCGAGCAGCTGTACGCGAAGGCCAAGGAGCAGTACGAAGCTCTGGTGGCCAAGAGCAGGGAGATCATCGAGAAGGTTCGCGACCGGGTCACTGAGATCGACTTCAAGCAGCGAGGGGATCAGGTGCTCGAGTACATCCGGGTCAACCCCGGCAAGTCGGTGCTCATCGCCCTCGCGGCTGGTTTCGTGGTCGGCTACATCGCCCGTCCGCGAGACTGACTGGGCGGGGGTGAGGCGACATGGCGGACATTGATCTGGAGGACGTCCCCGACGGGACCCCGGACAAGGGGTCGTCGACAACTGCCGAGCCCACTCTCGGACGGCGGCTGGATCCCGACACCATCTTGGACACCCTGGTTCCCTCGACGATCGACTGGCGCGGTACCGTCGGTCGGCATCCGCTGACCTCGGTGGTGGCGGTGGGGCTGTTCGGTTATCTGGTCGGTCGCACCAAGGGTGCGGCGATCATGGCCGGGCTCGCCACCGGGCTGTCATCAGCGCTCATGCGCCAGCTGTCGGACGTCTTCGAAGGCGACCTCTTCGACTTCGACTGAGAGGAGGCGGCCGTGCCGTTCTGCCCGTCCTGCGGCGTCGAGTATCGCGAGGGGGTCTCACTCTGTGCCGACTGCGGCGTCGAGCTGGCTGAGGCGCCGCCTCGACCGGTTCAACCCGTGGAGTGGATGACTGTCGAGGAGACCGGCGACGAGGCCGAGGCCGCGATCGTGGAAGGCTTCCTGCTCGAGCAGGGCATCACGGTGCGGGTGCTCAGTCACCACGACCGCGAGTTTCCGACCACCATCGGGGCCCTGTCCACAGTCGAGGTCCAAGTGCCGGTCGACGACCTGGACCGCGCGTTGGAGGCCCTCGATGCGCTCGACGAGGGCGGGGCGGTCCTTGGCGAAAACGCCGGGGAGGCCGGTGACGATTGATGCGTGTCGCGCACAGCGGGCCGTGACGCTGTTCTCGGGGATGCCATGACGCAGCGACGGGCGCCATCGGGGGACCTCGAGGAAGTCATGGAGCGGCTCGAGCGGGATCTCGACGCACTCTACGGTCCGGGGCAGTGCCACCGATGGAGTGACGGCGCCGTGATCCGCGTCGACGGCGAGACAGTGGTGTTCGTGGTGGCCAGCCCGCTCGATGACGACCTCATCGTCAACGTTCGCACCTACCTTGCCCGAGGTCTGGAGACGGTCGACGGCGCCCTCGGCCTGCACCTCGCGAGGCTCAACGCTGAGACTCTGTTCGGCGCCTTCTCGATCGACGAGGACGGCGATGTCTGCTTCGACCACAGCCTGCTCGCGTCGTCCATGAACCGCGACGCGTTGCGGGTGGCGATGCGCTCGGTCGTCCACGCCGCCGAGCGTCACGCCGCCGAGATTCTCGCCCGCTGGGGGGGTATGTCCTCCCTTGAGACGCTGCGCCTGCAGATGGAAGCGGCGCGGTCGCAGGACGAGGATGACGAGGCGGACGACGGGAGCGTGGACCCCAATTGACGGATCGGCCGTCCGCGGACCGGCTTCCCTTCCTCTCCCGCCTGCCCCTCGGCCGCGTCTTCCTGTTCTGGCTGGTCGGCGTGGTCGTGCTGACCCTGGTGCTGGTGAGCGGGTTGGTGCTCGCCCACCTCGACAGTGTACTCATCGCCGAGCTCCGCGCCCACGCACGGGTTCTCGCGCGGACGATGGCGGTCGCGGTGGCCGACGGGAGAGTCCCCGCGGAGCTGCCGGAGGCGGTGCTCGGCGACGTACGCTCGGTGGAGGTCCGTCGCGAGGGCGGCGCCCTGCTGTGGCGGCTCGGGCCGACTCCCGAGGAGGTCGAGGCTCTCGACCGGAGCGGTCTGACGGTGCGCGAGAGCGTGACCGTCGCCGACGGAGCGCGCCTTCAGGTCGTGCTGCTCATGGACACCGCGCGCATCCGCCGCCACCTCGGTGCCGCGGCGGTGAGGCTCGTCGCGGGGATGGGACTGGCCCTCGCCGCTGCGCTCGTGGTAGGCCTGGCCGCGGTGGCTGCCGTGGTGCGGCCGCTGCGTCGCCTCGCCGACCGTGCCCGCGAAGCCGGTCCCGAGCGCCCGTGGCCGCGTCCGGAAGAGATCGGCGGCAGCTCCGAGACGGTCGAGCTCG
The DNA here is from genome assembly GCA_963814875.1 of uncultured Acidobacteriota bacterium. Classification (GTDB taxonomy): domain Bacteria; phylum Acidobacteriota; class Thermoanaerobaculia; order Thermoanaerobaculales; family Sulfomarinibacteraceae; genus CAVSIS01. The sequence goes on from CAWFFJ010000026.1 coordinate 68,753, forward strand.
CCCGGGCGCTGGCGGAGATGGGCGACCGCCTCGCTGCGCAGCGCAGGTCCCTGATCGCCAGTGAGCGGCGCTTCCGGGACATCTTCGAGAGCTCTCCAACCCCCGTCCTCGAGCTCGGAGCGGAGCTCGCCGTCACCGGTGCCAACCCCGCGGCGGCGATCTTGTTCGCCAGCAACCCATCCGGGCAGGAGTGGATGGACCGACTTGACGAGCCCGCCGCCGAGACCGTTCGACACCGTCTTGTCGAGATGGCCGAGGGCGATGCCGCGAGCTTCGAGGGTCGCTGGCGGCTGCCCGACGGCGACGCCGCCGAGGTCGAGCTGCGGGTGCGATGCCTCGCCGCCGGGACGGAGCGGGCGTGGCTGCTCGCGGTTCACGACCAGACCGATCGGGTGCGCCGCCTGGGCGAGCTGTGGCGGCGGACCTTCGACGCCATGACCGACGGTGTCGCGCTGCTCGGTCCGGGCGGTGCAGTGGATCTCGCCAACCGCGCCTTCGCTCCCCTTGCCGGGCCGGTCGTCGAGGAGGCGGCCGCTTGCCTCCGGCGCGGCGAGGCTGCCGAGTGGGAGGTGACCGACGGCGGCAGGGTCCTCGCCTGTGCGCTCACCCTGCCCCGGGGCCTGGCTCACGGCATCCTCGTGGTTCGTGACCGCACCGAGGCGGCCACTGCTGCGGCCCGCCTTCGAGAGGCCGACAAGATGCGCGCCGTCGGGACCCTTGCCAGCGGCATCGCGCACGACTTCAACAACCTGCTCGCCGGAATCCAGCTCAACGTGCGCCTCATCGAGCGCGACCCGGACTCTGTGACGGGCGCCGCCGCGGCGATCCGGGATCTCGCCGAGCAGGGCTCGGAGGTGGTCGGGGAGCTGCTCTTGTTCGCCCGTCGCGAGACCACCCCCCATCGCCCTCTCGACCTCGCTGATCTGGTCCGCCAGCAGGCGGACCTGCTCCGCCACCTGCTGCCCTCCGGGTGCCCGTTCGTGGTTGCGACCCCTCCCAATCCGGTGCAGGTCGAGGGCAATCCGGTCGCGCTGCGCCGAGTGCTGCTCAACCTGGTGCTCAACGCACGCGACGCGGTCGCGGGCGGGCACGGCGGGATCGAGATCTCGCTCGGCGCCCGGGGTGACGAGGCCGAGCTCGTGGTCGCCGACCATGGGGTCGGCATCGCACCGGAGGTCCGCGAGCGCCTGTTCGAGCCGTTCTTCACCCAGCGGCCCACGGGGCGAGGGGCCGGCCTCGGCCTTGCGGTGGTCTATGCGGTGGTGAGCGAGCACGGCGGTCGGATCACCGTCGACTCACAGCCCGGAGTCGGGACCCGGTTCCGCGTGGTGCTGCCGCTCTCGCTGCCGGCCTCGGGCGAAGCCGACGAGCGCGCACCGGTCCTCGACGGGCGCCGCGTGCTGGTGGGTGAACACGACCCATCGCACGCGGCCGTCCTGGTCGAGGCCCTCGTGGTGGCCGGTGCCGACGCGCGTCACGCGCGCTCGCTGGACGAGGCCTCGAGGCTCGTCCGCGACTGGCGGCCGGAGGCCGCCGTGGTCGGTGCGGGCTTCCCGACTCAGGATCTCGTGAAGCTGACCGATGAGCTCGGTCCGTTGCCTCTGGTTGTGCAGGGCGGTGACGGAGCGTGGTCGATCGGTGACCCCGGGACCGGGTCCGCGCCGGGAGAGCCTCCGGGAGCGGACGAGTGGCAAGCCGATCTGATCGAAACCCTCAAATCCGCGTCCTCCTAGCCGATGGTTGATCGAGTACTCCGAGGTGAGAACGCTCCGCTGAGTGCGGTGCGTCGCCGGCCGCAGCAGCAGCCCGGTGAAGGGTGAGGGCCAGAGTTTCGGCTGGCGCCGCGGCCGGACCTGACCCTCGCGTCCAGCGTGCTATCGTTGAAGCCCCAGGAGACCCCGGGAGGTGACTGATGGCGGCCAGAATCACAGGAGCTCTCACGGTTCTCGTCCTGGTGTCGCTCGGAATGTCGGGCTGTCGGCGGGAGAAGCCGACGCCGGAGCCGACCTCAGTCCAGACGGCCGCCGCGCCACAGGCGGTCAGCTCGGCGGATGACCTCACCGCCGAGAGCGTTACTCAACGTAGACTGGCGAAGCTCGCAAACACTTTTGACGACGAGGTCGCGGAGACCAGGGTCGTGCCTCAGGTCGCGAGCCTCGCGGATCTGGCCGAGGTGCTGAGCACGCGTGGGGTCGCCGCCGACCAGATGAAGGACGGCTGGGGGCGGCCGTTCCAGGTCGTGATGGAGAACAACCTGCTCGAGATCCGTTCGCTCGGTCGGGACGGCGTCCGCGACCAGGGGCCGCCGGCCGGAGTGACCTCCGACCCCGACGCCGACATCGTGATCATCGACGGCACCTTCGAGCAGTGGCACCCGGTCAAGTACTGAGCCTCCGACGGCGTGCGCGACGCGCGGGAGGATGACCCGATGGTGCGCCGCCTGCCGTGGGTTCTGCTCCTCCTGCTCTCCGCGGTGCTTCACCTGACCGTGCTCGGCCAGCGCTCGTTCCACCACGACGAGGCGATCCACGCCAAGAGCGCCTGGGACCTCGCCGAGAGCGGGCTCTACCACTACGACCCCACCTACCACGGGCCGTTGCTGTACATGCTCACGGCGGCCTCCTTCCGTGTCGCCGGCGACACCGACTTCACCGCGCGCCTGCCGATCGCGCTCGCCGGGATCGCCCTGATCTGGGTTGCCTGGGCGCTGCGCCGCCCCTTGGGCGAGCGTGCCGCCTGGTGGACCGGGCTGCTCGCGACCCTCTCTCCAATCACCCTCTACTACGGGCGCTTTCTGCGCATGGACGTGCTCGAGCTCCTGGTCGCCTCGGCGGCGGCTGTCGCCGGCTGGCGCGTGCTGCGCGGCCGGCGCTCGGCCTGGCCCTGGTTCGGGCTGTGGACGGGCCTCGCCTTTGCCACCAAGGAGAACGCCTACGTCACCGCGGTCCTGGTCGCAGCGGTGGCGGCGGCACTGGCGGCCGGATCCGGGCTGCGGCGCGCGGTACCCGCGGCAACATCCTGGCTCCTGGGCGAGCGCTGGGGGCTGATCATGGCGGTGGCGGTCGCCGCGACCGTCACCACGCTCCTGTACACGGTCGGCTTCCACCACCCCGGAGACTGGTTCTTCCCGGGTCGGGCAGTGAGCTACTGGTGGGGGCAGCACCACGCCCAGCGGGTCTCCGGACCCTGGTGGTACCACCTGCCCCGACTCGCCCAGTACGAGTTCTTTCCGATCCTCGCCGCGCTCGCCTGGGCGCTGCGGAGACGGGCGCGGCTCGGCCGGCTGGAGGCCGCCCTGCTCCTCTTCGGTCTCGCCAGCGTCGCCATGTACGCCTATCTCGGGGAGAAGGTGCCGTGGCTCGGGGTCCATCAGGTGTGGGCCTTCCTGCCCCTGGCCGGCCTCCAGCTCGGCCGCACGTTCGGCCCCCGTGGACGATGGTGGAGCCGCACCCTCGCCGCCGTGGGACTGGCGGCCACCGCTGTCATCTCGGTCTCGGCCAGCTTCCTGACCGACGAGATCTCGCCCAACCTGAAGCGGGTCGAGACCCTGGTCTACGTCCAGACATGTCCCGAGGTCAAGGGCGTGGTCGAGGAGGGGCGTGCCGCGGCAGCCGCCGGCGCCGACCCGGCCGCGGCGGTCGCCGGCGAGGCCGGATGGCCGCTGAGCTGGTACTGGCGCTCGACACCGGTGTGGTGGTCGATGCCGAAAGCCGGCATGCGGCCGCCCCTGGTGCTCGCCAACCCCGACCAGGAGGCCGAGGCACGCCGCATCCTCGGGCCGGGCTACACAGCACAGCGGGTGCCGCTTCGGGCCTGGTGGCTGCTGGAAGGCAGCGATCCGAGCCTCGGCGACGTTCTGCGCTACCTCGTGACGCGGCGACCGTGGAGCCCGATCGGGACGACCGAGATGGTCGTCCTGCGCCGGGTCGGGGACGAGCAGGCCGCGCCCCACGAGGTTCCGGTACCGGAGTCGCTCACCCGCGACCTCGGTGCGACCGCCGCCCGGGTGCTCGGCGAGGGTTGGCTGGCCGAGCCGCGCGGCCTCGCGGTGGCCGTCGACGGCACCCTCGCGGTGGCCGACGTGGGGCTGTCGTCGGTGGTGCTGATCGGCCCGGACGGGGTCCGACTCGAGCGCGGTGTGCCCGAGGATCTCGAGCAGCCCGAGGCCGTGGCCTGGACCCCGGACGGGATCCTCGCCGTGGCCGACACCTGGCACCACCGGGTTGTGCTCGCGAACCTGGTGCAGGACAAGGCGGTGGACACACCGGCGCCACCGGGCGGATGGTATGGCCCGCGCGCCGTGGCGGCGGCGCCGGATGGCACTCTGGCGGTCGCCGACACCGGCAACAAGCGGGTGGTCGTGCTGTCGCGCGGAGGACGTCGGGTGCAGGTCTGGGACGCCGCCGCGGCCGGCGGGCTGGTCGAGCCGGTCGGTCTGGCGTGGCTTCCGGACGGACGCCTGCTGGTCTGCGACACCGGCAATCGTCGCCTGGTGGTACTCGACCGGGACGGTGGCGTCGGCTCGACGGTCGCCCTGCCGGATGCCTGGCGCGAGTTCTACTCTCGGCCCCAGGCGGCGGTCCTCGCCGAGGACCTGTGGCTGGTCACCGACCCGCCGGCGTCCGCGCTGTGGCTGGTCCGTCCGACGGGTGTCGAGCGCATCGATCTCGGCGCCTCCGGGATCTCTCCGGGAGGGATCGCGTGGCGCAGCGGCACTCTCTGGTTGAGCGATCTCGGCGGGCGCGTGTGGCAGATCACCGTCGCTGCCCGTCCGTGATCGCCGTCACTTCCCGCTCCCCGGATGTCAAAGCTCTGTGAACGAGGGACTACGGTCCTTGACCTTCGATCGCAGACGTGACCATGATGAGTAGACATGGCAGCAATACCTTCTGAGGCAGAGACGATGTCGTTCTCCCAGCGTGCCGTCCGCAGCACGAAGCGCGCCGGTGCGCGCGGCTTCACCCTCATCGAGGCGATCATCGTGGTGGCCATCATCGGCCTCATGCTCGCGGTCGCGCTGCCGAACTTCCAGCGCGCCCGGGTCCGGGCCGAGATGTACTCGCAGATCAAGCTCGTCCGCCAGGGTGTCGCCATCGCCCGGATCACCGCGATCCGACGCGGCCGGCAGGTGATCGTGACGACCAGCGGGAGCGGCGACTCCGTTCACCTGGTGGCCGGCATCGACGAGAACGCCAACGAGGACCTCGCCGGCGAGGAGATCTTCGGTGACTGGCCGTTCGGGGCGAGAATGACGGTCGAGGACGACACGTCCAACCTGCTGCGGACGGTCAAGCTCAACGGGGTTTCCACCAAGGGCGTGGTCATCCGCCCGAACGGCATCGTGTGGGCCACCGCGTTGAGCGACGGGACCGGTTCCGGTGCGCTGCTGCTCACCGATCCTTCGGACAACGAAATCAAGGTGACGATCCACAGCGGCACCGGCACCGTGCAGGAAGAGATGAAGATCCCAAACACCACCAGCTATTCGAGCGACCTCAGGTACTGGAGGTTCTGATGGCGGGGCCTTGCCAGGGCGTCGACGGGCAAGTTGACAGCGGTTTCTCGTTGGTCGAGGTTCTGATCGCGCTCGCGATCCTCGGGTTCATCACCCTCGGAATCGTCGGCCTGTTCTCGCGCTCGATCATGGTCAATGCTAGCGCATACGATTACGCCACGTTGGTGTCGGTCACGCGGCGCTCGATGGAGACCCTCCAGGCGCAGCCGTTCGAGTCGGTGCCCGACACAGGCGTTACGCCGACGACGCTGCCCGACCCCACCGGGACCGGCAACTACGACGTCCAGTACACCTGCATCGACTACGCCGTCAGCAACTGGACGCAGGTTCAGGGGATCGCGTCGCCGCCGCCGTGGCCGACGCCCGGCGCCGGGCAGCCCGCGAACCTCAAGAAGATCACACTGGTGGTGACCTCGAGCCGAGAGCTCGAGGGGCGGCGTGAGTTCACTACGACGATGCTGAAGGTGCCCTGAAATGAAGCGTTCGCAAGTCTCCGCGCGTGGCTTCACCCTGGTCGAGCTGCTGGTGGCATTTGCGGTTTTCGCGGTGCTGATGATCTCCGTGCTGCAGCTGCTCGACTCGTCGACCCAGATCTCGAAGACCGAGTCGAACCTGTCCGATGTCCAGGAGAGCGTCCGCTTCTCGACCTACCACCTGCTGCGGATCGCGCGCATGGCCGGCGTCGGAGCGGGAACGGACGACACCGCCTCGACGTCCGACCAGCCGCCGGCGATAGGGAGCTACCTCAACAACGGCACCAGCGTTGTGAAGCTCGCTGCGGACGTGCTGAACAACACGACCAATTTCACCGACCGGCTGGGCAACAACCACAACACCCTGGCCAACCAGGACGTGCTCCTGCTGCGCGGATACTTCGACAGCGACCTCTACTTCGCCGACGTGGTGGGCTCGAGCATCGTGTCGAGCATCAAGATAGAAGCCATCACCGGCGGCGGCGTGTCCCAGGTGTTGAGGCTCCCTTCGCTCAACCAGGGTGTGCTCCTTGAGGGCCAGGGCCGGTTTGCGGTTGCGACCGTCGCGGCGGGGTCGGCCATCGCCGCCGGCGAGATGACCGTCAACCTCGACACCTCTGGCGGTGGCGGTATCGCGGGGGAGTGGCTCGGGCTCAACCCGAACGGGACCTTCGTCCCGCCGCCGCACGTCTACAAGGTTGCGTTCCTCGACACCTACATGTTCTTCGTCGGCACGGACAACATCCTGTATCGATGGCGGATGTCGTCCAGCGGGGACAGCGCCGGCGAGCCGGTCGCGACCGACATCGGCGGCTTCCAGGTCGCGCTCGGGCTCGACATCGACCACGACGGCGGCCTCGATGAGTGGATCTTCGACACCGCCGGCGAGACCCTGCCCTCGGACGCACTCCTTCCTGGCTACTCTGTGGTCGCCCTGCGGATGACCGTGTTCGGGCAATCGCGCAACCCGGTCGTGGGCTGGACGGAGCCGAACGCGACCTTCAGCGTCGAGGACATGGTCGCACCGACCGGCGCCGCGGCCGAATCCAAGTGGCGTGTCATGCAGGTGGTCGCCACCCTGCGCAACTACTCATTGTAGGAGATCGCTATGGCGTACCCCATTCACCCTGCCGTCACCGCCCGCTCGAGCGAGCGCGGGTCGGCCTTGATCCTCGCCCTGCTGGTGGCGTTGGTTCTGGCGGCGCTCGGCCTCGGCCTGCTGCTCCAGACCTCGCTCGGGCAGCAGGCGGCCGGCAGCGACCGCCATGTCGTCAAGTCGAGCTATGCCGCAGAGGCGGGGATCATGATGGAGATCGCCATGATCCGATCTGGTCAGATCTCAGCGCCGACGGAGCCGATCGTGCTCGACGAGGACCCCGCCCTGCCGGGGTTCTTCCGCGGTCGATACGAGATCACGATCCCCCCGGGCCGGCTGTGCGAGGCCGAGTACCCCCTGGTCGTGTTCGGCAGCCAGGCCACCGAGCTGGGCGAGGAGACCGACTACCGACGCCGGATGCTGCACATCGAGAGCACCGCCGTGCGCACTTTGGGGATGGGCAACCTCGGCACGACCCAAGCCACGGTCATCGCGGACGTTCTGATCTGGCCGTTCGACATGAGTTCCACGATCCTACTGCCGAACTGCTACTGAGGAGGCAAGCCAATGCAACGACCCTACCGAGTCGCCTGGCTCCTCCCAGTCCTGGCCGTCGCGTTGGCGGCGGACCCTCTGGGGGCGGACGACCGCAACCTGCTGCGCGACGTCAGCGCGCCTCCCAACATCCTGATCGTCTTCGATTCCTCCGGCTCGATGATCGGGACTCCGGAGAGCGGCCCGGTTCGAGCGGGTTTCCCGAAGTATGCCATGAACCCCGGCTCTGGAGACGATCCGCGCTCGCGCATGGGCATCGCGAAGCTGGTCCTGAGGCACTTCCTCGAAACCGCCACCAATATCAACTTCGCGTTCGCCCAGTACGCCCAGACCCTGCCCGACGTCAACCCGATCTATCAGAAGCACTGGGTCTACGAGGCCCTCGGCCCGGACCGCTTCCGAATCGTCGAGCCCGGCTACGCGTTCCGATTCGGTTTCAACACGGACTTCACCGGGGGCGGCCTGATCGACCCGGCTGATCTGGCAACCGATGTCATGATCGGCGAGGAGGTTCAGTATGCTGACGCCTCCGCGGTCGAGAGCCGCTACGGCCCGATCACCGTAGCAACCCTTCTGGGTGACCCAGCCCTCTACGACAAGATGCCGATCTACTTCGGTGACCCGACGAGGTTCGTCTTCCCCGGCGGTTTGGCGGATCCCTGGTCCCACGGCACCTACGACACGACCACGATGGAGCAGCGTTTCCGTCGCTGTACGGCCGACCAGGTCGACAGCAACGACGACGGCACGCCGGACGACCCAGACGCCTGCAAGGCGACCTGGTTCGAGAGCCTGTCGTCGATTCGCACCCGGCAGTGGCAGCGCCAAGCTCGCCTCGAGATGCAGCCTGACCAGAGCTGGCTCGCGGTCGATGCCGGCACCGGCTTGCAGGTCGGCAACCACCAGGTCGCCGGCCGCCACGGCGTGACCGACTACAACGCGGACGGATCGGCCGACGACGACATCGACGGCGACAACGCCAACGACTGGATCATGTATGTCGACCTGGTCGAGCAGCGTCGCAGCCGCGACTGCGACACCACACCGTCCGGGTTCCCGACCTGGACGCCGACGCCGACCGCGACCGCGACCCCGGCGCCGTGCACCTTTGACGGCTCCGGCCTGCTGGCCGTGTACTACGACGGCACCCACCAGTTCGACGACGTGATCGCCACGGTCGAGAACGATGTCCCGGACTACGATTGGGGCGACGGTGCTCCGTTGCCGGAGGTTCCCGTCGACCACTTCACAGTGAGCTGGACCGGCCAGGTCAAGGCCGAGCCGGGCGGCCTCTGGAGCTTCTGCACGTGGTCGGACGACGGGGCACGACTGTACGTCGACGGCAACCAAGCGATCAACGACTGGAGCGACCACGGCGCCCAGTACCGCTGCGGACAGGCCGAGCTGCCCGACTGCGAGCAGGTCGACATCCGGCTCGACTATTACGAGAACGGCGGCCAGGCCCGAATCAAGCTCTACTGGGCGCCGCCAGGGTCCGCCTTCAACCCGGCGCCGAGCTCGCTCGGGGGCGAGTACGAGATCATCCCCGCCGACCACCTCTACCAGATCGACGGGCCGCCACCGACCATCACGCCGACCCAAACAGCCACCGAGACTCCCACCGTGACCCCGACGGCGACCGCCACCAACACCGCGACGCCGGTGCCTGCGAATTGCTCGCAGCTCGTCCGCACGCGCAATGACTGGAACAATGGCCACAGCCGCGGTCGGCTCGACGTCACGAACAACAACCCCGCACAGTCCGCCCGGGTCACCCAGGCGACCGTGAGCTGGACCTACGACGGATTCGCGTTCAACTTCTTCTGTTTCAAGGGTCAGCATTTCTACGACCCGCCGGACATCCCGGTCAGCGGCTCGCCGGTGTCGGTGACCGAGGCAGGCTTCGACTTCTTGCCAACGACATTGAACGCCGAATGAATCCGGCGAGAGGTTCCTCTTCGACTTTCGAACCAAACAGCACTCCGCCCGTATGGCTCCTTCTGACGGCACCGTGACCTTCACCTTCGAGGACGGGACCGCCTGCGACATCGACTGGTCGGCCGGCACCAACACCCCGACCCCGACCCGCACCGCGACGGTCACGAACACCCCGACGCGGACCTACACCCCGTCGAGCACGCCGACGCAGACGCGGACGTTCACGCCGACGAACACGCCGACGCGGACGCGGACGTTCACGCCGACGCACACGCCGACGATCACACCGACACCGACGATCACACGGACGCCGACCCGGACCAACACGCCGACGATCACGCCGACGCGGACGTGGACGCGGACGCCGACGCACACGCCGACCATCACTCAGACCCCGACCGTAACGTCGACGCCGACGGTAACGTCGACGCCGACGGTAACGTCGACGGCGACGGCGACCGCGACACGGACCGCGACCGCCACGGCGACCAATACGCCGACCATCACCCAGACGCCGACCCGGACCGCGACGGCGACGCCGACCAGGACGCCGACGATCACGCCGACGGCCACGCGGACGGCCACGCCGACGGCCACGCCGACGGCCACGCCGACACGGACGCCGACGAACACGCCGACGATCACGCCAACAAGCACGCGCACGAACACGCCGACGAGCACGCCGACGATCACGCCAACAAGCACGCGCACGAACACGCCGACGAGCACGCCGACAAACACGCGCACGATCACGCCGACGAACACCGCGACCCCGACGTTAACGCCGACGGCCACCTCCACGCCGACGGCGACGCCAACGTACGTCATTCACGATTAGACGGGGAGGAAGAGCGCCATGAAGGCCATCAATCGACTTCGCCACGCGCTGTCCCCCCTGGGTTGGGGGCTGCGGAGGGCATGTGCGGCCACCGTGGTCACGGCTACCCTGCTCGCAGCCGGGCCTGCCTGGGCGCAGGACTATTTCCCGACCGACTCGCCGACCCCGATCCTGCTCGAGGACTTTGCCGGAGACCTTGCCTCCTGGACCGTCGTCGAGATTCCGAGCGGCTGGAGTCCGGCCTGGGCGACGACAACGGTCGGGATCCCGGCCGGCTTCGGCACCTACTGGGGGCAGCACCTGCTCGAGAACGCCGCCACCTCGGGCCAGCGCACGGCGCTGCTCGCCAACGCGACCGCGGCCGGCTATGCCAACCTCCGGTTCGATTTCGAGCTCAGCGCCGGCAGTGAGAGCACGAGCCTGGGTGCGGTGTGGGACGTCGACCTGACTGCCGACAGCGGCTACATCATCTCGTTCAGCAACTTTCCCGACACCGACCCCGGGTCTGACCCCGATCAGCCGCACGCGATGTGGACCCTGGTCAAGCGCCAGGGCGGCGTCAACCAGATCATCGGCAGCGGCGCGGTCAACCTGCTCGGCAGCCACGGCACCATGATCCAGGGCGGCGTCTACCGGATCCGTGTGACTGGGTACTGCGGCAATGTCCGTGTCCAGGCGGAGCGGGTCTACGAATCCGGCTCCGAGATCGTCTACGACGGCGGCTGCGCCGGTCATCCGCTCACGACGCCGGACTGTTGGGACACGGTGTTGGAGTGGAGCGACATCGTCCCTCTGGACGCCGGACAGGCCGGCCTCTACTCGGCATCGACCGACGATCAGGCGGCAGCGGCGCGGTTCGACAATGTGGACATCGAGGTGTGGCCTCCGGATTGCCTCGCCGGCTGCACGAACTGGACCGCCTGGGGCGAGGACTGGGCGACGGCCATTGGGGCGTCTGCACGGGATGAGCTGCAGTTCAAGTACCTCTACGAGGGGCTGCTCCAGGACCCCATGATCAGACTGGACCCGAGTGGGTTCAGTCGAATCGACTGCGAGGTGGGCATCGACGGCACCTGTGCCGGCTGGCTCAAGCTCGTCGACCTGCCCGCGCCGCTCGACATCATCACGAACGCCGACCGGCAGGCTCAGGATCAGAGAATCAACGCCCGGCTCGAGCCGGTCGCCAGCGCGGTGAAGTGGGAAGACGACGGCGGCACCTTCAGCTTCGTCCAGGACTACAACGACCCGCTGCGGGACGGCATCGATTACGTCGACACCGACCCCGACAACCCGATTCCGGTGGTGGCGTCGGGCGACACCCCGATCGCCGCGGCAATGATGGACGCCTACGACTGGTACGTGAGTCAGCGCTCCGGCGACGGCGCGTGGACCGAGGACAGCCTGGACATCTGCCGCAAGTGGTACGTGTTGCTGATCACCGACGGTGAAGAGTCCTGTTCCGGAGACGTCTGTGGTGGCGGGGGAGCATCTTCGCTCTTTGCAAGCCCGGATGTCCCGGATCTTCCGCCCGTCCAGGTCTCGACGATCGGGTTCTCCTCCAGCGTCAGCGTGGACTCGCCCCTGAGGTGTCTCGCCGACGACACCGGCGGTACCTTCGCGACCGCCGCGAACGCAGAGGCGCTGGCCGACCAGCTCAACGCGATCATCAACCAGTACCAGACCACGGACCATTCCTTCGCCGCGGTCTCGGTCAGCCCCCAGCTCAGCACCAGCATCGCCAGCTCCGACACCAGCTACCTCGTTACGGTGCCGGTCTTCGTGCCGCAGAACGCGAAGAGCATCTGGAACGGCCACCTCTACACCTACCTCCTCGACGCCACCCACCGCTCGCCGCCGGTCGATGCCGACGGACATCTCGACCCCACCAGCCCCTACTTCAAGTGGGACGCGGGTGCCTCGCTCGAGGACCAGCTCCACGTCGACGCGAGCCCGTTCCGCAACCTCTACTGGCCGTTCAAGAACGCGTTGGGCTCGTGGGAGCGGGTGAGCCTCGCCACCGTCAAGACCGATGCCACCCGCAAGGCAGAGTTCCGCGCCCTGACCGGCGACAGCCAGATCACAGACGCGGTGGCGGACGACGTCGTCGACTTCATGTACTTCTTCAACACCGACGACCGGCCGGCAACCTACGCCGCGCTCGGCGACATCTACCACTCGCGGCCGATCATCGTGGGCGCGCCGAGGAACTACAAGTACCTGCTGCGCAACCTCAACGACTACCAGACGTTCGCGTCGGACTACGAGCAGCGGCGGCGGGTGGTCTTCGCCGGCGGCAACGACGGCCTCTTTCATGCCTTCGACACCGGCCAGTACGTCGACGCCGACGCTGCCTACGGCACCGGCACCGGCAAAGAGCTGTTCGGGATCATGCCCCAGGCGGTGATGCCGAATCTGTACGCGATGGCGGCGCAGTCCGGTGACCGCGAGCAGCAGTACATGGTGGACGGCCAGATCTCCTCCGCCGACGTCCACATCGACATCGCCTACACCGGCGACCCCGGCGGCAGCGATCCCGGAAGCCGGACGTGGCGGACGATTGTGCTCGCCACCATGCGCGCCGGCGGCCGCTCGGTGCTCGCGCTCGACGTGACCCGGCCCGACGATCCGGGGACCCCCCGCACCGTCCCGATCCTCGCGATGTCTCAACACCGGCGCCGGCTGCCCCGGCGTACCCAAGAGTGATGTGGGAGTTCACCGACCGGACCGATACCGAAGCGCTCTGCTCGGATGCTGATGCTCTCGCCGGGATCTGCAACCCAGCGGACTACTGGGACCTCGGGTACACCTGGTCGAAGCCGCTCATCGCACGGGTGAGGAAGGCGAGCGACGACGAGATGTTCGTCGCCTTCTTCGGCGGCGGCAACGACCCCCAGGGTGACGACACGACGGGGAACTTCTTCTACGGCGTCGATATCGAGACCGGCCAGATCATTTTCAAGTCGAACGTCGACGCCTCGGTACCCGGAGGCGTCGACGGACTCGACAAGGACGACGACGGCTTCGTCGACGTCATCTACTTCGGCACCACCAACGGCTACATCTACAAGCTCGACCTCACCGACGAGGCTGTTCTCACCGATGACGGGACCAACGTGCCGACGGGCATGCGGGTCAGCAACTGGACTTTGCAGCCGATGTACTCCTTCGGAGCCGACATCAAGTTCTACACGAGGCCCGTCCTCGTCCCGTTACGCTTCGACGTCAACGGTTACCAATACGCCCTCGCGATGGGATCCGGCGACCGCGACAACATCGACCAGGAGAGCGCCATGGTCGAGAATTTCTACTTCGTGCTCGAGAATACTCCGGAGGGCAGAGGTAACGAGGCCAACCTCCAGGGTGTCGCCTACGATGCCGACCCGGCGACCGCTGGAACGAACTACTTCAATCCCAACGGCGACGGCGGGGTGGACCCGACCTTCGGGTGGTACCTCATCCTGCGCGCCGGCGAGAAAGTCTCGACCGATGCCGTGGTGGTGGGTCAGACCGTGGTCTTCCCGACCTTCGTGCGCACGCCGCTAATCCGGACAACCCGCCGCACCGATGGCGACGGCAACGTCATCTGCCAGGCCTCGGGCCTCGGACGCCTGTACCAGGTCAACTACCTCAACGCCAATCCGATCGGCGATGTGCGCGGTGTGGATACCGACTCGGGCTGATCACCGGTCTCGTGCCGGCCGGCGGTGGCGGCACCTCTGGCAATGGCGACGACACCGACTACATTGCCACCGGCCAGGCGGCCGGGTTCGAGGTAGGCCGCTGCCGAACAACAGCGGAACACGCGTGACGAACTGGCGGCAGGAGTAAGGCATGCGGATCACGAAGGTCGTCATTGGACTGCTCAGCGGGCTCCTCGTCGCCGCCGCGGCGCGCGGTCGAGATCCCGCTGAAGAACGGCCCGACGCTCGATGCTTCGTCCTACACGATCACCGGCTCCTACCTGATGGCAACCCTCACCAATGGGCAGCGGGTCGCTTACGACGTTGCGGATGTCGACCTCGAGGCGCTCCAGCGCGCCGAGGCGGCCACCGATGCGCCGGCGGAGATCGCGGCGCAGCCGGAGGAGGCCAGGCCACCATCGATTATGGATGCGCGCGCTGCCGAGGACCGTCCTCGGTCCGTCGTCACGATCACCGACGACGACGTGGCGCCTGCACGTTCCGAGGAGGAGGCGGGTGCCGCAGGAGAGCCAGCCGTCGCGGCGGGGCCGCCGGCTGGATATACCGAGGGCAGCGGGGTGGTGGTCGACCGGCTTCGAGTCGATCAGGTCGATGAAGGGATCTGGGACGTCCGCGGCGTCATCGTCAACCGCGGTTCTGCGCCCGCTCGGGATGTCCGCGTTCGGATCGACCTCACTAACGCGGCGGGCGAGGCGCTGGCCTCGCCGACCCTCGAGCTGTCGCCAGAGCTCGGCATCGGGGAGACCGCGTCTTTCTCCCACCACGTCGAGGCCCCGGAACAGCCGGCGGCGAAGATCCGGGTGTTCTGGACGCAGGCATCGACGCCAACACAGGCGAACGAAGGTGCGCGCGATACGGGCCCTGCCGCGGCGAAGCCTCAGGGAACGGGAGATACGCCGCAGCCGGTGCCGCAGCGCCGCAATTCGAGGCTGACCGGTGCGACGTTTCGGCCGCCTGTCAGCTCTGATTGCGGCAGCCCTCGTGCTGACTGTCGCTGCTGTTGCCGTCGTTCTGCTGCACCGGCACTGGGCCGGGCGAGTCCAGTCGCCTGCAGGCGGACTGTCGCCATCGCCGAGCCCGTCGAGCGTTTTCCTGTCCACCGTCAAGGTGACGACGGACGGTCCTCGGGTCGCTATCGGCAGACTCTACGCGTCTCCCGAGCGGATGGGAACGTGGTGGGAGTTCACTGTCATCTGCAAGGAGATCGAGGGCTGCCACGACGAGCTCGAGTTCGAAATCGAATACCGAGAGGGCGGCCATGCGGGCCGTGTGACCCATCGAAGGGTCGTCGACCTTCCATCTCTCGGGCAGATGAAGATCCGCTTCATGGAGCGTCAACAGCACCCGGTCGATGCTGTCGACAGTGTCACCGTGCACTCGCTTCGGAAGATCACCACAGAGCCGGGTCAGCGCGGGCCGGCGGCAACACCGAGGCCGCGCACCATTCATGATTAGGGCGCCTGACGTGGACCTCGCCTCCGCGTGGCGACCTTCTCAGGGCATGCCCCTCGACTCCCGTGGACTCTCGAAGGGGCGCGGGATTACTTCGACGCCCCGCCCTCCCGGCGGGCCAGGATCGCCTCGATCTCGTCCATGATCCGGTTCATCCGCGACAGCAGGGCCTGGTAGGGCGCCGGGGTCGCGAGGTCGACCCCTGCGTCCTTGAGGAGCTGGTAGGGGTAGGCCGATCCGCCCGACCTGAGCACGCTCAGGTAGCGCTCCCTGGCGCCCGGCTGGCCGGCGAGGACCTCGTCGGCGAACAGCGATGAAGCGGCCAGCGAGGTGGCGTACTGGTAGACGTAGAAGTTGTAGTAGAAGTGGGGGATGTAGGCCCACTCTACGGTGTAGGCGTCGTCCACGGTGAGCACGCCCTGGTCCTGGCCGTGATAGCGGCGCAGGAGCTCGCCGTACTCCTTGGTCAGGCGTTGGCCCGACAGCGCCTCGCCCTTTTCGACCAGCTCGTGGATCCGGAGCTCGAACTCGGCGAACATCGCCTGCCGGAAGAAGGTCCCGCGCAGGCCCTCGAGCGCCGAGCCCAGGTAGTACAGACGCTCGGTATCGTCCTTCGCGGTCGCCAGCATGTGGTCGAGCAGCAGCGCCTCGTTGAACGTCGAGGCGACCTCGGCGACGAAGATCGAGTAGTCGGAGGTCGCAAACGGCTGCGCCGCGTTCGCGAGGAAGGAGTGCATGGCGTGGCCCCACTCGTGGGCCATCGTGCTCACCGACTCGTAGTCGTCGTTGTAGTTCAACAGGACGTAGGGGTGGACGTCGTAGACGGAGCCGTTGGAGTAGGCCCCGGAGCGCTTGCCGGGCTGCGGGAAGACGTCCATCCAGCGCTGTCCGAAGCCGCGACGGACGGTGTCGACGTAGTCCTTGCCGAGCGGGGCGAGCGCGTCGAGCACGACCTTCTCGCCGGTTGCGACCGGAAACGTGAGGTCGGCGGAGACCAGCGGCGGGTAGATGTCGTAGTAGCGCAGGTCCGCGATGCCGAGCATTCGACCGCGCAGCTTGAAGTAGCGGTACAGGGTCGGCAGGCCGTCGTTGGTCGCCGCGATGAGTGTTCGGTAGACCGCCTCGGGCACGTTAGTGCGGTCGAGGGCGGCGGCGAGCGCGTTCGGGTAGTTGCGCGCCTTGGCGTAGAACATGTCGCGCTTGACCTGGGAGTAGAGGGTGACGCCGCAGGTCCGCTCCCACTCCTTCCAGGTCTTCCAGAAGGTGTCGAAGACCAGCTTGCGGTCGGCCCGGTTCTCCGTCGCGCGCCAGCGGGTGTAGCCGGACTGGTCGAGGCGTGCAGAGGTGCCGTCGGACAGCGTGACCGTCGGCCACGGCATGTCGGCGTTGGCCAGGATCGAGTAGATCGAGTAGGGCGCATCGGACATCAGGGAGGCGTCGGCGATCACACCCTCGGCCTCCTCGCCGAGGGTGTGGGGCTTGCGCCGCAAGGTGTCCTCGAGGGCGTGGCGGTAGAGCTCGAGGCTCGGGTCGGCGGCGAGCAGCTCGTTGATGCGAGCCTCACCGGCGGCGAGCAGCTCGGGCTCGATGAAGCTGGTCACGGAAGCGAAGTGGGAGCCGAGCAGGGAGGCTTCCTGGCGCAGCTCCAGGGGTCGCGCCGCACGGGTGTCCTCGTCGGACAGCATCGAGGCGTAGGACTCGACGCGCTGCATCTCCTTGAGTGCGCCGTAGAGGCTGTCGAAGCACCCCTTGAGGCGCGCTGCGCTCTCGGTCAGGTGTCCCTGGCACTCGGCGAGGGGGACCAGCCGACTCTCGATGTCCTGCCGGGCCTGCTGCCAGGCCGCCTCATCGGGGTAGATGTCGGCCAGGTTCCAACGGTAGGCCTGAGCGTCGTCCATGCTGGAGTCCTCCTGCGCCGGCACGGCCGGCGCCACGAGCGCGAGCGCGAGCGCGGCGGGGATGATCGACCGTCCGAAGAGCGTCATCGCGAACCTCCCGGGCGCGGCGGTGCGGTCCGCCGCGAGCGGCCTATCTTAGTGATCGCAACGGTCGGCGGCAAGGTCGTTTCCGCTACGACGTCGTCCGTCCGGGTAGAATGGCGCTCCCGGGGGGAGCATGGCCCACGACTTCGAGCTCACCGACAGTGTCGACTCCGTTCGCGAGTGGCGTCATCGTGCCAATCGGCTGCGGGTACTGGTGTCCCCGACACCGGTGGCGCCCGTGGTCAGCTTCGGCGTCGTCTACGCCGTCGGCTCACGCCACGAGGGCGCCGGCCACACCGGCGCCACTCACCTCCTCGAGCACCTCATGTTCAAGGGGACGGAGCGCTTCAACCGCGACCGCGGGACCGAGATCGCGCGCGTCCTGCAGCGGGTCGGCGCGGCGTTCAACGCCACCACCTGGCTCGACCGGACCAACTACTACGAGACCGTGCCGATCGAGCACCTCGAGCTCGCGATCGACATCGAGGCCGACCGGATGCGCGGCGCGAGGGTCCGTCCCGAGGACCTCGAGAGCGAGCGCACGGTTGTCCTCAACGAGCTCGAGCGCGGCGAGAACGAGCCCTTCGACGTGCTCATGAAGGCCTCCTTCGCGCATGCCTTCCTCGAGCACCCCTACCATCACCCGACTATCGGGTGGCGCTCGGACGTCGAGAGCATCAGCGCCGAGGTCCTGCGCCGCTTCTACGACACCTACTACCACCCGGACAACGCCACCGTCATCGTCACCGGTGAGATCGACGAGGCGGCCGCGCTGGAGCAGGTGGAACGCCGTTTCGGTGCGATTCCCCCGGCTCCGGCTCCGGTGCCCGAGGTGCGCGCCCGCGAGGGCGTTCAGCGCGGCGAGCGCCGGTTCGTCCTCCACCGGGCGGCGGAGGTCGGCGCCCTGGCGATGACCTGGCACATTCCGGCGGGGCTCCACCCCGACCTGCCCGCGCTGTCGGTGCTCAGCCAGGTGCTCTCCGAGGGCGTCACCTCGCGGCTCTACCAGCGCCTGGTCGAGACCAACCGCTGCCTCGGCGTGCACGCGTTCCCGATGGAGCTGCACGACCCGGGCGCGGTGCTCGTGTTCGCGACCCTCGCGCCGGGCGTACCCCACGCCGAGATCGAGGCGGTCCTGCGGGAGGAGATCACCGCGCTGGCGCACGTTCGTCCGCAGGAGGACGAGATGGCGCGGGCCAAGATCCAGGTCCGCACCGACCTCGCGTTCCACCGCGAGTCGCCGGCGCAGATTCTCGCCGGCCTCACGGAGGCGGTGGCGATGGGTGACTGGAGGAGGTTCCTGGGCGAGCTGGAGGCGGTCTCGGCGGTCACCGCAGACGACGTCTCCCGGGTTGCCGCCGAGCACCTCCACGAGCGCAACCTGACCGTCGGATGGCTGGTGCCCGAGGACGGCAACGGCACGATGGCAGCCGATCCCGACCCGGGGCCGCGGCCGTGCTTCTTGAGCCGGCCCCTGGCCGATCGGGTTGCGCTCAAGGACCTGCCGAGCGGCGGTCGGGTGGCGGTGCTGTCGAACCCGCACGCTCCCACGGTGACCATCGCCGGCAGTTTACGGGCGGGCCGGGCGATGGTCGAGGACCAACGGTTCGGCGTCGCAGGGTTAACGGCGGCGATGCTCGACCGCGGCACGGCGCACCACGACCGGCTCTCCTTCGCCCGCGAGATCGAGGACCACGGTCTACAGCTCGGGGTCGACACCTCCGGCAGCCTGCCGACCGTGGTGACGCTGTCGGTCCAGGGGCTCGCAGAGGAGCTTCCCCGGATGGCCGGCCTGCTGGCAGAGGTGCTGCGCGAGCCGTCCTTTGCCGCCGACCAGCTCGAGATCCTGCGCGAGCAGATCCTCGGCAGCCTCGCTCGCGAGCGCGAGGACACGTTTTCTCAGGGCTTCGCCGCCCTGACCCGTCTGCTCTACCCGGCGGGTCACCCGCACCATCGGCGATGCGTTGCGGCGCGCCGCGAGGAGGTGCTCGGCATCGCGCGTGAGGACCTGGTCGCCTTCCACGCCCGCGCCTACTCGCCGGCGTCGCTGATGCTGGCGGTGGTGGGGGCGGTCGAGGCCGGCGAGGTTCACGAGCTCCTGGGGGCGGCGTTCGACGGCTGGCTGGTCCCTGCCCCGTCGATCCCGAGCTGGCCGCCGGTCGGCGCGCCCAGCGGAGCGGGAGAACTGGTGCGGATCGCCGACCGTCCCAACCTCGACGCCTTCCTCGGTCGTGCCGGGAGCCTGCGGCGCGGCGATCCGGACCATCCGGCGGCGATCGTCGCCAACTCTTGCCTCGGCCAGTCCACCCTCACGTCGCGGCTCGGGGCGGAGGTCCGTGACCGGGCGGGGCTGACCTACGGGATCTACAGTCGCTTCTTCGGCACCCTCGAGCTGGCCGGGCCGTGGTCGGTCTTTCTCAGCGTGTCGCCGGACAGTCTCGACCGTGCAGTCGAGCTGTGCCGGGAGGTGATCACGCGCTACTGGAGCGAAGGCCCGGCCGTCGACGAGCTCGAGGACGAGCGTCAGGCCTTGGCGGGGAGCTACCGCGTGTCGCTCGCGACCAACGCCGGCGTCGCCCGCGAGCTGGTCACGATGCTCACCGCCGGAGAGTCGGTCGAGAGCGTCGACCGCTACCCGGACGAGCTGCTCGCAGTCAGTCGAGAGCAGGTGATGGAGGCGATTCGCACGCACCTGCACCCGGACGGACTTGTGGTCACAGCCGCCGGGAGCGTGCCGTAGTAGCGCGAACCGCGCAGCCCCTTGGCAGGCGTCCCTGTCGGGCAAGCGGGCGGAGGGGCTGCGCGGCACGCGCTGCTTTGGATTCGCTGCGCGAATCCCGGTCAATGTCCTCGGCACGGGGCCTAGAAGCCCGTCGCGAGGTCGCCGCTTCCGAGGTGGGCGTCGATCCGGTACGGACCGATCTGTGTCCCGAGCATGCCGTTGATTCTAGCCGTCACTCCCAGTCCACCCACAGCGGATGGACCCGGCAGGAGAACGCGGGTCGGATGCGGCGCTCCAGCTCGCGCTCGACCTCGCGCAAGCGGTGGCGGCGCGAAGGGTGGAGCAGGACCAGGTGACGGCAGCCGAATCGGGGGGCCGCAGCCAGCAGGTCGTCGACGTGCAGGTGGCCATAGACGGAGGCGCGTTCCCGGTCTCCCTCCCGGTAGAAGGTGCACTCGAGCAGGACGACCTCGGCGTCGAGCACCTCCGGGTGGCTGGCGAACAGGCCCGGTCCGGTGTCGGCACAGTATGCGAGCAGACGGACCTCGTCCTCGGTGGTGACTGTCTCGCCGGCCGACGAGCGCATCGCGATCTCGCGCTCGGGGAGGTGGGCGAGCTCGGGTCGCAGGTGGCGGCGAGCCCAGATCAGGCTCGTGCCGAGGGTGGGGACCCAGTGGTCGGTGGTGAACAGCTCGAGATCGAGGTCTCGCCGCAGGCGGTGGCGGGTGCCGTCGTCGCCCTCGAGGACGGTGACGTCGTACGGGCGCCCGCCTTCCAGACGTGCCGTGATCTCGAGCAGGGCGCGGACGTCCGCTGCGATCATCGTCGGGACCACCGCCGTGCCTCCCGGCATGGAGTTCAGAAAACGCTGGCTGGCCCAGTACGTCAGGCCGCCGATGTGATCCAGGTGGCCGTGGCTGACCATGACGGTCGGCAGCGGCGGAACCGCACGGTGTGGGCGGCCGGCATCCAGAGCCAGTCCGAGCTGCGGCAGGACCAGCACCGTTCCGTCGCCGGCCCGCGAGCCGCCGACCAGCTGCAGGGACCCCCAGGATGTGCTGAGCTCGAGATGGCGCAGGCTCACCGGCCGCTTGCCTTGACCAGGTAAAAGCTCGCGACCGCGGCGCCTTCCGGGAGGTCGGCGCGAAGCGTCCAGTCGCTGCCCGCTGAGAGATCGACGTGGAAGAGCTGCGAACCGATCGCTCCGCGATCCGCGTCGGTGAGCCTCACTCCGACGGCGTGCTCTCCCGAGGGGGCGAGCAGGATCCGACGGACCTGACCGGAGCCTCGCCGCTTGAGGCCGAGGAACCCGCTGCGGGTGAAGTCGAACGGGATCAGGCCGAGGGTCTCACTGTCGAGGGTGACCACGAGGTTGCCGGCGTTGATCGGCGAGCTGAAGTAAACGGTGATCCGGGCAACGCCGGGCGTCGGGCGCGGCGTCGGTATGGCGGACGGGACGATCACGAGCTGGGTGCGCTTGGGCACTGTCGCGGCCGGAGCAGTTCTCACCCGCCCGCGCTCGGTGGCGAGCTCGAGGTAGCTGGTCGCGATCTCGTTGTCCGGTTCGAGCTCGAGCACCGCTCGGAAGCGCTCGCCGGCGGCGCCGTAGCGGCCCTGACGGTAGAGCTGGCGGCCTTCGGAGATCAGGCTTGCGATCCGCCCACCCACCTCCACACTCGATCTCTCGGCGGCAGCGGCCGCTCGGGTGTCGGCCGCGAGTCGGCGCACCGCCGGCGAGGCGGGGGCCTGGTCGAGGGCGGCGGCGGCCGAGGCTTGCGCGGCCTGGACATCACCCGCTTGGAGCTGGCTCTCGCCTCTGACCATGGCCTCGAAGGTGAGATGGAGGTTGCGGACGGAGCCGCTCGAGGGCGCCGGGAACGGACCCTCGTCCCGCATTGCGACGAGTACTCCGGCCACCGCCAGCCACAGGACGGCCCACACCGCCAGGATACGCACAACCCACCGCGTCTCGACCTCGCGGCCGAGTGGCTCGGGTAGCCGGTCGATGAGGCGCTGCCGGAGGGGCGTCGCCGGCACCGTGCCGGTCATCGGGGGCGCCGGAGTACCCGCGGACGGTCCTCCTGCGTCAGGAACCGCCTGGGGCGCCGGCGCCCCGGGCTCGCCGTCGCCGGCGCCGGGCCGAGTGGCGAGATCCGCCTGGTGGACCTCGGTGCGACCGATGTCCGCCGGATCGCGTCCGACCAGGGCGCGGGCGAGGGCGCCGAGCACGCGGGCCAGCTCGGCACCACGCTGGAACCGCTTGTCGGGCTCCTTTTCGAGGCACTTGAGAACGATCGGGTTGAACCCGGCGGGCACGCCGGGGGCGACCGTCGACGGGATCGGCGTCGGCGCTTGAACCACCTTGAGGGTGACCTCGTGAATCGACTCGCCGGCGAAGGGCCGCTCGCCGGCGAGCAGCTCGAACAGCACCACGCCGAGGGAGAACAGGTCCGAGCGGCCGTCGACGGGCCGTC
This sequence comes from uncultured Acidobacteriota bacterium, assembly GCA_963814875.1. Lineage (GTDB taxonomy): Bacteria > Acidobacteriota > Thermoanaerobaculia > Thermoanaerobaculales > Sulfomarinibacteraceae > CAVSIS01. The sequence goes on from CAWFFJ010000026.1 coordinate 91,499, forward strand.
CGGTCACCTGCTCCGGCGACATGTAGTTGGGGGTCCCGATGAACTGCCCTTCGGTGGTGAGGTTCGACGACTCCAGGCGAGCGACGCCGAAGTCCATGATGCGGATGCGCCCGCTGTCGGTGAGGATGATGTTGGCCGGCTTGACGTCGCGGTGGACCACGCCCATCGAGTGCGCATAGTCGAGCGCCATCGCGATCTCGGCAACGACCCGCGCCGCCTCGGCTGGGCGGAAGCGATGGCCGGACTGCAGCACCTGCTTGAGATCCCGGCCGCGGGCGAACTCCATCGCGATGAACACCAGGCCGGTGGTCGGATCCTCGCCGACGTCGTGGATGGTCACGATACCGGGGTGGCTCAGGCGGCCGGCGGCACGGGCTTCGCGCATGAAGCGCTCCCGGAACTCGTCGGCGAAGTCCGAGTCGAGGTCGACGCGGAGCGTCTTGAGCGCCACCTCCCGGTCAATGATCGGGTCGCGGGCGAGGTAGACAACACCCATGGCACCCCGGCCCAGGGTGCGGACGATCTCATACCTTCCGATTCGCTCGACAGGCACGGGCCTATTCTACCGGGAGACCGCCTGTTCTCTCCGCCGATGCCGTTCTGGCGGCGCGGGGCCGATTCGACGCGGCAAGCCCGCGGCTGGGTTGGTCGCCAGGCGGGCGCGATCCTTGCTAGATGTCACCCAGGCCAACTGGCCGTTGGGGGAGGCATGGAGAACTCTCAGGTCGAGATGCAGGTTGATCGTGCGGCGGCGCGGCTCGGCGAGATCCAGCGCGCGGTGAGCGATGTCGTGGTCGGTCAGGAGCGCCTGGTGGAGTCGGTCCTGGTCGCACTGCTGTGCCGTGGCCACGTGCTTCTGGAGGGCGTCCCAGGGCTGGCCAAGACGCTCACCGTGCGCACCGTCGCCCGGGTCGTCGGTGGGCACTTCCAGCGGCTCCAGTTCACTCCGGACCTGCTGCCGGCCGACGTCACCGGCACCCAGGTCTTCGATCCCAGCAGCGGGCAGTTCGTGCCCCATAGGGGCCCGGTGTTCTCCAACCTGGTCCTGGCGGACGAGGTGAACCGCGCGCCGGCCAAGGTCCAGTCGGCTCTGCTCGAGGCCATGGAGGAACGCCAGGTCACGATTGGCGGAACGACGTTCCCGCTCCCGGACCCGTTTGTGGTGCTCGCCACTCAGAACCCGATCGAGCAGGAAGGAACCTACCCTCTTCCCGAAGCGCAGCTCGACCGCTTCCTGCTCAAGATCGTGGTCGGATACCCGGAGGCCGAGGACGAGCGGCGGGTGCTCGACTTTCACCTCGCGCAGAGCTTCCCGACCCCGCGTCCCACCGCGACCCTCGAGGAGCTTCGCGGGCTCGAGGGTGTCACCGCCCAGGTCTACGTCGACGAGAGGATCAAGAGCTACATTCTCGGGCTCGTTGCTGCGACCCGCCGGCCCGCCGAGGTTGGCCTCGGCGACCTGGTGCCGCTGATCGCCTTTGGCGCTTCGCCGCGGGCGTCGATCGCTCTCGCCGTCACCAGCCGCGCGCTCGCGTTGGTTCGCGGCCGCGCCTTCGTCACCCCGGAGGACATCAAGGAGCTCGCTCCGGCAGTGCTGCGCCATCGTCTGGTGCTGACCTACGAGGCCGAGGCCGAAGGCACCACGGTCGAGGAGATCATCGAGCGGGTGCTGCTCGCGGTGGAGGTGCCGTGACAGCTAGCCTGCGACGCTACCTGGGCCGGCCGGAGCCGCTCGATCCGTCAGTGGACGCCGGACCGGACCTGCGGGCGGACGTCCGCAGGCTGGAGATCCGTGCGCGTCAGGCGATGCAGTCCGGCCTTTCCGGCCAGTACCAGAGCGCGTTCCGCGGTCTCGGGCTCGAGTTCGAGGAGGTCCGCGAGTACCGGCCGGGCGACGACGTCCGCACGATCGACTGGAACGTCACGGCGCGCAGCGGCACTCTCCACGTCAAGCGCTATCGCGAGGAACGCGACATCACGGTCCTGCTGCTGGTCGACCTGTCGGCCTCGACCCGGTTCGGTTCCGGCGTGATGACGGTTCACGACCTCATCGCGGAGGTGGCCGGACTGTTCGCCCTGGCGGCCGCCCGACGCGACCGGGTCGGCGCGGTCCTCTTCGACGACGGCGTGCGGTCGGTCATTCCGCCGCGTTCGGGTTGGAGGCACGGCCTGCGGGTGGTCCGCGAAATCCTCGCCGCCCAGCCGGCGGGACGGGGCACGGCGATTGCCCCCGCCTTGCGGGCGGCAGGGCGGATCCTCCACCGCCGCGGCATCGTCGTGGCCCTGGTCGACCGCGCCTGCCCGTTGCCGCGACGTGACCTCGCCGCCCTCGGTGGACGCCACGAGCTGGTCGTGCTGCGGGTCGGCGATCCGCTGCTGGACCATCATCCGCGCGGGCTCGCGCTCCCGGTGGTGGACGCCGAAGGCGATCGCCGGGACGACGTGATCGACCGCGTTCGACTCCCTCCGGGCGACCTCCCTCCCAAGGTGGACTGCGTCGATCTCGACACCGACAGCGACTACCTGCCCGTGGTGCGGTCCCTGCTCGAGCGGAGGGAGCGCCGCCGTGCGCGCTAGGGCGACTACCGCGACGCTGGCGGTCTGCCTCGCCGCGGTCGTCGTCTGCGCCGCAGAGCCGCCGCGCCTCGAAGCGAAGGTGCCCGCAGCGGCCGTATCGGTCGGCGACCGGGTGAGCGTTCAGGTCACCGCAGTCGGGAGCCTCGACGCGATGTGGGGCGAGCTCAGCGTCGATCCTTCGCAGCAGTGGGCCGTGGTAGTGGGCCCGCGGGCGGTGGCTGCTGCCGAGCCGCCGGCGTGGACCGTCGTCCTCGCGCCCCTCGCGACCGGCAAGCTCGAGCTGCCGGCGATGAGCGCGAGCGTTCGCAGCGCCGACGGCACGTCGCAGGCCGCCACCCTCGCCGAGCGGCCCGAGCTGACCGTCGCTTCGGTGCTGCCGCCGGGCCAAGATCCCAAGCCCGCGGCGCTGCGCGCGCCGATCGGCGTGCACGGGATGCCGTGGGAGTGGATCCTGCCCGGCCTGCTGGCCGCGTTGCCGGTCATCGGCGTCGTCGCGTGGGCCCTGCACCGCCGACGCCCGGTGGTACCCGCGCGTGCACAGCTGCTGACGCCGATGGCCGAGCTCGAAGCGGAGCTCGCCGGTGTTGCGGAGGCGCTCGGCGGCGAACCTGCAACGGTCACCTGCGACCGGATGGCAACCGCACTCCGGCGCTACCTGGAGCGCCGTTCGGGAGAGCCGGCGCTCGAGATGACCTCCTTCGAGCTTCGGCTTGCGGCACGCCGCCTGAGCTGGCCGGAGCCGGTTCAGCGGACGATCCAGCGGGTCATGGCGATCGTCGACGGGATCCGCTTCGGACGTCGGCAGGCGTCCGGAGAGGACCTGCGGCGCGCACTCACCGACGCGCTCGAGCTCGGTCGGGCGCTCGAGGCCCACCTTGTCGTGCCCGAGGAGGCCGCGTCGTGATGCGCCTCGCGGAGCCTGCATGGCTCGCTGCCGCCGGCCTCGCGCTGATCGCTGGCGTGATGTGGTGGTTGCGCAGGCGATGGCAGCGCTATCCGTTTCCGGTGGTGGGCACGCGTCGGACGGGGGTGCCGATCGCGTCGATCGCCACGCTGACGGCGGGCTTGCTCGCCGCAGTTGCCCTGGTCCCCCTCGCGGTCGCCGCCGCGCGACCGCAGGAGGTGCTGGCTCGGCAGCAAGAGCATGCCGAAGGCGTTGACCTGGTGGTGGTTCTCGACGTCTCCGGGTCGATGGCTGCGCTTGACTTTCGTCCCAGCAACCGTCTTGCCGTGGCCAAGCAGGTCATCTCCGACTTCATCGAGGGCCGTCCCTATGACCGCATCGGCCTGGTCGCCTTCGCCGGCGCGGCGGTGACCCTGTGCCCGCTGACCCTCGACCACCACGTGGCGCTCGAGCTGCTCGACAAGGCCGGGCTGCGGACGTTGCCGGACGGAACTGCGATCGGCCTCGGTCTGGGGACGGCCGTGAACCGACTGCGCCACTCGAGCGCCCGCTCGAAGGTCATTGTGCTGGTGACCGACGGCGCCTCCAATGCGGGCCAGCTCGACCCGATGTCGGCGGCCACTCTGGCGGCCTCGGAGGGCATCACCGTGCACACCGTGCTGGTCGGCTCGGGCGGGACTGTCCCGATCCCGATGGTCGAGCGCGACCCGCGTACCGGGGAGGAGCGGCAGCGGATTGTAGAGATGGAGGTCGAGACCAACCCCGAGCTGCTCGCGCAGATCGCTCGCACCTGCGGAGGTCAGTCGTTTCTGGCCCGTGATGCGAACTCCCTGGCTGCCGTGTTCCGGGAGATCGACGGGATGGAGAAGACTGAGTTCACCTCCACCCGTCTGGTGCGCTACAGCGAGCGCTTCGAGCCGTGGGCTCTGGCCGCACTCGGGCTGCTCGCCGCCGCACTGCTGATCGAGGGGGTTGGCGGGAGGACCCCGTGGTGAGCTTCGCCGACCCCGGGCGCCTGTGGCTGCTGGTGCTCCCGGCGGTTGCGGCCGTGGCGGCGCTGTGGCGACACACCGTTCGCCGCCGCGAGCAGCGCCAGCTGGCGAGCCCGTCGGTGTGGCTGCGGGTGATGGGCGGGACACCGGCGACCGGCCTCGTCCGCCTGCTGGCATGGGTCGCCGCGGCGACCTGTCTCGTCCTCGCCCTCGCCCGTCCCCAGTGGGGCGAGGTCCAGGGGGAGAGGTCGGTGCGCAGCCGCGACCTGGTCGTCGCCGTCGATGTCTCCGACTCCATGCGCTGCGCCGACATTCGTCCGTCTCGACTCGTCCGGTCCCTGCAGGTGCTCAGCCGGGCTTTGCCCGAGCTTGAGGGTAACCGGGTCGGCGTGCTCGTCTTCGCTGGCGATGCCTACCCACTGGTCCCGCTCACCACAGATTTGGAGGCGGTGGCGACCTTCCTCGACGGAGTCGAGCCGGGAATGGTCGGCCTTCCGGGCTCGAACCTCGAGCGGGCCGTCAACGGTGCGGTGGATCTCCTGCCCGACGAGGGCGAGGGGCGGGTGCTGGTCCTGGTCACCGACGGCGAGAACCTCCAGGGCGACGTCGACGCGGCGAAACAGAGGCTCGCTGACGCCGGTGTTGGCCTGATCGCCATGGTCGCCGGCACCGAGCCGGGAGGTCCGATCCCGATGACCGATGACGACGGGCGGGTGCACTACAAGCGTGACGGCTCCGGCGAGACGGTGATCACGAGGGCGCGGCCCGAAGTGATGGCAGGCCTCGTCCGCGACACCGAAGGCGAGGTCATCGCCGTCGGCGACCGTGATGCGGCCCGAGAGCTCGCGAGCGCCGTCGAGCGGCTGCGCACCCGCGAGGTTGCCTCGACCCACCGGGTGGAACGGGTCGAACGGTTCCCGATTTTTCTCGCGCTCGCGATGCTCGGGTTGGTGGTCGGCTTTGCCGCCTCGCCGTGGCGCCGCCTGACCGCGGTCGCAGCGGTGGTCGTGCTCCTCACCGCCGGGACGACGGGTGCGCAACCGGCGAACCCAGCGGCGCCGCCGGCAGCGGGTGGCGCGCCGGCGGCGATCAATGCAGGCGGGACCTCGGCGCAGGCGCCGCCGAATGCGGCCGAGGTACCGATCCCGTGGTGGCAGCGCCTGATCCCCGGCGGCAGCCGTCGGCTCGCTCGCAAGGGGGTCACCCAGTACAACGCCGGCAAGCCGGATGCGGCCGCGTCGGATTTCGCAGGCGCCGCCCGCTTGGCACCCGGGAACCCGACCCGGCTCTATGACCTCGGGACGGCGCTGGCGGCCGGCGGGCAGGTCGATGCGGCCAGCGGACCGTTGAGTGAGGCCGAGAGGTCCGGTGTTCCGGGCGCGGCTTACAACCTGGGGACAGCCGCACTCGCCGAAGGCCAGGCGGAGCCCGCCCTCCGCTGGCTTCGCAGCGCGCTGCTCGCGAACCCTGACGACCCCGATGTCAAACGGAACTACGAGCTCGCGCTCAATCTGAAAGAACAGCAGGAGCAGCAACAACAGCAGCAGCAGGACCGGCAGCCGACCCCGGCTCCGACACCGACCGCCGGGCAGCCGACCCCGAGCCCAGGCTCCGCGACGCCGACGCCTTCCGCCGGCGGTGTCGCCGAGCCGACCCCGACACCGACCCCCGATCCGCGCAATGCGCTCTACTCCGCGCTCGAGCGCGCCGAGGCCGAGGCCCGGCAGAAGATGCAGCGACCGACCCCGCAGCCGGTGAAGGTGGAGAAGGACTGGTGAGTCCGGCTGCGCCGATGCGCCCGAGTGTGATCGTGTTCGCTGTCGCCACCCTGGTCGTGGTCGTGGTCGGGGGCGTGACGACGGTGTCAGCGGCCGGTCCGACGCTGGAGGTGCAGGTCGAGCCCCGACGGGTGGGGGTCGAGGACTACGCCCGGCTGATCGTCAGCGTTCGTGATGCCCAGGGGGACCTCTCGCAGCCTCGGCTGGGCGAGCTCGACAACCTCCAGGTGGTCTCGGGTCCCTCGCGTGAGCAGCAGTTCAACTGGATCAACGGCGTCAGCTCGTCGATGGTGCGGTTCGTCTACGTCGTGCAGCCTCTCGGCGTCGGACGCGCCACGGTCGAGCCGATCACGGTCATGCTGGCCGGGAAGCAGCTGAGCTCGAAGCCGATCGAGATCGAGGTCGTGTCGGGAAGCCTGCGCGCCTTGCCTCAACAGCGTCACCTGCCGGCCAACCCATTTGATCCGTTTCCGGACATCATGGGCCGCCGCGACCTTCCCGAACCTCAGGTCGTGCTGCGCCAGCTGGTCGGCCATCGCTCCCTGGTGCTGGGCGAGCCGGTGGTGGTCGTGGTGGCGCTCGACACCACGGTGGCGGGCATCGAGCGCTTCGAGTGGCGGACCCCCCCTGCCTACCCCGGATGGTGGGCGCAGCGGATCGAGCTTCCCGATCCGGTGACGCCGGAGGCGGTCACGGTCGACGCCGTTCCCTTCCAGCGGTATCTGGTCTCACGCTCGGTGCTGATTCCCCTCAAGGTCGGAGAGCTCGCGATCCCGTCGGTGGCGGTCCGCATCGGTGTTCGCGGACGCGGCGCCTTCGCGCCCCTGCAGGCGGTGGAGCGATCGACCGAGCCGGTCGAGGTTGAGGTCCGAGACCGACCACCTGCGCCGGCAGGGTTCTCCGGCGCCGTCGGACGGCTACGCTACCGCGCCGCACTGTCACCGGATCACATCGACCTCGGAGGGTCGTCGACCCTGACGATCTCCCTCGAGGGATCCGGCAATCTGCCGCTGGTGGAGGCGCCCGTGAGATGGCCGACCTCGCCAGACGTCGAGACCTACCCGCCCGAGGAGGACCAGAAGCTGAAGGTGGACGAGCGCGGCATCCAGGGCAGCAGGACCTGGAGGACGACCGTCGTGCCGCGGCGCTCAGGTAGGATCGAGCTCGCGCCGGTGACGCTGGCCGTCTTCGATCCGGCGGCCGGAACCTACACTGGTCAGACTCTGGGACCGCTCGAGCTCGAGGTGACCGCTCCGCCCGCGACCCCGACGCCGATCCCGCCCACGGTCGAGGAGGGTGCGGCACCCGCCGCCGTGTCCCCGACGACGGCGCCAAAGGGTTCGAACCGGCGTGCCTGGGTGCCGATTGCGGCGGCGCTTGCCGCCGGCCTCCTCGCCGGAGGACTCGTGACTGCGCTGCTCGTGCGCCGACGCACGGGCGGTGTGCCGCCTCGCCGACCCGGCCAGAGCCCGGCGGACCGCGCGCGCGAGCTCCAGATCGTGCTCGAGCGGTGGTGGCACGCCGCCGGCGAGAAGACCGACCTGCGGGACGATATGGACGAGCTGCGCCGGGCACTCGAAGCGGTGCGGTTCGCGCCGGGCCGGGCCGACCATTCCCAGACTGTGGAGGACCTGGAGCAGGACCTGCGTCGCCTGATGCGGCGTGCGTGATACAGTGAGCTGATGTCCGCTCCGGAGGTGCGCAGCCTACCGGTCGAGGACCTCGACCCCTTCCTCGACCGTCACCGATATGCAGCCTTTGCTCCGGCCCGCCTCCAGGTCGATGTGTTCCTTCGCGAAATCCTGCTCAAAGCCAATGATTTCGTTCCGTCAGCCGCGGGGTCGATTCTGCTCGATCGTCCGAGCGAGCGCGGGCTGACGCCTTCCGAAACTCCGCTCTACTTCGCCGCCACCTTTGGTCCGGCGGGGCCGGATCTGCTCGGAAAGAGCCTGGCGGCGGACTGCGGCGTGGTCGGTCGCGTCTATCGCACCGGCGAGCCCTACCTGATGGACGACCCAGACCGGGACCCGAACTTCTACACCTACTTCGATGAGAGCCAGGGCTTCACGACTACCACACTGATCGCGGTGCCGATTCGGATCGAGCGCACGGTCTGCGGTGTGCTCGAGCTGGTCAACCGCGCCGACGGCCAGGCCTACACCACGCGGGACCTCGCCCTGCTGGAGATCTTCGCGCGCTACACCTCGGTTTCCATCGAGAACCTGCTCGATGCCCAACGGGCGGCTGAGATGGCCCGTCGAGACGATCTCACGGGTCTGTACAACGATCGCTTCTTCAACCACCGTTTGACCGAAGAGCTGGTCCGCGCGGACGTGACCTCGTCCTCGGTCGCGCTCCTGTTCCTTGACCTCGACGACTTCAAGAGCGTCAATGATACCCATGGCCACCTCGCCGGGTCACAGGTCCTCAAGGAGTTTGGCCTGCTCCTGCGCCAGGTCGTGCCGCAAGACTTCGGCGTCTCGGCCCGCTACGGCGGCGACGAGTTCGTCGTGATCCTCCCCGACCACGACTTGGTCGCCGCACTCGCAGTTGCGGACAACGTGAGCAAGGCACTCGCCGCGGCCCGGTTCCTGCGCGGGAGCTTCTCTTGGGCGGACGGCCCGGTCCACTGGCAACGCGCCCTGACCTGCTCGATCGGGGTCGCCGTGTATCCCGATCACGTCGGACGGGACGGCACCACCGATCAGCGCAAGAACATGCTTCTCCGAGAGGCGGACCAGGCCATGTACCGCGCGAAGGCGTCTGGCAAAGACCAGATCTGCGCCGCGTGTGGGGACCCTCTCGTCTGACGGACGCCGCATGGTGCCAAAATGGCATCTCTCTTCGTGAGCTCATTCATTTACCGGGATGGAAATCTGGCAGGCGAATTGCTGTTGAAGGAAGTGCTCGGTCCGGGCCGCTGCGCGGCTGACGGGCCGCTGCCTCGGAGGTTTCCCAATGCAGAAAGAGACCCAGCGCTTGTTCTCGCTGGCGGCCATTGTCGTGGCCGCCGTCCTTTTCGGTATGGTCATTGCCGGCGGCCTCGACATGACGCCGCGGGCGGTGGCGGATCGTTCTGAAGCGAATGCGTCGTCGGCTCCGGCGGCCGTCGCCTCGACCCCGTCCGGGACCTTCGCCGCGCCGGACTTTGCGAGCCTCGCGGAGCGCGTGGTTCCATCGGTGGTGTCGGTGTACTCCAAGGAGATCCAGCAGCCCGGCGAACGCGGTCGCGAAATGCCGATGGACCCGTTCCACTTCTTCTTCGGGCCCCGCGGTGGTGACCAGGGCGACCAGGAGCCGACGGTGCGCCAGTCGGCCGGATCGGGCTTCTTCATCTCCTCGTCGGGTGAGGTCCTGACCAACAACCACGTGGTGGAGGACGCTGACGAGCTCGAGATCGAGCTTGACGACGGGACCCGCTACCAGGTCACCGTGGTCGGCCGCGATCCGGCCACGGACGTCGCGCTGGTCAAGGTCGTCAAGCCGGACCGCGAGTTTCCGGTCCTGCCCCTCGGCGACTCCGATGCCACCCGCGTCGGCGAGTGGGTGATGGCGGTCGGCAACCCGCTCAACATGGACCACACGGTCACCGTCGGCGTTGTCTCCGCCAAGGGCCGTCGCCTTGGGCTGTCCACGGACTCCTCGTTCGAAAACTACATCCAGACCGACGCCGCGATCAACTTCGGCAACTCCGGTGGGCCGCTCGTCAACCTGCGCGGCGAAGCGATCGGCATGAACACCGCGATCAACGCCCGCGGTCAGAACCTCGGCTTTGCGGTTCCGAGCAACATTGCCAAATCGGTGCTGCCGCAGCTGCGCGAGCGCGGCAAGGTGGTGCGCGGGTACCTCGGTGTAAGTGTGGCCGCGGTCGATCAGAAGAAACAGGAGGCCTTCGGTCTGCCGAACCGTGACGGTGCCTTCGTGGAGTCGGTCCTGCCCGGCCACGCGGCCGAGAAGGCCGGGATCCAGAAGGGCGACGTCATCGTCTCCGTCGACGGGGTGAAGGTGGGCGAGACTCGCGACCTGATTGACTACGTGTCGTCGAAGTCCCCTGACAGCAAGGTGTCGATCGTCGTCCTCCGCGACGGTAAGCAGAAGACCCTCACCGCCACGCTCGAGCAGCGTGAGATCGAGGGCGACACCGAGTCCGAGCAGGGCCAGCAGGAGGGCAATGGTGATGCCGCCGAGCGCGTCGGCATCAGCGTGATGGAGCTGACGCCCCGCCTGCGGGAGATGTACCGCGTTGGCGACGACATCTCGGGCGTGCTCATCACCCAGGTCAAGGCGGTCTCCGCGGCTGCCGACGAGGGTCTGCTGCGCGGAGATGTGATCACCGAGGCCGGCGGCGAGCCGGTGCACACTCCGGAGGAGCTGTTCGCCCAGATCAACAAGGTCGCCAAGGGCGAGTACCTCAAGCTCTACGTCTATCGGCCGCGCGCCGACAGCTCGTTCTTCGCCCTGTTGAAGCTCGACAAGTAACGTCGTCCCGAGCGACGTGGAACCGTCGGGGCGCGCCGAAAGGCGCGCCCCGTTTCGATGAGTGCGCCAGTCAGACCGGTTGCGACCGGGGAGGGAAACCGAGTTGGGAAGATGATGACGGTTGGGTCAATTCGCGGTTCCAGGGGGTGCGGGAGTCGTCGGGCCGGCCGGGGGTTCGCCGATCGCGCCATACGTCTTCTCGTACATCTGGAGGTTGTGGCCGAGGGCGCGCAGCAGCTGCTTCGCCTGGAACGGGCTCATGATCAGGCGTGCCACCACGGGGATGTCGGAACGCCCCGGAAGGGTACGGCCGAAGTCGAGCAGCACCTCGGTGTAATTGTGGGCGATGCTGACGAAGTTGGCGTACTGGCCGAGAGCGATCTCGGGGCTGACCGAGAGCTTCGGAGCGGCGGCTCCCTTGACGTCGTCCATGGTGGGCCTCCAGCCGCCATTCTATCGTCCGCGACCGCCCGCTTCGGCGCAAATCCCTTCTCACGACGTCCCGACTGCAGGCGCCCCTCCGGGCAGCGTGGTCTTACCAGGCAGGACTGCAGGCTCAGGACCCGGCCAGGGTCGATGGGGCTCTATGCTAGAGTACGCGCCGTGTCGAAGTCGCGCTTGCCCCAGCTGTTGCTCGGCCTTTTCGTGCTCGCGCAAGGCGTTGCCTGGTCTGCCGACGCGACGGTTCCGGCCCCATCACAGGCCGTCGACGCACTCGAGGGCGGCGACAAGCTGCGCGCGTTGATCAACGCCGTGGTCGAGGCTCAGCGTGCTCTCACTTCGATGCGAGCCGACTTCGCTCAGACCAAGCGCAGCGAGCTCCTGCTCCAGCCCGTGACTTCACGCGGCGATTTCCTGTTCCGGGCACCCGACTCTGTCCGATGGGACTATGTTGAGCCGGACGCGATGGTGGTCCTGTTCGTGGACGGAGAGCTCACGACCTACCACCCGGACCTCCGCACCGCGCAGCGGATCACGACATCGCGGCGCCAGCGGAGGCTGCTCAACGTGCTCGCCGGGACGCAGCCGCTCGACGAGCTCACGACCCACTTCGCGGTCTCCCTCGCGGACCCGGGAGCGCCGAAACCGTACCGGTTGACGTTGACCGCGACCGACCGCCTGCTCAAGCGCAAGCTCTCCTCGGTGGTCCTCGACATCGACCGTACGCTGATGCTCCCAGTCGTGGTCGAGTACCACGAGGCCGACGGGGACTCGACCCGTTACGAGTTCTCGCACATCGTGCTCAACCCGCCGCTGGACGACGCCGCCTTCCGCCTCGCGCTCGAACCGGACGTGAAGGTCGAAACGGTCAACGCGTCGTCCGCCGCGGGCGAGTGATGCTGTCGTTCACCGTCACGCTTCTCGATCCGGGCACCGACGCACGCGCGTGTGAGCTCGTCACGCCGCACGGGACGGTTCGGACGCCGGCCTTCATGCCCGTGGGCACCGCCGGAACCGTCAAGGGCATCGCCGCCTGGGAGCTTGACCGGCTGGCGCCGGAGATGGTGCTCGCCAACACCTACCACCTGCTCTTGCGCCCTGGTGAGGAGCGTATCGAGCGGCTCGGCGGGCTCCACAAGCTGATGGCGTGGCCGGGGCCGATCCTGACCGACTCTGGCGGCTATCAGGTCTTCTCCCTCGCCGCGCGGCGACAGGTCGACGACGACAGCGTGACCTTCCGTTCGCACATCGACGGCAGCGAGTACCGTCTCACCCCCGAAGCCGTGGTGAGCAGCCAGGCCCGGTTCGGCGTCGACGTCGCCATGCAGCTCGACGAGTGCGTGGCATCGACGTCGTCGTTGGCCGAGGTCGCAACTTCCATGCGGCGGTCGGCGGTGTGGGCCGCGCGGACGCTCGCGGAGGCTCGCCGGATCCGGGAACGGGCGACGTGGGGTGGCGGTCTCTTCGCCATTCAGCACGGGGGCCTCGACCCAGGGCTGCGCGCCGAGTCGACCGAACGCCTCGGTTCGGAGCCGTTCGACGGGTTCGCGATCGGCGGTCTGGCGGTCGGTGAGTCTCGACAGAGTCTGCATGGGGCAGTTGCCGCCTCGGCTCCGTTGCTGCCGGCAGAGCGGCCGCGCTACCTGATGGGGGTCGGGTACCCGGAGGATCTCTTGCACGCGGTCGCCTGCGGCGTCGATCTTTTCGACTGCGTCCTGCCGACGCGTTCGGCCCGTACCGGGAAGTTGTTCACATCCCGCGGCGAGCTGGTGATCAAGCACGCTCGGTTCGCAGACGACCCCGGGCCGCTCGATCCCGCCTGTGCGTGCCCGACCTGTCAGCGCTACTCGAGGGCGGCGTTGCGTCACCTCTTCATCTCCCGAGAGGCGACTTCGGTGGTCCTTCTCACGGTTCACAATCTCACCTACTTCCTCAACTTGATGCGGGGCGCCCGGGAAGCTATCATGGCGGGCCGCTACAGCCGCTTCCGAGCGGCGACCGAGGCCGCCCGACTCAACGGCGCGGACGAATCCGCTCCGAGCGGGAGAGGAGACTCGTAGGTATGCAAGGTGGAGCCCAAAGCCCGATCGCGATGCTGCTGCCCTTCGTGCTCATCTTCGCGGTGTTCTACTTCATCGTCATCCTTCCTGCGCGCAAGCAGCAGAAGAAGAAGGATGCGATGATCGCCGCGCTCAAGAAGGGTGACCGGGTCGTGACGTCGGGCGGAATCTACGGCACCGTGGCCGCCGTCGAGGACCAGTCACTGCTCCTCAAGGTGGCCGAAAACGTCAAGATCCGCATCGCGAAGAGCGCCATCGGGGGGACCGTCGCCGGCGACGGGAGCCCGTCGGCCGAGTAGCGGAGGCCCTCGTGGACAAGAAGGTTCTGTGGCGCGTCGTGCTGATCGTGGTGGTGGTCGGGCTCGCCGCCTGGTCGCTGTACCGCAAGCCCATCAAGTACGGTCTCGATCTGTCGGGCGGCATTCACCTGGTGCTCCAGGTCAACACCGACGACGCGATCAAGGCAGAGCTGGACGACGCCGCGCAACGGATCGTCGCCCAGGCCAAGGAGAAGGGGATCCAGCTCGGCGCAGTCGAGGTCGAGCCGTCTCAGCTGCGTTTCAAGGTCGGGGTTCCGGGAGAGTTCGACCGTGCCGCCCTGCGCGACCTTGCGGAGACATACCTGAGCGACTACCAGATTACTCAGGGCGCAGACTCGTGGACGTTCCGTTTCCCGCCGAATCTCGAGAAGACCGTTCGTGACCAGGCGGTGCGCAAGGGTCTGGAGACGATCCGGAACCGGGTCGACCAGTTCGGCGTCTCGGAGCCGGTCATCCAGCGCCAGGGCTCCGAAGGCGACCGTATCCTGGTCCAGCTGCCCGGTGTCGACGACCCTGCCCGGGTCAAGGAGATCATCTCGTCGACCGCCTTCCTCGAGTTCAAGGAGGTCGCCGCCGGTCCCGCCGCCGACCGTCAGAGCCTGCTCGCCGCGACCGGCGGCCAGGTTCCGCCGGACGACGAGCTCCTCCAGGGCACCCGTCGCGGGGTCGAGGGCCAGGCCGTGGGCAAGGAGTACTACCTCCTCAAGAAGGCCTCGATCATCGCGGGTCGCGAGCTGCGCATGGCGCGGCGAAGCCAGGACGAGTACGGCCAGCCTGTCGTCCGCTTCGACCTGGTGCCGTCGGCGGCCGACAAGTTCGGCCAGTACACCGGCTCGCACGTCGGGACCTTCATGGCGATCGTCCTCGACGGTAAGGTGATGTCGGCGCCGCGGATCAACGCGCGCATCACCGACTCGGGGATCATCGAGGGCAACTTCTCGATCCAGGAAGCCGAGGACCTCGCGCTGGTGCTGCGCGCCGGAGCCCTGCCGGCGTCGATCACCTACCTCGAGGAGCGCACGGTTGGGCCGTCGCTCGGTCGCGACTCAGTCGTCCGCGGCGTGCGCTCCGCCATCGCCGGGCTGATCATCGTGATGCTGTTCATGGTGGTCTACTACAAGAAGTCTGGGCTCAACGCGAACGTCGCGCTGATGCTGAACCTGGTGTTGCTGCTCGGTGCGATGGCCTACTTCGGGGCCACCCTCACCCTGCCGGGTATTGCGGGCGTGATCCTGACGATCGGCATGGCGGTCGATGCCAACGTGCTCATCTTCGAACGAATCCGTGAGGAGCTCGCGGTCGGCAAGACCGTCCGCGCTGCCGTCGACACTGGCTTTTCTCGAGCATTCGGCACCATTCTGGACGCCAACCTGACCACGCTCATCGCCGCACTCTTCCTGTTCCAGTTCGGTACCGGGCCGATCAAGGGGTTCGCAGTGACGCTCAGCGTGGGCATTCTCGCCAGCGTCTTCACCGCCGTCTTCGTGTCGCGGACCCTGTACATGATCGCCCTGGGCGGCAGGGACCGGGTCGAGAGCCTGAGCGTCTGAGCGAGGTGGACCATGCGCATCATCGGTGAAACCCATTTTCCGTTTCTGAGCTACCGACGGATCGCCCTCGGCCTGTCGCTGCTCGTCATCCTCGCGGGTCTCGGTTACGAGGCGTTCGGTCCCGGGCTCAACCTCGGCATCGACTTCCTCGGCGGCACCCAGGTGACGGTCAAGTTCAAGGAGGCACCGGACCTCGGCGAGCTGCGCACCTCGGTGACCGGCCTCGGCGGCGGCGAGCCCATGATCCAGCGCTTCGACGAGCCGGAGAAACACGAGGTCCTGATCCGAGTCCAGAACCCGGCCGGGACCGAGGGCGACTTCACCAAGCCGATCCTGGACCATCTCCAGAAGACCTACAACGGCGACCTGGGCGATCATTTCGACCTCAACACCCAGGGGTCGAAGGAGCTCACTGACATGCTCATCGCCGCCGATCCTGACAAGGTCGGCGGGGACCAGGAAGGTCGTCGCCTGCACTACAGCCCGATGGCCGACGCCGTTCTCGCCTTCCGTAAGGCCAACGGCATCTTCGACTCGGTCGACCAGGTCGACCAGGTCGAGGGTCTCTCGGACGCAGCCCGTACGGAGTTGAAGACACGGTCCGTCGCCGGCGCCTACTCGCTGCTCGGCGCGGAGAGCGTCGGGCCCTCGGTCGGCGCGGACCTTCGTAAGAAGGCCCAGCTCGCGATCGCGTTCTCTCTGGTCGGCATGCTGGTCTACATCTGGGTGCGGTTCCAGCTCCCATATGGCATCGGCGCGGTGGTGGCATTGTTCCACGACGTGTTGATCACGCTCTCAGCGCTGTCGCTGACGCACCGCGAGATCAACCTGCCGACCATTGCCGCGTTGCTCACTCTGGTCGGATACTCGGTCAACGACACCGTCGTGGTCTTCGACCGCGTGCGCGAGAACCTCAAGCTGCACCGCGGCGAGGACCTCGAGAAGACGATGGACTTGTCGATTAACCAGACCCTCTCGCGGACCCTGATAACGTCGGGGACCACGCTGATGGTGGTGATCTGCCTCTACCTCTTCGGCGGCGACGTCATCAACACGTTCGCCTTCGTGCTCCTGGTCGGAATCATCGTCGGAACCTACTCGTCGGTCTTCGTGGCCTCTCCGGTCGCCTTGTGGATGAGCCGCATCCTCCAGCACCGACGGGAGCGCCGCCGCGCCCGTCGCTGAAAGTCGTCTCTTCACGGTCCTTGCGCCGCCGCAACCGTACGGTGCGGCGGCGCTTGCTTGACCGCGCCCAGTAGAATGAAATGATGAGCGGCGCGGTGAAGGTCCGCTTCGAGGACATCCTCAACTCCGTCGAGTCCTACCGGCACGACATGAATGAGGATCTGCTTCGCCACGCCTACGTCTTCGCCGCCAACCGCCACCAGGGACAGGTCCGGCGTTCGGGCGAGGCGTACATGGTGCACCCGCTGGCCGTGGCCCTGAGTCTCGCCGAGATGGAGCTCGACGAGGTCGCCATCGCCGCTGGGCTGCTCCACGACATCCTCGAGGACACAGCCTGCACCGTCGACGAGCTGGCGGTCGAGTTCGGACCGGAGGTGACGCGGCTGGTCGTTGCCCTGACCAAGATCTCCGGCTATGAGTCCAGCTTCTCGAGCCGCGAAGCGACCGAGGCGGAGAACTTCCGTCGCCTGCTGCTGGCCTCGATGGACGACGTGCGGGTGATCTTGATCAAGCTTGCCGACCGGCTCCACAACATGCGAACGCTCGAGTTCCTGCGCCGCGAGCGTCAGGTCTCGATCGCACGCGAGACACTCGAGATCTATGCGCCGATCGCCAACCGGCTCGGTATCGGTGCGATCAAGGGCGAGCTCGAGGATCTCTGTTTCCGCTATCTCCACCCCAAGGAGGCCGAGCGCCTCGAGCAGGAGGTGGAGGGCCGCGCGAACGCCGCTCAGCGCTGGTTCACCGAGATCCGAACCGAGATCGAGCAGATGCTCGCGGAGCACGGTATCCACCCGATGGTGAAGGGCCGGGTCAAGCACCTGTACTCGATCTTCCTCAAGCTGCGCCAGCAGGGAATCGACGTCTCGAATGTGTTCGACTTTCTTGCCTTCCGTGTGATCGTCGACACCGTCGCAGAGTGCTACGCGACCCTGGGGCTGATCCACCAGAAGTGGTCGCCGCTTCCTGGTCGGATCAAGGACCACATCGCAATTCCAAAGCCGAACGCGTACCAGTCATTGCACACCACGGTAATCGGGCCTGAGGGGCATCCGTTCGAGATCCAGATCCGCACCTGGGACATGCACAAGATCGCGGAGTTCGGGATCGCCGCGCACTGGAACTACAAGGAGAAGGGCTCGGGCACGATCTCGAACGACTCGCGCATCTCGTGGCTGCGCAGCCTGATGACCGACATCGAGGGGTCGACGCCGCGCGAGTTTCTCGACTCGCTCAAAGTCGATCTCTACCCCGACGAGGTCTACTGCTTCACACCGAGGGGCGACGTCTTCTCATTTCCGCGCGGTTCGACGATTCTCGATTTTGCCTATCGTGTCCACACCGAGGTCGGCCACCATTGCGTCGGCGGCCGGATTAACGGCCGGTGGGTACCGATCAAGACCGAGCTCACCAACGGCGACATCATCGAGATCACGACCTCACCCCAGCAGAACCCTCACCACGACTGGCTCAACCACGTCGTCACCAACCGCGCGCGGTCGAAGATCCGCGCCTGGCTCAAGCGCGAGGAGAAGGCGCGCGCGGTCGAGGTCGGGCGCAAGCTGCTCGAGCGCGAGCTGCGAAAGGGAGGCGTCGGGCTCCGCAAGGCGACGAGCGCCGAAGCCCTGCAGAAGGTCCTCACCACCCACGGTCTCGCCGCCGAGGAGGACATGCTGGCGGCGATTGGCTTCGGCCGCCTGGCGGCGTCCACGATCGCCGCCGAGCTGTGCCTTGAAGAGGCGCCGGCCGGCGGTGTCGAATCGGGCATTCCGCGCAGCGAACGGGTCGTGCCGCTTGGACGCGAGCCGGCTGTGCTCGAGGTCACCGGTGACGCCGACTTCCTGGTCTACGTGGCCAAGTGCTGCAGTCCGTTGCCGGGCGAGGAGATTGTGGGCTTCGTCACACGAGGCAAGGGGGTCGCGGTCCACTCCCGCCAGTGTCCGAACGTGAAGAACCTGCTCTACCACCCGGAGCGGGAGATCGAGGTCCGGTGGGCGTCGTCCGCCGGCAGCGCGCGGTCGCAGGCGACCCGGGTCGACCTCGACATGGTGTTCGAGGACCAGCCTGGGATGCTCGCGGCGATCTCCCACCAGATCTCGTCGGAAGGGTGCAACATCCTCAGCGGGCAGCTGCGCACGGACGGCGACCACACCGGATTCGCCGCCATGACGATCGCGGTGCGAGACGCAGCCCAGCTCAATCGGGTGCTGGAGAAACTGTTGGAGCTGAACGGGATGCAGCAGGTCGAGAGGCGAGGAGCCCCTACGCGAGCGCGGGCTTGACCACCTTGCCGGAGCGGATGCAGCGGGTGCACACCCGCACCGTCTTGGTCGATCCGTCAACCACCGCGCGGACGCGCTGCAGGTTGGGCAACCAGCGCCGCTTGGAGACGTTGTGGGCGTGAGAGATCGTATGTCCAGTCATCGGGCCCTTGCCGCAGATTTCACATCGCTGCGCCATCGCTGATCCTCCTCAGGAGTCTCCCCAGGCGCGGGGAGGCCAATTGTGATACCACAACCCGTGGCGGAAGGCAAGATCCAGCGTCCCGAGGCCGCTATTTGTTGGCGTCTATGTTCTTGACAGTTCGCCTCGCCGTTTGCTAGCCTGCGACATAGAGGGGTTATGAATCATTCTGCGAAAACTTCGGGGAACAAGGTGTGAGCCGTGTTTGGAAAGAGTAAGAAGCAGGTCGTCGGCTGCGATATCGGTTCCTCGTCGATCAAGCTGGTGGAACTTAAGGCGTTGAAAAACGGCGAGTTCCAACTCCAGCACGCGGCGGTCTCCGAGCTCAGCCCGGAGGCCATCGTGGATGGCGCCATCATGGACTCGTCCCTCGTCGTCGACGCCTTGTCACGGCTGATTTCCGAGAGCAACGTCCGGAATCCCAACTTCGGAACGTCGCTTTCGGGGCACTCGGTAATCATCAAGAAAATCCAGCTTCCGTCGATGACCGAGGCCGAGCTGGCCGAGTCGATCCAATGGGAAGCGGAACAGTACATTCCCTTTGACATCAACGATGTGAATTTGGACTACGTTGTTCTCGGCCAGACCGGTGGCGACACCATGGACGTGCTGCTGGTTGCGGTCAAGAAAGACCGCATCGCCGACTACACCTCGGTCGTCGTACAGGGCGGAAAGGAGCCCGTGCTGGTCGATGTTGACGTGTTCGCTCTGCAGAACGCCTACGAGACGAACTACGGTATCGGCGACGAGACCGTGGCCCTCGTCAACGTGGGTGCTTCTGTGATGAACATCAACATAATCCACCACGGAGCGTCGATTTTTTGGCGAGACGTGGCGTTCGGCGGCAACCAGTTCACGGAGGCGATTCAGCGAGAGCTCAATCTACCGCGCGAAGACGCCGAGCGCGTCAAGCTCGGTGACCGGGTCGCAGAGCACTCTATCCAGCAGGTACTCGGAGTTCTCAACAGTGTGTCCGAGGACCTCGCTGCGGAGCTCCAGAAAACTATCGACTTCTTCGTGGCGACCTCGTCGGTCGATCGACTCGACAAGATCGTCCTCGCCGGCGGGTGCGCTCAGGTGCTCAACCTCGACGAGGTGCTCAAGGAGCGATTCCAGGTCGCCGTCGAAGTGATGAACCCGTTCCGCAACATCCGGTACAGCGAGTCGGACTTCGATCCCGAGTGGATCAATCGGCACGCGCCGTCGATGGCGGTGGCGGTCGGCCTGGCCGTGCGCACGCTCGGAGAATGACGCGATGATCAAGATCAACCTTGTCGCTGAGGCACCACAGGCCGCGGCCTCCCGTCGCCAGCGCCCCCAGGTCTCGCTCGGCGCGCGACAGGGAGACGTCATCCTGCTCGGCATTCTCGTGCTGGCCGCCGCGATCACCGGCGGCCACTACTATCTTCTGCACTCGAAGCAGGAGCACGTGAAGCAGATCGAGAGAGCCCGCAAGCAGGAGCGCGACGAGCTGCAGGTATTCATTCTGAAGGTGCAGGAGTTGGAAAAGAAGCGCACCATCCTCAAGCACAAGATCGACGTCATCAACAACCTCAAGGACAGCCAGCAGGGTCCGGTGCGGATCATGGACGAGGTCTCCCGCGCGCTTCCCGACCTCGTATGGCTTGAGCGCCTCAACCTGAGCGGCGACCTCCTGACTCTCGTGGGTCGCGCCGTGGACGAGAACAACGTCGCGAACTACATCTCGAACCTTGACGCGTCGCCCTTCTTCCAGGAGCCCACACTCAAGGACCTCGCCCGCGCGGACACGGACACCTTCCGGTTCACGCTGACGTGCGTCTTCACCTATGCGCCGAAGGAGATCGCCGGGGCCAGCGGCGAGCGCTCCGGGACGTGAGCAGGGGAGGAGCGAAGCCATGGCGCTCGACCTGAACGACAAACCCTGGTACGTGGCGCTGATCGTCGGCCTCGTCCTCGGTGGCGCGCTGTATGCCGCGATGCACTTCTACGTTTTCGAGGACATCCGTGCGGACATCGCGAGCCGCGAGACGAACATCGCCAAGCTCGAGCGCGAGATCGAGAAGGGACGCGCGGCCCAGCGCGACCTGCCCAAGCTCGAGGAGGAGATTCGCAACGATGAGCTCGAGCTCGACCGGCTGAAGCAGATCCTGCCGACGCGGCGCGAAACCGACCGGCTGATCAAGAAGGTTCGCCAGCTCACCGAGGCCGGTCACTTCACGCTCGTCCGCTTCACGCCTCAGCCCTTCGTCGAGAAAGACTTCTACTACGAGTGGCCGATCGCAGTGAACCTGGAGGGTACCTATCACGAGCTCGGACTTCTGTTTGACCGTCTGAGCCGCTTCTCACGAATCATCAACGTCACCGAGCTCACGATCCTGCCCGCCCGAGCGAAGGGCACGGACGCGACCATCACTGCGACATTCACCGCGCGCACCTTCATCTACAAGGACGAGAACGCCGGAAGCCCCAAGGCGGCGGGAGGTGCCCGATGAGCGTGCGGACCCTGCCACTGGCGGCCCTCGTCGCGGTCGCCGCATGGAGCGGCCCGGCGTTCGCCCAGGCGCCCGCCTCGCCGACTCCGGCGATGGCCGAGCAGCCGTTCGATGACGAGGACCTCGACGTGTCGCGCATCGACCAGATCCTGCGCGGCGAGCAGCAGGTTCTCCAGGGCGATATGTTCACCTACGATCCGGCCGGACGGCGCGACCCGTTTCAGTCCCTGCTCAATACCCGGCCCGGTGAGAAGGAGCCTGAAGTCGCGCGTCCTCCAGGCCTTGCCGGGATGTTGATCGAGGAAGTCCGGGTACAGGGCATCGTGTCGACCACGAGCGGTATACTGGCCTTCGTCCAAGGGCGCGACAAGCTCAGCTACATCATTCGGCCCGGGACCAAGCTGTTCAACGGCGAGGTCGAGCGGATTACGCCGTCCGAGGTCGTGTTCAAGCAGCAGGTGAGCGATCCGAAGCAGCTGAAACCCTACGAAGAGGTCGTCCGCAGGCTGTCGGATTAGCGTGAGGGTGAAGGAAGTTCGGATGAAAGTGGGGGATGGCATGATGATCAAGAACGCCCGCATCCTGGTCGTAGCGGCGGCTTCCTTCGTGCTGCTGGGATCTGGCATCGCGGACGCGGCCACGAGCGCCGTTCCCGTTCTCGAGGGCTTGGCCACCGAGTCCGGGCCCGACGGGCCGGTGATCCGACTGCGGACGAGCGGCGACCTCGATACCGTGCACTACAGCCCGCAGCCCGGCGTGTGGATCGTGGAGATGCCCGAGGCGACGTGGGCCGAGGCAGCGGGAGTGGTCAGCGACCCGGCCATAGGTCTCGATCGCGCGGAGCTCGCCCATGTTGAGGAGTTTGGCAAGCGGGTGACCCGCCTCACGGTCTGGCTGGCCGAACCGGCCCAGCTCGACGTCGAGCGAGCGGCGGATGGTCTCGAGCTCCGCTTCCAGCCCCTGCAGGGCCCGCGGGCGGTGGTGCCGCCTAAGGTTGAGAATGACGGCGTAGAGGTCGCGTCGGCACGTGCGCCTGCGGAACCCGCAGCAGACGAGATCGTTCCCAGTGAGCGTCCGGCACTGCCTCCCGTAGTGATCGCCTCTGCCGATCAACCGGCGCCCGCCGATTCCAGGACCACCAGCGCCGCCTCCGGAGAGAGCCTCCTCGAGGTCCTCCCCGTCGCGGTCGGCGACGGCGTCCGGATCGAGCTTCGAGCCGACGGCGAGCTCGTCGGTCAGGCATTCACGCTGCCGGAGCCCGACCGGATCGTGGTCGACCTGCCGGGGGTCGTCAACCGGGTCTCCCAGAGTGTGGTCTCGGTTGCCTCGCCTCTGGTCCGCCGAGTGCGCGTGGCCCAGTTCCGCTCTGCTCCCAACCCGGTGACTCGGGTGGTGATCGATCTCACGAGCAAGGCCGCCCACCAGCTCGTCGAAACGCCCAACGGGGCGGTTCTCATCGTTGGCGACGCCACCTCTTCCGGAGCTGGCGCCGTCGCTGTGGCGGCCGCGAGCGGCGACACCGCCGTTCGGAAGGGTGCCGGGACCATCGAGATGCACCGCTCGGCTCCGGTGGAGCCGGATCCGGCAGTCGCCGATCCGGCGACCGCCGCCCAGCCTGCAGGCCTGCCTGCCGAGCTGTTTGAGGTGCCCGAGCGCCAGGCCGCGGCCCCTGAGGCTCCGGCGCCCGACCGCAACCCGTTCGTCGCCGACCCTTCGCAGCTGATCGAATCGGCGACTCCGGGGAGGGTGCTCGATCTCCCCACGACCACGGCGGAAACCTACAGCAGCACTGAAGTTGCCAGCCAGGAGCAGCAGTTCACCGGGGAGCCGATCACGCTCACGCTGAAGGACGCTGACATCGCCGATGTGCTCAAGACCTTCTCTGCGCTGACCAACCTCAACATCGTTCTCGACCCGGGTGTGCGCGGCTCGGTCACGGTCGAGCTGCACGACGTGCCCTGGGACCAGGCGCTCGACCTCATCCTCAAGATCAACAATCTCGACTATGTCCTCGAGAACAACGTCCTGCGCGTCGCCCCGACCAGCAAGCTTGCCAAAGAGAAGGCCGACGCGGTGAACTTCCTCAAGCAGCAGGAGTCGGCGCGACCGCTGAAGACGGTCATCAAGCCGGTCTCCTATGCCAAGGCCCAGGACATCAAACAGATCCTCACCCAGGACTCGACCCTGCTGTCCGACCGCGGCACGGTCACCATCGACGCGCGGACCAACACGCTCATCCTTCGCGACACCGTGGACCGCGTCGAAGGCGTGCTGCGACTCGTCGACATCCTCGACCAGCCGACACCGCAGGTGGTCATCGAGGGCCGGATCGTCGAGACGACCCGTGACTTTTCCTACAGCCTCGGCGTCAACTGGGGGTTCAGCGGAGTCAAGGACGCCGCCCACGGCAACGACACCGGGCTCGACTTCCCGAACAGCGCCACCGCCGACGGCAGGGTGGGGCTCGAGACCGCGGGCAACGGCACCCTGTCCTTGACCTTCGGCGACATCCTCAACACCTTCAACCTCGACTTCCTGCTCTCGGCGGCGGAGTCGGACGGCGTTGTCAAGATCGTCTCCACGCCGCGGGTGACCACCCAGAACCTGCAGCGTGCATCGATCCGCTCGGGCCTTCAGCTCCCGGTCCAGACGGTCGCCAACAACACCGTCACCGTGCAGTACGTCGACGCGACGCTGCGCCTCGACGTGCTGCCCCAGATCACGGCCGAGGGCACCGTGATGCTGGACATCAACATCCGCAAGCAGGAGGCTCGCAGGCCCTCGGAGCAGCGGTGGCAGGCGGGAACAACGTCCCGATCTTCACCCGCGACGCCCAGACGTCGCTGCTGGTGCGGGACGGCGGCACCACGGTCATCGCCGGGATCTACCAGATCAACGATCAGAACTCCCAGGACCGAGTCCCAGGACTGTGGAAGGTTCCGATTCTCGGGCATCTCTTCAAGAACAAGACAGTCTTCAATCGGCACGACGAGCTGCTGATCTTCATCACCCCGAGAATCGTCAAGTATTAGGTGGAGGCAGACGATGAAACCCTTCGTCCAGGTGAGCGTCATCGCGGTCGTCGCCGCTCTCGCTGTGTCGTGTGGCGGCAACAGCACGCTCAACGACACCCAGGCGGTGGTCGTGCTTTCGGTGAACATCGACAAGTACACGCCCGACGTCCCCGTCTGCTTCCCGATCGACCTCGTGATCGAGAACATGAGCGTCAACTCCCAGGCCAAGGACCCGACGACCGGGCTCACCAGCAACCAGGACGTCGTCCTGTCACGGTGGGTCGTGACGCCCTACCGTACCGACGGCGGGACCGCGGTCTCGCCGGCGTGGAGCCACGACCTCGACGTCTACGTCCCTGCTGGCGGCACTGCGACCCTCAACAACTACCGGGTCTATCCGGCGGAGTACCTGACCCAGGCGCCGCTGATCTATCTGCTGCCGGAGAACGGCGGCTTCGACCCCGAAACCGGCAACCGCAACATCCGGGAGACCCTCAAGGTCGAGATCTTCGGCCAGACCGTGTCCGGCAAGAGTGTCTCCGTCGTCTTCCACGTCGCCTTCAACTTCTCGTGCGATGGAGGCGGGACGCCCACCGGACCGACGCCCACGCCTCAGGCCACGCCGAAGGCGATGCTGGGCGACGGGCAGAACTAGGGCGGGGGGCAGGCACCATGAAAAGAGCTCTCACCTGCATCGCAATTCTCGGGCTGATCGTGCTCGCCTCGTGCTCTGGCGACAGCCCGTCGCCGCCACCGGTGCCGACCCCGGCGAGCACGACCTGGGCGATCACCTCGCTCACCGTGTCGGACTCGACGCTCTACGTCGGCTCGACGGTCACCGTGACCGCGACGGTGACCAAGGACGGTTCCCCGGCGCCCGACGGGACCGCCGTCGAGTTTTCGATTGGCGGTGTTGTGCTGGCCAATGTCGCGACCAGCGGCGGTAGGGCAACGGCCGATTTCGTGGCGACAGCCAAAGGCATATACACGATCCAGGCCCGGGTCGTCGGCGTCACCCGCACGGTAGACGTGAGCTACGTCCTCCCCGAACCGGACGGCACCCTGCTGATCTACAACGTGAACCCCACCGAGGGCGCGATCGCGGGCGGCGAGCAGGTCACGCTCACCGGCAACGGTATCCGCGGCCCGGTCGAGGTCACCTTCACGGTCAACGGGACGGCGTTCCCGGCACGGGTACTGAGCGTGGTGCCGTCCACCTCGAGCTCGCCCGGCACGATCACCGTCGAGACCCCGCGGGTCACGGTCGCCGACCCGACCATTGACAACCTTGCAACCATCACCGTCAAGACCGCGGTCGGGACGGGCAAGGACCAGAGTCAGGTCCTCACCGATGCCTTCACCTTCCTGCGCGAGATCTTCACCCCGGTGATCTACAGCGTGTACCCGGACCAGGGCACCGCGCGCGGCGGTGACCAGGTGACGATCCTCGGCGCCAACCTCGTCGGCGTGACACGGGTGACCTTCGGCGGGCGCGAGGCCCAGGTGGTCAGCGAAAGCGCTGACGGCCACCAGGTGACGGTCATTACCCCGCCCTACGGCGCGACTCCGCTGCAAGACAACACTCCCGTGACGGTCGTGGTCGAGACTCCCGGCGGCAACGCCAGCAAGGACGACGCGTTCATCTACCTGGCCGACCAGCCGCAGCCGAGCATTGCGGGGCTCGCCCCCGCGGCCGGCCCGATCGACGGCGGCACCCGGGTCACCATCTTCGGCTCCGGCTTCCAGTTCCCGGCGCAGGTCTTCTTCACCGCTGGCGGGGTCGCCAAGGAGGCCTCGGTCATCAGCGTCAACGACGACACCTCACCGGCCGACAACGACGAGATCGTGTGCGTGACGCCGGACTTCTCGGACAGCACTCAGACGACCCCGTTCACGGCCGACGTCCGGGTGCTCAACGTCGAGACCGGCCGCGAGGGCAGCAAGAGCGCTGCCTTCACCTACGGCGACCGCCTCTTCGTCAGCGGCAACGATCCGGCCGACGGCGGCGAGGGCACCGAGGTGACGATCTTCGGCTCCGGCTTCGTCAGCCCGCTCCAGGTGGACTACCTCGGCTTCGGTAGCCCGCTGCGGGTCGATCCCACGTCCATCTCGGGTTCTCAGATGGTGGTCCGGATGCCGGCGCCGACGAACCCGAGCTGCGCGGCCGTGACCGGCGCATTCCGTGTGCGCCTGCTCGAGAGCCCCAACAACCCGGTCGAAGGCGGCTCCTTCACCTACTTCGGCAACACGCCGACGCTCAGCTCCATCACGCCCTCCACGGTCGACGAGATTGCCGACGGTGTCGGAGTTGATCCGTCCTCCGCTGTGCTCACCGGAAAGAACTTCTCGACCTCGGTGCAGGTCGCGATCAACGACATCCTGCTGAACTCCGGCGCCGTCCAGGCGGTCAACGACACCACCATCAACATCACTCAGCTGCCGGCGCCCAACGACCTCGGTCTGGTGTTCGACACCGTCGCCTGTGTCAATGGCGACGGCGTGGCCGGCTTCCGTAAGGTGCCCACTTCGGTCGACGTCACCGTCACCAACACCAACGCCAACTGCAGCGACACGCTGACCAACGGGCTGACCTACCAGCCCCAGAACACGGACTGCGTGGTCGAGCCCAACATCGTGCTCGTGCCGGGCGCCGGATCGACCCTGACCCTGCCCGCCACCGGCGCGGGGAGCTGCTCGACCTTCGAGCAGGTCACCGTGCGCAACACCGGAGGGTCGACCCTCGACTGGACGGCCGCGATCACTGGACCGTTCTCGTTCAGCGGCAGCTCGGGCGACCTGAACCGAAGCGGCTCCCTCGTGCCGGGCACGTCGAGCACCCTCGAGGTTCACTTCTGTCCGACAGTCGACGACAACTCCAACCAGTTCGGCCAGGTCCAGTTCCTCTCGAACGACCCGAACGACAATCCGGTGACCCTCACGCTCCAGGGCCAGGAGGCCGCCGGTCAGCTCGAGCTGACGCCGGGCAACCTCAACTTCCCGTCCACCGCTGGCGGCTCGTGCAGTGCCGCGAAGCAGGCAACCATCCGCAACACCGGGCTCGACGACCTGTCGTACAACTCGACGCTGACCGGACGGTTCTTCTTCGACGCTGGCGCGAGCCAGCAGGGACCGGTGGCCGGCAGCCTGCCGCCGGGGACCGATACCCTGGTCGACATCTACTTCTGTCCGAACCTCGGTGCCAGCGGGACACTGACCGGTCAGCTCAGCGTCGACAGCGACGACCCGGTGAACCCGGTGCGAACCATCGACCTCAGCGGCGACGCCGGTGCTCCGGACATCTCCGTAACACCCAACCCGCTGATCTTCACGGAGGCCATCCCGGCGGTGGGCCCGGGACCGACCTGCTCGAGCGCCAAGCAGCTCACGATCGCGAACTCTGCTGGTGCGAGCGACGACCTCGACTTCGGGCTCACACTCGTCGGCGACTTCTACCTCAACAGCAACGCGACCGGACAGGGTCCGCAGATCGGCTCGCTGGTGCCGGGCGCGAGCCAGCCGGTCAACATCTACTTCTGCCCGGCGATGGGCTCGGTGGGTCTTGTCACCGGGACCGCCCGCGTGACCAGCAACGATCCGGATCAGCCGCTGGTAGTCAACGACCTCCAGGGAACGGCCACCGGCCCCGAGATCGATGTCCTGCCCGCCTCGCTCGAGATCGAGTTCACTCCCGACGTTCCCGCCGGGAGCTGCTCCGCCACCGCCAAGACGGTGACCATCCGCAACCTCCAACCGCCCGCCTCCCTGGTGCTCGACTACTCGGTCACCATTACCGGGCCGTACTTCCTGAACTCCAACGGCACCGGTCAGGCGACTGCGGGTCAGGTCTCGATCGGCGGCTCCAAGCCTATCGACGTCTACTTCTGCCCGACGGTCGACGACAACAACGTTCAGACCGGCGTCTTCCGGATCGACTCGAACGATTTCGACGAGTCGACCGTCAACGTGCAGCTCACCGGCAAGGAGGCCGAGCCGGACATCGCAACCACTCCGGCCGACGGCGGCACGCTGACGCTTCCGACAACCGCCTTCGGCGTGTGCTCGGCGTACAGCGACATCACCGTTGACAACAACGGGCTCGCGGACCTCGTGTTCTCGGCCACTCTGTCGGGTGCCGCCTTCGAGCTCGAAACGACCTACACCAACATTGTGGTGCCGCCGAGCGGGAGTACCACTGTCAGGGCTCGGTTCTGCCCCACTGCGGACGACGGACAGCTCTACACCGGCTCCGTGAGCATCACCAGCAACGACGTCACGAACCCGACCGTGACCATCAACCTCGAAGGTCAGGAAACTCCCTGACGACGAAGGAACCCGCCCCGGCCCTTCAAGGGCCGGGGCGTCCTCATCTCTGATGGACGAACGCATCGCCGAACTTCGTGCCGAGCTGCGGGAGGATCCGACCTCCCGCCTGTTCTATCAGCTCGGTGAGCTGCTGCGCCGCGAGGAGGCGCATGAGGAGGCGGTGCGCGTGCTGCGCGGCGGCCTCGAGCACAACCCGCGCTACGTCGCCGCCTGGGTCGCGCTCGGGCGCTCGCTGGCCGCGCTCGAGCGCCACGAGGAGGCCGAGAAGGCCGGCGCGAGGGCCCTCGAGCTCGACCCCGAGAACGCGGTCGCCGCGCGGATGATCGGCGAGAGTGCAGCCGCCCGCGGTGACCTCGTGCGCGCGATCAAGGGGCTCAAGCTCGCCCGCGTGCTCTCGCCGCGCGACCAGGACCTCGAGGACCGCATTGCCGAGGTCGAGGCCGGGCTGGCCAAGCGCGGTCTGCTCGAGGCCCCGGCCCACCGGCATGAGCACTCGGGACCCGTGCCCCGGCTCGGGGCGGATCTCAGGCCGGGCCCCGGCGGACTGACGACGGTTTCCGTCCGTCGCCTCGAGCTGCCGCCGCTCGAGATGGCCCAGGTCGGGGACGGCGATCCGTTCCTCCTCGGGCGTACCGGCGACAGCGGGATCTGGCTGCTCGGCGACGACGTCTTCGAGGCGCCCGAGCCGGAACCGGAGCCCGAGGCATTCGGTCCGTCGGACGAGCCCGTCGAGCCGGACGTGGTCGATCTGCCGGACTGGGAGATTGGCGAGGCGCCGGCCGCCGCCAAGCGGTTCGAGAGTCCGTCCGCAGTCGACGAGCCCCCGCCAGACTGGGAGGTTGACGACTTCGAACAGCCCGAAGTGCCGATCCCCGACGAGACCGGTGGCTGGGAGGTCGCGACCCCGGTGGCGTGGGCAACGGCTCCAGAGGCAACCTGGCGACCACAGGAGGTCGTCGGTGAGCTCGAAGCGGCCGGGGAGACTGTCTTCCCAGGAGCCGACCAGCGTGATCTCTCCGGCGAGCCGGAGCTTCTCGAGGCCGGGCTGGAAACCGCATCGGAGCTTGTCGAGGTTGAGAGCGCCCAGGGCCGCTACGAGGTCGATCCCGGACACGAACTGGAGTCGGAGTCCGAGCCGCTGTCGGAGAGTGACGAGGAGGAGTGGTCCGAGTTCGAGGAGATCCCTCTGCCGACGTTGACCCTCGCCCGCTTGGCCTACGAGCAGGGCGATCTTCGGCTCGCGGAGCGCACGTTGCTCGGGGTGCTCGAACGCCAACCGCACTCTGCGGAGGCTCGCGCCCTGCTGGAGCAGATCCGCAGCGAGCGTTCGCCGGTCCCCACGACGGCTCCCGCGACGGATGAGGCTGCCGCCGCCGCTGAGGCGCAGGAGGTGGCGAGCCCTGCGATCGCGAAGATCGCTGCGTTGCGTGCGTGGGCGGACACGATTAGACTGGCTGCGGAGCAGCGGCACCCGTGAACTTCGAGAACACCCTGTCGGACCTCGTGGTCGCCTGCCCGGGAGCGCTGGGTGCGGCGATCGTGGACCCGGACGGCATCCCGTTGGCCTTCGCGCCCGACAAGGATCCAGCGCTTGAGGTCCTCGGGGCCGAGTTGAGCTCGATCCTGCGGGACATCGACCAGGCCGGCCGCGAGCTCGATCATGGTCCGCTGCACCAGCTCAGTGTCACCGCCGAGAGCGCAACCGTGGTCGTCACAACCACGGGCGGCGGCTACTTCATCGTCCTCGTTCTCTCGCCCGACGGAGTAGCCGGAAGGGCCCGATTCCTCTCCAGGCTGACCGGCGAGCGGCTCTACTCCGAGTTCATCTGAGGGATCGCTTCGTGATGTTCAAGTTCGAGGAAATCTGTGAGCTGATCCGACTTGTCGGTCAGTCTGGCGTTGCGTCCGTCGAGGTCGAGCATGGCGGCAGCCGTCTGCGCATCGAAGGACCTCCGCGAACGGTGATCATGGAGGCTCCGGCCGCGTCCAGCGTCGGGCCGACGGTCCCGGTGACCGGTCGGGCCACGCCGGCGAGCACCGGCTCTGCGGCCGCGCTGCCGGGCGCGGGTGCCTCGCCCGAGGCACAGACGACGGAGGAGGAGGTCGGCCTCCACTTCGTCACCTCGCCGATCGTGGGCACCTTCTACCGCGCTCCCAGCCCCGATGCCGATCCCTACGTCAAGGTCGGTGACTCGGTCACCAAGGGGCAGGTGCTGTGCATCGTCGAGGCGATGAAGCTGATGAACGAGATCGAGAGCGACATGTCGGGCACGGTCGTCAAGGTGCTGCCCGACAATGCGCAGCCGGTCGAGTTCGGCCAGCGGCTCTTTGCCATCCGCCCCGCCTGACGCCATGTTTGGCCGAGTCCTGATCGCGAACCGGGGCGAGATCGCAGTCCGCATCATCGCGGCCTGCCGCGAGCTCGGCATCGAAACGGTGGCGATCCACTCGGAGGCTGACCGTAACTGCTTGCACGTCCAGCTCGCGCACCGCGCGGTCTGCGTTGGTGGCCCGTACCCGAGCTCGAGCTACCTCAACATCACCTCGGTGATCGCCGCAGCGGAGATCACCGGCGCCGACGCGATCCACCCGGGCTACGGTTTCCTCGCGGAGAACGCCCGCTTCGCCGAGATCGTGGCCGAGTGCGGCCTGGTGTTCATCGGACCGCCGGCTGCAGCGATCCGGCTCATGGGCAACAAGTCCGAGGCCCGAAGGGCCGTCCAGACGGTCGGTGTGCCGGTACTGCCGGGGTCGGACGGTCCCGTGAAGGGGCGCAACGAGGCGCTCGAGCTCGCCGAGGCCATCGGGTATCCGGTGATCTTGAAGGCGTCGTCCGGCGGCGGGGGCCGCGGGATGCGCCTGGCGGCCGACGCCCGTGAGCTGCGCTCGGCGTTCGACACCGCGCGCACGGAAGCGGAGAAGGCCTTCGGTGATCCGACGGTCTATCTCGAGAAGTACCTCGTTCGTCCCCGCCATATCGAGTTCCAGATCCTCGCCGACAGCCACGGACGGGTGATCCACCTCGGCGAACGGGAGTGCTCGATCCAGCGTCGGCACCAGAAGCTGATGGAGGAGGCGCCGTCGCCGGCGCTGACCTCCGAGCTTCGAGCCGCCATGGGTGCGGCCGCGATCGCTGCGGCGCATGCCGCCCAGTACGTCAACGCCGGCACGGTGGAGTTTCTGCTCGACGCCGATGGCGGCTTCTTCTTCATGGAGATGAACACCCGCATCCAGGTCGAGCATCCGGTGACCGAGATGGTAACCGGTGTCGACCTGGTCCGCGAGCAGCTGGTGATCGCCGCCGGCGAGCGCATGACGGTACCGAAACGAAAGTCCATGGCGCCCGACGGCCATGCGATCGAGCTGCGGATCAACGCCGAGGACCCGGACACGTTCGCCCCGTCGCCGGGCACGGTGAGCCGTCTCGTGCTGCCGGGCGGGCCCGGCGTGCGTGTGGATACCCACCTGTACGCCGGCTACACGGTTCCGCCCTACTACGACAGCCTGCTCGCGAAGCTCGTGGTCCACGGCCGCGACCGCGAGGAGGCGATCGTGCGCGCCCGGCGAGCGCTCGACATGTTCCGGATCGAAGGCGTCAAGACCTCGATCGACCTCCATCGCAAGATACTGGACGACGAGGACTTTCTGCGCGGCGATTTGCACACGCATTTCATGGAGCGCTACCTCGTCCGGGGCTGACGGCTGTCGCCGGAACGGACCCGTGCCCGGTGCTACCATGAGGGGGATGGCCAACAGCTTCCTGGTGGGCTTCATGGGAGCGGGCAAGACCGCGGTCGGGCAGGAGCTTGCGCGGATCCTCTGCTTCCGCTTCGTCGATCTCGACGACGCCCTCGTCGAGAGGTTTGGCGCCTCCATCCGTGAGGTCTTCGAGAGCCGCGGAGAGGCCACCTTCCGGCGCGAAGAGAGTCTCCTGCTCGAGCGGGTCGCCTGCTCGCCCCGATCGGTGGTCGCCACTGGAGGCGGTACTTTCTGCTCAGCTCGCAACCGTCACGTGATCAACTCAGCGGGCGGGTACTCGGTCTTTCTCGACGTGCCGTGGTCGGTCATTTTCCGCCGTCTTCCCGGCAAGAACTTCGACCGGCCAAAGTTCGTCGATCCTGAGCAGGCGAGGCAGCTGTACGAGTCCCGGCGGGCCGCCTACCTGCTCGCCGACACCAGCCTTTCCCTCGACGGCGACGAGCCTCCGGACCAGGTCGCACAGCGGATCGCGTCCCTCCTTCCGGAGGTGGCGTGAGGTATCTGATCCTGAGTGACATCCACGCCAACTGGGAGGCGCTGCACGCGGTGCTCAGCCACGTACGGCGCAAGCGTTGGGACCATGTTCTGTTCCTCGGCGACGCCGTCGGATACGGTGCGTCGCCGAATCAGGTCCTGGCGTGGCTGCGTGCGGTGCAGCCCCAGGCAACCATGGTTCGCGGGAATCACGACCGGGTGTGCGCTGGCCTCGACAGCGGCGAGTACTTCAACCGCTACGCACTCGAGGCCGCCACCTGGACCTACGATCATCTCGAGCCGCGCAACCTCGAGCTGCTCAGAGAGCTGCCTGAGGGACCGATCGCGGTCTCCGAGCGGGTCGCCGTGTGCCACGGCTCGCCGGTCGATGAGGACGCCTACGTGTTCTCGGCCTACGACGCCCAGGCCGCGTTCGACGCTGCGCCACAGCCAGTGATTTTCTTTGGCCACACCCACATTCCGTCGGTGTTCGTACTGCGACGGGTCAACGGCCGGACCACCCTCCACGCCCGCCTGCTCGCCGGATCGCGCCAGGTGATCGATCTCGACCCTAACAACCGCTACCTCATCAACCCCGGCTCGGTCGGCCAACCGCGAGACCGGGACCCGAAGGCCGCTTATGCGATCTACGATGCCGAGCAGCGACGTCTGTTCGCCTACCGGGTGGGCTATCGCGTGGGGAACGCCCGACGACGCATCCTCCAGGCGGGCCTGCCCCCCGTCCTCGGGGACCGGCTCCTCTATGGCGCGTGAACCCAGGGGGTGGATGATGACGTCTTGTGTGCGGGCAGTCCTTGGCGCCGCGCTCGCGCTCACAGTCGCTTCTGGAGCAGCGGCACAGGAGGGACGCGCCCTGCTGCGGGCCACCCTGCTCGAGGCTCTCGACCGTGGTGCCGTCCCCGACGCCCTGTGGGGCGGGCTGCTCCTCGACCCCGAGTCCCAGGTCCGTGTCCTGGCCGTCCGTGTGCTGGCCTCAAACCCCGGGCACGGCACGGTCCTGCGGCTGGCGATGCTCGCCCAGGATCGCGATCCCCGGGTCCGCGAGGTTGTGATGCTCACGGCGGGTCGGTTCGGGTCTCCAGCCGTGGAGCTGGCCGGCGCCGCGCTGCACGATCCCTCGCCGCTGGTGCGGCGGGCGGCGGTGTGGGCCTGCACCGAGATCGGAGAGCCGTGTGCCGACGCGGTCCTCGCTCACATGGCCGTCGAGCGCGACTCGAGCGTCCTTGAGATGGGGTTGGCGAACCTGTGGCGGCTGCCGTCGGGCCGGTGGGAAGGGACCGCGGGCGGCTTCACGGGACATCGGGACCCCCTGCTGCGTCGCGCTGCGGCGTACGGGCTGTCACGAGGGCGCTCCGAGCTGCGATTGGCGCCGCTTCGCCGCCTGGCAGCCGACCCGGAGCCGGTCATCCGGCTCACGGCCCTGCGGGGTCTCGGCGGCGACCCGCCGGACCCGTCGGACCTGAAGCGTCTCGTCGCTGCCCTCGACGATCCCGACTGGCGGGTGCGCGCTGCGGCCTGCCTGGTGCTGGCTGCAACTCCGGCGGAGGTTCCGGAAGGGGCGGATGTCCGGCTCAGCGAGCTCGCCGCTGATGCTCGAGCGCAGCTCGCGGTACCTGCGGCGCGGGCGCTCGGCGCGAGCCCCGCCCGCGGCGGGGGGAAGGTGCTCACCCTGCTGGCGCGAGAGGGTGATCCGTGGCCGGCTGCCGAAGCCCTGATCGCGCTCGCGCGCCAGGGCGGAGAGGCCGCCGGCGCCGTGGCCGCCGAGTGGATCACGAGTCCGGAGGCGTGGCGCCGCCGAGCTGCCGTCCGCGCGTCCGTTGCTTCCGGCGGGGTCGAGACCAAAGTGGTCGTACGGGCGCTCGAGGACCCCGACCCGAGCGTTCGGCTCGCGTTCCTCGATGCCCTGCCCCCGGGCGCTTCGGGCATCGACCGTACGCTTGCCGATCGGCTCGCCCGCGACCAGGATCCGGCGGTGCGGGCGAGCCTCATCGACCGGCTCGCGGGCGACGGCGCGCTGCCGGCCGAGCGGTTGCTCGGGCTCGCCGCCTCGTGGCACGAGGACGGCGCAGGGGATGCCCGGGCCGCGGCCCTTCTTGCGGCGTGGAAAGACGGTGACGCGACCGTGCGCGCTAAGGTCCTCAAGGCCGCCCTCGACGACCCGGATCGCGCGGTGTCGGCACAGGTGGTGGCTGCGGCGCGGGCGGCGGGGGCCGCCGTGGAGCTGCCACCGCGAGCGGCGCCTCACGACCTCTCGTGGTACCGGGGTCTGGTCACATGGTCCGAACGCGAGCACTGGCTGGACCTGGTGACGGTGCGCGGGACCGTCCGTCTTCGCCTCGAGTCGGCACGCGCTCCCCTGACGGCGCGCGCGATCTGGGATCTCGCCGAGAAGGGCTTCTACAACGGGCTCACTTTTCACCGGGTGGTGCCGAACTTCGTGGTCCAGGGCGGCGACCCCCGCGGCGACGGGTGGGGGGGGCCGGGATTCACCCTCGTCGATGAACCGTCGCTCGAGCCGTTCGACTCGTGGCGGGTCGGGGTTGCGACCTCCGGTCCCAACACCGGCGGCTGCCAGCTCTTCGCGACCCTGACCCCGGCCGACCACCTCACCGGTCACTATACGAACGTCGCCGAGGTCACCCATGGACGGGATGTTCTGGAGCGGATCGAGGTCGGCGACGCGATCGTGCGGGTCGAGACCGTGGAGGGGGCCGAGCCGCCGCCCCCGGCGCCGACGCTGCTCGGAGCACTGGCGTGGTCGGATCTTGCAGGTATCGACGGTTGGGAAACGGAGCGTACGAACTACGTCCCAGACCCGGAGGTGGTGGACCGGCTGCGCACGGCCATAGGCCGCTACCGGATCGTGGTGGTGCTCGGCTCCTGGTGCGAGGACTCGAAGCGAGAGGTGCCTCGCCTGGAGAAGGTGGTGGATTCGGTCGGGGGCGGCGTCTTCACGGTCGAGCTCGAGGGTGTCGACAGAAGCAAACGCGTCTCGCCCACCAACCCGGTCGCCGGCCTGCTCCCGGGTCGCACTGCGGACCGGGTGCCGACCCTGGTCGTCCTCGACGCCAACGGGCAGGAGCTCGGGCGCGTTGTGGAAACCGCACCGGAGCCGCTCGAGCACCTGCTCGTCGAGCTGATCGGTCCGGCGGAGGGCTGGAGATGACCCAACGCCGCGAGGTCGCCGTGACCTCGCCGCTGCCGGGCCGTGCGGTTGAGCGCCTCGAGGCCTCGCACAGGGTCCGGCTCCACGAGGGGTCGCCCCTCGTCGATCCCGGCGACCTCGCCGAGTTCATCGGCGGGGCGCAGGGCGTGGTGACCTTGCTCGCCAACCCGGTCACCGAAGCCGTGCTCTCGGCCTGCCCGTACCTCGAGGTGGTCGGGAACTGCGCCGTCGGCTACGACAACGTCGACATCGACGCTGCCTGCCGCCGCGGGGTGTGGGTGACCAACACCCCCAACGTCCTGACCGAGGCCACGGCCGACCTCACCTGGGCACTGATCCTGGCCGTGACACGGCGCATCGTCGAGGCCGATGGTCTGGTGCGTGCTGGGCGCTTCATGGGCTGGCGACTGGACCTGCTCCTCGGCCGCGGACTGCAGGGCCAGACCCTCGGGGTCGTCGGGTGGGGACGCATCGGCCGCGCGGTCGCCAGACGAGCGCTCGTCTTCGGCATGAAGGTGGTCTTCGCGACTCCATCCCCACCTCCGGAGCCCGAGCCGCCGGCCCGCGCGGTGGCCCTCGACGAGCTGCTCGCCGCGAGCACCGTGGTCTCCCTGCACTGCCCGCTGACGCCCGCGACCCGCCATCTGCTCGACCATACCCGGCTCGCGCAGATGCGGCCTGGCGCCGTGCTCGTGAACACCTCGCGGGGACCACTGGTGGACGAGGATGCCCTCGTTGCAGCCCTCGCCTCGGGCCACCTCGGTGGCGCCGGCCTCGACGTCTACGAGCACGAGCCGACGGTGCATCCCGGGCTCCTGGGTCGAGCCGACGTCGTCCTCCTGCCCCACATCGGCTCGGCGACCTCCGAAACCCGCGCCGCCATGGCTGAGCTCGCCGCCGACAATGTTCGCGCCGTGCTCGCTGGAGAAGAGCCGCCGACACCGGTGGTCCGAGGACGCATGGCGTGACCCCTGGAGGCCCGGCCGGGAACCCCCCGCGAAGCGAGAATCGCGAGGAGGCGTGAGATGTGGCGCCGGAAGGGCGCAGATGTAGTCCTTCTACTTCAAGAACTTCCGGCGCCGCAGATTGCACCTCATTCGCGATTCGCAGCCGTGAGGAGGTTTCCGGCCGGGCCTCTGGGAGCGCGTACCGCAGAGCCCCATGAAGGGGATCCAGAAGGCGGCCGCATTGCACGGGCTCAACGGTACGTGCTGCTTGGGATGCGCCTGGATTGCCGACTCTTTGCTAGAATCTGCACATGGAGCAAGAGTTGGCTGATGCCCCGCCCGCAGCCGCTGCGATGACCGCCCCCGATGAGCTCACAGTGCCCCCCCCGGCGACGCGCCCGATCCGCGAGCTGTCGGTAGTGATGCCGGCCCACAACGAGCAGGAGATTCTGCCGGAGTCGCTGGCGGAGGCGGTCGCGGCGCTGGACGCTCTGTGCGACACCTGGGAGTTGATCGTGGTCGACGACGGATCGACCGACCGCACGCCGGAGATCCTCGAGGAGTGGAGTCGCCGCGATCCGCGCGTGCGCGCGCTGCCCCTTCGGCCCCAGAAAGGCTACTCCAAAGCGATCGTGGCCGGCGTCGAGGCGACGCGCTACCTCACGGTCTTCTACACCGACGCGGATGCCCAGTTCGACCTCCGCGAGATCATCGAGCTCTATCCGTGGCTGCGCGATGTCGACATGGTCGCCGGCTACCGGCTCGATCGCCGGGACCCCTGGACCCGGCGTTTCGCGTCCGGCGTTTACAACCGAATCCAGGCCTGGGCGCTCGGGCTGCGGGGGGTGCGTGACGTCAATTGCGCCTTCAAGCTGTTCCGCCGCTCGTTCTTCGAGCTTGTCACCCTGACCAGCGGTGGCTTCCTGATCGACGCCGAGATGTTCGCGCGCGCCTCTCGCGCCGGCCTTCGCTGGACGCAGGTCGGAGTGACCCACCGTCCGCGCACCCGTGGCAGCTCGACGGTGAGAGCTCGCACTGTCTCCGAGACCCTGCGCGAGCTACGCAGCCTCCGCCGCAGCCTGTAACACCCGAAGCCGCCGCAATGACACTGCACCGCGAGACCGCCTCCGATCGCTGGTTGTTCGCGGCCGTCGTGGTGGTCAGCGTTGCACTGCATGCGTGGCTCGCCGCCGCGTTGCCGCTGTCGGGCGATGAAGCCTACTACTGGGACTGCGCTCGGCACCTTGACTGGGCCTACTTCGACCAGCCGGGTCTGGTGATCTGGCCGATCCAGCTCGCCCGTGCGCTGCTCGGAGACACCGCGCTTGCGGTGCGCTCGCCGGCGGTTCTCGCGAGCCTACTGTCCGCGCTCTTCCTGCTGCCGTTGGTGCGGCGCCTGGGCGGTGGCGCCCGCCAGGCGGCGGCTGCCGTCATGCTGCTGCACGTGATGCCGGCCTACTTCTTCGGTGCCTTCTACGAGTCGACCGATGCCGGAATGATGGCGGCCTGGATCGGGGCGACGTGGGCGGCGGTGGCCCTGGCACAGGGCGAGCGACGGGCGTGGTGGGGGTTCGGCCTCGCGATCGGCCTCGGTTTCCTGGCGAAGTTCCCGATCGTCCTCGTGCTGCCGGCGCTGGTCCCGGCGCTGTGGGTGCCGGCGGTGCGCCGCCAGCTGGCGACGGTGACGCCGTGGCTCGCGGCGGCGATGTCCGTCGTGCTCACCGCTCCGGTGTGGATATGGGCGGAGCTCCACAGCTGGGACAACATCCGCTTCCAGCTCTCCGGGCGCCACGAGACCCACGCCTTCACTCTCCGCTTCCTGGGCGAGTTTGTCGCCGCCAACCTCGCCCTCGCGACGCCCTTTCTCGTGGCGGCTCTGGCGGTGGCCTGGTGGCGCGGCTGGCGGCGGTGCGACCCCGGATGGCGGGTGTTCCTGGTCGCCTCGGCATCGCCGCTGGTCGTCTTCGGCCTGGTGTCGCTGCGCGAGCGGGTCGGTGGGCACTGGGGCGTGCCCGGGCTGGTGGTGGCGGTGGCAGCGCTGGTGCTGGTCGAGTTCCGCGGCCGCCGGACACTGGTCGCCCTCGGCGCGGCGTTCGGACTTGTGCTGTCGCTGGCGCTGGTCGTGGCCGCCCTCCATCCGGAGCGACTGCTCGGGCTCCAGGTGCACCTTGCCGGCCGGACTCTCGAGGTGCCCGAGCGGCCGGTCGCGATGGCCTTC
Organism: uncultured Acidobacteriota bacterium; assembly: GCA_963814875.1. Classification (GTDB taxonomy): domain Bacteria; phylum Acidobacteriota; class Thermoanaerobaculia; order Thermoanaerobaculales; family Sulfomarinibacteraceae; genus CAVSIS01. The sequence goes on from CAWFFJ010000026.1 coordinate 130,644, forward strand.
GGCTACCGCGAGGTGGCGGCGGACCTCGAGACCCGCCTGGCCCCTGGAGAGTGGGTCGCCTGCGAGAGCTACACCACGGTCCACCTCCTCGCGTTCCGCTCCGGCGGCCGCCTCCCGGTTCTGCTCGCGCGGCTGACTGGCGGCCGCCACGGGCTCGCGGCGCTGTACTGGCACCGGCCCGAGGCGCTTGAAGGCCGTGACGTGCTCTTCGTCACCGAGCGCGAGGGACTCGAAGACCGGCTCGCCGGTCTGTTCGCATCGGTCGAGGAGGAGGCGCCGATCGAGGTGCGCGTCGGCGGCCGGGTGATCCGGACCTTTCGGGTGCTGCGCTGCCGTGACCTCCTGCACCCGGAGGGTGTCTTCACCCTCCTGCCCAAGAGCGCCTGACTTTCGGTGGTGCTCCCCACCGCCATTGCGGTGAGAGAACCTCAGCCGGGCGGCGCAGGTCGGACGTGGAGTCGGGTGACGCGTCCCCCGTCGATCTCGCGAACCTCGAGCGCCAGACCTTCCCAGTGCACGACGTCGCCGACGGCGACCTCAGTCTCGACCAGCGAGCCGACGAGGCCCCCCACGGAGTCGATGTCCTCGGGTGGCGGCAGCCTGCGGTGGAGGATGCGCTCCAGCCGGCGCAGGGCGAGGTAGCCGGGCACGAGCCAGCCGTTCCCCTCAGCCACCACGGTCGTGCCGAGCTCGCGGTCGAACTCGTCCTCGATCTCCCCGAAGACCAGCTCGAGGATGTCCTCCATGCAGACGATGCCCGAGGAGCCGCCAAACTCGTCGAGCACGATGGCCAGGTGCTGGCCGCCGTGTCGCATGTCCTGGAGCAGGTCCGGGAGCGGCTTGGACTCGGGGATCAAGATCGGGTCAACGACGGTATCGGTCCAGCGGCTCCCAGGGGCGAGCCGGAGCAGATGTCGGGCGTGCAGTACGCCGACGATGCGGTCCGGCGAACCGTCCACGACCGGGAACCGGCTGTGCGGAGACTGCCCGACCACCGCGCGCAGCCTGGCGTCATCCCACGAAGAATCGACGGTCTCGACTCGTGGCCTTGGGACCATGATCTGGCGTGCCGTCGCCTGCTGGAAGCGCAGCACCGACTCGATCACATGGCGCGCCTCGCGCGGCAGCTGGGCGTGCCGGTGGGCCAATCGGAGCATGAAGAGGAGATCCTCCTCGGTCACCGGCACCTCCTGCGGGGTGCGGGGCGACAGCGCCCGGGCGAGCAGTCCAAGCACCGCGTTGACCGGGCGCAGCACGACGTCGAGCAGGTACAGAACCGGAGCGACCCGGGCGACGACCCACTGTGCGTGGCGCTGGGCCAGGGTTTTCGGTGTGATCTCGCCGAAGACCAGGATGAACAGGGTGATGACGCCGACCGCAACGGCGACCGCCGAGCTCTGCACCAACTGATAGGCGAGAGTGGTGGCGAGGGAGGACGCGAGCACGTTGACCAGGTTGTTGCCGACCAGGATCGTGATCAGCAGCTCCTGGGGCGCGTGCGCCCACCGGTCGAGAGCGGCCCGGGTGAGCCGACCACTCTTCTCGCGCAACGCCTCCCGACGGGTGACAGGAAGCGACGTGAGTGCGGTCTCCGAGGCAGAGAAGAATGCCGAGCCGGCAAGGCAGAGGACGACCGCTACGAGCTCAGCGTTCATGGCGTCCGGGTTCGGGGTCGGGATCCTCCATCGCGGCCATGCTACCACGGGACCGGGACCCGACCCGCCGTGCTATCCTGGCCGCGCTTTTCAACCTGACAGCGACAGGACGGTGTGACCGTCGACGAACAAGGAGGCGGGTTATGGCGAACGGCGACGCGGCGCAAGGAAAGAAGGGGCTGCCGGCCCTGGCGTGGATCGGGATCGGGTGCGGCGTGATCGTCCTGATCGGTGCGATCGCCCTGGTCGCGGGTGGCGTTTTCGTGGCGAAGAAGGTCAAGGACGTGGCGGGCGACTTCGAGAAGAACCCCACTCTGGCCGGCGCCCGCATGATCGTCAAGCTCAACCCGGAGTGGGAGGAGGTCTCGGTCGACGAGAGGGCCGGTACCATCACGGTGCGGGAGAAGAAGACCGGTAAGGAGATGACGGTCGGCCTCGACGACCTCGCGAAGGGCCGCGTCACCTTCTCGTCAGAGGGCAAGTCGTACACGGTGGAGGCCCAGGGAGACCATGAGACAGGCCAGCTCAAGGTCACCGATGAGGGCGGGAAGACGGTTTTCTCCGCCGGCGGCGCCGGCGGAGCGAAGGCGCCCGACTGGGTACCGGCCTACCCCGGCACCAGCGCCAAGGGCGGGTTGGTGATGCAGAACGGGGCCAGCGTCAGCGGCAGCTTCCAGGTTGCGACCGACGACGCGCCCGAGAAGGTCGTCGACTACTACCGCAAGACGCTCAGCGACGCCGGTTTCAAGGTCCGGGTCAACACCTACTCCGACGGCGAGGGCCCGTCAGGAGGTGTCGTCTACGGCGAGAACGAGGCGGCGAAGCGCACCGTAACCGTCATGATCAGCGTCGACGACGACCGCACCACGGCGGCCGTGAGCTACTCGCAGGGCGAGTAGGCGACCACCATCACACCGTGTCCATGACGGCGCGGTCCACTGCGGTGGCGACCTCGAGGAAACCCCTGGCGGCCGCTGATTCGGGCCGGTCGGCGACCACCGGCCGGCCTGTGTCACCCGCGACCACGACCGCAGGGTCGAGCGGAATCGCACCGAGGAACGGTATCTCGAGCTGCTCCGCGGTGCGGCGTCCGCCGCCGGAGCCGAAGATGTGCTCGGTGTGGCCGCATGCCGGGCACTGGTAGTAGGCCATGTTCTCGACAATGCCGAGCACCGGCACGCCGAGCTTGACGAACATGTGCAGGGCCTTGCGCGCGTCGATCAGCGCGATGTCCTGAGGGGTGGTCACGATCACCGCGCCGGCGAACGGCAGGTTCTGGCATAAGGTAAGAGCCACGTCCCCGGTACCCGGCGGCAGGTCGACCACCAGGTAGTCCAAATCGCCCCACTCGACGTCGCCGACGAACTGCTCGAGGGCCTTGACCAGCATCGGGCCGCGCCAGATCACCGGCTGGTCGACGTCGATCATGAACCCGAGCGACATCACCCGGACTCCTCCGGGCACGATCACCGGGCTGATGCGACCGTCGGCACCTCCGCTCGGCTCCTGGGTGGCGCCCATCATCATCTGTTGGGACGGTCCGTAGATGTCGGCGTCGAGCAGCCCCACCGAGCGCCCGGACCTTGCCAGAGAGAGGGCCAGGTTGGCGGACACCGTGGACTTGCCGACCCCACCCTTACCGGAGGCGACCGCGACGATGTGGCGGACGCCACGGATCCGGTCGGCCCAGGTGGGGGCGGGCTCCGGACGGTCGCCGCCGACAGTGGCGAGCAGCGCCTGGACCCGGACCTCGGCCCTTTCAATGCCGGGCAGCGCGATCAGTGCCTTCTCCGTGGCGATTCGCAGGGTTTCGGTGTCGTTGGGTTGGCCGGCCTGGATGGCGAGCATGACCCGCACCGCGTTCCCCTCGACCTCGACGTGGCGCACCGCACCGCTGTCGATCACGTTCGCAGACGTCCCCGGCAGTGTGATCCTGCGCAGGCAGTCAACGATCTCCTGTTCGGTCACTGGCATCTCGGGACCTCCCGCCCGCGGTCGCGGGCCGTTCATTGTAACGCTGCTGGCCGGCGGCCCCTGTTGGCCGGCGTACAATTCCGGGCGAGGAGGAGCCATGCCCGAGACACGTTCCGAGGGAGTCCGTATCGCCTACCGCGACGAGGGCTCCGACCACCCGGTATTGCTGTTGCACGGCCACACCATGGACGGCCGCGCATGGGACGGCCTGGTCGAGCCGCTGACCAGAGCTGGGATGCGGCTGTTGCGGCCGGATCTGCGGGGTCATGGCGCCAGCGAGCGGCCGCCCGGGGGCTACCACTGGAGCCACCACGGTACCGACATGGCTGCCGTTCTCGATGCCGCCGGCGTTGCGCGCGCGATCGTGGTCGGCTTCTCGCTCGGCGGAGGGGTAGCCCTCGAGCTCGCGCTGACTCGACCCGAGCGCGTCGAAGCGCTGGTTCTGATCGACCCCGTGATGCCCGATCGACCGTTCGAGGCTGCCTTCATGGACAACCTCCGGCAGGTGGCGCGGACGGCGCGCACGGAGGGCATCCGCGCGGCGATGGCCGGTCCCTGGATGGCGAGCCCGCTGTTTGCGGCATCGTTCGAGGCACCTGGGGTACGTGAGGCGACACAGGCGATCGTCGCCGACTTCCCGGGTGCGGAGTACCTCGCGAGCGAGCGCGACACGGTCGAACGCGGGTGGCGGACGCCGGACCGGCTGGCGGAGATCACGGTGCCGACCCTGGTCCTGGTCGGAGAGCGGGACATGCCCGGGTTCCGCGCGTTCGCGGAGGAGGCCGCTGCCGGCATTCCGGGGGCTTGCCTGGAGGTCGTGCCGGGGGCCGGTCACCTGGTCCCCCTCGAGCGGCCCGACCTCGTCGCCGAGCGCATTCTGACCATCGCGGAATGAACCACAGAGGCACAGAGACACAGAGAAACACAGAGGGCTCCCGTCCGATGCCTCGCCGTGTGCCCGTGCCCCAGCACGGGCACACGGCGAGGCGTCTCGGGTGGGAGGGGGTTCTGTGCCTCTGTGCCTCTGTGGTTTGCCTGTCCGTCAGGCGAGGGCTCGGCGCAGGCTGTCCGCCAGGCGGGCCGCGAGGATCTCGATCTCGAGCGCGTCCTCACCCTCGATCATCACCCGGGCAAGAGCCTCCGTGCCCGAGTAGCGCAGCAGGATCCGGCCGCGGCCCTCGAGCCTGCTCTGCCCGCCGACGAGCTCGGCTCGGACCTCCGGCAGCTGGTCGAACGGGGTCTTGCGCGCGACCGGGACGTTGACCAGCACCTGCGGCATCCGTTCGAGGTCGGACAGAGTGCCGAGGCTGCGCCCAGTGGCCGCCGCGAGGGCGAGCATGTGGGTGGCGGTGACGAGCCCGTCCCCGGTGACCGAGTGGTGCGCGCAGATCACGTGGCCCGACTGCTCGCCGCCGAGGGCGACGCCGTGCTCACGCATCGCGAGCCACACCGAGCGGTCGCCAACGGGACAGCGCTCGACGGCGATGCCGTCACGGGCGAGCGCCCGCTCGAGACCGAAGTTGCTCATCACGGTTGCTACCAGCCGGCGGCCTGGAAGTCTCTCCGCGGCGAGCAGGTGGCGGCCCCATGCGAGCAGGATGTCGTCACCGTCGAGGGTTTGCCCGTCGGCATCGACCAGAATCGCCCTATCCGCGTCTCCGTCCAGGGCGACGCCAGCATCAGTCCGGTAGTGGTGCACGGCGGCGGCGACGTGTTCCGGGCAGGTTGCGCCGCAGCCGTTGTTGATGTTGGTGCCGTCAGGCTTCGAGGCGACCGTGACGACGCGGGCTCCGAGCCGTTCGAAGAGCGTTTCTGCCAGGCCGGAGGCAGCGCCGTGAGCGGCATCGACTGCAACCGTCAGGCCTTCGAGCGGCCGGTGTCGGTGGTGACTGGCCATCACCAGGTCGAGGTAACGCTCGGCGAGGTCGCTGTCCCGGGGCGGGAGGTCACGACCGTCGAGTACGGGGGTCTCGTCGAGGCGCTGCTCGAGTCGGCGCTCGACAGCGTCGGCAATCTTCTCGCCCGACGGCGCGAGGACCTTGATCCCGTTGTCTTGGGAGGGGTTGTGCGACGCCGAGATGACGACTCCAGCGGCCCACGATCCAGTGCGCAGCAGCTGGGAGACTGCGGGAGTGGGCAGGACACCGCCCCACGTCAGGCGACCGCCAGCCGCTTGGAAGCTGCCTCCGAGCCATGTCGCGAGGGTCTCGGTGGAGGCGCGGGTGTCGCCGGCGAGCAGCAGGTGTGGCTGATCACGGTTCGAGCCGAGCTCGGCCGCGAGAGCGGCGCCCAGGCGCCGCACCGTCGCCTCGTCGAGGGGCGGAGCGTACGCAGGCCCGCGGATGCCGTCGGTTCCGAAAAGTCTCAACTTCATGGGCGCTTCCGTACTCGGACCCGTCGCGGGTATTTACCCGCATCCGGTGAACTCGCTGCCTGCACGACCGGTCTCCGCGGGGCCGGTCGGTCTCGCGTCGCCGGATCGGGCGCGGGTGCCCGCGCAGCGTGGCACAGGCTGCTGAGACCGTCAAGTGCCGGGATTCCGTGGTCCATTAGATCCCGTGCGATCGTCCGTCGCCGGGCTTCCCCTCGTCCGTGCCGGCGCAGGCTAACGCGCGCGGCGGCGCGGGGGCGGGGTTGGAGCAGGCGTCGGCGTCAGGACCGGCGAGATCTCGACCACGACCAGCAGCGGGACTGCCGTCAGAGAGCGCAGCAGAGGATGGGGCAGCCTCGGCTGGACCGCGGCCTCGACCGCTCCAGTGGCACCGTCGATCGAGACCGGAGTGGTCTCGATCTCCTCGAGTGCGCCGACCAGGCTCGCGGGGCCTTGGACGTTGAGCCGGGCCGGAGCGACCCGGACCTCCGTGACCTCGTAACCCGGCGCCGGGGTTCCCTCCACGGTCGGTTTGACAGGCAGGCTGGTTCGCCGCAGCCGCTCGAGCTCGACCATCACGGCCGGGGGGTCGACGCTGACCACCGAGACCTCCGGCGGGAGCTGCATGTCCGACGTGTTGATCGGGAAGTCAAAGATCCCGGGACGGGCGTTGGAGAGATCAAGGAGTACCTCGAGCGGTGAGGTCGGGTCGAGGGTTCGCGAAAGCGGACCCTGGAGCTGGACCGACACCGACTCGGGCACGTTCGACGTGATCACAAGGTCGCGCGGCACGTTGACCAGGGTGAGCGGGACCTTGACGCCGCGGACCGACATCTCCTCGCGGCTCCGCCGTGCGGGTCCGTACCAGAGCACGAACGCGACCACGACGGCAATCAGAAACAGGACAGGATGCCGAGGGCGCAGCCTCACGCCGCCTCCTCGCCCGCCGGACGAAGCTGGTAGAGCTGCTCGGCGAGGGCGTTGCGCAGGGTCGTGTCGTCCAGCGGCCGCAGCAGCTGGCCGTCGACGGCGAGCGAGATCGTGCCGGTCTCCTCGGAAACGACGATGACGAGGGCGTCGGTCTCCTCGGACAGCCCGAGTGCAGCGCGGTGGCGGGTACCGAGCTCAGTGGAGAGCTCGTGCCGCGTGGTCAGCGGCAGGAAACAGGACGCCGCGACGATGGTCTCGCCGCGCAGGATCACCGCGCCGTCGTGAAGAGGCGTCCCGGGGATGAAGATGTTGAGTAGCAGGTCGTAGGAGAACCGCGCGTCGAGCGGGATACCGGTGTCGGCCCATGTCGCGAGGGTGTCGCGGCGCTCGATGGCGATCAGCGCCCCGGTGCGTTGTGAGGCCAGGGCCTGAGCCGCGAGGGCGAGCTCGTTGAGCAGGACCGAGCCCGCGCCGGAGCCACCGAGACGGAACCGGGCGGTCGAGCCGAAGACCGTGAGCATACGCCGGATCTCCTGCTGAAAGAGCACGATGATTGCGATCGGCAGGAACCCGAGCAGGTAGTTGAGGATACGCGCGAGGGTCGCGAGCTTGAGCGCCGCGGCTGCCGCCGTCACCACGACCACGATCAAGAGGCCCCACAACATCTGCATCGCGCGGGTGTGTCGCAGCAGGACCAGCAGGGCATAGATCAGGAGGGCGACTGTGAAGATGTCGATCGCGTCGGTGATTCGGAAGTCGAGCGCAGTGATCTCTCGCAGCAGTCCGAGGAGTGAGCTCATCGACCCGACTCCAACAGCCGTTGCGCAACCGCCAGGAACTGGACAACCGCGGCAACGTCGTGTACCCGGACCACGGCTCGCTCGAGGCCGAGGCTCGGCAGGAGGGCGGCGAGAGTGCCCGGGATTCTCTCCGTGGTGGGCGCCCCGGTGATCCGACCGATGAACGACTTGCGCGAGGGCCCGACGACGACGGGATGGCCGAGTGCCGCGAGGTCGGGCAGCGCCGCGAGGAGGGCAAGGTTGCCGTCAAGGTCCTTGCCGAAACCGATGCCCGGGTCGAGCCAGATCCGCTCCGGGGAGATCCCGGCAGCGAGTGCGTCGGCAGCCCGGCCGGCCAGCTCGCCGTGAACCTCGGCGACGACGTCGCGGTAGTGCGTGTCGCGCTGCATGGTGCGCGGGTTGCCTCGCATGTGCATGAGCACGATTGCGGCCCCTGCCGCCGCAACCGTGGGCAGCATCGCGGGATCCGAGGCGGCCGTCACGTCATTGACGAGATCGGCGCCGGCGGCGAGGGCGGCGCCGGCGACATCCGCCTTGGAGGTATCGACCGAAATCGTGAGCTCGGGGTGCCGGGAGCGAAGCGCCGCAATCACCGGTTGTACGCGAGCGGTCTCGACCTCGGCCGGTACGTCCTTGGCCCCGGGCCGCGTCGACTCGCCTCCGACGTCGAGAAGGTCGGCGCCGGCCGCCACCAGGACGTCGCCGTACGCAACGGCAGCGTCCGCAGCAAGATAGGGCCCGCCGTCGGAGAACGAGTCGGGTGTGCAGTTGACGATGCCCATGACGGCCGGCCGACGTCGTCGCCAGATCGCCGCGAGGCGGTCGGCCCGGACAGCAGCCGGAGAGGGACAGGTGCTCACGCCGGCTCCGCGACCTCCTTGGGTTGCTCCACAACCCTGATCTTGCGCGCGTCGATTCCCGAGGTGGTTTCGATCATCTCGTAAACGCGCTCGCCGTCGAGCACCTCGTGCTCGAGCAAGGCCGCCGTGATGGCCTCGAGCGCGGCGCGGTGCTCCTCGAGAATCGCCCGGGCGTGGGTGTAGGCATCTGTGACGATGCGACGGATCTCATCGTCGATCTTCACCGCGGTCGCATCGGAGTAGTCCTGGTGGCGCGCGAACTCCTTGCCGAGGAAGATCGCCTCCTCGCGCTTGCCGAAGGTGAGCGGCCCCATGGTCTCGCTCATCCCCCACTCGCACACCATCTTGCGGGCGAGCTCGGTGGCACGCTCGAGGTCGTTTCCGGCCCCGGTCGTCGCCTTCTCGGGCCCGTAGATCAGCTCCTCGGCAATGCGGCCGCCCATCAGCACCCTCAGGTTGGCCTCGAGGTAGGATCGTGAGTAGGTGTAGCGGTCCTCGAGCGGGAGCTGCTGGGTGACGCCGAGCGCCATGCCGCGGGGAATGATGGTCACCTTGTGGAGCGGGTCGGCTTCGGGGATCATGACGGCGACCAGCGCGTGACCGGCCTCGTGGTAGGCCGTGATGCGCTTCTCCTCCTCCGACATCACCAGCGAGCGCCGCTCCGAGCCCATCATGACCTTGTCCTTGGCGAACTCGAAGTCGCTCATGTCGACTTTCATCTTGTTGAGCCGGGCGGCGCGGAGGGCGGCCTCGTTGACAAGGTTGGCCAGGTCGGCGCCGGAGAACCCGGGCGTCGAACGCGCGAGGACCTCGAGCTCGACGTCGGCCGCGAGCGGGATCTTGGTCGTGTGGACGCGCAGGATGCCCTCACGGCCTTTGACGTCTGGCGGGTTGACCACGATCCGACGGTCGAAGCGGCCGGGTCGCAGCAGCGCCGGGTCGAGCACGTCGGGCCGGTTGGTGGCCGAGATCAGGATCACCCCGTCGTTGGCCTCGAAGCCGTCCATCTCGACCAGGAGCTGGTTGAGGGTCTGCTCACGCTCGTCATGGCCGCCGCCGAGACCGGCGCCCCGGTGCCGGCCGACCGCGTCGATCTCGTCGATGAAGACGATGCACGGCGCGTTCTTCTTGCCCTGCTCGAACAGGTCGCGGACCCGGGAAGCCCCGACGCCGACGAACATCTCGACAAAATCCGAGCCCGAGATGGAGAAGAACGGCACCTCGGCTTCGCCGGCGACGGCGCGGGCGAGCAGAGTCTTGCCCGTGCCCGGTGCGCCCATGAGCAGGACACCCTTGGGGATCTTTCCGCCGAGGCGCTGGAACTTCTGCGGATCCTTGAGGAACTCGATGATCTCCTCGAGCTCCTCCTTCGCCTCGTTGACACCGGCGACGTCGGCGAAGGTCACCCGTTTGGCATCCGGCGCGAGCAGACGGGCCTTCGATTTACCGAACGACATTGCCTTGGTGCCGCCGGCCTGCATCTGGCGGAAGAAAACGAACCACAGCCCGACCAGGATCAGCAACGGCGCCCACGACAGGAGCGCGGTCAGAACGCGCCCGTCGGTAGGCTTTTCGACCTCGATGACGACCTTAGCGCTGCGCAGCTCTTTGATGAGGTCCGGGTAACCCGGGTCGTAGGTGAACGCATCGTACCGAGGCGTTGGGCCGCTGCCCTCCTCGGTACCCTTGTCGGTACCCTTGTCGCGCAGGAAGACCTGCTCTCCCTTGATGAGGACCCGGCTGACCTTGTTCGCCGCGACCCGGTCGAGGAACTCCGAGAACGGGATCTCCTGGCTCGTGCTCGAGTAGCTGCGCAACACCTGGAGGATCAGCAGGACCCCGACGAGGATCACGATCCACATCAGCACGGTCCGTACGGTTTGATTCACGCCCTGTGTCCCTTCTGGGACCGCCAACCCCTGGCGCCCCTCGGCAAAACCCCAATGCAGGAGGGGTTGTTCCCCGGCCGGTGCGTTACGGAGCCTCTTCGAGAACGCATAGGTCGGGGCGGTTCGCGAACTGATTCCGACTGATGCCCAGGCCGTACCCGACGAGGAACCCCTCGGGGACCTGAGTGAACAGTGCGTAGCGCGCAATCAGGTTCACGCTGCGCAGCTGGGGCTTGTCGACCAGCGCGAGAACCTCGATCGACGCCGGGCGCTGCTGGCTGAGGTGAGTGATGAGGTAGTTTTCTGTGACACCCGAATGGAGGACATCCTTGAGAATCAGGACGTGTCGGTCCTTGACGTTGAAGTTGGTGGCGTAGGTCAGCAGGACGACCTCTCCACGTTCGCCGACTGTCGTCGTGACATCGACGAACTCGAAGTCGATCGGAATCTTCAAGGCACGGGCGAGATCGGGGAGCAGGAAGGCGATGCCTTTCAGGATTCCGACCAGTACCAACGGCGTGCCATGGTAGTCAGCCGCGATCTGCTCGGCTACTTCGGAGACCCGGCGCCGGATCTCCTCCTCGGAGTGAACGACCCGCAGCCCGGTCATGTGCAGTCCACCTCCATGGGAAACGTGCCGGGGCCGAGACGGCTCACGGCAGCCCATACTCCTGGAATCCAGGTAATTCTAGCATCCACGACGACCACGGGCCATGCGCCGCGCAGATGTCGGGGCAGCGCCTCCGCCATTCTCCGTCTGGCCGCAACCGGACCCTTCGATGTCTCGAGCACGTCATCCGGTCGGGGAGAGCGAACCAGTACTCTTTCGGTCGCGGGGAGTAGCGTGTGCCAGGCACTTGCGCCGGTGCAGCCAGTGCCGAGGCGGGCTTCCAGGCCGGGCACGGCGAGCGGAGCGCACTGGCCGGCGGTCAGCTCCTGACGCCATTCGGGCAAGGGGGCGGGAGGCTCCAGCCACACGCGGCCGCGGGCCAGGCGCAAGCGCCAGCGGCCGGCCAGAGCCAGCCCCCGCGGGGTTCCATTTTCGATCAACCCGTGGAGGAGCTCGATCTGGCGCCGGGTCACGGAGCCGATTCCCCACCGGAGCGCCTCGGCGTGGAGCCAGCGGGTCCGCAGTGCCCGCGGTGCGGCCGCGAGGTCGGCCGACGGCACGCCGCCCTGGGGGTGCCATGGGTCGAGCCGGCCGATCAAAGGCGCGGCGGCGGCGGCGAGGCAGGCGTCGTCCTCGGCCAGGGCCGCGGCGAGGGCGACCAGGTGATCGCGGACGCGTGGCGATGCGGCTTCGAGAGCCGGAAGGAGGTGGTGGCGCACCCGGTTGCGCGGATGGCGCAGGTCGCGGTTCGAGCTGTCCTCCCTCCAACTCAGCCCTTTCGCCTCGAGCCAGACAGTAATCTCGACGCGTCCCCACGGCAGCAGCGGGCGCACGATTCGGCCGTCTTGGCTGCGGGAAGCGATGCCGGCCAGGGCCCGCGGGCCCCCACCGCGGAGCAGCTGGACGAGAACGCCCTCGGCAACGTCATCGCGGTGGTGAGCAGTGGCCACCGCAGCCGCGCCGGTGCGCGACGCGAGCTCGAGCAGAGCCCGATAGCGCAGGCGCCGCCAACCGGCCTCACGTCCCTCGGCCGGGCTGCGCTCGGGCTCCAGGTGGACGACGTGAAAGCGCAACCCGAGATCATCGGCGAGCCTGCGGCAGAAGGCCTCGTCGCCGTCCGCCTCCGCACCGCGGGTGTGGTGGTGGACGTGAGCCACTTCGAGCTCGAACCCGGCGTCGGCCAGCAGGTGGAGCAGGGCGACCGAGTCCCGACCACCCGAGACGGCGACCATCAGCCGCCGCCCGACGAGGTCGGGAAACGCGCGCTCGATATGGCGGGGAAACCCGTCCAGAGACATCGGGGAGTGGTGGCGGTGGGTGGAATTGAACCACCGACACGGGGCTTATGAGACCCCTGCTCTGCCGCTGAGCTACACCGCCGGGCCGCGGTACTTTAACGCCGGGGTACGCGCCACGTCAAGGTGCTCCCGGCGGGGCGTGAGCGTCATCGCGGTATACTGGCGTGCATGGCCGAGACGGAGCCTGAGGAGATTACAGCGTGCGGCAGGTGCGGTGTGGCGGTGTCGGAAGACTCGTTGCAAGCCTGCGCGATCTGTCGTAGGCTATGCTGCCAACGTTGCGTCGTGGCTGGGTACGGTAGGATTTTCTGTTCAGTGAGTTGTCGCAACGTTTTCTTTTTCGGTGACGACGATCTCGAGGACGTGGAGCCCTAGCGCCGCCGCGGTGGGTGAATTGAATGGGTCAGAGACGTGACGAACTGCTGGAACGTGCCCGGGCACTGCCCGAGCTGCTGTTCCGCGCCGACCGTCAGCCGGTCGCGCTCAAGGCGCTTGGGGCGCGTATCTACGACGTCGACAACTTCGGCTACATCGACTACACGGGTGCCGGGGGTGCGGCGATCGTCGGGTACGCCAACCAGTTCATTCTCGACGCTGTGCGCAAGGTGCTCGGGAGCGGCCTGCCGGATGGGCTTCACGTCCCCCAGGAGGTCGAGCTCGCGGAGTCGCTGCAGCAGTTCCTGCCGTGGGCGTCGAGCTTGTGGCTGAGCCGGAACCAGGAAGAGGCGCTTCGCCGTGCCCTGCAGTGGGTTCGACGGCGCACCGGTCGCGACGGGATCCTGGTCCTCGATGGCGGCGCTCGGCTGCCGGTGGACGTCGTCGGAGGCGCTACGGAACGTGAGCGCGCACCGGTACGTGAAGTGCCCGGGTGGGACCTGGCACGCATCGAGGCCTCCCTCACCGCGGGCGCATCCAAGATCGGCGCGCTGGTGGTGGACCCATTGATGACCCGTTTCGGCGTCATCCCGCCGCCCGAGGGCGTGGTGCGCCAGCTCGCTGAGCTGTGCCGGCGGATCGGCGTGCTCGTGGTGCTCGACGAGCGCGTCTCGGGCTTTCGGGTCGATCGTGGGGGCGCCGCGGCCTGGCTCGACGTGGTGCCTGATCTTGCGGTCTACGGCGGCGCGCTCGGCGGCGGGTTCCCGATCGGGGTGGTCGCCTTCCGTGAGCCGGCCGAGGTCGTCATGGATGTCGACAACGGTCCAGTGCCGGCGCCGCATCCGGTGTCGTTGGCAGCTGCCGACGCGGTCCTGTCGATCCTCAAGAACAATACTATCTATGGCCGCCTCGAGGAACGCACCGAACAGCTCTCGAGCGGCATCTCGGCGCTCGCGGCGCGGTTCCAGAGGCCGATGATGGTCAACCGCATCGGTTCAGTCTTTGCCCTCTTCATGAGTCGCGAGCCGGTGTGCAATGCCACTGCGGTAGAAGCAGCCGATCCGGCGGCCTACCGTCGGCTGGCGGATGCGCTCCAGGGGGAGGGCGTGCTGCTGCCGCATGAGCCAGGCGGGACGGCGTTCGTGTCCTCCGCGCACGGCGCCAAGGACATCGAGGAGACCCTTGCGGTCTTCGAGCGTGTCCTGATGCGGCTGCACAAGGAGGACCTCCCGTAGTCCGCATGCCGAGCTCGCCGAAAGCGCGCGTCCGAAACCGTCTCAGCTCGCGCCGCGACGGGCCGCGTCTGCGTGCATCGTTGGGCCGCACGCCGTGGGCGGACTGCACCGGCGCGTCGTGCCGGGCGAGGAGGTGAGGTCGTGGCAACGCTCTCTGCCGAGGTCGAGCGAGCAGCGATCGTCGGGCTTGCCGTCGGCGGTTTGCCGCGATCCCTTGTCGAAGAGCACTTGGACGAGCTGGAGCGGCTCGTCGAGACCGCCGGTGGGCAGGTCGTCGAGCGCTTCGTGCAGGAGCGGTCGGCGCCCGACCCCGCGACGGTGGTCGGCTCGGGCTTCCTGTCGGACCTGGCCGAACGCTGCCGGGAGCTCGACGTCCGCTCGCTGGTCTTCGATGATGACCTCACCGGATCCCAGCTCCGCAACATCGAGCGGGTCCTCCCCGACGACGTGAAGGTGCTCGATCGCGCCGCAGTGATCCTCGACATCTTCGCCCAGCGGGCGCGCTCGCGCGAGGCGCAGACCCAGGTTGAGCTCGCCCAACTGAGCTACCTGCTGCCGCGCCTGACACGTCGCTGGCGACACCTCGGTCGCCAGGCCGGCGGTATCGGCACCCGCGGCGTTGGCGAGACCCAGCTCGAGATCGACCGCCGGCTGATCGGTGCCCGCATCAGCCACCTGAAGCGCAAGCTGGCCACCATCGAGCGCGACCGGAGGCTCCGACGCGAGCGGCGGACGGAGCTCGCGACAGTGGCGCTTGTCGGCTACACCAATGCCGGCAAGTCGTCGCTCTTCCGCCGCCTCACGAGTCAGGAGGTGTTGGTCGAGGACCGGCTGTTCGCAACCCTCGACCCTCGCACCCGACGCTTCGCGCTCGGTGACGGGGTGGTTGCGGTGGTGACCGATACGGTCGGGTTCATCCGCAAGCTGCCCCACGATCTCGTCGCCCCGTTCCGCTCCACTCTCGAGGAAGCGGCCAGCGCCGACATCCTGCTCCACGTCGTCGATGTCAGCCATCCCGGATGGCGCGACCATCTCGTCGTCGGGAGCAGCGTTCTCGACGGGCTCGAAGTCGACCCCGCGCGAGTCCTCGTTGTGCTGAACAAGATTGACCTGCTTCCCGGCGGGACCCGACCCGAGGCGCCGGACGGAGAGCCTGCGGCACGGGTGTCCGCAGCGACGGGGGCCGGGGTCGACTCCCTCCTCGTTGAGCTGCGTCGGCGGCTGCTCAATGCCGACGGCGTGACCACGGTCAGGGTCCCCATTGATCAACCCGAGATGGTGGAGCGCGCTCTCGCGCTACCGCACCAGGTGGCGCGACGTTTCGATGACCAGGCGGTTTCGGTGGCCGCCAGGGTCGATGCGGCAGGTCTCGCCACGCTCGGCCTCGACCGCTATTGTGTCCCCAGCTGGACGGCCGCAGACGGCCACTGCTGAGCAGGCCGCCACGGGAGGCTGCGATGCCGATCTACGAGTTCCTCTGCAGTCGTTGCAACCGGATCTATAGCTTCCATTCCTTCCGGGTCGACACCGACAAGGTGCCGGTGTGCCCCCGCTGCGGCGCTCAAGACCTGCACCGCGTCCCGTCTCGGTTCTCCGCAGTGCGGGCTGCGCCCGCTAGCTCTGCGGGAGGTGACGACGCCGCGGATGATCGTGTCGAGCGAGAGATGATGCGCTTTGCGTCAGAGCTCGAGGGCATGGACGAGAACAACCCGCGGGAAATGGCCCGAGCGGTGCGTCGGATGACCGAGATCGCGGGCGAGCCCGTCACACCGGCCATGGAGGAGATGATCCGTCGGCTCGAGGCCGGCGAGGACCCAGAGCGGATTGACGAGGAGCTCGGTGATGCCCTCGACGACGAGCTCGGCGGGGACGGCGGCGGCCCAGGCGCCGCGCCGGAGCGCGACGAAGGTCTCTACCCAATGTAGCCGCGGCAGCAGCCGCGGCTGCAAGGCGCGAGACGCTAGTGGCTAGGCGGCGAGCTGAGCCGACTGGGCGGCCCGGCGCAGGATCAGGAGGTCGATCTCGGGGGGTGCGCCGAAGCGGACCGGGACCGCGCCGACACCGATTCCGCGCGACACGTAGAGGTACTGGTCGTCGCGGCGGTAGGGACCGGCAATGTATCGGGTGGACAGCCTCGCCATGTTGAGGTTGCGCGTGGTCAGGGCGATCTGGCCGCCGTGGGTGTGTCCGGCGAGGGTCAGGTTGGCGCCGGCCGCCAGCGCCCTCTGCCAGCCCTGCGGTTGGTGGCAGAGACAGATCCGGTAGGCCCCCGGGTGCTGCTCGAGGAGGCTGAAATCCGGTCCCCGGTCGTCCCGGGCCGAAAGGTCATCGACGCCGACCACGGCGAGCCGACTGCCGCCGCGCTCGAACACCACGCTGGAGTTGACCAGCGGTCGGATACCAGCTTCTACGAGGGCAGCCTCGGAGAGGGTCGGGTCGATGAAATGGTCGTGATTCCCGAGGATGCCGTAGACGCCGAGGGGAGCGGACAACCCCGAGAAGCCGCGCGCGAAGAACTCGGCGTCGATCTCGCGGCGGTCAACCTGGTCGCCCGTGAAGAGGATCACATCGGCCGGGAGCTCGGCGGCCAGGTCGCGGATCTGGAGCATCCGCGACGGGGTCATATAGGGGCCGGCGTGGACGTCGGAGATCTGCAGGATGCGCAGGCCGTCCCAAGCCTGTGGCAGGGCGGGGAGGTGCAGAACCGACTTGCGCAGGCCGGGCAGGCTGGTGGCTTCGGCGAAGCCGGAGCTGGACAGCCCAAGGCTGCCGGCGAAGCTGAGTGAGCCGATTTCGAGGAAGCGGCGACGGGTAAGCACGGAGTATCGCTCCAAGCCGCGACGCTCCGGGCGCCGCGAACGATCCGGCGGAGTTTAGCACTCAGGATATCGGTGTGCCCGTTCGGCAGTATCCGCGGACGGGCGGCATCGATACAATATCACGAACCCGCGACGGCCGGCGTCGATTCCAGGGAGAATCCGAGGCGTGTGCCGGACCGCCGCCCGTCAGGAGGATACGATGAGCCCTGGTCTCGATCCGGCCGGTCGGCCGTTCCGCTTCACGGTGCTGCTGTTCGCCTCCCTGCTCACCTTCGGCAGCTACTTCGCGTACGACATCATTGGTGCGATCGCGCCGACCCTGATCGAGCAGCTCGGCGCCGAGCGCGGCACGGTCGGCGGCTTCTACACGGCGTACAGTGTCGCCGCCATCTTCGCGGTGCTGATCGGGGGGTTCCTGATCGACCGCCTGGGCACGCGGATTGCGAGCCTCCTGTTCTCGATCCTGGTCGTGTGTGGTGCGGCGCTGGTGGCGATCGCGCCGAGCGTCACCGTGCTCATGATCGGCCGATTCATCTTCGGCGCCGGGTCGGAACCGCTCGTGGTCGCTCAGAGCGCGATCCTCGCGCGCTGGTTCAAGGGCAAGGAGCTCGCGCTCGCGTTCGGGATCGCGCTCACCGTGAGCCGGCTCGGGACGGTGTTCAGCTTCAACATGGGCGAGCTGATCGCGAGTCGGTTCGGGGGCTATCGAGCCGCACTCGTGACCGCGGTCGCCTTTTGCATCGTCTCGCTGCTCGCCAACCTGGTCTACATTCTGCTCGACCGCCGCGGGGCGCGGGCGCTCGGGCTCGACGATGCCGGGGTCGAGGAGAAGATCGTCTTCTCCGACATCCGCCACTTCGGGCCCTCGTTCTGGTATGTCACGCTGCTGTGCGTCACCTTCTACTCGGCGATCTTCCCCTTCACCGCACTGTCGACCGACTTCTTCGCCGACAAGTGGGGCGTGCCGCGGGTCGCGGAGGCCACCGGCGGCTTCCTCTACCAGGCCTTCAACAACTTCATGCACATGTTCTCGACCGCCGGCGGGCTGAGCTCGATCATCATCTTCGCGTCAATGGTGTGTGCGCCTTTCGCCGGGCATCTGGTCGACCGCTTCGGCAAGCGGGCGACGCTGATGATCATCGGCTCGCTGGTCATGATCCCGAGCCACCTCGTCATGGGCTTGACGAAGCTCTACCCGGTGTGGCCGATGATCGCCCTCGGCGTGGCCTTCGTGCTGGTGCCGGCTGCGATGTGGCCCTCGGTGCCGCTGATCGTCAAGAAGGAGCACGTCGGCACAGCCTTCGGCCTGATGACGATGATCCAGAACATCGGGCTCGCGGCCTTCCCGTACTTCAACGGAGCGTTGCGCGACCGGACCCACGACTACACCGCGAGCATGATCATGTTCGCCGGCCTCGGGTTCGTTGGGCTGATCTTCGCGCTGCTGCTCAAGCGCGCCGACCGAAAGGCGGGTGGTGTGCTGGAGGCCCCTGGATCGTAGGAGTCCAAGCGAGAAAGGTCGCCAACCTTCGCCTGAGTGTTGACACGACCTCAGCGGGATGCACTCCGGCGGATCGACGCCTGTTGCTTCTCTCTGAAAGTAAATCAGGGCGCCTCCGAGGCGTCCTGATTTACTTCTTGAACAGGGCGTCGAAGGCGGCGCGCGGGTCCGCAGGTCCGCGCTGCTCAGTCTGGCCGAGCTCGCGCACGGTCTTAGGCTGGAAGAGATGGCAGTCGTTCGCCTTGGCCTTGGTCTCGATGCGCTCGGGGATTGACTTGCGGCACTCGAAGCGGGCGCCGGTGTCGAAGAACGCACAGTTGGTGCAGGTGTGCAGGGGCTTGCCACAGCTGGTGCAGCGGCTGTCGGTGGTCACGATCCCGCTGCCGTTCACGAGATGGCCGCACACGGCGCACTTGAACACGGCCTCGCCCGGCATGCCGAGGCCGCGGCCACGGGGCGCCCCCTCAACATGGGCGCGAAAGGCCTGATCGGGCCGGGGGAACCGTTCGGGTTTCGGCTCCCGGGAGTCCCGGTCGTCGTCTTGATACCCGCGATGGCGGTACTTGCGATCGCTCATGAAGATCCTCCGCTTGGTCGACGCCGGACGGTTGCCGGCGCGCGGGTGGTGACGCCGCCATTGTATCCGACGAGGTCAATTTGCCGAAGGCAGCGCCGTCCACGAGGGCGAGTAGTTGCGACCCTCGCTGGTGAGCTGGCGTGGGCGGCCCTCGGCGTCGGTGATGTAGATCTGCTGGGTCCCGCTGCGGTCCGAGGAGAAGGCGAGCATCGACCCGTCGGGCGAGAAACACGGTCCCTCGTTGTTGCCCGGTCCCGGGATCACGCGTTCGTCGCCGGTCACGGTGTCGATGGTGGCGAGCTGGAAGCGGCCACTGTCTCGCGTCGTGCACACGATCCGGGTGCCGTCCAACGCCCATGCGACCTCGTCGTGAAAGTCGCCGGTGAAGGTCAGGCGACGCACGTTGGACCCGTCTGCGTCCATCAGGTAGATCTGAGGAGTGCCGGCGCGCGCGGAGGTGAAGGCGATCTGGCGGCCGTTCGGTGCCCATGCCGGCTGGGTGTCAATCGCCCGTGCGGTGGTCAGCCTGATCGCCGCGCCGCCTTCGCTGGGGACCTTCCAGATGTCCACGTTGCCATCGACCGACGACGCAAACGCGATCTCGCGGCTGTCAGGGGAAAAGGTCGGCGATGAGTTGACGCCGCCGCGGTCCCACAGCATCCGCAGAGAGCCCTCAGCCGGGGTCAGCAGGTAGATCGCGGGTCCGCCGCGCAGGAACGAGGTGAAGGCGATGCGCTGCCCGTCGGGCGACCACGCCGGACCGACCGCGATCGAGCCGTGCTTGGTGAGCTGGGTCGGGTTCGACCCGTCCCAGTCCATGACCCATAGCTCGGAGCTGCCGGAGCGGTCCGAGACGAAGACAATGCGCGACAGGAACGGTCCCGGCCGTCCGGTGAACGACTTGACGACGTCGTTGGCGAGGCTGTGGGCGACCACCTTGACCGCACTCACGCCCGCCCGATATCGCTTCGACAGCGCCACCTCGCCCGAGACGAGGTCGACCATCCGAGCCTCGACCACGACCTGGCCGCCCGCGCGCACGATGCTGCCCGTGAGCAGAAACTGGGCGCCGATCGAGCGCCAGCGCTGGTTGGTGACCTCCGGCCGCGGGTCGGGCTCGACCAGCGCGTACAGACGGGGCTCCACAATCGTCACCGGTGCCGCCGCGGCGAGATCGTCGCCGAGCACGCGCTGGAACTCGTCGGAGAGCTCTGCCGGCGTGCCCGGCAGCACCATGAACGGAGGGGAGGCAAGGGCGATTCGGCGCAGGCCGGGCTGGGTGAGCTCGAGGTACAGCTCCTCCTGAGCGGCGACCGGCCGGCTCGGAAGGGCAGAGGCGAGAACGACAGCGACCAGGATGATCGCGAGCTTGCAGCGCATGGTCACTCCGAGAAGGTGAGGTGAACGGTCACACTTGGTTTGCCGTAGGCGGGTGGCAGCGGTGGCAGCGGGTTGGCCGCATACAGGGCGCGCAGGGCCGAGCGGTCGAAGCTCGGCACCCCCGAGCTCTCCTCGAGCTCGATCGCCTCGAGGCGGCCGCCCGCGGTGATTCGGAACCGGACCAGGGCTCGGGTGCCGCGCGGTACCGGCGGCTTGTACCAGTTGGACTCGACCAGCGCCAGCATCCGCTCGACGTAGAACGTGAACTGGAAGTCTGACGGCAGTGCGGTCTGACCGGACGAGCTGTCACCGCCGCCGAGGCTGAGCCCGCGACCGCCGCTGCCGCCCCCGGTCGCCGCGGCCGGCTGTGGCACGGGCGTCGGAGGAGGTGCCGGGGTGGAGTGTGGCGCCGCCATGGCGTCGGCGCTGGCGGCCCGTTCGGAAACTGTGGTTCGCTTCCGGGCCGGCTTCGGCGTCGCGGCGGGTGCGGTTGGCTGAGGACGGGCCGTGGCTCGTGGGACCGGTGTCGAGGCGACGGACGGCGCGGGAGAGGGAGGGCCGGACCGGGCGGCAGGGCGAGGTTCGGGGCGAACGATCCGTACCGAGACGGCGGGGAGATGGACTCTCCGCGACGGACCGGCCCGGGCGGCCACGGCGACCGCCATCGCGACCGCCGCATGGAGGGCGAAGGCGGCAACGGCCCACGGCAGCAGCCGAGGCATCGAACGCTCGCGCTCGACCAGCAGGCGCGAGACCGGGTCCACCGTCAGCCGCCCTCGGGCGCGGTCACCATTCCGACCTGCTCCACGCCGACCCGGTCGAGCACTGCCAGGACTTGGATCACGAAGCCGTAGGGAAGCGACTCGTCAGCCTTGAGAAAAACGGGACGCGGAGCCCCGGCGAGCATCGCGCCGAGGCGGTCGCCCAGGAGCTGCAGATGGACCGGCTCGTCCCCGAGCAGGATGATCTTGTCCGAGGTCAGCGTGAGAATGATCGGCTCGTCGCCCTTGCCGTTGATTGCAGGAGCGTTCTGCTTGGGCAGGTTGACGTTGAGACCCTGGACCAGCATCGGAGCGGTGATGATGAAGATCACCAGCAGCACGAGCATCACGTCCACCATGGGCGTGACGTTGATCTCGGACATCTCGTCGAGGTCGGGTGAGGTGCGACCCGCCATGCTCAGCCGAAGTTACGCTCGACGAGGTTGAGGAACTCGAGCAGGAAGTCGTCCATCCGCCGCCTCTGCTGGCGGACCCCGGCGAGCAGGTGGTTGTAGGCCACGACCGCCGGAATCGCGGCGAGCAGCCCGGCGGCGGTGTTGACCAGCGCTTCGGCGATGCCCGGGGCCACGGTCACGATCGAGGTGGACCCGGTCGCGCCGATGGCGTGGAAGGTGTTCATGATGCCCCACACCGTGCCAAAAAGGCCGATGAACGGGGTCACGCTGGCGGTCGTCGCGAGCACCGGCAGGGCCCGCTGGAGCCGCTCCTGCTCGGCGCCGAGAGCGCGCTCGAGGGCGCGCTCGACTCCGTCGAGGCTGCGCACCTTGAGCGACGGATCGGTGCCCTGGGTGCGCCGCGCCGAGCGGATCTGCGCCTCGAGCTCGGCGTAGCCCGCCTGAAACATCGGTACCAACGGCGAGGCGCTGTGCCGGGGGGCGGCCTCTGCCGCCTCGTTGAGGCGTGCCGCCTTGCGAAACACCGCCAGGAACCGGTCCGAATCCCCTCGAGCGGCCGCCAGCTCACGCCACTTGGCGAGAATGACCGACCACGAGCCGAGAGAGAACAGGACCAGCACGCTCAAGACCAGCTTGGCGACCCAGCCGGTGGCGAGGAAGAACTTGACGATCTCCACGGCGGCTATTGTACGCAATCCCCGTGCCGGACGGTCGTCTGTTCGGGAGCTGGTACGCGGCGTGCGCCAACGGAAGGTCGCCGCGTCACGTCCCGGAGCCGAGGGAGGTACACTCTGGCGCGGAGGTGCTGTCGTGCGTCTGCCAAGGCCCGTGCTCCCGTTCGCCCTGCTCCTGATCCTGGCAATTCCTGGAATTGCGGACAACCCGGCGCCGACCCCGGCGCCCGTCGGTGGGCTGACCTTCAAGCAGGAGGTCGACGTGACCGTGGTCAACGTCGACGTCTTCGTGTACGACAAGGACGACAAGCCGGTCCCCGGGCTCGGCAAAGACGACTTTCGCATCTTCCAGAGCGACGTCGAACGGCCGATCTCGCACTTTGCGGTGATGAACGAGAAGATCTTCCGGTCTCAGGTGGAGTCCGAGCAGGCGCCGATCCCCGATCTGGTGGCCGAGCCCGAGGTGCCGGAGGAGCTCCGCGCCGAGATCAAACCGACCTACATGATGATCTACATCGACAACGAGAACCTGCGCCCGCTCGACCGCAACCGCGTGCTGCGCAACGTGCGCACCTTCGTCACCGACACGATGATGGGCCCGGTGCAGATGATGGTCGTCAGTTACCAGCGGTCGTTCAAGGTCTTGCAGCCCTTCACCACCGACTCCAAGGCGGTCAACGACGCCCTGCGGTCCCTGGGCAAGAACACCGGCGGCCGCACTGAGCGCGACGCCTCGCGGCGCGACATCGTCAACCGTATCCGACGCGAACAGGACAACATCCGCAACCGCACCTCAAGCAGCTCCTCCGACAGCTACACCCGGGACAGCATCCTCCAAGACGTGATGAGCTTCGCCGACGAGGAGGCCAACAACCTCAACTTCACCATGAACGCTCTACGCGGTGCGATCTCGATGGTCGCCGGGCTCGACGGGCGCAAGGTCGTGGTCTACGTGTCGGACGGCCTGCCGATGGTCCCGGGCCTGGGGCTGTTCTACGAGTTCTCGAACGTCGTCAACGACACTTCGGTCCTCTCCCTGCGCAGCCGCTACGACCGCAGCCGCCTGTTCGACTCCCTGGTGTCGGCCGCCAACGGCCAGAACGTGAGCTTCTACACCATCGATGCCGCCGGGCTCCAGGTCGGGGGTGGCATGTCGGCCGAGGATCGCTACTCGGCCGACGTGATGGCGTCGGCGATGGAGACCAACAACTACCAGGACTCGATTCGGTTCATGGCGGACGCTACCGGCGGCCTGTCGATCACCAATACCAACAACATCTCCGGCGGCCTCGACCGGGTGCGCGAGGACCTCTTCACCTACTACTCGCTGGGCTATACGGTCGCCGCGACCGGTGCCGACAAGGTGCACTTCATCAAGGTCGAGCTCGCCGACAAGCCGGAGCTGAAGGGTCTCACGCTGCGCTATCGCCGCCGTTTCGTCGAGAAGTCGCTCGAGAGCCAGGTCCAGGACCGCGTGATGACCTCGCTGATGGTCGAGGTGAACGACAACCCAATGAAGATCGAGGTCACCACCGGTGATCCCGCGCCGGCGATGGAGGACCGCTCGACCGTGCCGGTTCACGTTTCGGTTCCGCTCGAGAGCATCGCGCTGATCCCCGAGAAAGACGACTACGTCGGGC
Organism: uncultured Acidobacteriota bacterium; assembly: GCA_963814875.1. Classification (GTDB taxonomy): domain Bacteria; phylum Acidobacteriota; class Thermoanaerobaculia; order Thermoanaerobaculales; family Sulfomarinibacteraceae; genus CAVSIS01. Next base: position 154,409 of record CAWFFJ010000026.1, read on the forward strand.
GCGTGGTGCTGTTCGTCGCGGCACGCGACGAGGGCGGAAAACAGTCGGACCTGCAACGCCAGGAGCACGAGATCCGGGTGCCGGCGAAGGACTACGAGCTCGCCCGCTCAAAGAACTACGGTTTCGACCTCCAGCTGCTGATGGAGAAGGGCAGCTACCGGGTCACGGTGGCGGTCATGGACCACGTGACCCGTCAGGCGTCCTACTCGAGCACGCAGCTCACCGTGCAGTAGCACTCCGAAGGGCAGAGGCCCTTGACGGTGAGCGGACTGTCGGGACGTTGCCGGGGGCCTCTGCCCTGCGGAGTGCTCTGACGCACTGCGCGCGTCATGGGGTATCTGCGGTCACTCGTGGGAGGCCATCACCCGCCAGGCGACCAGGCGCTCGTTCATCGCCCGCAGCCGCCGGCACAGCAGCCGGCAGAGCAGACCGAGGAACTGACCGGCCGCGCCGGGGTCCATCGACAGGACCTCCTCGAGCAGCGAGCGGTCGACCGAGAACACCGTGCAGCCGCCGGTGTGCGCGCGGGCATCGGCGGAGCGAGGCTCGTCGTCGATCAGGGCCATCTCGCCGAAGACCTCGCCGCGGCCGAGGATTGCCAGGCACTCCTCGCCCATCCCGGGAACCATGCGCGAAATGCGCACTGCACCGTCGACGACGATGTAGAGGCTGTCGCCGGGCTCGCCTTCGGCGAAGATCAGCGTGTTCGCGGCGAACCCCTCCTCGACGGAGTAAGTGGCGAGCAGACGCAGCTCCTGAGCCGAGAGACCCTGCTCGCGTAGGATGCTGAGCTTGGTCGCCTCGGGCAGGTGCAGGCGGCGGCCGGCCGGGCTCTTAGCGGTCGGAGGCAGGAGCTCCGCGTTGGTCGGAAAGCTGAGCAGCTCGCTCATCTGGGTGTTGGCGGACCTCACCTTGTCTGCGAGGGTGTGCCAGAAGCTCCACAGCAGGCACACCGCGAGCTCCGGGTCGTCGCGGACGGCTGCAGCGACGTCCCTGTCGGGCAGCGTGTAGAGGGCGCCGCTTCCAACTCCGAAGGCGGTGGCCGAGCGCGGGCCGCGGTCGAGATAGGACAGCTCGCCGAACAGCGAGCCGAAACCGAGGGTCGCGAGCACCTGGGTGCCGACCGATGTTCGGCGCGTAATGTGAATGGTGCCGCGGCGGACCAGGTAGAGGTCGGCGGTGCCCTCCTCCTCCCGGAAGATGACCTCGGCATGCTCAAAGGCGACCGGCCGCACCAACCGCGCGAGGGCGATCAACTGGTCGTCCGGGAAGTGGCGGAACAGACCCATCGAACGCAGCTCGGAGGCGCGCTGGATCAAGTTGTCCTGGGCCTTGACCGCTGGGTCGTCGGCCTCCCGGGAGAGGCGTGGGCGTGTGCCGGAGAACAGCCGAGCATGGGTCAGGGCGACGTGGTCGCACGCCTTCTGCAGCGCCGACGCCCTTCGCCGCACCAGCAGGTCGACCTCCTCGCGTGAGCGGTCGCAGAGCCGTGACAGGGTGTCGACCCGGCGTCGTTCCTGCTCCTGCTCTCGCTCGGTGCGCCACTGCGCCAGCAGCATGGCGTCGATGGCGTGCTCGAGCGCGGCCGTATAGCTTTCGGTCTCGAGGGCGGCGCGTGAGCACTCCACGGCGAGCTTGTAATCGAGCGGGTTCAGCCGACGTGCCTGGGAGAACTCCTGGAGAGCCGTTGTCGGCTCGCCCCGGCGCATGTGCAGATACCCGCTGGCGGCGTACGCGAGGTAGTTGAACGGGGTGCGGAGCTTGGCAAGGTCGATCATCTCGACCGCTCGGGAGACGTTGCCCGAAGAGTCGTAGATGTGGGCCATGCCGAGGGCGTGGGACGCCTCGAGATTGCGCAGCTTGAACTCGCGGTCGAAGTCCTCGAGCCCGTTCTCCTCGCGGACCTTGAGTGCCTCCTCACGAAGCGTCGCGCCGTGGGGCGACAGGGTGGCCGCGATTTCGAGGAGCTCGGCGGCTTCGCTCGGGCGTTTGAGGGCCCGCAGCCGCCGGGCGAGGGCGACCAGTCGCTCCACCATGGACGGGTGGGGCAGCACCACTTCAGTCATGACGCTCACCAGACCATCCATTGTAGGAAAGGAGGGAAGCACACGTCAACGGACGTGGTTGGAACGCTAGAATGGCGGTGGCATGAAACGGCTTCTCGGAATGCTCGTGTGTCTCGGCCTGGCGTCTGCGGGTGCCGCTCGTCCGGACCGTCTCACCATCACCCCGGCCGAGGTTGCACCGGGTGCGCAGGGCGTGTGCCGCACCGAGATGGACGGCGGTGAAATGGTCGAGGTGCCGGTGACGGTCCTCGGAACCCTGGGCGGCGCGACCCCCGAAGGCGAAATGGTCCTCGTGCGGCTCGACGACGAGCGCTTCGAGCGCACCGGCATCATCGCGGGCATGAGCGGCTCCCCGGTCTACGTTGACGGTCGCCTGCTCGGTGCATTGGCCTTCGGCTGGCCGTTTTCAAAGGACCCGATCGGCGGCGTGACGCCCTTCGACCGCATGCGCGAGCTTGGGACGGCGGGTCCGTCGCTTCCCGAGGCGGGGCGGCCACGGCCGCCGGTCGAGTCGATGGTCCGTGCAATGGCGGACGGAACCCTCGGCGAGGTGCTGCTCGACTGGCTCGTACCGAACCCTTCCGCCGGCATCCGCGGCCTGCCGCTCGCCCTGTCGACGGGGGGCATGGGTCTCCCATCGGGGTGGATGGCGCAGGCCTGGGAGCGGCTCGGGCTGCTCTCAGCAGGAGGCGCCGGTGCCGCCGCGGGAGTACCTGCGAGCACCGGCCCGCTCGTGCCCGGAGCGATGGTCGCCGGCATCATGGCTTCTGGGGACGTCACCCTGACCGTGGGCGGTACCGTCACGGAGGTCGAGGGCGACCAGGTGTGGGCGTTCGGCCACCCCTTCCTCGGCGGCGGCGCGTTCCCGATGACCCTCGCCCGTGCCCGCGTCATCGCAGTGCTCCCGAGCCAGATGTCGTCGTTCAAGTTCTACAGTGTCGGCGAGCCCATCGGCGCCTTCAGGGTGGATCGCCTCCACGGAGTGTGGGGAAAGCTCGGCGAGTCGGTGTCACCGGTGCCGATTGAGGTGGCGGTGGACGGTCGCAGCTATCACTTCGACTGCCTGCGCCACCCGATCCTGCTTCCGCTGCTGGCGGGCTACCTGACCCAGGCCAGCCACTTCGCCCGCGGCCGGCAATTCGGCGAGCAGACCCTCCAGGTCCGCGCCGAGGTGACCCTGGCCGACAGCACCACCGTCGCCATCGAGGAGACCTTCGCCACGCCCGACGCCCCCGCGTTGGCGGCCGGGGTACCCACCATGCTGCTGGCCTACCTCGAGGGAGCCCCCGTGGCGATGCCCGAGATCGCCTCGGTGCACATCACCCTGCACGCTGTCGAACGCATCGACCAGGCCGACGTGGTCGAGGCGGTTCCCGAGCGTTCCATCGTGCGTCCCGGCGATCACCTCGGCGTCATGGTCCGGCTCCGACGGCACCACGGCGGTGACGAGGTCCGGCGGTACGAGGTCGTCGTACCGGCCGACTCGCCGCGGGGCCGGCTCGACCTCGTGGTTGCCGACGGCGCCTCGTGGACTCGGTATGACCTCAAAATGCGCCCGCAGAGCCCCGCCACGGTGGCGGACCAGATCCGGCTGATCGACCGCCTGGTGCCGTCCAACCGGCTGGTCCTTGCGCTCGAGCGCCGTGATTCTGGAGTCGCCCTGCCCGGCGGTCCCCTCGCAACCCCGCCGTCGGTTCAGCTCGCGATGCGGTCAGGGCTCAGCACCAACCTCTCGACCGTCACTCACCGCGTGGTGGCGGAGTCGATCGAAGAGATGCCGTACGCCGTGCTCGGCGCCGCCCGGCTGCCGCTGCTCGTCCGTTTCGACGGACCCGACGGCGAGCCGCCCGAGCCGGGCCCGGAGGAAGGCCAGTGAAGCTCCACCTGTCACTGCTCGCCGCGGCGCTGGCGATCGTCGGCGTGGTCGGCGCCACTGAAACCGAAACCTGGACGGTGGACTCGGCCGCCGAGCTGCTGCAAGGCCACGGCGACGGTGTTGCCGTGACCACCGACGGGCGCCTGGTCCGCGCGCCACGGTGGCAGGTCGGCGTCGTTCTCGACGAGCCCGTGGCCCTCGCCGGAGCCCTCGCCGCGGACGGTTCCGCGTACGTCGGAACGGGCCATCCGGCCCGTCTGTACCGGGTCCGCGGCGACCGCAAGGAGATGCTCGCCGAGATCCCGGAGGAGCAGGTGACAGCGGTGGCGGTCGAGCCGGACGGCTCGGTCCTGGTCGCCGCCGCCTCGCCCGGTGTGCTGTACCGGTGGGCGGGAGGTCGGCTGAGCGAGATTGCCCGCCTCTCCGATGGCGCGATCTGGGACTTCGCCCGGTTTGGAGGCGTGCCGATAGCGGCGGCCGGGACCCCGGCGACGCTCTACCGCGTGACTGGGCGTGGTCTCGAGCGGTGGCTCGAGCTGCCTGACGCGCACGCCCGCTGTCTCGCCGTCGTCGGCGATGTCCTGGTGGTCGGGACCTCCGGCAAGGGCCTCATCCTCGGCGTTCACGCCGACGGAGGCCTGTCGCTGCTCGCCGACAGTCCGTTCACCGAGATCTCCTCCCTCGCGGTGGGCCCCGATGGTTCGGTCTGGGCCACGGCGCTGGTCGGCGAGCCCGGTGTGGCGTCCACGCCGGGTCCGTCGTCGAGTCCGGGCGACGATGCCTCGGCCGGCTCGGTCACGGTGTCCGCAGCCGCGGGAGCCGCCTCGCTCAACCTGCCCAAGGTCGGCGGACAGACCGCCACTTCGGAGCTCCTGCGGCTGACCCCGGACGGAGCCTTGCTCAGGACCCACCGCTTCACCCGCCAGGTCGCGACGGCTGCTGCCCGCGACGGCGACGGCATCCTGGTCGCCACCGGCTACCAGGGCGAGATCTGGCGGTTCGTCGACGGTGGCGGGGCACGTCTTGCAGCGGTCGACGCGGTCCAGGTTGTGCGGCTGCTCGGTGGCGGTGCGGCGGCGATCACTCAGGGGCCGGCTGCGGTGCTGTGGCGCCAACCGCCGGATGAGGAAAAGGCTGCGCGCTTCCGCAGCGCCCCGAAGACCTTCCCGATACCGGTACGGCTCGGCCGCTACGCCGTCTCGCCGCCGACGGGCGTGCGCATCCGCTTCCGCTCGGCCGCGTCTGAAGGACCGGAAGAGAGCTGGCTGCCGTGGACCGAGTGGCTGCCGGCCGATGGTCGGGTACCGCTGCCCACCGAGCGCTCGTTGCAGTGGGAGGCGGAGCTCGGCGCCGGCGCCGCGGTCGAACGGGTCGAGGTCGCCACGCGGCAGGTCAACCTCGCGCCGGTGGTGAGCGACGTCGAGGTCGAGGCTCCGGGGGTCGTCTACCTGGGCGCGCCACCGCCATCGGGTCCGGTGCTCGATGCGGCCAACCCGGATGTCAGCGGGATCTTCACCGTCGTCGACGAGTCCGTGGCAACCGACTCGAAGCCGAAGCAGGGCAAGAAGTACTGGCGGGTCGGCTACCGCACCGTGAGCTGGAAGGCCGAGGACGCCAACGGCGATGCGATGCGCTTCACGGTGCGCCTCGAGCGCGCCGACGGCCTGACGCTGCCGGTACGGGAGAGGATCGACGCGACCCAGCTCGCGCTCGAGACCGCCGCGGTTCCGGACGGGCGCTACCGGTTCGACATCGAGGCGACCGACGACCCGAGCAACCCCGCCGACCCGCGCACGGCGCGGGCGACCAGCCCATGGTTCGAGGTCGACAGCGCGCCTCCACGCGTCACCCTCGTTCGCTCCGGCGGCGAGTGGCTGGTCACCGCCGACGACGGCTCCGGAAGCGTGGCGCGCGCCGAGTGGTCGCGCGACGGCGACCGGTGGCATGCGCTCGAGCCGGAGGACGGACTGCTCGACGGGCCGCGTGAGAGCTTCCGCATCCCGGCTTCGAACGGGCGTCACCTCGTCGTCGTGCGGGTGGTCGACCGCCACCACAACCGCACCGTGGTCGGCGGCGAGGAGCGCTAGGTGCTCCTCTGTGAGACCGTGGCGGCGACCGACAGCAAGCGTGACTACGCTGAGGAGAGCTGAGATGGCGATCTCCCGCTCGCCCGTCGCAGTGTACCCGGGGTCCTTCGATCCCATCCACCTTGGGCACGTGGACATCATTGCCCGCGCAACTCAGATTTTTCCCAGCGTCGTCGTCGGCATCCTCAGGAACTCCGGCAAGGGTGCGCTGTTCAGCCCCGAGGAGCGAGTCGAGATGGTCGGTGCTCTCTACCGCGGGGACCCCGCCGTCGAGGTTCGCGCATTCACCGGGTTGCTGGTCAACTTCCTCAAGGAGCTTGACGCTACGATCGTGATCCGCGGCATGCGCGCGGTGTCGGACTTCGAGTACGAGTTTCAGATGGCGCTCATGAACCGCCGCCTGTACCCGTCCGCGGAGACCGTCTTCCTGACCCCGAAGGAGGAGTACACGTACCTGTCGTCGCGGATCGTCAAGGAGGTCGTGGCGCTGGGGGGCGACGTCACCGGGCTGGTGCCGGAGCCTGTACGGCGCGCCCTGGAGAGCCGGTACCGCGCCACGACGCATCCGCCGACTCGGTAGCCTGATGCGGCTGGTCGTGCTCGGTCCCGGGCATCCCTTCAGGGGGGGAATCGCCCGTACGACCACCGAGCTGGTCTCGGCCCTCGAGCGGCGCGGTCACGAGGTCACTTTTCTGACCCCAGTTCGTCAGTACCCGTCGCGCCTCTTCCCAGGGCACCGTGATCGCGACCCGGCCGCCTGCCCGAAGCTCGACTGCGCGACGCCGATCCTCGACCCATTCGCCCCGACCTCCTGGCCCCGGGCTCGGGCTGCGGCCAGGTCCGTGCGTGCAGACGCCTGGATCTTCCCTTATTGGACATGGCCGTGGGCCGGCCTGTGGCGCTTCCTCCTCGCCGACCGGGAGCGACCGCCGACGGTGGCGGTGGTCCACAACCTCGAGGACCACGATGCCGGCTTGCCGGCGCAGCTCGCCGCTCGGATCGTGCTCGCGCGCTGTGACGGTGCGTTCACCCACGCGCGTGCACTGGCCCGGGTGCTCGGAACGACCGGCCTTGGGCTCGCCGTCGGCAGCCATCCGCTTCCACCGCCAACCTCGGCGGCGGCGACGCTCGGACGGCGCGAGGCTCGAGCCGCGCTCGGGTTGCCGGAGGAGGGGCGGATCGCGCTCTTTCTCGGTCTCATCCGTCCCTACAAGGGCGTTGATCGTCTGGTCGAGGCCGCAGCCCTTTCCGGAGCAAGCGACTGGTCCATCCTCGTCGCCGGCGAGCCCTGGGGTAGGGAGGGTGAGCGGCTGCAGCGCCAGGTTCGCCGGCTCGGCCTCGGCGGTCGGGTGCTGCTGCGGCTCGGGTGGGTGGCAGAGGAGCTCGTGGCCGCCTACCTGGCGGCCGCCGACGTGCTCGTGCTGCCGTACCGGCGCGCATCGCAGTCGGCGGTCGCCCCGATGGCCCTCGCGGCGGGGCTGCCGGTGGTGTGCAGCGCGGTCGGCGGGCTGCCCGAGGTCGTCGAGAATGGCGTCAGCGGTCTGTTGGTCGGGGCAGGCGAGCCGGCGGAGCTCGCTGCGGCGCTCGCCCGGCTCGACCGGACCGAGCTCGAGCGACTCGCCGTAGGCGCGCGACGTCGTGCCGGCGAGCTGACCTGGGACGGGTATGCCGGTGCGCTCGAGGAGCTGCTCATGCGCGTCGTGCGGTGAGATTCGCATCGCAGCTTCGCCCCCACGCACAACGAAAACGGCCCGGCGTGTCGCCGGGCCGTCTGGGATGTCGTCGGTGGGGAAGGTCAGTTGGCGACGCCGCGGATCAGGCTGACCGCCGCTTCGTGGCTGAGGCCCTGGTCGAGGGGCAGGACCCGGGGCTGGGACCAGCCGTCGCGGTCGAGCCTGATGTAGCGGATCGCCTTGTCCTGGTCCCAGAACAGGACCACGGAGAGGGCGTGGCCGACCTCGAAGCTGGCGTTGGAGAGCTGCAGGTCGGGGTGGATCGAGATGTTCGAGTCGTCGCGCGGTAGAGCACGACAGTGGCGCCGCCGCTGATCGCTGGCGACCTCGTCGTTCGGGTCGACCCCCTCGAGCTCGGTGTGGAGCCGGCGGATGGTGAACAGGCACTCCTGGATGTCGGCGAAGATCACGTGCGGGTCGCCGGTGTCGGGGTCGACGAACAGCTTGGGGTGGGCGAGGGCACGGGTCGAGTCGTGCAGGTCGGGGCAACGGAAGCCGAACGGCAGTGCACCCCGCAGCGGCTCCGGCGCGAGCTCGTCAAAGACCGGCAGCCCGATGTCGTCGAGGTGGAGCACCGCGTACATGCCGTGGCCGCCGTTCGGGGCGAGCTCGTCCGCCCACCACGCGAGGTGGAGGAAGCCGGTCGAGATCACGGTTCCGTCCTCGAGCTGGGTGTGCGCGCGGTAGGCGAGCATGACCGGATTGGAGGCGCGGACACCGTCGTCACCGGCGATGGTGATCGGACCGGCCCAGGTCCCCTTGACCAGGGCGGCGAGCACGATCCGGGACATCCGGGCGTCGATGTGCTCCTGCCACAGGGTGAAGACGGCGCCGGACTCTGAGTCGACCGCGACCGCCAGGTTTGACGCGTCGATGCCGGTGGTCTGGGGAATCTGCAGGACGTTGGTGATGCCGTCGGACCCGGAACGGGCGAGGTACAGGCCGTCCTGTTCGATGCCGATCCGGTAGAGGTTCCCGTTCTGGTCCAGGGCCATGTCGGCCGCGAGCGCCGCCCCTGCGACGAGCATCGCGGCGAAGGTACAGGCGAGAAGGGCTCGGGTTCGCATCGTTACCCCCGAAGGTTGACCACCGCGGTGAGGTCCATGCCGAGCAGCACGTCGACCATCTCGTCGCTGTTGGCGAGGTCGGGATAGTAGCGGGCCAGCTCGGACAGGTACCGGCGCGCCTGGAAGCGGTCGCCGGTGCGGACGCATGCCTCACCGAGGAGGAAGAGCAGGTTCTTGACCACCAGCGGCTCGTCGTAGGCGCGCGCGAGCTCGAGGCCGTGCGCGCCGACGCGCTTGGCGTCGTCGAGACGGTTCTGAAGGATGTAGCCGTAGCACAGGTCCTGCAGTGCCTGGTGAAGGTAGCGCGGAGCCTCCGTGGCCTCGAGCGTCCGGGTCGCTCGCTCGATCGTGTCGACTCCCTCGTCAACACGGTCGGTGCAGAGCATGACGTAGCCGAGGTTGTCGAGGACCTGGGCCGACATCAGGTGGCCGTAGCCGGGGACATCCGTTGTAGTGCGCTCCAAGTGCGCTGCCGTAGGCGCCCTCGGCCTCCTCGAGTTCACCCTCGAAGCAGCGCCAGGTTGCCGGCGAGGTTGGCGGCAGCGGCCCGGTGGGCTGGGTCGTCGACCGTGCCTGCGAGCTCGTTCGCCCGGCGCGCGAACTCGAGAGCGCGGGTCAGGTCGTCGTCGAGGTCGTAGGCGACCGCGATGTAGTACGCAGCGAGCGAGCGGGTGTCGATGTGCGGTCGCTCGCAGCAGAATCCGCTTCAGCTCGGTCGATCTCGCCGAGCAGGCGGTCGAGCTTCAGCGAGAGGGCGCACAACGGAGGCACACCGCAAGATCACGCAGATCGTCCCGGTCCGCCGACCTCGCACTCATCAAGTGCTGCGTCCCAGATCGACGATCGCCCGTTCGAGATCACCGGCGACGAGTGCCGTCGCGCGCCGCAGCGCGCAGCTCGGCGAAGCGCGTCTCGTTCACCCGCCCTGCTCCTCACCGACACCGACGTCGGTACGTCGACGGATGGACCGCTCGCGCCGGAGCTTGAAGTCGACGAAGTCATGGACCTCCTCGCGCGCCTCCGAGCTGAGCTCGCGCATCATCTGCAGGAGCTGCATGTCGGTGTGCGACAGCGGTACCGGCGCGGGGCGCGACGCCCCGCGCTGCTCGGCGAAAAACGCCGCCGCGCTGACCTCGAGGGCCGCGAGGATCTTGAACAGGTTGTCGAGAGAAACCCGGTACTCACCCTTTTCCATGCGCGAAAGGTCGGACTGCTGGATGCCAATCTGGCACGCCAAGTCGGACTGGGTCAGCCCCCGCTCCTTGCGCAGACGGCGCAACCTGCTGCCGATCCCGGCTGCCGGTGATGCCGATCTGTGGCTGACAGCGCTCAAACACGACCTCCGAGGTGGGACGTGGCCCACCGCCGCACGAGACGCACTTTTCCCCGAGGATCATCATAATGGCGGGACGCTCATGCGTCAACAGCATCTTGGGTCTCGCGGTCGATTCGTCGGAACCTGTGTGGCATCGCGTTTGCAGAGGTTCGCTCGGTGCGCGTGGAACATTGGCGTCATCTCGACGGAGTCAGAGCACATCGGGCGCCCGATGTGTGACACAATGCTCGGTCCGAAGTCGCGGCGGAGGGGAAGCCGCTCCAGCCGCGCCGGTTTCCGCTGAGCTCTACATCGCGAATCGGCGTGTCAGATCCGCGCGCCGAACGGAGGTTGTCCTGATGAATCGTGTCCGTGCCCTCGTCGCCCTGATCGGTCTGACTGCCGCCGCCGCGGTCGTGGCAGCCCAGCAGACTCCGCCGCCGCAGATTCCGCCCCCTCAGGGGTCCGGGGCACCCGGCGGCGAGGAACGGTCGTTCGGCATGCCGCCCAACCTGCCGATGTCGCCTCTTGACATCTCCAAGCTCACGCCCGAGCAGAAAGAGACGATCGAGCGCATGAAGGCGATGGTGCTGCCACCAGGCTCCTCGTGGACCGACTTCCTCGAGTACTGGTACACGCCGCGGCCTTACCCCAAGGACCAGATCGTCCGCATCGACGCGACCCACGCCCAGCCGCACGTCAGCGTGCCGTGGGTGATGGAGATCGTCAAGGAGGAGGGCGACAAGGTCTGGCTGCGGGGACTGCCGCCGGAGGACGCGCGTTCGCCGCTGCACAAGATCTGGCTCGACCTGCAGGCGAAGGAAGCCTTCTACATGTACGGCCAGGAGCTCAAGGAAGAGAACAAGACGAAGTACTACTTCCTCGATTTCGAGGCCGACATCGTCCCGCCGCCGTTCCAAGACGCGCTCACCTTCGAAGCGGTGCCGAGCGGCCTGCCCAATCGCGGACGCTGGCAGATGAACTTCGTCGTCGCCGACATGAACGAGGACGGCATTCCGGACCTCGTCTTCCCGCCGGAGCGCAAGGGCGCGCCGCGGCCGTCGATCTTCCTCGGTTCTGGGGACGGGCGTTTCTCGCAGTGGCGCGAGGCCGTGTGGTCGAGCAAGGTACCGTGGGATTACGGCGGCATCGCGGTCGCCGACTTCGACGGCGACGGTCATCAGGACCTGGCGATCGCGGTCCACTTCAAGGCCCAGCACATCATCTACGGTGACGGCGCGGGTCGGTTCACCCGGGTGGTCAACCTGCCGAGCCCGGACCCACGGGTCTCGTCGCGCGGCATCACCGCCGCCGACTTCGACGGCGACGGCCGGCCGGATGTCGCCTGCATCGCCGAGATCAACTACGACCAGTCGACCTCGACCCGGCTCGAGACACCGACCGCCTGGGTCGTGCTCAACCGCGGCGACCAGCCGTGGCAGCTCCAGACCAAGGGGCTTCCAGACGCCGTGATCGGCAACAAGATCATCGCCACGGACGTTGACCGCGACGGTCGCCCGGACCTTCTGCTCACGTCGAACTCCTCGAACTGGCGCGACCTCGTCTTTCTGAACCGCGGCGCGGACGGCTGGGAGTCGACCGCCGTCGACGGCGTGCTGTCGAACGGCTACCACTTCGACGCCGATATCCCGCGGCCGGAGCTGCGCCACGACGGCGAGGTCTACATGGTGTTCGAGCAGTACAAGATGGTGAAGGAAGAGAACCAGGCCCGTACCGGCGTCATCCGCTACGACACCAGCGCCAAGGGGATTCCCGATCAGGGCGACGTCGTGGTGTACGACGCCCAGCGCGTCAATCCCTACTACCGTCTCGGCGTCGGCGATCTCAATGGTGACGGTCTGGTCGACATCGTCGCGGGCCGTCAGGGCGGCGGCCTCGAGGTCTACGAGCAGACCAGCTCCGGCCAGTTCTACCTCGAGAAGGGCGACGAGATGGCTCTGACGGGTCGCCCGTTCGACATTCAGCTCCGCGACCTGAACGGCGACGGCCTCGACGACGTCATTGCGAGCTTCGCGGAGCGAGAGGGTCAGCACGGCGGGATCATGGTCTGGCTCACCCACAAGCGGGCCTCTTGACGTGAGGGCACCCTGGCGGCATAATCTCCGGCATGATGTCTCGCCCTCTCATCGGGGTTGACAGCCGGTATGCGCGATGCTATATTTATGCTGTGCTGACATTAAATCTAGATAACTCTAGTGATTACAAATACTTAGCGGGAGGTGATGCGGACAAAGGTGAACGCGGAAATCCCCTTGGAACGAACGTTCCGAAGTGTTTGTGAAGGTTTCTGAAGTCGAGATATAAGTTAATAGTGAGGAAGGAGTAAAGGTATGAAGAAGTTCCTGTCTGTGGCACTGGCTGGCGTGCTGGTGCTGGGTCTCTCGAGCGTGGTGTACGCCAACATCTGCGCGTTCGACCCAGTCCCCGCGGCGACCCTCCTGTTCCCATTCGTCGCCTTCGATTACAACAACCCGATCGATGGCACCACCACCCTGTTTGCGATCACCAACGTGTCGAACGAGGCCCAGATCGTCCACGTCACCCTGTGGACGGATGACTCGATCGCGGTGCTCGACTTCAACATCGTTCTGTCCGGCTACGACGTGCAGACGATGAACATCCGCGACATCCTGATCAGCGGTGCTCTGCCGGTGACCGGTACCGCTGGCGCCCTGATCGTCGACGGCCCGCCCCCGAGTGACGACGGTCCGGTCGAGGTTCCGACCCCGCCTGGCCTGTATGACTCGGACGGCACCGACACCCTGTACAACCGCTGCAACCCGAACTCGCCCTCGTACCCCGGCGCCTATGCCGGTGGCATCGACGCCGTCACCCTGGCGGTTCTGCAGTCCTACCTGCAGACCACCCAGGTGCTCGGCAAGGGCCACACCGATTGCGCCGGCTCGTACTACACCATCTCGCCGTCGGACTGGTTCCAGGATCGCACCGACGCCGAGCCGACCTGGATGTACATCACGGCCGACGTGGTCTACACCTGCAACAAGTTCTTCCCCGATGTGGACGCCGCGTACTGGAACAACGAGGTCCTGTACGACAACGTCCTGATCGGCGACATGCTGTGGGTTGACGCTGCGGCGCGCTACTCCGAGGCCGACAATGCCGTCCACATCGAGGCGGACCAGAACCTCGGCGCCGTGACCATGACTGACGGGCTCGGCAACCCGTACTCCTTCTACTACCGCTACTCGAGCGCCAACCTCGCGCAGAACGACTACCGCGAGCCGCTGCCGACGGCTTGGGCCTTCCGTTATGTCGGCGCCGGCATCCCGAACTTCTCCACCTACATTCGCGCCTGGAAGGGCTCGACCTTCTACACCACCATCCCCGACCTCATCTTCCACAGTGGCAAGTACTACGCCGGCGACTGCCTGGCCTACACCTACTACGCGTGGGACGAGGACGAGGACGTCATCACCGTCGACGAGAACCCGTGGTCGTTCCCGGGCTCGCCCGAGCTGCGCCCGAACCTGATTCCGCTCGAGACCCAGGAGGTTTCGATCGATCAGTTCAACACCGTTGGTGCCTTCGGTTGGATGCTGTTCATCTGGCCGCCGTCCAACTTCGCGCCGGTCGAGGACATCTACCAGACCTGGATGGGCGTGAAGTACGTCTACTACGACTACTCCATGTTCCACACTGGCGCGGTGATGGCCAACTGGGCCTGCTTCCCGACCCAGGTGCTCCCGACCCTCGGCGTCAACTACGACTACGTGTGGCCGAACGGCTACACCGACGCCAACACCTTCGAGTAGACTCCGCTCTCTTGAGCGTCTGGGGGCGGCCTTCGGGCCGCCCCCTTTTCTCTATCCCGTGTCGGCCTTCGCCCGACACGGGATAGAGAATTTGACACTGCCGTGACCGCACCATGTTGCCATGCAGCGATATTGGGGTAGGATGCGCGGGCCCGAAGAGTGACGGGCACGGCACCCGACCCCGCTCAGGGTGACCCAGGTCACCCCAACCTCCCGCCTCTAACTCCTTGATTTTCCGGGTGCTATAGACTATGATCGCGACAACGCCGAGGCGCCCGAAGGCCGGAGCGTGGAGGTCGGAATGAAGACATCAACTCTGCGGCGTGCGTCTCTGCTCACGATGGCAGCGGCTACTCTCCTCGCCACGTCAGTCACGCCGCTCATGGCCCAGGACTGCCTGCAGTGGGTCCCGCCGCTGCTGCACAACACGTCTGCCAACCCGTCGGGCCTGCCCTCCAACCCACGAATTCTCGGCACCGACGTCATGTACTGGAACGGCGCGCCCTACCTGGTCGCCAATAACGGCAACAACCTCGACCTGTGGCGGATCAGCAGCGCTCAGAGCCCGGGTGCGAAGATTGAATCATTCTTCAACGCTGGTGTTCTCGGCGATCGCGACTACAACCTGTTCAACTTCTCGGTCTGCGACGACTGCCAGTTCGGGGTTGCGTCCTTCGAGCAACTCGGCGTCGTGCTGTTCAGCCTCGGAACCGGTCAGAACCCGAGCTTCCAGTCGAACCCCCGGAAGTACCCGACTGCCCAGAGCAAAGGCGCCTTCACCTTCAAGCACAACGGCCAGCAATACCTGCTCATCAACGGCATGCCCAACGGCGACCAGGACACGCCGAAGCCGGCGAACCTGTTCCTGTTCAACGGGCTCGACACCTCCGCCATGACCCGCCTCGCGCGGGTCGACGTCAACGGCAGCGTGATGACAGTCCTCGGCGGCGACTACATCAACAGTGCGAGCGGCGCCTACATCTACGTCTTTGACGCCAGCCTGCACGGCAACATCTTCAAGCTCGTCGGCACCGGCGCCAACCTCACCCTGCAGTACATGGGGTCGCCGTTCGTCGCCGGCTACGTCCAGTCGCGCGGTTTCCGGGTCGACGCCAGCGGCACCTACGCCGCCGCCGTGTGGGGGACCAACGCCGCGATCTACGATATCTCGATCCCCGACCAGCCGGCGGTGCTCGAGCAGTGGACCCCGGACCCGCAGAAACAGATGACCAGCGTTGCGATCGGCTACCCCTTCCTGTGGATGGCCCAGAAGGGCTCCCAGGTCGCCCGCACCTACGACATCACCAACCCCGGCGCGCCGGTCTCGCTGGACCAGGGCTTCTGGGACCCTGTCCTCGACTGGAACGCCTACGGCTCGCTCTATGACTACGACGCGGTCTTCTCGCCCGACGCCTCGACGCTGTACGACGGCCGCTACTCGGTGCTCGAGATGTTCTCGTTTGCGGCCTGCGGCGACATCACGCCGGTCGCGAACCTGGCCATCAGCCCGCAGCCGGCGTTTCCGGGCGACTCGCTGAGCGTGAGTAACACCTCCGCCGGCGGTTGGACCCGCTCGGCGATCTGGATCACCGATGTTCAGGGCGCCATCGTGGCCGGAAGCACGACCCTGAGCTCCTCGACCCCGTCGTTCCTCAACTTCACCGTGGCAGCCGACGTCGGCACGGGCGACAGCTACACCGCCCACGTCGCGGTCGAGAACGACGACCATCCGTACAACCCGGGAGCGCCGGGCGAGCAGCTCAAGAACGTCGCGATCAGCATCGACCGGGCCCCTGAGGCGACGATCGGCGTCAGCCCGGACACGGTGCTCACCGGCGAGTCGGTGACCCTGACCGCAAGTCCCGAGGGCCACCCGACCTCCTACAACTGGCACATCTCGCCGCCCCAGGACGGCCAGCCCTTTGACCGTACCGGCCAGAGCACCCAGGTCACCCTGAGCCAGAGCGGGACGTGGACCTTCGACCTCACCGCCTACTACCAGCACACCGCCACCGGCGGCGGCCTCTACCAGTACGTCGCCGAGAGGCAGTTCTTCGTCACCTCCGTGGCCGCGGCGTTCACGGTCAGCCCGTCGACGCCGCTCAACACTCAGCCGATCACCCTCGACGCGAGCCCGTCGCTCCCAACCTCGGGCGTGACGCTGGGCTACGAGTGGAGCGTGGGCGGCGCGACGACCTACAACGGCTGTCCGTCGGCCAAGGTGTGCGTGATCCCCGGTGACGCTCTCAATCCGGGCCAGCACCAGATCACGCTCGTCGTGACCAACCTCGACAACGGCACCGACCAGTCGGTGGCGTTCCAAAACGTCAACGTGGCCGACGGTTCGGTCAATCCCGACGTCACCTGGCTGCCCACCAGTCCCGAGATCGGCCAGCAGGTCCTGTTCACCATCAATGGCGTCTACACCGAGATTGACGGGGCGACCTGGAACTTCGGCGGCTCCGGGTGCAGCGGCTTCACCCAGACCACAGTGTGCACGACGAGCCTTTTCAACGACTGCAAGGCGGTCGCCTACAAGTACTCATCCGGTGGTGCGAAGACCGTCTCCGTGACCGTCCATATCGGCGAGCAGGACTTCACCGCCACGCCGAAGACGATCACGGTTCAGAACACGGGCACCTGTTCCGGTGGAAGCAGCTGCAGCTATCGGCTGACGTCGATCTCGACCAGCTTCGGCGCCAGCGGCGGCACCGGCACCGTCAGCGTCAGCACGACCGCCGGCTGCACCTGGCAGGCGACCAAGACCGGAAGCTGGATCTCCCTCACCGGCAACACCTCGGGCTCAGGCAGCGGCAGCATTCCATTCAGCGTCGCGGCGAACTCCGGCTCGGCCCGCAGCGGGCAGATCGCGGCCGCGGACCAGTCGATCGCTATCAGCCAGGCAGGTGTCGGCGGCAGCGCGGACTTCTCCCTTTCGACAACCAGCCCGAAGATTGGCGACCTGGTCACGCTGACCGTGGTCGGATCCTCGACACCGAAGAGCTGGAACCTCGGTGGCGTCAACTGCGACGGCGCCGACCCAACCGTAACCTGCATCTTCAACCCCAACCTGTGCAAGCAGATCACCTGGCGCTACCAGAGTGCCGGCGTCAAGACCATCACCTATACCGACGACGGCAACAACCAGGTCAGCAAGACGCTCACCGTCCAGAACACCGGCAGCTGTCCGGCCACGTGTGACGCTACCTCAGCGCCTCCTGCGACCTTCAGTCTCTCAACCGACAACGCGCTGGTGGGCGAGGGCATCACCTTCGCCTACACCGGGCCCGTCGCGGCCTCCTCGGTCGAGGGCCTCCAGATCAGTGATGCGTCAGCACAGACCCTCGCGGTTTCGATCACACCGGCGCCGTTGAGCCCGCAGATCGGCCAGCAGGTGCTGTTCTCGCTGGCCAGCTTGACTGGCGAAGTGCAGTACGCCGACTGGTCGTTCGGCGGCGCTGGCTGCTCCGGTTTCACCGAGACTGCGACCTGCACCGCCGGGCTGTTCAACGCGTGCAAAGCGATGGCCTACAAGTACGCCTCCGGCGGCGACAAGAGTGTGGCCGTGACCGTCCACTGGGTGGGTGGGGGCAGCGCGACCGCCTCGATGACGCTGACGGTGCAGAACGTCGGTACCTGCGGCGGCGGCACCACCTGCAGTTATGCGATCAGTCCCTTAAACGCCTCGTACGGACCTGAAGGCGGAAGCGGGACGGTCGCCGTCAACACCCAGGAGGGCTGCACCTGGACCGCCGTGTCCAACAACTCGTCCTGGATCAGCGTCACCGCCGGCGCGACCGGGTCGGGCAGCGGACAGGTCGGCTACTCGGTGGGAGTGAATAGCGGTGCGGCCCGAAACGGCACCATGAAGATCGCCGGCAAGACGTTTACGGTCAACCAGTCGTCCGACAGCTCCTCGAGCACCGACGGGGCGGACGCCTGGTCCTGGACCATCAAGCGCGGATCGACGGTGATCGAGACCAGCGAGTCGCCGATCTTCACCACCGCGTTCGACGAGCCCGGCAACTACACCGTCACGCTCCAGGTTTCCAACTGCAAGGGCACGAGCACCAAGACGGTGAGCTTCGTCATCACCCAGATCAACGACTACGTCGTCCCGGCGGTAGCCCATGCCCCGGGCCAGTTCGACACCACCTGGAAGACCGATCTTCGCCTCTTCAATCCGGCAACGGTCAAGATCACAGTCACGCTGGACTTCCTCGAGGAGGCGCGCCAGAACGTTGGCGTGATTCCCGGTGTGACCTTCGATCTGCAGCCCAAGGGCACGATGGTGATCGACGACGTGCTGACTGTGATCCCGGGCATCCCGGCCGACTCGAGCAAGGGCGCACTGCGTTTCGGCTTCGAGGGCGGCGGCGGGACCGTGCCGGTGATCATGTCGCGGACCTACAACGACACCCCGAACGGGACCTACGGCCAGTACGTGCCGGCGGTGCCGGTGCTGCCGGGCGACGGCGGCGCGCTCTACCTGACCGGGATGGCAGACAACGACCAGTACCGGTCGAACCTCGGAGTCGCCAACCTCAGCGGTCGCGACATCGGCGGGCTGACCGCCACCGTGCTCGACGCGGCCGGGAATGAGCTCGGCTCTTATGGCATCGGCGTTCCCGCCTACTCGACGATCCAGGTGGTCAACATCGCCCGGGCGGCCGGGGTGACCGGCGGCAACCTCGACCTGTTCTCGGTGCGCCTCGATACCAATGGCAACGATGTCACCGCGTACGCCTCGGTGATCGACAACCGGACCGGTGACCCGGTCCTTTACACCCCGGCCGTGCCCAGCGGCAACAAGGTCTACCTGCTCGGGGCCGCGCACCTAACAGGGCTGAACGACTCGTTGTGGCGCTCGGACGTCACGTTCTTCAACGAGGCGACCACGAGCACCGAGGTTCGAGTCGAGTATTTCCCGGACGAGCCTACTGCCTTCCGCTCGCACCTCACGATCCCACTCATGGCGGGCTCGGCGCAGGCCTTTGGCGACATTCTGACCAGCATGGTCAGCGACGAGAACACCAAGGGTTACCTCGTCCTCGAGGTCACCGGCGACAACGTCCAGCCCCAGGTCGCCGCGCGCACCTACAACCTGGCCGACGACGGCACCTACGGCCAGAATGTGCCGCTGTTCTCCTCCGACAAGCTCATTCCGCTGGGCGGCACGGGCCTGCTGCCGGGAGTCTCCAACTCCGCGGTGTCCACGGACGGGTTCCGGACCAACCTCGGCCTGCTCAATACCAGCGAGACCGACGCCGCGCAGGTCGACGTGATCATCTACGGCGAGAGCGGCAATATCGTCGGCAGGATCCCGGGCTACCCGCTCGAGCCGGGCCAGTTCGTCCAGTTCGACGTGTTCAAGGCCGTGCAGCTCGGGGCGTTCGACATGGACGCGTCGATCGAGATCAAGGTGCTCTCTGGGGGTCCGGTGGCGGCCTACGCGTCGTCGATCGACAACCGCACCGGCGACCCGATCTTCATTCCGGCACTGCTCGGGCGCTGACGCCCGGCCGGCGACAACCGACATCAAGGGCGGGGGCCTCGACCCCCCGCCCTTTTCCTATGAGGCGCCTTACGGCTGCGTTCAGAGCGCGCCCCGCAACGATCCCCTGCCGCAGGTTGGTCATGTCTTTGAGCGATTGAGCGCTCCGAAGAGGACGGGATCACGAAGACTCAAGGATGCACCGCAGGCTGCGCGTGCAACCGGTGGGTCACGATGCTGGAGTATCGGGGAGCGGGTGCAAGGCTCCCCAACGCAAAGCCGCCAGGTCTGTGAGTCGCCAGGCTATCGCAGAGCCGTCGCAGGAAGGGTTTGGCCTGACAGGTTCCCAGCGGCAGCTTGCTGCAGCCGCCCCTGCGGAGGGCGAGGAGCGGACGAGTGCGGTACCTCGAACTTCCCGATGCGCGCAGCGCATCGAGGCAGCCCGTAGGGCGCAGGCCCCCGACCGCGCCGCGAGCCTCCCGATGACCCTCCCGGGCCTGAGCCCTACAGGCTGCCTGGGTCCAGGATGTCGTCGCCTTCCTCGATCGCCTCGAGCTTACGCGGGTCCATGAACAGTGCCGCGTCCCACGGGCCGTGCTCTGAGGCGGCGATCTTGACCGTGCGGTTGTGTCCGCTCGGGTTGCCCTTGGCGTCGATGCCCTCCATCAGGACCTGGGATGGCAAGGTGACGTCGCCGACCCTCTGGGTTGCGAGCACGCGATAGCGCACACCCTCGGCGCCGACCTTGGCGGCGTACTCGAGCGGCGGCTGGAACTCGGCGCCGAGGAAAGAGCCGTCCTTCTTCGACGCGTAGATCTGCCAGGTCACGTTCATGACCGGGCTGGAGAAGAACTCGCGCTCGAAGACGAGGTCGATCCGCCATGCCGGCTGGCCTTGGAAGGTTGCCTCGGTCACGGCGGTCGGAGACGTGCCGGCCATGGTGACCGAGAACGGCAGCAGGAGCGGAAACAGCCGCTGGTTGCAGGTGCCGACCGCCATGGCGGGGGTCTGTGGGCGGGTGTCGGGCTTGCCGCTCATGGTCGCCCAGCCTTCGCCTCCGTTGCGAGCGACCACGACCTGGTTCGGAAGCTCGAGGCGCAGGTGGCTCAGCTCGATCGTGCTGACATAGGCGGTCAAGGTGCTCTGCCGTGTCCGGCCGCTCGCCGTGCTCTCGTCCTCGGACACCACGAGCTTGAGCACGCCGAGCTTGTGAAAGGTGTCAGCCCCGCCTTCGGCGGTCAGCATGCGCGAGATCGCGGACTCGGGCGAGGGTGCTGCGGCGTGAACGCCGGCTGCGGTGAGGAGGGTCACGGCGAGAACGAACGGACGGACACGATGCTGCATGGACATCTCCGGGGGAGGTGCCGATCTGGCACCTCGTTGGGCTTCGAACGGGAGTTATAGCACGCGTCGTGCCAACCGGAGGGATGGTGGCGGAGGTCGCAGCGTCTTGCGGCGTGACCGCCCGGTAGGCAGAAGCCCTCGCCAGCCCTCAGCCTCTCATCTGCCGTCGAAGGTCTCTGCCCAACGGGCTCCTGGGTGATAGTCTGGGCCGCGATGGCGCCGGATGGACCTACAGCGGAATCGCTGCACCTCGAGCGGGACGGGGTCGTCCTGAGGCCGTACGAGCCCGGCGACGAGGACGGGATCAACGCCGTCTTCAACCGCGTCTTCAGCCTTCGACGCTCGCTCGACGAGTGGCGGTGGAAGTTCCGGGCCGCGCCCAAGGCGATCGCAGTCGCGACGTCCCAGGGCGAGGTCGTCGCCCATGCGGCCGGGCTCCCGGCGCGGCTGCAGGTCGGTGGGCGGGTGGCGCGGACCCTCCAGGTGGTCGATACCTTCTCTCTTGCCGGCCACCGGCGCCGGCCCGAGTGGCGCGACCTCTGGGTGAACGTCATGGCCTTGCTCGCGGACGGCATTGGGCGCTCACAGGGCGTGGACCTGATGGTCGGTTTTCCAGGCGTGAGGGCGCGCCGCCAGGCCGTCGCGCGCTGCGGCTACGATGCAGTTCCTCCGCAGGAGGTCACCGTGCTGAGCCGGTCCGGTGCCGCGACGCGTCTGCTCTCGGGCCGGCTCGCCTTCCGCGCCGAGCTTGCGGCCGACCGCGAGCCCCGACTGGACGCCCTCTGGTCTGCCGCGGCGCCCCGCTACCCGGTCGCCTTCGTGCACGACGCCGAGCACGCCGAGCGGCGCCTCTCCGGCCGGCCGGGCGTGGATTACCACCGCTTCCTGATCCGGCCGCGCCTGTCGCGGCGTCCGGCGGCATTCGTGGCCTTTCGGATCGCGCCGGAGGCCGTGTACTGGGTCGACCTGGTCTGGGACGGACGCTCGGCCGGAGCGATCGAGCTCGCGGCCCACCTGTCCGCGATGCTCGCCGCGAAGGCGGGCGCGCCGTCTGAGGAGATGTGGCTCACCGGCGACCCCGAGGCGCAGGCGGTGCTCGCCCGGCGCGGCTTCGCCGCGGCGACGGAGCCGCGCGGGATCGCCATGATCCTGCGCGCCCTGGATCCCGACCTCGACCTCGCCGCCCTCGACGGTCGCTTCCACCTCACCATGGCCGACGCCGACCTCCTGTAGGGAGACGGCGGGGCGCCGGCCCACGCAGGTCGTCAATGGTGGCGGTGCAGTCGGGGGCCATCGCCTCCGTCCTCTCCCTCCGATGGGCTTCGCCCATCCTGTTGGACGGGCTGTCGAGAGGGGCAGAGGGAAGCTTCAGTGAGGGTGGTGGGCGGGCGTGGCGGCCTCGTCATGCCGCCAGGGAAGGAGGCCGCTGAGGGACCATGTCGCGGTCCACGGGCCGTCGGGGGTCGGCTGGGCCTGGAGCACTGCCTGTAGCGGCAACACCTCGACGCCCCCGGCGGCTCCGCGGTCGAGCTCGGCGGCGTAGGCGGGATCGATGGTGTGCGCGGCGTCGAACGCGGTGCCGTCGCCGCGGTGGACGAAGAACACGATCGCGGCGCGGTGTCCCAGCCGCACCATCGCACGCAGCTCCCTCAGGTGCTTGGCGCCGCGTGCGGTGACCGCGTCCGGGAAGCAGATGACGGGCCCCGAGGACGTGTCGACCCTGAGCGTCGTGTTCTTGACCTCGACGTAGACCGCGCGACCGTCGGCATCCTCGGCGAGGACGTCGATGCGGCTCCTCTCCTCGCCGTAGCGGACCTCCGTGCGGACGTTCGAGAGGCCGGGCAGCCCCGGCAGCGCGTCCCGCCGCGCCGCCTCCGCCACCACACGGTTTGGGACGCCGGTCTCGACGCCCACCCAGGTGCCGTCCCGGCGGCACGCGACCCAGGTGAAGCGGAGCTTCCGGCGCGGGCTGTCGTTGGGCTCGAGCAGCACGAGGTCGCCGGGGGCCCAGCAGGTGGCCATGGCGCCGGTGTTGGTGCAGTGGGCGGTGACGACCCGGCCGCCGTCGAGCTCCACGTCGCACAGGAAGCGCTGGTAGCGACGCAGGATCTGCCCCGGCACGAGCCCCGTCTTGGTCAACAGGATCGGTGGTGCCTCCGTCATGCGCTGAGTGCGCCCTTTCTCGTGCGTCCCCGAGGGAGAGTTCGGGTGCGAGTGTGGCACACTCCCGACGTGGGCGCTCCCAGGACCTTTGGCTACCCCAAGCGAACTGTCACCAACGTATTGGCTGGCTGCCTTACCGTCGGTCCGGCTCTCGCCGCGTTGCTGCTTGGGCGGCCAGATCTAGCTGGAACTTTCGGGTTTCCCCTCTTCGTGCTTGTGTCACTCGGCCTCGCGACAAAGGTGCATGCCGAGCGAAGGGAGCCCGTCTCATTCTCCATCGACGGCGCTACGCTGTAGGCTGTCTGGCCGACCGAGACCCGAGCCTCCGACATCGACTCCCTTGAGGTCGAACGAAGCTACTCGCCGTCGCCGTTCTTCCCTCCCGCCGTGCGAGTGGTCGCAGGCGACGTGAGCTTCGTCGTGTTCAAGGACCTCGAGAGGTTCGAGGAGCTCATGAGTACCCTCGAGTCCGGGCGCGTGAGGGGTGGCCCATGCATGTGAAAGCGGCGGTGGACCAAGAGGGGCCGCGGGTCGACGCGTACGAGGGGTGCCTTAGTGCCAGGCCCGAGATAACTGTGATAACTTTGCGCCATGCCGAGGCAGCCGCGCGTCTTTGTCGAGGGCGGGCTCTACCACGTCTACAACCGCGCCAGCCATGGCGACGACGTCTTCGCCGAGCCCACGGTCGGCCTCAAGTTCGCCGACCTGCTCGAGCGCGAGATCCGGGCGGACGGGCACCTGGTCTACGCGTGGTGCGTGATGACGAACCACTACCATGTCGTCCTGCGCAGCTCGCCGGTCCCGCTCTCCCGGACCTTCGGCCAGGTACAGTCGGCCTTCGGCAGATGGCGCAACTGGTCGCTGCAGGCACGCGGGCCGACCTGGCAGAGCCGCTACCAGGCGAAGTTCGTCGAGGACGAGGCGTATCTCAGGCAGCTCATCGCCTATGTTCACCTCAATCCCGTCGAGGCGGGAGCTGTGACGGATCCGGCGGACTACGAGCTCAGCGGGCACCGGGAGGTGCTCGGCCGAGCGACGAAGACCCTCATCGGTCGCGATCTGGTGCTCGCCATCTATGGGTCCACGGAACGTGATGCGATCCGCACCTACCTCGCGTCCATTTCGGCTTTGAAGGCGGGAGGCGATCGATGGCTGGGTCAACGCCCCGGTCTCCTGCCGTGGTGGGGACGGCAGGTGGACAGGCCCGTTGAACCGCCGCCGTTGGTTGCGTGGGTCGATGGGTCGGGGAGGCCGAACCGAGTGTCGCGGCCTCGGCTGACCGCAGCGGAGTACGTGGCAGCGGCATGTACCGCGTTGGGAGTCGAGGTCGCGGAGGTGACCCGGAGAAGCCGTCGAAGCGACGTGGCGAATCTGCGGTTCCTGGTGGTCGGCCTGGGCGTTGAGCGCTGGGGGCAGCGTGCCGGCGATCTGGCGGGAGTCTTCAACCGGCGGGCGGACTTCGTGTCGTGGTGGGCACGGCGTGCCCGTGAGCGACGGCTCGGAGATGCTGTGTGGGCTGCTCGGTACGAGGCTCTGGACGAGTCACTGAGGCGGCGGTACGAGGATCCGGAGGGATGAGAGTTATCACAGTTATCTCGGGCCTGGCACCAAGAACGAGCGAGACCTCAAGCGGCCCGACGTGACCACCGACGACCTCGACTACATGCACGCGCGCTATTACAACCCGTGGCTGACCAGGTTCCTGAGCGTGGATCCGGCCGGAGGGAAGCCGGAGGTGCCGCAGAGCTGGAATGGGTATAGCTATGCCATGAACAGCCCAGTCGCAAGAGTCGACAGGGATGGAAGGGCTACCGACTGGGCCCTTGGCGTGAATGTGTTCACGGATCCGAACCTGACGAACATCCCTTGGCAGTCGGCAGCGACTCCCGAAGGACGAGCCATCGAAAACGCTATCATGATCCCGTTCACCGCGATGTTTGCGGCGCCCCTTGTGCTTCCGTTCATCCCCGAGGCGGCTGCGGGAGACGTGCTCATTGGAGGCGCCATTGGACTTACGACTTCGGCGGGTAACGCGGCTCGCTCGGATGCCCCAATCGACACAAAGGTCAACTCGGCGCTCGTGGGCTTCGGGACAGGGTTGTTTACCGGAGGGGTCTTTAGATCCGGCGAGGGCGGGATGCAAGCAATCTCAGCCCTGGTTTCCAGCAATTTTTCCAATCGCGTTATCAACGGTAGCTGGACCACGGGGGCCCAGAATAGCAAGGAGGCCGGTAAGGGGTTCATTGCTGGCGATCTAGCTGGAGCCCTGCCGGGCGGACCGGTCGCCAAGGCACTCTTGGCGGGGGGTTCCAAGTATCTCTTGGATCTCCTCGATGATTGGCTCTCTGGGCCACAGGACAAGCTGGCCGACGCCCCAGTTGACGGGCCCCACCAGCACTAGACGGGGCTATGCGAGGAGAGGTAATGGCTGAGATGGAGCAATCATCCGCCCCAGCGACCTCGGGCTCCGGCGTCGAAGATGACCTTCGGTTTCGTCGGCCGCGGAGGATGTGGGGGACGATCCCCTTGTCGTTGCTGACTGTGTTGCTGTTCTGGTTGATCTCCGTTACCCACGGTCTCAGCCACCCGCTGACAGACCCCTTCTTTGTCTTCGTTTCGGGCTTGGCCCTCCTCTATGGCATTGCGACCGCCTATCTGGTCGCTCGCGCGCCGCGAGAACTCGTTGTCGAACGACTCACGTTGGTCGGTGTGTTCAGGTCGAGAGTCGGCAGGATGGCCCTCAGTGAGATCGCAATCAAGCGTGTCCCAGAGCTCCTCTACAAGGGTGTCGTGGTCCTTGACGCTGGCGAAGAGCGTTTCGTGATCTTCACCAACATGAAGGGCTTCGATGCCTTCATGGAGGCGATTCGGGAGAGGTCTGCGGAACCCGACCGACAGGAAGGTGAGCACGAGTAGCGGGCAGAACTTCAGGTTCACACCGTGCCGGACGGTCTCTGTGACCCCTACGCCGGCTTCGGGGCGGCGTCCTCGGGGTGGCGGTAGATGAGCCACAGGTTGCGGGTGTAGACCACCCACCCGGCGCTCTGCCCGAGCACGCCGATGATGTCCTTGCGCCACAGGAAGTAGACCAGCAGCATGCTGGCCCCGGCGAGGCTCATCCACCAGAAGGCGACCGGCACCACTGAGCGGCGTTCGCGCTCGGAGGCGAGCCACTGGATGAGCATCCGGCCGGTGAAGAGGACCTGGCCGAGCAGCCCGAGCACGACCCAGCCGATCCCGATCGGGCTGGTGATGTTGAGCAGCCGATAGAGGAAGCCACGCTCGGCAGCCTCGGCGCTGAGGCGGCGGGCGAACTCGTCCGGAGTGATCCGCTCGGTGCGGCCGTCGAGGTAGTGGAGGATGTAGCGAGGCGCGCCGTCCGGTGCTGCGGCCGGGGCCAGCTCGACCCGGCGGACGCCCTCCGGAAGCGGCTTGACCTGGATTGTCAGCGGTTCGACCCCAGGCGGGATCGCGTCCGAGGCGGGGGCCTGGGCTTGAGCGGTCGTCCCAATCAGGAAGACGAGCAGCACGGCGAGGCGCCGCGCCGCCCGCAGACCCCTCACCGCAGCCTCCAGTCGAGGTGGCGGTCCTGCAGCCAGCGCACGCCGAACGCGTCGCGCAGGCCGCGGAAGGCGCGGTCGAGGGTGCCGTACTTGCTGGTGCCGGAGAGCCGCGGCGCGTGGCGGACCGGGACCTCGACCACCGTGGAGCCGTGGAGGCGCAGCAGGGTCGGCAGGAACCGGTGCATGCCGTTGAAGCGCGGCAGATCGACCAGGCACGCCGCGCGAAAGACCTTGATCGGGCAGCCGGTGTCGGTGATGTGCTCGCGGGTGAGCCGGTTGCGGACCCCGTTGGCGAAGCGCGAGCTGAATCGCTTCCATCCGGTGTCCTGGCGCTCGACGCGGATCCCGACCACGGCGTCGACGCCGTCGCGCTCGAGCACCTCGATGAGCTTGGGCAGGTCCTCGGGGTAGGTCTGGAGGTCGGCGTCGAGGATCGCCACCAGAGCGCCGCGGGCGTGACGGAAGCCGGCGTCGAGCCCGGCGGACTGGCCGCGGTTGGCGACGAAGTGGAGCACGCGAAGGCGCGGGTCGGCGGCGGCGAGGGCGTCGAGCCTCTCCGACGAGCCGTCGGTGGAGCCGTCGTCGATCAGCACCAGCTCCCAGTCGAGTCCGGTCGGGTCGAGACCGGCGCGGACCCGCTCGACGAGGGGGTCGAGGTTGCCGATCTCGTTGTAGACCGGGACCACGACAGACAGGGCCGGGGTCGTCATCGCGGCGTCAGGTTAGCACGAGGAATCCGGGGGCCGGGCCCTGACGGACCAGGCCCCCGGATTCCTTTGTGCGCTTCGCGCACGGAGGTGAGAAGGTAAGAAGGTGAGAAGGTGAGCAGGTGGGGAGGGAGGCGAGATGCGGGCCGTCGTACTGGCGGAGCTTGCTTCCGCCCAGATTGCGGCAGATGGATTCGTTCGCCGCCACGGGGTCCGTCTCAGCCTCGGATCCCGGCCAGGGTCCAGGCCTCCTGAGCGGCCTCGAACGCCACGATCTCTCGTTCCCAGCGGGCGCCGTCCCAGTCCAATGCCTCCATGACGACGGGGCGCAGGGCGGGCAGCACTGCGCGCGCCGCCTCGGGCTGCCACATACCGAGCCGGACCCGGCGCAGGAGGAGGTCGTCGAGGTGAAGGACGGCGCCCCAGCGCAGGTGGGCGCGGACCTCGGCGGCGGTGAGCGGGACGCCATCGGTGAGCGGTTCGAGGTCGCGACGGTCGCGGGCAAGCTCGAGGGCCGGCCAGGCGGTCGCGGCGAGGCGGCGGGCGAAACCGTCGGCGAGCTCGGGAGCGAGCCCCGAGGCTCGGGCGAGGCGGGCGGCGAGGTCGACCGGCGCCAGCCCGGCGAGCGGCGTGCCGCGGGTCGCGCACGGCGCGGTGAAGCGCGTCCTTTCCTCGCCGAGCAACCCGAGTGCGGCGTCGACCGCCTCCTCCGCGGTGCTGCGCCAGGTGGTGAGCTTGCCTCCCGCTACGGAGAGCAGCCCGGCCTCCTCCCAGATGCCCTCCTCGCGGCTCGCCTCCGAGGGGTCGTCAGCGTGGGTGTCGAGGATCGGCCGCAGGCCGGCGAAGCAGCCGCGCACCTCGTCGCGAGCGATCGGCGGTCCGGCGAACGCGGCGCTGGCCGCGTGCAGCAGGTAGTCGACCTCGGCCTCGCTCGGCCGCGGGTCGTCGAGCGGCCCGTCGTGGTAGAGGTCGGTGGTTCCGACCAGGATGCCCTCGGGGTGCGGGATCAGGAACACCGGCCGACCGTCGTCCGGGGACGGCATGGTGACGGCGGCGCCGAGCGGGAGGCGTTCAGGGGCGAGCAGGACATGGGCGCCGCGCGACGGCCGCAGGTGGCGGCCGGGCAGCGCGAGGCGCTCGCGAACGGCGTCGGTCCACACCCCGGTGGCATTGATCACCGCCCCGGCCGTGACGGTCAGGCTGGCGCCGCTCTCGAGGTCCGCGAGGACCAGGCCACGGATGCGATCGTCGGGGTCACGGACGCCCTCGAGCAGCTCGCAGCGGGTGAGCACCGCGGCGCCGTAGGCGTGGGCGGTGGCGGCCACGGCCAATGTCAGGCGGGCGTCGTCGGCCATGGCGTCGGTGTAGGAGAGGGCTCGGTCGAGCCCCTCGACGTCGAGGCCCGGCAGCAGCTCGGCGAGGGCATCGGTGTCGAGCTGGGTGTGCTTCTCCGGACGCGCCGTGAGACGGTCGTACATCCACAGGCCGAGGTCGATCTGCCACCCCGGGGTGTGGTCGCCGTGGTAGGCGGGGTAGACGAAGCGGATCGGATGCACCAGGTGCGGGCTGAGCGAGAGCATGCGGTCGCGTTCGCGGCACGCGAGGCGGGTGACCCGGAACTGCATCTGCTTGAGGTAGCGCAGCCCACCGTGGATCAGCTTCGAGGAGCGCGACGAGGTCCCGCCGGCGATGTCGTTCTTGTCGACCAGCAGCACCTCGAGGCCCCGCTGGGAGGCGTCGAGGGTGATCCCGCAGCCGGTGATGCCGGCGCCGATCACAATCAGGTCGAAGGGCTGCGAGCAGCGGGCGAGGGCTTCGGCGCGCCAGTGGGGTTGGAACATGGTCCGTCTCCGGATGTCGGCGGCCCGTCAATCCTCCAGCCGATCGGTCGGGTCGAGGAGAACGTGAGGGTTGAGGACCTCCGCCGGGTCCATCGCGCGGGCGGCCGCACCGAGCAGGTCATGGCCGAGCAGGCCGATCTCGGAGTCGAGCCAGGGCGCGTGCCACTGGCCGACGCCGTGGTGGTGGGTGATGGTGGCGCCCGAGGCGACCAGCGCCTTGCCGGCGGCGCGCTTGATCCGCGCCCAGCGGGCGAGGTTCGCCTCGAGGCCGTCGGCGAGGCGGAAGAAGAAGGTGAAGTAGAGCGACGCTCCATCGACGTAGGGGTGGGAGATGTGGCACAGCACGGCCACCCGCTCGGCTTCGTGGGCCAGGGCGGAGGCCATCGCGCCCGCCACCCGGACGCGGGTCTCGGCCGCGCGCGCCCACGGTACCGCGGTCTCGAGGGTATCGGTGGCCCAGCCGAGGTCGAGCAGGCCGTCGCGCAGGTAGGGGTGGCGGAACCGGTCGCGGAGCCAGTGCCGGCCCGGCGACAGCCCGAGCGACACTGGGCGGTAAGGGCGGACGATCTCGAGCGCTTCGTCGAGGACGGCGCGTCGCCGGTCGTGGTCGCCTGCCGCACCCGCGAGGAGCAGGCACGACCCGGGTCCGCGTCCGCGCAGGCGCAGGTAGCGCTCGACCCACGGTCCGAGCGCCGAGCCGGCCAAGCCGACGGCCATCGCGACCTCGGTCTCGGCGCCGTCGGAGAGCCGGACCATCGTCAGCCCGACGTCGGAGCGCACCACGTCGCGCACGGCTGCGAGGCCGGACTCGAGATCGGGCAGCAGCGCCGCCGTGACATCGACTCCTTCCGGCCGCGGACGCACCCTCAAGGTGGCGCCCGTAATCACCCCGAGCCGTCCTTCGCTGCCGAGCACGAACTGGCGCAGGTCGGGGCCGGCAGCGGAGGCGGGTAGGGCGGGCAGCTCAAGACGCCCCGACGGCGCCACCAGCTCGAGGCCGGCGACCATGTCCTCGATCCGGCCGTAGCCTAGGGACTCCTGGCCCGAGGAGCGCGTCGCCACCCAACCGCCGACGGTGGCGAGCTCCCACGACTGGGGATAGTGCCCGAGGGTGAGCCCGTGGGTGGCGAGCTCGGCCTCGACCCGGGGACCCGGGGTGCCGGGCCCGAACGTCGCGAGCCGGGAGACCTCGTCCAGTGCGGTGAGGCCGCTCAGGCGCTCAAGCTCCAGCACCAGCGACGGACGCGGGTCGTCGACCGCGTTGACGCCCCCGGTGACCGAGGTGCCTCCACCCCATGGGACGACCCGCACCTGGGTCGCGGCGCAGATCGCCACGACCGCCTCGACCTCCCCCGCGCTGCCTGGTCTCACGACGGCATCCGGCGCCGCCGGGAGGCTGCCGATGCGCAGCCGCAGCATGTCGGGGAGGCCCTGCCCGCGGGCGTGCGCCAGCCGGTCGCGGGGATCGCTGCTCACCGCGACCGGCATCACCGGCAGCTCGCGCGCCGGCGCAAGTCTCAGATCCTGCGGTGAATCCGGCCACGGCCGGCCGGGCGGGCCGACCTCTCGCAGCAGCCAGTCGGTCAAACGCGGCGAGGGCGGGAAGCTCTCACCCTCGAAGCCCCATCTGCCCAGGCGTCGGGTCCTCGATGCGGGTTCCGTCATGGTCGATTCAGTATATCGCCGCGCGACGGCACGGGGCTCGGCTGCGGCGTTTTCGCGATCACCTTGATCTCCGCGTCCCTGATGTGCGTGACCCGGGGGGAATGCGGGTTATGATTGCCGCAGTTAGACGTTGTGATGCCGCATAGCGACGAGATGTCGCCCGACGCGAGGTGCCCCGTGGACAGACCGGACTCCTGTTCGAGATCGTTCCGCCGCCGTCTGACCGCCTACCATGAGGCCGGCCATGCGGTGATGGCGCATCTCTGCGGCCAACGGGTCACCGGCCTGGAGCTGAGCGAGGAGGGCGACCTCGCAGGGGCCTGCACGTCGGTCCGGCTGCAGCCCGTCCATCTCTCCGCCGCGAGTCTCGAGGTGATCGAGCATCACATCCGATCCGTGCTCGCGGGCATGGTGGCGGAGGCCCGAATCAGCGGACGTGGGGGCTGGGATGAAGGCTGCGCCGATCTCGACCTCGCGGTGCGCCTCACGATGCGCCTGGTGGGCGACTGCGAGCGGGTGCTGCCCTACCTGGAGGCGGCGCGGGTGCAGGTCGAGGGCGAGCTCGCTGAGCATTGGGACGTGGTCGAAGCGCTCGCGGACGAGCTGCTGATCGCGGGCTCCCTGAACGGTCCTACCGCGCGTGCGATTCTCGAGCGCTACCTCCCGGAGCACAGCTGGCAAGGTCGCCGCCTCGCCGAGGTCGGCGCACCGTTATCCGCGTGACGCCTACTGGCGCCCGATCTGGTGGGCAACTACTGACGCTGTCCCGCTTTAGAGCTCGCGCACGCGCCGGTCGAGCTCCTCGAGCAGGGCGGCGGCACCGGCGCTGAAGGTGTGCGGCTCTGGCAGTAGGCTGACCACCAGCCAACCTGGCCCGGCGAAGTCGAAGAAGTAGCCAGGGTGCACCGCGACGCTGTGTCGTTCGAGGAGGTCGAGGGCGAGCTCCTCCTCGTCGAGTACCGCGGGCACGCGCACCATCGCACTCCAGCCTCCGCCGACCGGCGGCACTGTGACCGCCGGAAGCTTCGCCGCGACGGAGCGCAGAGCGGCCAGGTTGCCGCGGCACCGGTTGGCGATCGCCTGCTCGACCGGCGCCGCCGCGCGCAGCAGCTCGGCGGTCGCGAGCGCCACGGGAGTGCTCACCGACAGGTAGCTGTCTGCAATGTAGTCGAGCCCCTCGAGGGCGGCCTCGACCTCGGCGGTTGGACCCGAGACCACGATCCAGGAGAGTTTGAGCTGGGGGAGACCGGCGAGCTTGGACAGCCCGCCGAGAACGAAGGTCAGACACTGGCCTGTGGCGGCGAAGCTCGTCACCTGAGGTGCTTCGAGCGGGTAGGCGAGGAAGACCTCGTCGGCGATCAGCGCCCAGCTGCGCGCAGCGCAGGCGTGCGTGAGCCAAGCCGCGTCGTCGGGGTCGAGGTGGGATCCGGTCGGATTGTTGGGGTGGACGACGACCACCGCGCGCGTCCCCGCGGGTGCGTCGTCGAGGCAGGCTCGGTCGATCCGCCACCCGTCGTCAGGGTCGAGCCGCAGCGGAGCAGTGGCGACGCCGTCGAGGCGCGCGAGGTGCTCGATCAGGGGATAGGACGGCACCGGCGCGAGCACGGCGTCGCCAGGGTCAGCGAGGAGGCGAAACAGGAAGCCATAGGCCTCGCTGGTGGACGCGGTGAGCACGATGGCGGTCGGATCGGGCTCGAGGTCCCATCGCCGGAAGGTCGCCGCTACGGCGCGCCGGGCGGAGATCGGGCCTCGCGGGTCGGGGGAGTAGACCAATCCCCGTGGCTCGGCCAGGGGTCGAAGGAGGTCGGTGGGATAGGCGAAGCCGCAGCGGGTCGGGTTGCTGAGGGTGAGGTCGTAGCGCGGATTGCCGAGCCTTGCCCGGACCGCCGCGAGGCGGTTGGGTGCGAGGTCGGCGGGAATCCGGGATGACGGACGCATGATGACGCGGCGGGAGTTGACGGCCTCCGGGGATGGGAGCATATCGCTCAGAGCACAATTGCGCTAGCATGGGGACCGTGCTCCGCCTGCCCGCAGCGCCGACTCGAGGACCGGGCTCCGAAGCTCAGGAGGTCGATCGGAGGTTGAAGCTCCGAAAGAACCCCGGGTCTTGGGTCCGGGGGATCGCCCGGCGGGCTGGGTCGCTGGAGCCAAGTCGCGGCAGGCATGAGGGGTTCGATGCGCCGCGGGGCTCTGGCAGGTGGATTGCCAGGTGTTCGACGGACGCCCGGAGCCGGGTTGTCCTGTGCGCTTTCTCGAAGGAGCCCCTGCGGGGGCACAGGAGGAAAGGGGAACCGAAGATGAGGATGTCCAGGATTTCGATTGTAGCGGTGGCCGTGGTCGCGGTCGTGGGTTTGACCGTCGGCTGCGCCGCGCCGCCAGACGCCGAGCTTGCCAAGGCGGAAGCGGCTCTCAACCAGGCCGAGCAGTCCGGTGCTCCGACCTACGCTCCCGATGCATGGAACGGCGCGCGCGATGCGATGAGCGCCGCCAAGGCCGAGGTCGCGGCGCAGCAGGGCAAGTTCGCCCTCCTGCGGTCGTACACCAAGGCCAAGGAGCTGGTCGCGACCGCCGAGACAAAGGCATCCGAGGCCGATCAGGCGAGTGTCGCTGCCAAGACCAAGGCCAAGTCCGAGGCCGAGGCCGCCGTGGCAGCCGTCCAGACGGCGCTCGAAACGGCGAAGGCCGACCTCGGCACCCTCGCGGCGTGCCGGCGCAAGCCCAAGGGCTTCGCCCAGGACCTCGAGCAGATGAACGGTGTCCTGAGCGGGCTCGAGGCTCAGGTCGGTGAGGCTGCGAATGCTCTCAGCCAGGAGCAGTACCTGGAGGCGAGCTCGCTGGCCTCGTCGCTGCAGGGCCAGCTCGAGTCCTTTACGTCGGACATCGCGTCCGCCAAGAAGAAGATTCGTTGCTGACCAGCTCCGCTGGATCCAGCCGGCCGGCGGCGTCGAGCCGCTGGCCGGCTTTTCTTTTGGTGCTGACTGCGCTGCCGCTGGCCGGCTGCGTGCGCCACCAGGAGACGCTCGATCCCGCCGCGGTGCGCCGCACGGCCGCGACGGCGGTGGAGATCATCCGCCCGGTGGCGCCGGACGCGGCCCGGCAGATCGAGCGGCTGGTCGAAGCTGCCGACTCTGCGAGTGCGCGCGCGGCGAGTCAGGAGTGGTGGCCGGCCCGACGGCAGGCCGAGGTCGCGGCGTGGTGCCGGGTCGCGGTGGCCGCCTCGCGCGAGGTGCGGCGGGTGCGGGCGCAAGAGGAACGCGAGCAGCTGCTCACCGAGGTCTCCCTCGAGAGCGCCGGGCGCCAGCTGGAGGCCGCCCGGCGTAGCCTGCGCCGTCCCGGCATGGGCCACGTCGAGGCGGGGGCTCTGGCGCAGGCCGAGTCTCAGCTGGCTCTGGCGCACCGCCTTGCCGACGCCCGCAGCTGGGTCGAGGCGCGAGCCGCTGCCGAGCGAGCCGTGGTGCAGGCAGGCGTTCCGATCGAGAGCTTTCGCGCACGCGAGCAGCGCTTTCTCGACCCTGACCAGCTCCGGGAATGGCGGCGTTTGGCCGATCTGACGGTGCGCGAGTCACGGCTGCGCAACGAGACGTCGATCGTGGTCGACAAGTACCACCGGCGGCTGGTAGTGTACCGAAACGGCCGCCCGATTGCGGCCTATACTGTTGAGCTCGGAGCCAACGGTCTCGAGCGCAAGGCGTACTCCGGTGACCGGGCGACACCGGAGGGGCGCTACCGCGTCACCGTCAAGAAGCGCGGCGGCGCGACCAAGTTCTACAAGGCTCTGTTGATCGATTACCCCAACGCCGAAGACCGTGAGCGTTACCGTGCTCTGAAGCGATCGGGCGACGTGCCTGACGGCGCCGGGATCGGCGGCCTGATCGAGATCCACGGCGAGGGCGGCAGCGGAAAAGACTGGACCGATGGATGTATCGCACTGACGAACAGGGAGATGGACGATCTCTACCGGCTCGTGACGGTGTCGACCAAGGTGACGATCGTCGGCCGGCTTTGAGCTCGGCCCGGCTGTCGCCCGAGCCCGGGCCGCCGCCGCTGCCGGTTGCTGCCCGCCGTCATGTCGCCCGTGCGCTGCGGATCGCGGGCCTTGTCATTGTTGTCGCAGCGACCGTGACAGTGGGCGTGGCGGCGTTCGGGCGCCCGGAACGGGCCTGCCCGGTGCCGTCGGCGGGACCACTTCCGGCGGATGCCGCCGCCCTCTCGGCCCGCCTCGAGCGGCGCCTCGAACGGTTCGCGCCGAGCGGGGTGTGGGTGACGATCGACACCTACCGCAACCGGATCACCGTGATGCGCGGGAAGAAGGTCCTGCGCGAGGCCGCGTGCTCGACCGGCAGCGGTGTCCTGCTCAAGGACCCGAGCGGGGAGCGGCAGTGGGTCTTCCAGACCCCTCTGGGCGAGCGTCGGGTGCTGAACAAGCGCAAGAATCCGGTGTGGAAGAAGCCCGACTGGGCTTTCATCGAGGAGGGTTTCGAGCCGCCCCGGGACTGGAGCCTGCGAACTGACGACTTCTCACTCGGCGACTACGCCCTCGATCTCGGCGACGGCTACCTGATTCACGGCACGATTTTCCAAACCCTGCTCGGCCGCCCCGTCACCCACGGGTGCATCCGGGTCGGTGACAAAGACCTCGAGTATGTCTACCGCACGGTACCGTACGGCGCTCGCGTGTATCTGTTTTAGCCTCGTGGCGGCGCTGGTGTGGGCCGGTGACGAACCGGCCGACCCGGCGGCGCTCGAGCTTGAGGTCTCGCTGGCGCGGCGCCCGCAGCTGTACCTCATGGTCGACCTCGGCCGCCACGTGGTGGAGGTGAAGGTGCGGGGCGTGGTGATGGACACTGCGGAGCTCGAAGGCGCCGCGGTGGTCGTCCCGGGGCCCCTGATCGGTACGGTTCATGCCCCGGAGGTTGATCTTCCCGCCGTATGGCGCGTCGCGGAGCCTCCCGAGGACCTCGAGCAGCGTGTGATCGCACCGGAAGCGCTGCGCCCCTACTCCGAGGAAGAGGCGGAGGCGCCCGAGCCGACCCCGACCGCGTCGCCGACATCAGAAGGCGGTCCGGTCCTGCGCAACCCGGGATACGGGATGACGATGGCCAACGGATGGCGACTCGAGATTGGCCCCGGCGTCGCTACGACGGGCTTTTTCGAGCGGGTCGGGCTCGGCCTCGCCGACGTCTGGCGTCGGGTTACCGGGGCCGCCGCGGAGCGCCCCCCGATCCTCGCGCTGGAACTCGCCCCCGCGGATGCGGACCGCCTGCACCACCTCTTCCGCCGCGATACCGCGGTGCTGGTCGTGCCCGCCCGCTGAAGGGGCGTCAGCCCCGCGCCGCGAACGAACGGCGTCCGTGAAGGCGCCTCGTTCGTGACCGAAGAGCTCGCTCTCCGGGGTCCCACGCCCTGGAAGTTTCCGAGACCCTTCCCTCGACGCGCGCGGAGCGGCAGAATGGGACGTCGTCGTGCGGATTTCGACGTCGGCCTGCCGATCGTCGATCCGGCAGGAGTCGCGGGAGGTAGCTGATGGAGACGCTGGTGGTGGTGACCCAACCAGGGGACTGGCCCCTCGACCTGCCCGGCGTGCGGGTGGTCACCGCCCGCTCGTACCTGAGCGACCCCGAGTTCATCAGCCTGCGCGGCGCGCGGATCTTCAATCTTTGCCGCCAATACCGCTACCAGGCGTACGGGTACTATGTCTCGCTGCTCGCAGAGGCGCGCGGCCACAAGCCGATGCCGACCGTTCTGACAATGCAGGACCTGCGCTCCTCGACCCTGCTACGGATCGCGTCGAACGAGCTCTCCGAGGAGATCTCGCGCAGCCTGGCGGCGGATACCTCCGGTCGGTTCGTGCTCTCGATCTACTTCGGGCACAACGTCGACAAACGCCATGACAAGCTCGCTTCCGCGCTGTTCCGGATGTTCCCCGCGCCGCTGATGAGGGCGAGCTTCGTGTGCGATGAGGGTGAGTGGCAGCTCAAGAACTTGAACGCCATCCCCACCAGCGCGATCCCCGACGACCACCGCGCCTTCGCGTTCGAGGCGGCGCAGGCCTTCTTCACGCGTCGCGAGCGGCGCGCGCGGCCGCGCGCCCGAGCCCGTTTCGACCTCGCGATCTTGCGGGACAAGGGCGAGAGCTTTCCCCCGTCCAACAACAAAGCTATCGAGAACTTCATCGACGCCGCAGAGAGCTTCGGCATCAGCGCCGAGGAGATCGAGAAGGACGATTTCGGCAGCCTCCTCGAGTACGACGCCCTGTTCATCCGCTCGACCACCGCGGTCAACCACTACACGTATCGCTTCTCACGACGGGCCCACGCTGAGGGCATGGTGGTGATCGACGACCCGGTGTCGATCCTGCGCTGCACCAACAAGGTCTACCTCGCCGAGCTGCTGAGCCGCAACGGCCTGCCGGTGCCGCGAACGCTGATTCTGGACCGCGACGGCGAGGCGAAGCTGCTCGACACGATCGGGCTGCCGTGCATCCTCAAACAGCCCGACAGCTCGTCGTCGATGGGGGTCGTCAAGGCCGAGGACCCCGCGTCGTTGAAGGCGCAACTGGCAAAGCTGTTCGAGGTCTCCGATCTGGTCATCGCCCAGGAGTTCATGCCGACGCCGTTCGACTGGCGGATCGGAATCCTCGACCGCAGGCCGCTCTATGCCGCCAAGTACTTCATGGCCCACAAGCACTGGCAGATCATCAAGCGGGATGGAACCAACGGGCGCATCCAGTATGGCGAGTACGAGGTGATGCCGGTGGAGGAGGTGCCCGCGGCCGGGCTCGCCACCGCGCTCAAGGCGGCCAACCTGATCGGGGACGGGCTCTACGGGGTCGACCTCAAGCAAGTGGGCGACGCCTGGTACGTCATCGAGGTCAACGACTGCCCCAACCTCGACGCCAAGGTCGAGGACAAGGTCCTCGGCGACGAGCTCTATCGCCGGGTGATGGGCGTGTTCTTGCGCCGCCTCGAAGAGAAGGCCGAGGGCCGGGCGGCACGCTGAGCAGCGCGTACCGTAGAGCCCCATGAAGGGCATCCAGGAGGCTGTGGTGCTGCCGCAGTGGCCCCGCGGCACACGCTGCTGAGGATGCGTTGTGCGCCTCCTGACGCCGAGCTGACCGAACAAACGGGCGGGTCGACACGGAAGCTGGGCAGCGAGCGCCCAGGCAGGCTGCGGCCTGCGGGCTCCTACGGCCTCGACAGAATGACGACCGCGCGCTGTCCCGAGCGCCCGTAGCGCGCCATGCGCTCGAACTCGGCGCGGGCGATCGGCATGTTGACGGAGTCGGCGAGCGTCTCGCCCTCCTCGACGTCGACGAACGGGTCGTGGACGTAGATGAACCGCTCGCAGAAGCCGGTGAGCACGACCCAGTGCGGGAAGCGCTCACCGTAGATTCGCCACGAGCTGATCAGGACCAGCGGGATGCCACCGGACGTGAAGCGTTCCTGAAGCTCGTCGAAGCCGATGGTGCGGTAGTGGACTGGGATCCCGACGGTCTCGATTTCCTCGAGGAAGTCCTCCTCGACCAGACGCATGACCTCTTTCTTCTCCGGGCTGCGCACGGTGTCGACCAGGAAGACGCCGCTCTCCTTGACGAAGACCTCGACCTTGTAGCCGCGGTGGTGGGCGGACAGCGCGAGACCATAAGGTCCACAGCCCCCGTGGCCGGAGGTCATGAAGATCGAGGTCGACTCCCGCCACAGGCGCAGCTCGACCTTGCGGTCGAGCGTGAGCTCAGGCTTGAGCGCCTTCATCGCCATCATCAGCGACGCCGGTCCGCACGTGAAGTCGGTGGTCTGCTCGTAGTAGGGAACGGGGACCTGGGTCAGGTCGAGCGGCGGCGCCAGGGTGCGCTCGAAGCGCAGCGCGCCCATGTGGTCCTCGTAGTAGTCGTCGACCTTGTCGAACTGGTGGTAGCCGGCCTTGCGGAAGAGCGCCAGGGAGGCGTCGTTGTCGAGCCGGACCTCGGATCGCATCGAGACACAGCCACGGTCCAGGCTCTCCTTCTCGGACGCGTCGAGCAGCAGGCGGCCGATCCCGCGACCACGCAGGCTGGCGTCGACCGCGATCGAGTACAGGCGGGCGAGGGCGGTGACACGGCTGAATAGGGTGAGGGCGTAGGCGAGGATCGCCCCGTCCTCCTCGAACACCAAGGTCACGCTGTGGGCGCGGGTCAGCAGGTAGCGGAACGCTCTCCGTGTGATGCGATCGGTCGTGAAACAGCGGTCCTCGAGGGCGACCATAGCGTCGAGATCGTCACCTGTGGCACGCCGGATCATGGGCTGGTCCTCCGGGCGCGGCCGAGCGCCCCGACCCGCCATTGTAGGCTAGCAGCATCCACCGCATGACCCTGAGATGCGACTTGCGTCGCATCTCAGGGTCCCTGCGGCGCCTGCTGCTTCGGATGCGCTGCGCGCATCCTGAGGCAGGGTCGATCGGGTCGAACGGCTGGTGGCCGCAGCGAAGGCAGCAAGCGCAAGTCCGGATTCGACGTTCCCCGGACGCGCGCAGCGCGTCAGAGGCGCCCGAAGGGGGGAGGCCCCCGACGACGAGCGTATCCAGTCGCGGAGGCGTTGCCAGGGGCCTCCACCCTTCGAGCGCCTAGATCCAGCCCTTGCGCCGGAAGAAGATCAGCAGGCCGCCGGCGACCGCGGCCATGAGCAGGAGCGCCACCGGGTAGCCGAAGTACCAGTGCAGCTCGGGCATGTTGAACGGGCTCACCGAGGTGTCGAAGTTCATGCCGTAGAGTCCGGCGACGAACGACAGCGGGATGAAGATGGTGGCGATGATGGTGAGCACCTTCATCACCTCGTTCATCCGGTTCGAGATCGCCGACAGGTAGAGGTCGACCAGGCTCGAGACCATCTCGCGGTAGGTCTCGATGACGTCGATGACCACGGCAACGTGATCGGCGACGTCGCGCAGGAACACGTGGGTCTCCCGGTGGACCAGCGGGCTGTCCAGGCGGAGCAGGCTCGACAGGGCGTCGCGCAGCGGCCACGCCGAGCGGCGCAGCAGCAGCAACTCGCGCTTGAGCTGGTGGAGGGAGTTCAGGTCCTCTCTGGTCGGCTCGTCGAGGAGCGAGTCCTCGACGTCCTCGATGCGCTCGCCGAGATGCTCGAGCACCGGGAAGAAGTGGTCGACGACGGTGTCGATGATGGCGTAGGCGAGGTAGTCGGCACCGGCGCTCCGGATCCTCCCCTTGCCGGCGCGCAGGCGGGCGCGGATCGGCTCGACGACGTCCTCGCCGGAACCGGTCGCAGCGTTCTCGCGAACCGACATCAGGAGTCCGTCCTGCAGCACCAGGCTGACCTGCTCGCGGCACAGCGTACCGCTCGCATCGACGCGGACGAGGTCGAGGACGATGAACAGGCTGTTGGCGTAGTCCTCGATCTTGGGCCGCTGGCCGACGTTGACGACGTCCTCGAGGGCCAGCGGGTGGATCTCGAGGCGCTTCCCCAGTGCGCCAACGAGGGCGACGTCGTGGCCCTCGAGGCTGAGCCAGCAGACCGCGCCGTCGCGGGCCTCGTCGAGGCCGGCCGGGTCGAGCAGATCGAGCTCGACCAGGGTCGCCTCGTCGTAGCGGATCAGGCGCATGCGGGTCGGCGGTGTCGGCCCTGCCCGGGGGATCAGAGTTCCCGGCGAGGTTCCCGGCGTGCCGGGTCGCCGGAACAGGCGTCTCATTGAGCTGCGTGCGACGGTGCCGAGGTCGGGCATGGATCACTCCTCCCGGTGTCGAGGACTGGAAGCCCCATTGTAGGTGCTGCGGGCAGGACCCTCTCCCGGCTCGGTCTCCGCGCAGGATATGATCGCATCGTGAAGAACCACAGTCCTCTCCTGACGTGCAGTGTGTGCGGTCGGTCGCTCCCCGCGAACGAGTTGGTGCCGTTCGAGGTGGTGCGGTCCCCGATCTCTGAGATCCTGCGCAGAAACCGACCGGGGTGGGCGGAGGGTGACCTGATCTGCCTCGAGATCCAGCAGGTGCAGATGGAGCTGATGGAGGAGGAGGAGATCGCGAGTCACCGCCGCAGCGTCGAGCCGGAGGGTCTCGAAGGCGGTCCCGAATGAGCCGGTGACGACGCACGTGGGTCGACTGAAGATCTCCGCGCTGCACCGTTACCTGCCGCTGCTCGGCCTCACACTGTTCGGCGTTGCCCTGTGGGTGCTGCACCGCGAGCTCGCCCACCTCCACTACCACGACGTGGTCCGCCAGCTCCACGCGCTGCGGGTCTCCGCATTGCTCCTCGCTGCAGCTCTGACCGCATTGAGCTACCTCGTGCTGACCGGCTACGACACGCTGTCGCTGCGCTACATCGGGCAGTCGCTGGCCTGGTGGCGCGCCGCCTTCGCCTCGTTTGTCGGCTACGCCTTCAGCCACAACATCGGCATGGCGGTGTTCTCGGGCGCGCCGGTCCGTTTCCGCCTCTACACGGTGTGGGGTCTGTCAGCGGTCGACATCGCCACCCTGGTGGCCTTCAACGGGCTCACATTCTGGCTCGGCATGACGACCGTCGCTGGGCTCGCCTTCGTCCTCGCGGGTGGTGCCGTGCCCGCCGGCCTCGACCTCCCGCAGGCTGCGCTGCGTCCGGTGGGTGTGCTCTGCCTGACGCTGGCCTTCGGCTACGTCGCGGCATGTGTCCTTCGGCGCAGCCCGCTTCGGCTCGGGCGCTGGGAGGTCGTGCCACCGCGGCCGCGCCTGGCGATCGCGCAGCTCGTGGTCTCCAGTCTTGACTGGAGCATCGCTGCCGCCGTGCTCTGGGTCCTGCTCCCGGCCGGCAGCCCGGTGGGGTTCGTACACTTCCTCGCCGTGTTCATGCTCGCGCAAGGCCTCGGGTTGATCAGCCAGATCCCCGGCGGCCTCGGTGTCTTCGAAACCGTGGTCGTGCTGCTGCTCCCGTCCGCGTCAACCACGGCGGTGCTGGGCTCGCTCCTGGCCTACCGTCTGATCTACTACTTGATGCCGTTCGCGATCGCGGTCGGCCTCTTCCTGGCGTACGAGCTGCAGGCGAAGCGTGCGCAGGTGGGTCAGGTGGCGCGGGCGATCGGCAGCGGGCTCGAGGTGCTCGCGCCGCGGGTGCTCGCGGTGACGGTCTTCCTCGGCGGCGCGGTGCTGCTCATCTCCGGCGCCACGCCCGCCGTGAGCTCGCGGTTGCACGCGCTGTCCCGGATCGTGCCGCTGCCGGTTCTCGAGCTGTCGCACTTCCTCGGCAGCATCGTCGGCCTTGGACTTCTGCTGCTCGCGTGGGGTCTGCGCCGCCGCCTTGCGAGCGCCTATTGGGCAACCCTGGTCCTCCTCGTGGCTGGCGCCGCACTGTCGCTGCTCAAGGGTTTCGACTGGGAGGAGGCGCTGGTCATGGTCACGATGATGGCCGTGCTGGCGCCGGCCCGGCGGGCGTTCTTCCGGACGACCCCACTGCTCAACGAGCCGCTCTCACCGGCGTGGCTCGCCGCGATGGCCATGGTGATTATCGGCTCGGCCTGGATCGGGCTGTTCGCGTATCGCCACGTCGACTACTCGAGTGAGCTGTGGTGGCAGGTTACCCTCCACGGCGACGCGCCACGGTTCCTGCGCGCGGGCCTGGGGGTCGCCATCGGTCTGCTGGTGTTCGGCGCGCTGCGCCTGCTCGGTCCGTCCGCGCCGCGCGACCACGAGCCGACACCGGAGGAGCTCGAGCGCGTGCGGGCGATCGCGGCGTCGTCGCCCAACTCATCCGGCAACTTGGCACTACTGGGGGACAAGCGCTTCCTGATTTCCGACTCGGGCTCGACATTCCTGATGTACGCCGTGTCGGGGCGGAGCTGGATCGCCATGGGCGACGCGATCGGCCCGGCGACCGAGAGGGCCGATCTCGCATGGCGTTTCCACGCGCTCGCCGACCGCCATGGCGGGTGGACCGTGTTCTACGAGGTCGGTGACGACGACCTGCCGGTCTACCTCGACCTCGGTCTGTCGCTGCTCAAGATCGGCGAAGAGGCGGTGGTCCCGCTGAAGGACTTCTCGCTCGAGGGTTCTGACCGCAAGGAGCTGCGGTACATCCTGCGCCGGCTCGAGCGGGATGGGTGTTCCTTCGAGGTCATCGAGCCTCGTGGGGTGGCGGCGCTGCTGCCGCAGCTGCGCGAGGTGTCCGACGCATGGCTGGCCGAGAAGAGCACGCGGGAGAAGGGCTTCTCGCTGGGCCGCTTCGATCAGAGCTACCTGGTTCAACTACCGCTCGCCGTTATTCGGCTCGACGGCGAGATCGTTGCCTTCGCCAACCTGTGGCCGTCGGCGCCCGGCGGTGAGCTCTCTGTCGACCTCATGCGCTTCCGGCCGTCCGCCCCGAGCGGAGTCATGGACTTCCTCTTCGTCCACCTCCTGCTGTGGGGCCGCGACCAGGGCTTCTCGGCATTCGCTCTGGGCATGGCGCCGCTCGCCGGTCTGCGCAGCGGACCGTTCGCCTCGACCTGGCAACGGTTGGCGTCGCTGGTCTACCGCTGGGGCGAGCACTTCTACAACTTCCAGGGCCTGCGCCAGTACAAGGAAAAGTTCGGTCCCGTGTGGCGCTCCCGGTACCTCGTGTGTCCCGGCGGGCGAGCCGTCCCCGGAGTGCTCGCTGACCTGGCATCGCTGATCTCGGGGAGCCTGCTGGGGACGCTCCGCAAGTAGGTGGGTAGAGGCCAGTGCGTGCATTGGAGGACACCATGGTTCGACGTCTGATCGCCTTGCTGGTGGCTGCCGCCGCTGTCGTCGGAGGTGCCGCTGCGTCGGCCGAAACGCTCCAGTTCGGTCGCTTCGGCACCGTCACCCTGTACCACGAATCGCCCGTTCCCGCCCACGTCGTGCTGTTCGTGTCCGGCGACGGAGGCTGGAACCTCGGTGTGGTGGACATGGCCAAGGCGCTCGCTGGTCTCGACGCACTGGTGGTGGGCATCGACATCACGCACTACCTGAAGCAGCTCAAGGCGGGGTCCGAGGA
Source organism: uncultured Acidobacteriota bacterium (assembly GCA_963814875.1). Lineage (GTDB taxonomy): Bacteria > Acidobacteriota > Thermoanaerobaculia > Thermoanaerobaculales > Sulfomarinibacteraceae > CAVSIS01. The sequence goes on from CAWFFJ010000026.1 coordinate 198,077, forward strand.
GTGCGGCTATCCGGCGGGAGATCTCGAGGGCCTGAGCCAGTACGTGCAGAAGTCGCTCAACTTTCCCCGCTACCTGCCCCCGGTGCTGGTTGGCTACTCCTCCGGGGCGACCCTGGTCTACGCCGCGCTGGTCCAGGCGCCCTCCGCGACGTTCCGGGGCGCGATCAGCATGGGGTTCTGTCCCGACCTGCCCCTGACCCGGCCACTGTGCTCGGGTCGTGGGCTGCACTGGACCGCGGGCCCGAAGGGCAAGGGCTTCAGCTTCCTGCCCGATCCCACCCTTGAGGCGACCTGGATCGCGTTCCAGGGCCTCATCGACCAGGTCTGCGATCCTGCGGCAGTCGAGGCCTACGTCCGTCAGGTCGGCCACGCCGAGATCGTGACCCTGCCCCACGTCGGGCACGGTTTCTCGGTCCAGCGCAACTGGCTGCCCCAGTTCAAGGCCAGCTTTGCGCGCCTGACCATGGCCGCCCCCGCCCCGCCCGCGAGCCCGGTGCCGGGCGCCGCAGACGTTTCGGACCTGCCGCTGGTCGAAATTCCGGCGACGGGGCCTACGACCGACCTGATGGCGGTGATCGTCTCCGGCGACGGCGGCTGGGCGTCGCTCGACAAGCAGGTGGGCGCGGCGCTGGCGGCCCACGGCATCCCGGTGGTCGGCGTGAACTCGCTGCAGTACTTCTGGAAGGCGCGCGAACCTGACGGCATCGGCCGGGACATGACGCGGATCCTCGACTACGCCACCGCCGCTTGGGGCGAGCGGCGCATTGTGCTGGTGGGCTACTCCCTCGGCGCCGACGTGCTGCCGTTCATGACCAGCCGGCTTCCCGACGCGCTGCGTTCACGCATCGCGTTGGTCACCTTGATCGGCCCGGGCACTCGGGCCTCGTTCGAGTTCCACCTGTCCGAGTGGCTCAGCGGTCGCCCCGACCCCAAGGCGCTCCCGATCCTGACCGAGGTGGAGAAGCTGCGCGGCCTCCCGGTGCTGTGCATTTCGGGCGACAAGGAGGTCGACGGCCTGTGCGCGAACCTGGGCGAGGCTGCGCAGTGGGTTCAGGTGATGCGCCTCGGCGGCGGGCACCATCTGGGCGGGGACTACGATCGCGTTGCCGAGGCGATCCTCGCCCTTGTCGCGCCCACCTCCGGCGGCGGAGCTTGACACCGGCTGGCGTTGCGGCAAAGCTCTGATCGTGGCAGGTCCTCCGACTTCGCGGCGGCCGGCGGCCGACCCGAGCCACGGCTCGGTCGAGGTTCCCCGGCAACCCACGTTCTGGCGTCGCCTGTTCGCGTTCGCGGGTCCCGCCTACCTGGTCAGCGTCGGCTACATGGATCCCGGCAATTGGGCGACGGACATCGCCGCCGGCTCCAAGTTCGGCTATGCACTGATCTGGGTGCTGTTGATGTCGAACCTGATGGCGGTGCTGCTGCAGAGCCTCTCTGTCAAGCTCGGAATCGTCACCCGGATGGACCTCGCGCAGGCCTGCCGGGCGATGTACGGACGGCGGGTGTCGTGGGCGCTCTGGGTGCTGGCGGAGGTCGCCATCGCAGCCTGCGATCTCGCCGAAGTCCTCGGCTCGGCGATCGGTCTCCAGCTCCTGTTCGGCTTGCCGCTGTTGGTCGGGGTGGTGGTCACCGCGTTCGACAGCCTGCTGCTGCTGATTCTGCACTCGCGCGGCGTGCGCATGATGGAGGCGTTCATCGTCGCGCTGATCACCACCATCGGGCTCTGCCTCGGGCTCGAGGTCGTGCTCTCCCGTCCCGAGTGGGGCGCGCTCGCCGTCGGGTTCGTGCCCTCCTTGCCCGGCGCCGGCGCGCTCTACCTGGCGATCGGGATCCTCGGCGCCACGGTCATGCCGCACAACCTGTACCTGCACTCGGGCCTGGTCCAGTCCCGACGCATCGCCCGGGTGCCGGCGGGGATCCGCAGCGGCATCCGGTTCAACGTCATCGACTCGGTGGTAGCGCTCAACGGAGCCTTCTTCGTCAACGCTGCGCTCCTGGTCATGGCGGCAGCCACCTTCTACCGCGCCGGCCTCCACGATGTCGCTGAGATCCAGGATGCCTACCGTCTGCTCGAACCGATCCTCGGCGCCGCGATCGCACCTGTGGCCTTCGCGGTCGCGTTGATCGCGTCCGGCCAGTCCTCGACCATCACCGGCACCCTGGCCGGCCAGATCGTGATGGAAGGGTTTGTTCAGATCCGCATGCGCCCGATCGCCCGCCGCCTGCTCACCCGGGCGGTTGCGATCGTGCCTGCGGTCGTGACCATCATCGCCTTTGGTGAACGCTCCACCGGAAACCTGTTGGTGTTGTCCCAGGTCGTCCTGTCGCTGCAGCTGTCGTTCGCCGTGATTCCCCTGATCCTGCTCGTCTCCGACCGGCGCTGGATGGGCCAGTACGTGATCAAGGCGCTCACCTCAGCTCTCGCCTGGGTGGTTGCGGTGGTCATCGTCGCCCTCAACTTGGTGCTCGCCTTCCAGGAGATTGCGGGATGGATGCACAGCGCCGGAGACTGGGCGTGGGTGCTATGGGTGACCGTGGTGCCGGCGACGGCGGGTCTCCTCGGCCTGCTCGGCTGGGTCACCGTGGTCCCGATCCTCGAGCGACGCCGCGGTGAGCCCACGCCGGACAGCGAGGGCGTCCACGGTCCGCTCGCCATGCCCGACGTGCGGTCGCTGGCGAGCCCGAACCGGATCGCGGTCGCGGTGGACTTCTCGACCGCGGACGGCGGCGTGCTCTCCTATGCCGTGACGCTCGCCCGCGCTGCCGGGCGCGGCGCCGAGGTGGTGCTCTTGCACGTCGTCGAGTCCAGCGGCGCCCGTCTGTTCGGTGACGAGCACAGCGGCCAGGAGGCGCAGTCGGACCAGGACAGGCTCGAGCTCTACACCACGGAGCTCACCGAGCTCGGCGTCACGGCGAGCTACGACCTCGGATTCGGTGAGACCACTGCGGAGCTCGCGGAACTCGTGCGGCGGCACCGTGCCGAACTGGTGGTGATGGGCAGCCACGGTCACGGGCGGGTCGGGGACTTTGTGCACGGCACCTCGGTCGAACGGCTGCGCCACCGCCTCGACATCCCAGTGCTGGTGGTCCCTGCGGGACCATCGGCGGCGGGGCGTCGTGAGCACGAGGCACCCGCGGGCGGTGGACCGTGAGCAACGAGAAGGACCTGTCACGCTACCGGGACAACCTCAGAGCCGAGCGGAACGCGGCGGATCTCTACGAACAGCTCGCGGCCGCGGAGACCAGCCCCGAGCTCGCCAGGGTCTATCGCCGGCTGGCGGTCACCGAGAGCCGGCACGCCCAGGAGTGGGCGCGGCGAATCGAGGCGGCCGGCGGGAAAGTCCCGCGCCATCGCACCAGCTGGCACACGCGCGCCTACGGCTGGCTGGCACGGCGTTTCGGGCCGGCTCTGGTGGTTCCGAGTCTGGCTGCGGTCGAGCGCCGTGCTGCCGGCGGATACCAGGGTCAGGCGGAGGCGGAGGCGGTCGGGATGCCGGCCGAGGAACGCTCCCACGCGCGGGTGTTCAGCGCGTTGGCACGGCGCGCATCGCGCGGCCTCGAGGGGAGCGCGGTGGCGCGCTACGAGGGGCGCCACCGCTCGATGGGCGGCAACGCCCTGCGGGCCGGCGTGCTCGGCGGCAATGACGGGCTGGTCTCCAACCTGAGCCTGGTGATGGGGGTCGCCGGGGCCGAGATGAGCGGCTCCGGAGTGCTCTTGACCGGGCTTGCAGGCCTGCTCGCGGGCGCACTCTCCATGGCCCTCGGGGAGTGGCTGTCGGTGCAGAGCTCGCGCGAGCTCTTCCAGCACCAGATCGGGATCGAGCGCCGCGAGCTCGAGGAGTACCCGGACGAGGAGAAGGAGGAGCTCGCTCTGATCTACCAGGCCAAGGGAATGGCAGCGGAGGAGGCGTCGGTGCTCGCCGAGCGTCTGCTGTCGGACGAGGCCACCGCTCTCGACACGCTCTCCCGCGAGGAGCTCGGCATCGACCCGGAGGAGCTCGGCGGCTCCGCCTGGGAGGCTGCCCTGACGTCGTTCGTGCTCTTCGCCGTCGGCGCGATCATCCCGGTGGTGCCGTTCTTTTTCACCGGCGGTTGGGTCGGCGTGGCGTGGAGCGGGGGCTTGAGCGCGATCGGCCTGTTCGTGATCGGCGCCGGCATGACCCTGGTGACCGGTCGCAACGCGCTCCACTCCGGGCTGCGCCAGGTCGGTTTCGGGCTCGGGGCGGCGGTGATCACCTTCACCATCGGTCACCTCATCGGCGTCAGCCTGAGCCCGTAGGTCACAGGCCCGGGACGGACGTCGGGCTCTTCCAGGAGTCGCCGGGGCCTGTGAACTACGGCCTCATGTGATGCGCTGCGCGCATCAGGATTTAGCGTTGGAGGGCCCGCTGCAGGCAATGCGGCGCGCACCGCTTTGGATGCGCCTCAATGGCCCCTTCACGTACCCTGAGATCCACCGCCCACCTGTGGAGTGGACGCTCCTGGATTGTTCTCCCAAAGAAAAGGGCCCGGGTGAAAACCCGGGCCCCTTCGATTCGCTGAGCAAAGCAAAGCGAAGCGAATTGAGATCAGTACATGTCCATCCCGCCGCCCATGCCGCCGCCGGGCATGGCAGGCTCCTTCTTGTCCTCGGGGATCTCGCACACCAACGCCTCGGTGGTGAGCAGCAGTCCCGCGATCGAGGACGCGTTGAGGAGCGCGTTCTTGGTCACCTTGGCAGGATCGATGACGCCGGCCTTGATCATGTCGGTGATCTCGCCAGTGGCCGCGTCGAAACCGACTGCGCCCTTCTTGGCGCGGATCTCGCGCACGATCACTGCGGCCTCGTCAATGCCGGCGTTGTGGATGATCTGGCGGGTCGGCTCCTCGAGCGCCCTGAGCAGGATCTTGGCGCCGGTCTGGATGTCGCCCAGGCTGTCGGCGACGAGCTTCTCGACCACGTCCATGGCGCGCAGCAGCGCGACGCCGCCGCCGGGGACGATGCCTTCCTCGACGGCCGCTTTGGTCGCGTGCAGGGCGTCTTCGACGCGGGCCTTCTTCTCCTTCATCTCGGTCTCGGTGGCCGCGCCGACTTTGATCTGGGCAACGCCGCCGACCAACTTGGCAAGCCGCTCCTGGAGCTTCTCGCGATCGTAGTCAGAGGTGGTGTCCTCGATCTGCTTCTTGATCTGGTTGACCCTGCCGAGCACGGCCTCGTGCTTCTTGGGGTCGTCGTCATCGACCACGATGGTGGTGTCGTCCTTGTTGATGGAGACCTTCTTGGCGGTTCCGAGGTCTTCCCAGGTGACGTTCTCGAGCTTGATCCCGAGGTCCTCGGAGATCATCTTGCCGCCGGTCAGGATCCCGATGTCCTCGAGCATGGCTTTGCGGCGGTCGCCGAAGCCCGGCGCCTTGACCGCGCACACCTGAAGCGTGCCGCGCAGCTTGTTGACCACCAGGGTGGCGAGCGCCTCGCCCTCGACATCCTCGGCGACGATGAGCAGCGGGCGACTCTGCTGTGCGGTCTTCTCGAGGATTGGCAGGAGGTCCTTCATTGACGAGATCTTCTTCTCGAAAATCAGGATCTTGGCGTTCTCGAGCACGACTTCCATGCGCTCGGCGTCGGTCACGAAGTACGGCGACAAGTAGCCGCGGTCGAACTGCATGCCCTCGACGACCTCGAGAGTCGTGTCGAGACCCTTGGCCTCCTCAACCGTGATCACGCCGTCCTTGCCGACCTTCTCCATCGCCTCCCTGATGATCTCGCCGATCTCCTTGTCGGAGTTCGCCGAGATCGTCCCGACGGCGGCGATCGCGTCGCCCTCGACCGGCTTGGCGAGGTCCTTGATGAAGTCGACGGCCTTGCGTGTGGCGAGATCGATGCCGCGCTTGAGCTCCATCGGGTTGGCGCCGGCGGTGACGTTCTTGATGCCCTCGCGGTAGATCGCCTGGGCGAGCACGGTGGCGGTGGTGGTGCCGTCGCCGGCGACGTCGGAGGTCTTCGACGCGACCTCGCGGACCATCTGGGCGCCCATGTTCTCGAGCTTGTCGGGAAGCTCGATCTCCTTCGCGACGGTGACCCCGTCCTTGGTGATCGTAGGCGAGCCGAACTTCTTCTCGAGCACGACGTTGCGGCCCTTCGGGCCGAGTGTGACCTTGACCGCGTTGGCGAGCTTGTTGACGCCGGCGAGGAGCTTGGCGCGCGCTTCCTCGGAGTAGACGATTTGCTTTCCGGCCATGACTGTCCTCCCTCTCTACTTCTGGACGATTGCGAGGATCTCGTCCTCGCGCACGATGGTGTACTCGACGTCGTCGATCTTGATGTCCTGACCGGTGTACTTGCCGATCAGCACCCGGTCGCCGGCCTTCACGGTCATCGGGAGCCGCTTGCCCTTATCGTCGAACTTGCCGTCGCCGACGGAGACGATCTCGGCCTCCTGAGGCTTCTCCTTGGCGGTGTCAGGGATGATGATCCCGCCGCGAATTTGCTCCTGGGTCTCGATGCGCTTGAGGAGAACCCTGTCGTACAGAGGCTTCACTTGCATCTTTCGATCTCCTTTCGAGTTATCTGCAAATTTTGGCACTCGCGACCCGCGAGTGCAAGGAGGAATATAGCTCTTGCTCCGGTGGCTGTCAAGGGCCCAATGCTGTTTCTTGAGCGCAAGACACTCAGATCCATGAAGTGGGTCGCGGAGGCATGACCTGAGTCTTCCCGTATGAGATTTCTTCACGCCACATGACCTGCTGGCGGGGACCGGCTCGCATCCCTGGCCAGACCCGTCGCAGACGAGCCAGCAGGGACGTAGCGAGAAGTGCAAGCTACACTCCACGCATGGCGCACTCATCTCTCCCATCGCTTCCCCGGTTCTCGCGACGGCTCGCCACCCTGGCGACGGCGATGAGTCTGACCCTTGTTCCGGCCGTCGTGTCGGCCGCGCATCCGGAGGCCCCCCGTGGGACCGGCGGGGGGGCGGCCACCGCCTCCCCGGACGCCACCGCGGCGGCGCTCGAGATCCTCTCGCGCGGCGGCAATGCGGCCGACGCCGCGGTGGCGGCCGCGCTCGCGCTGGCGGTGGTTCATCCTCAGGCGGGCAACCTCGGCGGCGGGGGTTTCGCCGTGCTCAAGATCGGCGACCGGCTGACAACGCTCGACTTCCGGGAGACAGCTCCGGCCGCCGCCAACCGCAACATGTTCCTCGATGCGAAGGGGGCGCCGGTCCCCGAGCGCTCGCTGATCGGACCGCTGGCGGCGGGAGTGCCCGGATCGCCGGCAGGGCTCTACGCGATCCACCAGGCTGTCGGACGACTGCCGTGGGCGGAGGTCGTGGAGCCCGCGCGACGGCTGGCGGCCGAAGGCTTCGTCGTCACCCGCCGGCTTGCGCGCGACCTCGCCGCCCACGCCGACCTGCTCGCCCGGTTTCCCGAGACCGCGGCAGTGTGGCTGCCCGGCGGGAGCCCGCCATTGGCCGGACAGCGGATGGTCCTTCCCGACCTCGCCGCGACCCTCGCGGCCTACGCCGCCCAAGGCCCCCCGGCGCTAACCGGAGGCGGAGCGGCGGCGGTGGTGGAGGCCATCTCACAGCGCTACGGCGGAGTGATGCGCGCGGCCGACATCGCCGCCTACCGGCCAGTGTGGCGCGACCCGGTCCGCTTCGACGCCTGGGGATGGCACGTTGCATCGATGGGGCTTCCCTCCTCCGGCGGTATCCTCATCGCCCAGACCGCCGGCCTGCTCGAGCGGCTGGACTGGGGCGCGAAGCCGCGCTTCGGCGCCGATCGCGACCACCTGCTCGCCGAGGCGTGGCGTCGCGCCTACGCCGACCGCATCCTGCTCGGGGATCCCGGAACCACCCGGGCCGGCGCCGCCGAGCTGCTCGCGCCGGCGTGGCTTGACCGCCGCGCGCGCGAGATCTTGCCGCGTCGGGCGACCCCGTCGGACCGCATCCGACCATGGCCGGCGGGCGGCGGTCGCGAGGCGAGCGACACCACCCATCTCTCGGTGGTGGACGGCGAAGGCAACGCGGTCAGCCTGACCACGACCCTCAACGGCCTGTTCGGCTGCGGCCTGCTGGTGCCGGGGTTGGGCTACCTGCTCAACAACGAGATGGACGATTTTGCCGCCGCTCCCGGGCAGCCCAACCAGTTCGGGCTGGTCCAGGGCGAAGCAAACGCCGTCGGGCCAGGCAAACGCATGCTGTCGTCGATGTCGCCGACCGTCGCCTGGCGCGGCGCCGAGGTGCTTGCTCTCGGCTCGCCCGGCGGCTCGAGGATCCCGACCGCGACATTGCAGGTCTTTCTCAACGTTGCGGTCGATGGCGACCCCCTCCAGGCCGCAGTGGACCGCCCGCGCATTCACCACCAGTGGCTGCCGGATCGCATCGAGCACGAGGCCGACGCGATCTCGCCCGAGACCGCGGGAGAGCTGATACGACGCGGCCATCACCTCTCGTTGCGGCAGCAGATCGGCGAGGTTGACGCGGCCCGGTTCTTTGCCGACGGTACTGTCGAGGCTGCCGCCGACCCGCGCGGACCAGGGGCCGCCGGGGTGGTGCGCGAGGGCACGCCATGAAGTTGATCGACCGGCTCGAGGCCGACCACCGGCTGATCGACGCGGTCGCGGGCTCGTTTCTGTCGTGGTCCAGGCAGGGAGGGCCTCCTGCTGACCTCGCGCGCTACCTGTCGTTCTTCCGCGAGTTCGTGCGTGGCGCCCATCAGCGGCGCGAAGAGGAGATCCTGTTTCCGGCCCTCGTTCAGCACGCAGAGGTGCCGGGCGACCGCGGTCCGCTCGCGGTGCTGCGGCGCGAGCACCGCGAGCTGGATGCGCTCCTCGCCGCGGTCGAGGCGCCCGGCGACCGGGCCCGCGCCGAGGCGGTCACGGCCCTCGTCCACCACATCTGGGAGCACGTCGACAAGGAGTCCAGCGTGCTTCTGCCGGCAGCACGGCGCCGCCTCGTGCGTTCGGGGTTCCACGAGCTTCCTGTCGCTCCCGAGACCGCGACGGAGGGGGTGGCTCGCGGTGTCGGTGAGGCGTTGGTCGCGGCGCGGCCGCCGGTCGACGATCCCGAGGTGGTGCGCAGCGAGGGCTGCGTCGGCTGCGCCGCGTTCGCCTATGCCTGTCACGGGCTCGAGGCCGAGTGGTGGAACGAGCTCGAGTGGGCACACTACCGGTCGATCGATGACGGCTAGCAGCGCGCACCGCACAGCTCCTTGAGAAGGCTCTCGAATGCGGCGGCGGTCCGAGAGCTGCGCGGCGCGCGCTGCTTCGGATTCGCGGCGCGAATCCTGACGGCAGGGATTTACTGAGAGGACGAGGTCACCTCAGGAGGAGCACGATGCCGATCACTACGAGGGCGACACAGACCAGACGTCGGAACGCGACCTCGCCGACCTCGAGGTGGCTTCGGTGGCCGATCCAGCCGCCGAGGGCTACCGCCGGCAGGACGACCAGCGCAGACGTGAGGCGGGGAAGGGTCAGCAGGCCGGCGGCCCAGTAGGTCGGAAGCCGAACCGCGCTGATCAGCAGGAAGACCGCCATCAGGCTGTCGCGGAACTCGGTCTTGTCGAGGCCGCGCAGCTGGTAGTAGACCACCAGGGGCGGGCCTCCAGTTCCGAACAGCCCGGACAGGACGCCGGAGACCAGCCCGACGATGGGTGACAGCCAGGCGGGGAGCCGCCGGGCCGCTTGTCGAGGGACGAGCAGGAACCCGACCCCCACCGCGATCAGGACCGCTCCGAGCAGGCCGAGCAAGAAGGTCGGATTTCCGCGGTCGAGCGCCAGGGTGCCGAGCGGGACCCCGAAGGCGAGCCCGGTGCCGACCAACAGCACGCCGCGCCAGCGGATCCGACGTCGTCCTGCGCCGACGATCGCCAGCTCAACGGGTACGCTCAAGAGGAGCAGGAGCACGACCACGTCGCGGACCTCCGGCAGCACCAGCGCGAGCGCACCGACCGCGATCAGCCCGGCACCGAACCCGAGCATCACGTAGATTGCCTGCGCGAGGGCGAGCACCGCGGCGACGGCGGCGAGCTGTCCGAGGGAGGTGAACACGGTGCCCAGCACGGCGGACAGTATAGGAGGTCGGGCGAAAGGGCCGGGCCGAATGTGGGAGTGGTTCGCCGTGCGGGCGGTACGCCTGCCCACCGGCCTCCCGTGATGCGCTGCGCGCTATGCTGGCCGCCATGGCACGACTGCTGATTGCGGGCTGTGGTTACGTGGGCGCGGCCCTAGCCGCGGAGCTGGCCGCCGCCGGGAACGTGGTGTGGGGCCTGCGGCGGCGCCCTGCGCCGGTCGCGCCTGGCGTCGAGACCCTCACCGCCGACCTCACAGATCCCGGGTCCCTGGCCAGGCTACCCGCAGATCTGGACGGCGCGGTCTACGCTGCGTCCGCGGACGCCTTCACGCCCGAGGCGTACCGGCGGGCGTACGTCGACGGGCCGGGCCATCTCGCCGCCGCGCTCGCGGCCCGGAGCGGCCGACCGCGGCTCATCTTCGTCTCGTCCACCGGGGTGTACGGGCGCGACGACGGCGCCTGGATCGACGAGACGACCCCGCCGGAGCCGCGCGGCTTTTCGGGCGAGATTCTGCTCGAGGGTGAGCGGCTCCTGCGTGCCGGTCCGCTGCCCGCGGTCGTGGTCCGCCTGGCGGGTATCTACGGGCCGTCGCGGGCGCTTTTCGTCGACGCCCTGTGCCGGGGCGAGGTCCGGCGGGAGGCCGGGCCCGCCGCGCCCGATCAACCTGGTCCACCGCGACGACTGCGTCGGGATCCTGCGCCACCTGCTCGAGCTCGAGGACCCGGCCCCGTTGTACCTCGGAGTCGACTCGGAGCCGGTCGTGCGAGACGAGCTGCTCGACTGGCTCGCCGAGCGCCTCGGGATCCCGCCACCGGAGCGTGGGGCCGCCGAGCCGGACGTTCGCCGCGGGAGGGGCAGCAAGCGATGCTCGAACGCACGCCTGCTCGCGTCCGGCTATCGTCTGCGCAGGCCGACCTTCCGTGACGGCTACGCCGACCTTCTCGGCACGGAATAGCTCCCGGGTGGGCTACGTTGCCTCCTGCGGTCCGGGCTCCACCCGTCACCGATCTCCAGCCGGTACAATCCATCGGAGTCATCAGCCGCCGGGGGGCCGCGGACCGGGAGAGTCGATGTCCAAGGACGCGCCGAACGCCATCGTGACGAGCCGCATCGAGGTTGCGCCGGGTCTGATGATCCTGCGCGTTGTCCCCGAGGGCTGGCGGCTGCCCGACTTCGAGCCGGGCCAGTTCGCGGTGCTCGGCCTGCCGCCCGAAGCGCCGCGCTGCCCGCTGTCGGATCCGGAGGAACCGCCACCGCCGGCGGGCCGGCTGATCCGCCGCGCCTACTCGATCGCGTCGTCGTCGCTGGCCCGGGAGCACCTCGAGTTCTACATCACGCTCGTCAACTCCGGCACTCTCACCCCGCGCCTGTACGCGCTGCGTCCGGGCGACCGGGTCTGGCTGGGCCCGAAGATCACCGGCCTGTTCACGCTCCAGGAAGTACCCGCGGACCGCGACGTGGTGCTGGTCGCGACCGGCACCGGGCTGGCGCCCTACATGAGCATGCTGCGGACCCTGCTGCCCGAGGCCGGCCTCCGGCGCTTCGCGGTTCTGCTCGGCGCCCGCCACTCGTGGGACCTCGGCTACCACGCCGAGCTGGTCACCATGCAGCGGCTGTCGCCGAGCTTCTACTACGAGGCCATCATCAGTCGACCGGCGGAGGAACCCGTCTCGTGGAGCGGGCGCACCGGCTATGTGACCGACCTGTGGCTGGGCGGCGCCCTGGCCGAGACCTGGGGCAGGCAGCCGCGTCCGGCCGACACCCACGTGTTCCTGTGCGGCAACCCGGCCATGGTCGACGACATGAAGGCCGTACTCGATGCCGAGGGCTTTCGCGAGCACACACGCAAGCTGTCGGGCGAAATCCACGTCGAACGCTACTGGTAGGGGGGGACCGCGCAGTGCGGGGAGCGGCAACGACGTGCGATCCTGGCTCCCGGGCGCCCCGGTTCTCCGTGCGGGAGTGTCGAGCCGTCAGCTCCAGAGGTCGGTAGAGGCCGTGGTGATGCATCGCGAGCACTGGCTCAATGCCGACTTCGATCTCTCGCTGCGTCCGCGCTGGCTGGGCCTCGACGGTGATCCCGCCCGGAGGCGTCAGGTCCGCGAGCTCGCGGTCCACGCACTGCCACTGGCCGAACCGGGCGACAGCGTCCGCGTCCACCACCATCCCGGTCCGGAGCTGCTCGACCTCCTCGAGCGTGCCGGCTTCCGGCCGCCGACGATCACGCTCGCGCCGGACCTCCGCGATGACGCCGAGCTCGCGCCGTTCGGCTGGAACGCGGAGGCCGACCAGCTGGCGCGGCGGGGGCAACGAACTCCGGACCATCCCGCACTCGAGGTCATCCGCCGGGTCAACGGACGCTCCTTTGCCGCTGCCCTTGAGGCCGAGCTGGGAGATCCGGGGTGGACCCTGGCCTCCTGCCGGTCGCTGGTCGAGCTCGAGGCCGTGCTCGCAGGGGCGTCCGACCGCGGCCACGGGTGGGTCGCCAAGGCGGAGCACGCCAACGCCGGGCTCGGCAACCGCCGCCTGCGCGCGCGGCACCTCGATGAGCCCGGCCGTCGCTGGGCGGAGGGTGTTTTCGCTGAGGACGACGTCATCCACCTCGAACCCTGGGCTGCGAGGGTCGCGGACCTCACCGCGGTATTCGAGGTGACGCCGTCGGGTGGGCCGCGGGGCGCCTCGGTCCACGAGGTCGTGACCACCTCCGACGGAGCCTTCCTCGGCGCGTTGTTCGCGCCGCGTCCGCGGCCGGGCCGAGAACGGTGGCACGAGGAGATGCTCGAAGCCGCGGATCGCGTCGCGCGAGCGCTCGCGAGCGAGGGCTACTGGGGGCCGGCGTGCATCGACGGTCTCGTGTGGTCCGAGGACGGTGCCTGCCGGCTGCGGGCCCTGACCGACCTCAACGCGCGTGGCCACGTGTCGGCCGGCGGCCGGGCCCTCGCCCGGCATCTGGACCCGGACGCGACCGCCTACTGGCGCTTCTACGCCGTCCGCCGGCTGTGCCGGTTCGGCTCGCTTGGCGCACTCCTCGGTGCGCTCGGAGACGACGCGTACGATCCGCGGCGGCGGCGCGGCGCCCTGCCGACCTCGCCCCTGTGGTTGGAGGGCGAAGGCCGCCGACGGCGTCCGGGGAAGCTCGCCCTGCTGCTGCTCGCCGGCTCGTCAGAGGAGGCGCTCGCGCTCGATGCGCGGGTGCGGCAGCGGCTCGAGCGATGACCGTTCGCGTGCTGGTGATCACTGGACCGACGGCGAGCGGGAAGACGCGGCTCGGCGTCGAGGCGGCGCACCGGCTGGGCTCGGAGATCGTGTCGGCGGACTCGCGCCAGGTCTACCGCGGCCTCGACCTCGGCACCGGCAAGGATCTCGACGAGTACCGTGCGGTCGACCCACCGGTACCGGTTCACCTGGTCGACGTCGCGGATCCCGGCGAGAGCTACACCGTCTTCCACTTCCAGCGCGACTGCTACCGCCTGATCGATGCCTGGGCGCGGGGTCCGCGGGCCGAGGCTCCGCTGGTCATGGTCGGCGGCACCGGGCTCTGGGTCGAGGCCGCAGTACGCGGCTACGATCTCGCCGACGTTCCCCCGGATCCCGAGCTGCGTGTCCGCCTGCAGGGGCTGCCGCTCGACGAGCTGGTCGGGAGACTGCAGCTGGCGGACGCCGAGCTTGCGGCCCGGACCGATTCCTCGACCGTCCGCCGCGTGGTCAGGGCGCTCGAGGTCGCGGCGGCGCGCCGCAGGGGCGCAGCACCGCCGGGCGCGCGCCTCGAGGTGCCGGTCCGATGGCGGGTCCTCGCCGTCGAGATTCCGCCCGGCGAGCTCGCAGCGCGCATCCACGAGCGGCTCGTCTCGCGCCTCGAGGCCGGTCTGGTGGACGAGGTCCGCGGCCTGCTCGAACGCGGTGTCGACTGGCGCTGGCTCGACCGGCTCGGCCTCGAGTACCGCGAGGTCACGGCCTATCTGCGAGACGAGAAGCCTTTCAGGACCATGGTCGACGACCTTGAGACCTCGATCCGGCACTTCGCCAAGCGCCAGCGCACGTGGCTGCGCGGCATGCCGCGGCGGGGGGTGGCGGTGGAGTGGATCGGGCCGGGCGACGCCTCGTCCGTAGAGGTTTCCAGCCCCCTGTGACCGTCAGGAGAGTGTCCGCTTCGGCGCTACACTCGGATGAGCAGGAGGCGCGATGTTCAAGGACGTCAAGGACCGGGTGTGGGCGTTCGACCTCGAGTGGGTCCCGGACCCGCTCGCGGGGAGGCTGGTCTACCGTCTGTCCGACGACCTCTCCGACCTCGAGGTACTGCAGGAGATGTGGCGCCGAGGCGGAGCGACGGACGAGGAGCCGCAGCCGTTCCTCAAGCTCAGCCTGTGCCGCGTGGTGTCGGTGGCGGCAGTGGAGCGACGGGCGCGCCCGGACGGCTCGGTGAACCTCGCTCTGATGTCGCTGCCTCGGGAGCCCGACGACCCGGAGTCGGCGGCCGAGCGCTCGGTGGTCGGGACCTTCCTCGAGGCGCTCTCGGAGCATCGGCCGCAGCTCGTCGGCTTCAACTCGCAGGGGTCCGACCTCCCGATCCTGATCCAGCGCGGCCTCATCCTTGGGGTCAGCGCGCCCGGCTTTTGCCGGCGGCCCGACAAGCCCTGGGAGGGGATCGACTACTTCGCACGCGGCAGCGACTGGAACGTCGACCTCAAGGACATCGTCGGCGCGTGGGGGCTGGCGGCGCCGAGCCTGCACGAGCTCGCGGTCCAGTCCGGGATTCCGGGCAAGATGGACGTGGACGGGGCGGCAGTGGCTGATCTGTGGCTCGCCGACGACACTCGTCGCATCGTCCAGTACAACGAGTTCGACGCGGTCACGACCTATCTTCTGTGGCTGCGTACGGCCCACCTCGCGGGCTTCTTCGACGCAGCCGCCTACGCGGCCGAGCAGCATCGCCTGGAGGAGCTCCTCGCACGCGAGATCGCCTCCGGCAAGGTCCACCTCCAAGCCTACCGCGAGGAGTGGATGCGGTTGCAGACCCTGGTCGCCGACCGTGATCCTGGGAGCCTGTAGGGCACAGGCCCGGGATTCCACGAGGATCTGCGAACGGCCGTCACGGGCCTCTGGCCTGCGGGGTGCTAGTTGACCGCCATCGGCTGCGAGAGGGTGAAGCTGGCGATCTCGACGTCGAACGGCTCACCGTCGGCGGTCGTCATCTGGTAGCTTCCCCGCATCGTTCCGAAGGGCGTCGGGAGGGGGCAGAACGAGCTGTACTCGTGACTCTCGCCAGGTTCGAGGATCGGCTGCTGCCCGACGACGCCTGCGCCCCGAACCTCCTCGATCCGCCCAGCGGCGTCAGTGATGATCCAGTGGCGCGTCAGCAGCTGCACGGTCTCGCTGCCGTGGTTCTCAATCCGGATGTTGTAGATGAAGAGCCAGCGGCCGAGGTGAGGCTGGGACTTCTCGGGAACGTAGTGCGGCTCCACGGTCACCGTGATTCCGCGGGTTGTGGCGCGCGAGCCGGTCATGGCTGGCCTCCGTGCTGGTCGGGAACGAGGCATGACTTTCTCAGATTCCAGGACCTCGTGTGCGACCTGTCACTCGACCACGGGGTACGAGCGCGCTATTCTAGCAGCCGATGGATGTTGCTGGACGCCACGCGCTGTTGGTGAGCGCCGATCACGGGCGCTTCACACGCTTCGTCCCGGTGCTCCAGCGGACCGGGCTCGAGGTCCAGCGTGTGCTGCGCGGGTTAGCCGCACTGAAGGTTGCCGAGACTGTGGGTTTCGACCTGCTCCTGGTGGTAGTACCACTCGAGGACATTCTGCTGCGCGAGTTCATTCGCGTGGTGCGAGCGCCGTCTTCGCCCAGCCGCGATGTTGGGGTGATCGTGCTCGCCGAGGGCACAGATCTCGATGCTGCGCGCACCATGGCCGGCGTGGGAGTCAACCGGGTACTCCCGCTCGACTGCGACGATCAGGTGCTGATCGACACCGTCACGGTGCTGCTCAACGTCGCTCCCCGCCGGCGGCTGCATGCGGTGCTCAAGGCGGATCTTGCGCTCGGGCAGCGACGCCGCCTGGTGATGCACCAGACCGAGAACCTCTCGCTGACCGGGGCGCTGGTCAGAGCCGAACCCCCATATCCGGTCGGGACCCGCTTCAACTTCGAGATTGTGGTGCCGGGCATGTCGGCGCCGATTCGTGGGACTGCCGAGGTGGTGCGCCACACCAACCTCTCCCGTGAGCCGGTCAAGGGCTTTGGAGCGACGTTCGTGTCGTTTGCCGGCGACGGCCGCCAGAGCCTCGAACACGTGCTCGGCCTCGCCTCCTGATCTCGGCGAACCGCCACTTCCCTCGAGTTCAGAACGACTGAAGGGCGTGACGTCTCTCTCCGAGGCACCATAGAACTGAGGCTCCTGGTTCGACCAGGGCCTCAGTCCACGAAGGAGTTCTTCGCGTAGACCCTGGCGCCCTTCACGTCCTCGACCTCGACCAGAAGGCTGTGCCAGCCACGCCGGGACACCGGGCTCGCGAAGGTGAGCACGTAGTGACCGGACAGTGCGGCCTCGAGGCGCCGCATGGCACCGGCCGGATGGCGATAGGTCTTGGCGTAGAAGCCACCGGTGTCGGCGGCTGCGCGCTCGAGACCGACCTCGAGGGTGTGAAAGTCCGCCTCGGTGATGTCGATCGAGTAGACCGGGATGTGAGCGCGGGTGAGTACTGCTCGGGCCTCGCCGTAGTCGCGCGGGAAGATGACGCGACGGCCCTGGAGGCGGCCCAGACCCCAACCGAACAGGACGATCGCCTTGTCGCCGCGGAGCGGCTCGAGGGCCTCGGCGACCAGACGCAGACCGGTCTCGGGCTTGGCGGCGTCCAGCCACTGCTGACGGTCGAGATGGACGGAGATGGAAGGTCCGTCCGGGGTTGACGGTTCGTCCAGGCGGCCGAAGATGGAGGTCACCTTGACCGCGTGGAGGATGCGCTCCCTGTCCGTGGTGAGGTCGAGTCGCAGGTCGAGATGGGACTCGTAAGAGACCACTGCGACGAGGTCATCGCGATTCAGGTCGCCGACGAACCGCGCCGCCCGCTGCGCCATCCGCATCAGCCCGGCGATCCGCTCGCTGGCAAAACCGAGGTCGAGCTGGAAGAACAGCACCACAAGCCGTGGCGGGCGTTCGAGTGGCGCGGCGGCGGCCGCTGCGGTGTTCTCCGCGGTGTCAGGGGTCGTTTCGGGCAGCCCCGAGTTCTCTTCCGGGAGCCTCCAGCTGATCCAGTCCACCGATTCAGGGGTCGTCGGGATGCCGTCCACGGAGAGCTTGAAGTCCGACGGACCAAGACCGAGCACAGGCTGTCCATCCCGTCCGATGACCCGAGCTTCGACGGTGACGCGGCGCACTTCGACCTCGCCGAAGAAGGTTGGCTCCCCCGGGGTCGGAGTGGGTTGGGGCGGAGGATCGGCATGCCCAGGCACCGACACCCCCATGCCGATCGCTAGGACCGCCATCGCGAGCCAGCGGACTGCCCTCATGGCAGGACCTACGTCCCGATCGACTCCCGGTTCTTTCGATCTCGCCGAATCACTTCTCCGCCAACCGGTTCACCAGGGCAATGTAGCTGGCGGTCGCCTCGTCTCGCGTCATGCCCTTGCGCGACAACCAGGCGTCGTACTTCGCGCGACCGACGAAGTCGAACATGCCGGGTGGGTCGATGCTGACGTCGCCTTCGCTTGCCTGCTTGTAGAGACTGTAGAGCTCGAGCAGCACCTCGTTGGGCTGCTTGGGCAGAGTCTTTGATCGCGCCACGGCATCCTGAAACTCTGCATCGCTGCTCATGGTGCCCCCTCCCCGACAGGCCCGGCGTCGGCGCCCATCGACGGTCTGCCGACCACGGAGGCCGTGGTCGCGTGTACCGTTCCGCAGTCCGCCTTCATCGCGCGTGGTCGCCGGAGGCTCACTCCGCCTGCCCATGTTCGGGCGCTTTGACGGTCCACCCGTTCGTGGGCGCGGAAGCCGAGTAGTGACGTACGAAACGCTCCCGCTAGTGTAGCCCGGAAATCGTCGACCGTGTCGAACCCGCTCCCGCGGGCGACACCGCGGGGCGGTCACACTGTGCCGACGTACGCGATGACGCCTTGGATCGACTCGATAATTCCGGAGCCGCCGGCAATGCCCAGACCGAGCTCGAACACACGGACCACCGAGCCGCCGGCGTGCCGGATCCGGTAGTCGAGCTGGAACGGCCGTCCCTCCGCAAGCGCAGTCTGCACTCCGACAGAAACTCCGAGGCGGTCTTCCGGGACGATGAGGTCGGTGTAGGAGATCACCCGGTTGCCAATCAGGTCGTCGGGGTCATGGCCGGTCACGCGACGGCAGCCTGCACTGGCCCAGACCATCGTCCAGGCCGAATCGTTCAGGCAGCGGTAGACCATCGTGGTGTCGCCGATCTCAGCGAACACGTCGAACCCTCCGGGTGCGATTCCTCTCACAGGCCGCCCTTCGACGGCGTCGTTCGTCATCTCGTCCTCCGACTCGCACAACAGGTTCACAGTGTCGGTCCCTCTGTGCGTGTGCGCAAGGCCGGTTGGAGGATTTAAGCTCGACTCGCCACACGGATACGGGAGAGCTCGGCCCCGGATGTCGTTGCAGGACGTGGGCGCCTGGGCGGCATGACGCTTGCACTTCTGGCCTTGATGGCACGTGTGGCCGCAGATTCTGCCGGGCGCCGTCGAGGCTGCCGGTCCTGTCGTCATTTCATCGACGACGGGTGGGCCCTCGAAGAGATGTTCCCGGCCGTGGTGATTCTCTCGTCGGTGCACGGTTGTGCGCGGGGTGAGAACGGCGTCTGTCGTGTTCACGGAACCTATCAGGCCCCGGAGGCGCCCTGCAAAGCCTTCGAGTGGCGTTCCGCGGAGGGCGTCTGTGGTGTTACCAAGGCGTAACGCCAGCGACGGCGGGTCGCCGCCGGCCCGGGCCGAGGTCGGCGAGCCGCTCTCGCTCTCAGGGCTGGCGGAGGGCATTCTCGAGCGCTGTCGCGGCGAGGGACCCGCCAACTGCGTCGCCCGGTGCCCGCTCGGCGTCGATGCCCGGGGCTACGTGCAGCTCGCTGCCGCTGGGCGCTTCCGCGAGGCGCTCCAGCTGGTACGAAGAAGGCTCCCGTTTCCGGGCATCCTGGGCTACGTCTGCTCGCACCCTTGCGAGCAGCACTGCAAGCGCATCGACACCGATACCCCGGTGCGGGTGAGAGACATCAAGCGGTTCCTGGCGGAGTGGGAGCCGGGGCTCCCACGGCACATTCTGGACTGCGACGACGACCGGCCCGAGACGATTGCCGTGGTCGGATCCGGTCCCGCCGGCCTGATGGCAGCCCACGATCTGCGCCGTCTCGGCTACCGGGTGACGATCTTCGAGCGCGAGGCCCGGATCGGCGGTTGCCTGACAGGGCGTATTCCCACCTGGCGCCTGCCGCGGGCGGTCGTCGAGCGCGACCTGACGGTGATCGACGCGCTCGCAATCGAGGTCAGGACCCGAACCGGCCTCGGCATGGAGGTCGAGCTCGCCGAGCTGGTGGATGCCCACGATGCCGTTGTCCTGGCGCCGGGCTTTTCAGGTGCTATCGAGCTCGACACGGACCGGATCGGGTTGACGTCGACGCGTCGTGGGACGCTGCTCGTCGATCCCTCCTCCTGGCAGACGACCGAGCCGAAGGTCTACGCCGTCGGGGACGCCGTCACCGGTCCGTCCACCGTGGTCGAAGCGATGGCCGTAGGACGTCGCCTAGCCGCCGCGCTCCACCGTCGTCTCGCCGCACACGGACCCGGCGACGAAGGCCCTTCGCAGGTACCGCGGCCGCTGCTGTGGGCGCTCCAGGTCAACGAGAGCGAACGTGCGAGCCGGGTGCGCACCCCGCTCGCGCTCGAGCCGGTTTCCGAGGCGCTTTCGGAGGACGAGGTCCGGGAAGAGGCCGGCCGCTGTCTGGACTGCAGCTGCCGACGCTGCGTGGAAGCCTGCGATTTCCTGTCCGCCTATTGCGAGTCGCCCAAGGACATTGCCCGTCGCGTGCGGGGCGACCTCGGCGGTCACCTGCAGATGGTCTACTCGTGCACCCTGTGCTCCCTGTGTCGCGAGGTCTGCCCGGTCGGCCTCGACGTCGGTGAGCTCCTCCACGAGGCGCGGCGTGAGGCGGTGCGGCGCTCGCTCGCGCCGCTGCGGCGCCACCGGCGTGCGCTCCGGACGCTCCGCCTTGGGGGCTCGGAAAACCTGACGCTGGCGATGCCCGAGCCCGGACGTAGGCGTGCGCCCCGTCTCTTCTTCCCCGGCTGTGCCCTGGCGGCCGCATCGCCGAGGATGACGGTCGCGCTCTACCAGCGTGTCCGGGCGCTGCTGCCGCGCACCGGTGTGCTGCTCGCGTGCTGCGGGTCCCCGGCGGACGCCCTCGGGCTCGAGGCCAAGGCTGCCGCCGTGACCGCGTGGATCGAAGGCGTGCTCGACCGATTCGAGACCGAAGAGCTGCTGGTGGTGTGCCCGGACTGCAGCCGCTACCTGGGGCGCCGGCTGCCGGACATCGCGGTGCGCACGGTGTGGGAGGTCCTGGCCGAGGAGGGCGGCACCGGCGACCCTGTCGGCCAGGTCTTCGTCCATGACCCGTGCCGCGCGCGCCATGACCTCGCCGCCAATGACGCCGTCAGGGCCCTGCTCGGCCGCCACGGTATCCGCGCGATCGCCAGCGACGGAGACCGCGAGCGCGCCGGCTGCTGCGGCAGCGGGGGCGGGCTGCAGGCGATCGACCGTCGTCTCGCGCGTCGATTCGCGGCTCGCCATGCGGCGCCCACCTCGGCTCCGATGGTGGTCGCTTGTGTCGGCTGTCGAGCCTCGTTCTCCCGGGTCCGGCCAGAAGTGAGTCACGTGCTCGAGCTGGTCCTCGGCATGCGGCTTGGCGCGGCGGCAAGGTCGGGCGCCGAGATCGGCTGGTCGGGGTGGCTCAACCGATGGCGTACGCGTGCGGCCCTCGAGAGGCTGCGCCCGCTCGGGGCCGGATAGGGGGCGGCGGTGGCGCGTGTCACCCTGACTGTCGACGGCGTCGAGGTCGAGGCGACGGCCGGTGAGCTGTTGCTGCCGGTGCTGCGCGGCCTCGGGGTGCGGGTTCCGACCCTGTGCCACGACGAGCGCCTGAATCCCTACGGCGGCTGTCGCCTGTGCGTCGTCCACCGGCGGGACACCCGACCCGGGCTGGTGCCGGCGTGCTCGACGCCGATCGTCGCCGGCATGCAGATCGAAACCGCCTCGCCGGAGGTTGTCGAGTCCCGGCGCCGCCAGCTGCAGATCCTGGCCCTCAACCACCGCATGGAGTGCCCGGTCTGTGACCGCAGCGGTGACTGCCGTTTCCAGGACCTGCTGCACGAGATCGGCGTGCCCGATGAGCTGCCTCCACTGGTCAGCCGACCACGGCCGCGTGACGAGTCGTGGCCGGTCATTGTGCGCGACCTCGGCAAGTGCGTCGTGTGTGGCCGGTGCGTCCGGCTGTGCGAGGAGGTTCAAGGAGTGTCGGCGATCGGCTTCACCGGCCGGGGGCTCGACATCGAGGTGGCGACGTTTCAGTCCGAAGTTCTGGACTGCGAGCTCTGCGGTCAGTGTGTGAACGCCTGTCCGGCGGCGGCGCTCCTCGCCCGGCCCTACATCTCGCCCGTTCCCAACTGGCTGCGCGAGCGGCGGATCACCACGTGCTCGTTCTGCAGCTGTGGCTGCCAGATCGAGTTCGAGGTCCACGACGGCAGGGCCGTCCGCGTGACAGGCCCCGAGGACGAGGCGCCGAACCGGGGCAAGCTGTGCGCCAAGGGTTGGCTGGGATGGGACGTCCTGACCAACCCGGAGCGACTCACGAAGCCGATGGTGCGGCGCTCCGGTCGGTTGGTCGAGGTCGGGTGGACGGAGGCCTACGACGCGGTCGCAGGGATCCTCGCCGCCGCCCGCCGGGCGGACCGCACGATCGCGCTGGTCGGAAGCCCTCGCCTGACACGGGAGGATGCCTACCTGCTGCAAAGACTCGGGCGCGGCGTTCTCGGTACGCCTCACGTCGGCGTCGGCCCCTCCGGAGGGGTGCGCGCTCTGGTGGAGGGCGTGCGTCCGGTCCTCGGGGTGATCCGGTCCACGGCGACGTTCGACGACCTCGCCGCCTCTGATCTGGTCCTCGTGCTCCGGGCCGACCCCAGCCGCACGCATCCGCTGGTCAAGACCGAGCTCGTGCAGGGCGCCCGCCAACGCGGCCGTCCGTTCGTCCTCGCTGCCGCCCTCGGGGGAGGCCTCGAGCGTCACGCGGCGGTCCACCTCCAGCTCGTCCCCGGCGCGGAGGTCGTGCTGGCGAGGAGCCTGGCCGCGAGGCTGCTCGAGGACGTGCCCGAGAGGGCGGAGCTCTCGCCGGCTTGTCCGGCTTCGATGCCTGGCGCGCCAGCCTGGCCGCCTACCGAGACCCCGACGTGGCGGCGTCCTGCGGCGTCGAGGAGGCGCGGCTGTGCGAGGTCGTCGCGATGATCGCCGCTGCGAGGCGTGTGGTTGTCGTGCTGCCTTGCGCGGGCGGCCTGCCGGGGGACGAAGCAGAGGCCGCACGCGCCGCCGCCGAGCTGGCGTTGCTGCTCGGCGCGGGCCTGATGGTCCTCGGCGAAAAGGCCAACGTCCAGGGCGTGCTGCAGGCGGGGCTCCACCCGCAGCTGCTTCCCGGTGGCCGCGCGGCGGATGACCCGACGACCCTGCGCGCCCTGGCTACGGTGTGGGGCAGCAGGGTCGCCGCCGGTCCCGGCTGGGGCCTCGACGAGACCTGCCGCCGCGCCGCTGCCGGAGAGGTTGGTGCGCTGCTCCTCGTGGGCGAGGATCCGGTCGATCTGTGGCCGCGTCCGATGGCGGCGCGTGCCGCGGTCGAGAGGATCGAGCGGGTGGTCGTTCTCGATCCGTTCCTGACTGAGACGGGACGCTTGGCGGACGTGGTGATTCCGGTCGCTGCGCTCGCGGAGCGCGTGGGCACGGTGGTCTGCGCCGACGGGCGTTCTCGCCGCATGACGCGAGCACTGGACCCCCCTGCCGGCCTACCCCAGGACGGCGAGGTGATCGTCGAGATCGCGCGGCGCCTCGGTTCAGAGCTCCCGTTCGGCGACGAGCTCTCGAACGCCCTCGACCAGACCGGAGCGCGCCGCGGGGCGGTCCCTGCGCCCGTGCGTCTCGAACCCGCACCGCCGCCGACCGTCCCTTCGATCCATGGCGACGGCCCGATGCTCCTGGATCCGTCACCTCAGCTTTTCCACTCGGGATCGGTGACCACTCGAAGCCGGATTCTCGAGGGGCTTGCCCCCACCCTCGCGCTCTGGGTCCATCCCGACGATGCGTGTCGATACGGGCTCGCGAGCGGCGAGCCGGTGGCAGTGACCGACGGGCGCAGGGAGCTGCTGCTGCGTGCCCGTCTCGACCGCACGGTGACGCGGGGAACCGTCCGCGTCGCACAGCATGGCGGTCCCGACAGCGCGGCGCAGCTTCTCGGAGCGGACGGTGAGACCGTATGCGTCGAGCTCCGGAGGCCGAATTGAACGCGTTCCAGCCGCCCGCCGACGACCCGCCAATCTGCGCGTCGGGGGCCGGGTTCACGCCGGGCGACTCCTTTCCGGCTGAGCTCGTCCGGCTGGTCGACCGAGCCGTTTCAGAGGGGCCGGCGAGCCGCGATCGGCTCCTCGAGCTGTTGCGACGAGTGCAGGAAGGGCTCGGCTGGGTCCCGCCGGCAGCGCAGGAGCTGATCGCCGACCGTCTGGGCCTGGCCGCGATGGACGTGACGACCGTGGTCGGCTTCGCTGGCTGTCCGCTCACCCGGCCTCCGGCACGAGTTCGCCTGGAGGTCTGCCGCGGAACCGGCTGCGCCCTGGAGGGCGGGCGCACCCTGATCGAGATGTTGCGCGCCGTTTTCGCGCTCGAACCGGGGGGGGCGACGCCGGACGGGCGGTTCAGCCTCGACGTGGTGCCGTGCTTGGGAGCCTGCGAGCACTCGCCATCGGTTCGCGTGGACGGACGCGTGGTTGGACCGCTGACTCCCGGTGGCCTGCGCAAGCTGCTTGAGCGCCTCTCTGCTGCCTCAGCAGCGTCGCCGGGGCGGGAGCTCCTCGAATGACCGTCGCAACCCGTCTCGGGCGGGCGGAGCTCGCGGGGCTCAGGGGCCGTGGAGCGGCGGAGGTCGAGGAGCGGCGCTGCACATGGCGGGCGAAGTCGGGCAGCAACCAGCGCCAGGTTCGGCTCGCACTCGACAGGGTCGGGCTGGTCGATCCGACCAGCCTCGAGGACGCCGTCGCGGCCGGGGCGTTTTTCGCTCTCGATCGAGCGCTGTTCGAGATCGGGCGCGACGGTGTGCTCGCTGAGATCAAGCGGTCGGGGCTGCGCGAGCGCGATGCCGGCGGCTTTCCGCTCGCGCTCAAGCTCGAGATGGTGCGCGGTGGCACCGAGGCGGGCGAGCGGATCGTGATCGCCAACGCCGTCCCGGGCGACC
The DNA here is from genome assembly GCA_963814875.1 of uncultured Acidobacteriota bacterium. Classification (GTDB taxonomy): domain Bacteria; phylum Acidobacteriota; class Thermoanaerobaculia; order Thermoanaerobaculales; family Sulfomarinibacteraceae; genus CAVSIS01. The sequence goes on from CAWFFJ010000026.1 coordinate 222,616, forward strand.
CGGGGTCGTGGGTAGAACGGGCGTTGCTCGAGGGCGACCCGATGGGCGTTGTCGAGGGTCTCGCGCTGCTCGCCTGGGTGACGGGAGCGCGTCTTGCCTTGGTCGCCGTGCCAGGCCGGGAGCTGGTCGCAATCGGCCGTGTCAAGGCTGCGATTGCCGCTGCGCGCGCTGCGGGGCTGGTCGGTGAGGGGGTGCTCGGCTCTCCGTTCAGTTGGGAGATCGAGGTGCGGCCGGCGCCGTGCAGCGCGGTCTGCACCGAGGAAACCGCCCTCATCGCCGCCCTCGAGGGACGGCGCGGCATGCCGTCGCCCCGGCCTCCGTATCCAACCCAACGCGGGCTGCACGGCCGACCGACCCTCGTCACCGGTGTCGAGACCGTCTACCACCTCGCGCCGATCGTTCGCGCCGGTGGCGCCCGCTACGCGGCCCTCGGCAGGCCGCCGTCGACCGGCACCAAGGTGGTCGCCCTTTCCGGGGCGGTCCGGTGGCCGGGGCTGGTGGAGGTGCCGCTGGGAACCGCGCTGCAGGAGATCGTCGAGGTCTTCGGCGGCGGTGCCGGTGAGGGCAGAACGCTCAAGGCGGTGCAGGTCGGCGGCCCTGCCGGCGCCCCGCTGCCGCTGCCGTCGGCCACGCCACTGGGTTTCGAGGCTCTCGCGGCCTCCGGCGCCAACCTCGGCTCCGGTGGCATCGTCGCGATCGACGAGCGGACTTGTGTGCTCGACCTCGTCCGCGTGTACCTCGAGCACGCGGTGCAGGAGTCGTGCGGCAAGTGCCCGCCGTGCCGGGTCGGAACGGCGGTGCTGGTCGAGTTGGTCGACCGGATCCAGCGCGGCGAGGGCGCCAATGCGGACATCGAGATGCTCGAAGCGATCGGCGAGCATCTTCGGCGGACCTCGCTGTGCACCGTCGGACAGCATGCCGCGGACCCCCTGCTCGGGGCGCTGAGGTGGTTTCGTGCGGAGATCTCCAGCCACGTCGAGCAGCGCCGGTGTCCCGCGCGATCGTGCGCTAGACTGGTCACGTTTCAGATCGATGCGGCGTACTGCGACGGGTGCGGGGAGTGCGTTCCGGTCTGTCCGGAGAACGCGATCCGGGGCGAGCATGGTGCTGTTCACGCCATCGATCAGGCGACCTGCACCCGCTGCGGGGTTTGCGTCCTGCACTGTCCCGTGGATGCGATCGATCGAGTGTGAGGGTGGCGGCGGACAGCCGCGGTGACGGAGGCGAGATGGCGGGCGAAACAGTGCTGCTGGTCGATGACGACGAGGTCTTCCAGGAGGCGGTGGCGGTGGTGTTGGGCACCCGCTACCGGGTGATCACGGCGTCGAACGGAACCGAGGGGTTGGCGCGGGTTGCCCAGGAGCGGCCGGACGCGATCATCCTCGACGTCATGATGGACCACCTCTCGGAAGGGTTCGACGTTGCCAGGCGTCTGCGGACCGACCCGGCGACTCGGTCGATCCCGATCATCATGCTCACCGGTGTGGACCAGGTCTACAACGTGCGCATGGAGGTCGACGAGTCGTGGGTCCCGTGCGACCGCTACCTCGAGAAGCCGATCTCACCCCAGGATCTGCTCGCCCAGATCGACGAGCTCCTGACAGCGGCGGCAAGGTGACCGCAACCATGAGGTGCTGAGACATGCAGGCGAGGTTCTCAGACATCTTCGGTCCCGAGCTCGCCGAGCGCCTGCGTTGGTTCAGCGCGCTGCGCTGGATCGCGGTGGCCGGCCTCGCGGTCACCTCGCTCGCCGGCCCGAGGGTCGGGCTCGCCTCGGTGTGGCCGAGCCTGTTCGTGGTCTCGGCCCTGGTTGCGGCCTCCAACCTGGCCGTGTTGGGCGCGCTGCGACGCAGCGAGCGCGGCGAGGTCCCCTACGCCAACATGCGCGCCTCGGCGGTCGCCCAGATGGTGATGGACCTCTTCGCGCTGACCGTGTGCGTGCACTTCACCGGCGGACTGACCAGCCCGCTGCTGCCCTTCTACGCCTTCCACATGGCCATCGGCACGATCATGATCAAGACCTCCCTGATGTACGGGATGGCCGCGACCACCACGGTCGGAGTGCTGGTGCTGTACCTTCTCGAGAGCAGCGGCGTGCTCCCGGCGCATCCCCTGCGCGCAGGCTGGTCCACGGAAGGGTGGCTGCCGGGCGGGTTCAACATGGCGGTGATGCCGATCGCCCTGTTCGGCATCGTCTACCTCACCGACTCGGTCACCAGCCGCTTCAAGGAGCGTTCGATCGAGCTCCACCAGACCTCGGAGCAGGTCCGACAGCGGGGGGCGGAACTCGCCCGGCTGCTCGCCGAAAAGGAGGAGCTCGAGCGGCGCAAGTCGCACTACATGCGGATCTCGGCACACCAGCTGAGGTCCCCCCTCGGCACCATCAAGACCTCGCTGCAGGTGCTCCTGGACGGCTACCTCGACCCCGGCTCCGAGCGCGGCCGAAAGTTGCTCGCTGGTGCTGCGGACCGGGTCGGCGACCTGCTGCTGATCGTCAACGACCTGCTCGAGCTGGCGAAGATGCGTGAGGGACGCTCGAAGGCCCCGTGGACCCGGCAGGTCTACATCAACCAGGTGTTGGCCGACATCTTTGATGCGCAGGAGCCCTTTGCGAGCGAGCGCAAGGTCACTCTCGTCCCCGACATCCAGGGCGTCGCCAAGCTCGAATGGGGGGTGCCTCCCGACCTGGTATACGCATTTGAAAACCTGGTCCACAACGCGATCAAATACTCCAAGTCCGATGGCGGGACGGTGACCGTCAGCCTCCGGGTGGCCGACGATGTGGCGAGGGTCGAGGTGATCGACCACGGTATCGGAATCCCCGCCGACGTCGTTGACACCGTGTTCCTGGAGTTCGTCAGGGCGCCCAACGCGAAACAGCACGTGCGCGAAGGTACGGGGCTCGGCCTGTCGATCGTCGACGAGGCGATCCGGATGCACGGTGGGCGGGTCGCAGTCGCCAGCGTGGAAGGCGAGGGTTCCACCTTCACGGTCAGCCTCCCACTGCACTTCGTGCCGCCTGAGGTCGCCCGCTCGGGTCTCGTCGTGGAGCCCGCGCAGTAACCGCGGCCGACCGCCCGGTCAACCTGCTCCACGGTGGCGCGCGACGGTTCGAGGCTCGCGCTGGGAGACGGCGGCATGAGGAAGGAACCGGATGGAGACGAGAGTGGGCGGCCGAGGCCGGCATCGGCGTCGAGGGGCTGGCTTCGCATCGTCGGTGTTGTCGCGGTCATCGTGGTGGCACTGGTTCTGGTCGGTCGCAGCGGCGTGTTCGCGGGCAGCCTGCGCGACCAGGTGCTGCGCTTCGACGCCTTTTTCGCCGGGCTCGGTGCCTGGGCGCCGCTCGCTTTCGTCGCGATCTGGATCGTGGTCAGTGTGTTCCTGCTCCCGGGCCTGCCGGTGTCGATCGTCGGAGGGTTGGTGTTCGGGGCGATCTGGGGCTCGGTGTGGACCACCGTCGGCGCCAACCTGGGCGCGGCGACCGCCTTCCTGATCGGCCGGTATGCCGCGCGCGAGATGGTCGAGCGCTGGGTCCGCCGCAGCCGGCTGCTGCAGCGGATCGATCGCGGCGTCGAAAGCCAGGGCTGGCGAATGCTGATGCTCACCCGGCTGGTTCCGGTGTTCCCGTTCAACCTTCAGAACTACGCTTACGGGCTCACCGGCATCCGGTTCTCGACCTACCTCCTGGTGACCCTTCCGTGCATGCTGCCGGGGACGATCGCGTTCAACTTCGCGGCAGGTTCCGCGCGCGAGGTGATCCTCGGCGGCGGGCGGCCGGAGACGTTGGAACGGAGCCTGCTCTACCTCGCGGTTGCGGCGGTTGCCTTCGTGCTGCTGTCGTTCATCCCGGGCTGGGTGGGACGGCGGTTCGCCGGCTCGAGCTGGACAGGCCCTGAGTAACTGCGAAGCGTTACCGTTGGGTGACGCGGGTGTTCCAACGGCGTGACTCACAGCCGCCGAGCTGCACAATGGAAAGCGCCTCGGCGCCGGACGCCTCGCGGTTTCGTATGCGATCTGCCAGCGATTGTCTCTATTTCCCATTCCGCCTTGTCAGGTACAGACCTTGCTTGTGGTGTCGTGGTACGCTCGCGGCGACACGGCGTGCGCTGTGAGCCGTGGGCTCACTGCGGAGCCCTACTGCCGGGGGGAA